>NZ_JBIDFM010000001.1:0-682407 GCF_046635805.1 Gilliamella sp. CG13
TGGGGCATGCTACTTAATAATGAAGAATCGATTTATTTTTATCTGCTTGCTGAAAAACCCTTAAAAAGTGAAGAAACTTCGGAGGATAAATTAACAGTATCATTGATTCAATGCCTGCATATGCTAGAGACTCATGCGCAACCTACATTGACGACTGCTATCAGTAGTAAAGGAGTTATTTTCAATACGACCAAAACAATTTTAAGTATTAAAATTGAGGAAAACGTTGATGTTGCCAGACGATTGATAGAGCATATTGTCACTTCAAGTGTTGATGGCGCCAACCGGGCAATGCAAAATAATATCAAAATTAATCAAATTAAAATGCAAGATCATTATATTGATACCATAAACCTGTTTAAAGTTAGAGGGCCGGAAGTAATCCGTCAATATAAAGTAAAAATGACCATTAAAGGATTAAATCAATATCTGAAAAAGAATCATCAAATGATGCCATTGTTTAGTAGCAAACAAATGACCACCAATAAAGGGAATATTGTTAATTTAATTCAATCGCAGAATAAGGATAGATGGTCTATTCCGCTTAAAGGAAAAAATAAGAATTTTGGTAAAGAAGTGGTTGAAATAAATATGTTAATGGCATTTGAGGATATGAATCGTGTAAACGAATTTGAAAAAGGCTTTACCAAAAATGGAGGGTTTTCCCAAAAAGTGTTAAAGAATATAGCGCCCAATGTCATCGAGGTCAATGGGATCACACTTGATGCAGATGAAGTGAAATATTTATCAGACGTGATACCAAGACAAAAACAATACGTGGAAGTTTTTGACACATCAAAAAGTTTGGTACTAAGCGGTATCAGTTTGTATTTTCAATATGAAAATATAACAGGTCTGAATAAGCAGATTGATAATATAAAGGATCCTCACTTAAGAACAGTAATGAAATTTCGCATATATACGAGTTATGCGATAATGGGTGTAACGACCATTGAAGTATTATTACATGGGACAAAGCTATTTAAGCTTTTGCTGGCAAAGACGCCGTCGTTATTTTTACAACGAACATCAAGAATGGCAATGTTCAAAGGGACGTTAGGAGTCCTCAATAAGGCAGCTGGTGTGCTTAATGTAATAGACAGTGCGATAGGGGTGTATCAAGCATTCAAAAGTTGTGGTGAAGGCAATACTGGTTCAACAGCTTTAATGATAACCAGTATCTTGACGCTGATCTGTAGTGTTGTAGGTTGGTTGAATCTTATTCCAGGTTATGGTCAAATTTTCTTTGCCATTATTTCGATAGGGGCACTTATTGCCGGTATGATCTTATACGATAACGGCGATGACTGGGATGAATTCAGTAAATGGCTAAACCGCTGTATGTTGGGCAATTTTGACTTTCGTGAATCCAAATACCCACCGTATTACTTACCGACGCCAAAATGTATGTTACTGTCGGATCAGGATTACTATTTAGCGGTCAGAAAAGGGCGTTGTCTTTTAGAATCAGAAAAAACAAATGCGCCAGTTGAATTTGTCTACGTTGAAGGGGAAAAGTATCCCAAGGCTGTATATGAATATAGTCCGATACTGACGTTGAATTTGCCGGATTTTAATAAGAAAAAATCCGTATTTGAAGGGAAAATAACGATTAAATCGCTAACCAATCCGAATCAAACCCCAGTGGAGTTGGTGATATCTGATGGATTAGAGTGGCTGGAAATTTCGCCGGTTACTACCTCCAGCTTTTTTACCCCAAGAACGGATAATGCGGTTGGTAAAGGTGAACTTTATAGAATGGATGAAACTAAAGCAGAGCCTGCAAAAGAAGAGTCATTATGGAATCAGTTAATGGCTGTATCCCATAATCAACCGATGCCAACGACGACCGAAAACACACAGTCAGACAAAAACGATGAGTCCGAAGCGCCAAAAATTGGTCTGTATTTAATTAAATGGAGCTTAGGTAAAATCAAAGGGAAGCATGACGTGACTATCAGGGTCAATTACTGGCCAGAAGGCAAGCAGGATGAGAATGCCGACCAAAGCCAAAGCGATGACAGCAGCAGCGACCCGAACACCACAAAACAAGCTAAAGAGCGCACGCCGTACTTACTGTCTTACCACTATATAAAAGATTAAACAGGAAATCACCATGCCAACTAAAGCAAGTCTAACCACACTTTTAATATTTATGGTCAGCAGTTTACTGTTAACGGGGTGCGATACTTATCCTTATAAAGAAAAGATACAAGAATCTAACGACTACAATAACCCAACAGGCAATACAGCAAAATGTATGATGGTGGGGGATATCACATCCTCAATGTATCCCTATACCACCTATTATATGCAAGGACAGGATTTGCCTTATTCGCCGAAAACAAAAGAAGCAATTTTTAATCGTTTAAAAAATGACAGTTTGCACCTGTTTGCCGGGATAGGTTTTTTTACGGAGGAATATGCAGGCGAAGTTGACGGCAGAGCGACGTACCGTTACGACCTGACCGATTTAGGGCGAAAATACGTAAAATTTGCATTGGGTGAAACCAATTTTTGTTTTGGTCGGGTGGTGGTAGACAAAATTAACCGCATAAACGACACCATTAACGGGGTGGGGGGCGGCACGGTGCGGGATGTCTATTATACTTATCACCTTGAAAATGTGCCGGATTGGGTCAAAGACCCACAAATATATAAACGATTTCGATATTTTAAAGAACAAGTCAATGGTGAACCATTTCCCGGGATTCACAGTTATAGCGTGTCAAGTAGTGGAAAATTAACAACCATGACCGGCGAAAGTGCTTCTTATCAATGGGCATCGGATTTTAATCGAGAAATCAAAGAAGAGTAATTAAACATTGTTAGTTTTAAATGGTGAAAAATCTGTGTTTGAAGGGAAAATAACGATTAAATCGTTAACCAACCCGAATCAAACTCCGGTGGAGATAACTATTTCGCGAGGATTAGAGTGGATGGAAATTTCGCCGATTACTACCTCCAGCTTTTTTACCCCAAGAACGGATAATGCGGTTGGTAAAGGTGAAATTTACGATTTTGATGAAAGCAAGACAGAATCTCCGAAAGAAGAGTCACTGTGGAATCAGTTAATGGCGATATCCCATAATCAACCGATGCCAACGACGACCGATAACACACAATCAGACAAAAGCGATGAGTCAGAAGCGCCAAAAATTGGTCTGTATTTAATTAAATGGAGCTTAGGTGAAATCGAAGGGAAGCATGACGTCACTATCAAGGTCAACTACTGGCCAGAAGGCAAGCTGGATGAGAGTGCCGACCAAAGTCAAAGCGATGACAGCAGTAGCGACCCGAACACACCAAAACAATCTAAAGAGCGCACGCCGTACTTATTGTCACACCACTATATAAAATATTAACAGGATATCACCATGCAAACTAAAGCAAGTATAACCACACTTTTAATATTCACTGTCAGCAGTTTACTGTTAACGGGGTGCGATACTTATCCGTATAAAGAAAAGATACAAGAAGTTTACGATAACCATAACCCAACAGGCGATAAAGCAAAATGTATGATGGTGGGTAGCGTGACAAAATCAATGTACCCGTATACTACCTTTTATATGCAAGGGCAGGATTTGCCGTATTCGTCAAAAACTAAAAAAGCAAATTATAATCGATTAAAAAATGACAGTTTGCACCTGTTTGCCGGAATAGGTTTTTTTACGGAAGAGTTTGCTGGCGAAGTTGACGGCAGAGCGACGTACCGTTACGACCTGACCGATTTAGGGCGAAAATACGTAAAATTTGCATTTGGTGAAACCAATTTTTGTTTTGGTCGAGTGGTGGTAGACAAAATTAACCGCACAAAAGACACCATTAACGGTGTCGGGGGGGGCACCGTGCGGGATGTCTATTTTACCTATCACCTTGAAAATGTGCCGAATTGGGTCAAAGACCCACAAATATATAAACGTTTTGGATATTTTAAAGAACAAGTCAATGGGGAACCATTTCCCGGGATTCACAGTTATAAAGTGTCAAGTAACGGAAAATTAACCACTATGACCGGCGAAAGTGGCAGATATAGATGGGCATCGGATTTTAATGAAGAAATCAAAGAAGAGTAATTAAACATTGTTAGTTTTTAATGGTGAAAAATCTGTGTATGAAGCACCAAAGATTGGTTTGTATTTAATTAAATGGTGCTTAGGTCAAATCAGAGGGGATTATGATGTCACCATTAGGGTTAATTACTGGCCAGAAGGCAAGCTGGACGAGAGTGCCGACCAAAGTCAAAGCGATGACAGCAGTAGCGACCCGAACACATCAAAACAAGCCAAAGAGCGCACGCCGTACTTACTGTCACACCACTATATAAAAAATTAAACAGGATATCAACATGCAAACTAAAGCTAGTCTAATCACACTTTTAATATTCAGTGTCAGCAGTTTACTGTTAACGGGGTGCGATACTTATCCTTATAAAGAGAAGATTCAAAACGTTTATGACAATCATAACCCAACTGGCGATAAAGCATTATGCATGATGGTGGGTAGCGTGACAAAATCCATGTACCCCTATACTACCTATTATATAGAAGGACAAGATCTACCGTTTGCACAAGAAAGAAGAAAAGCATTTAATAATCGAGCAAAAAATGATGGTTTACACCTTTTTGCCGGGATAGGTTTTTTTACGGAGGAATACGCCGGTGAAGTTGACGGTAGAGCAACGTACCGTTACGACCTGACCGATTTAGGGCGAAAATACGTTGACTGGACATTTGGTGAAACCAATTTTTGTTTTGGTCGGGTGGTGGTGGACAAAATTAACCGCACAAAAGACACCATTAACGGGGTCGGGGGGGGCACAGTGCGAGATGTCTATTTTACTTATCATCTTGAAAATGTGCCGGACTGGGTTAAAGATCCACAAATATATAAACGATTTCGATATTTTAAAGAACAAGTTAATGGGGAACCATTTCCCGGAATTCACAGTTATAAGGTGTCTGGTAGTGGAAAATTAACAACAATGACTTGTGTTAGCGGTACATATAAATGGGCATCGGATTATAATCGAGAAATCAAAGAAGAGTAATTAAACATTGTTAGTTTTAAATGGTGAAAAATCTGTGTTTGAAGGAAAAATAACGATTAAATCGTTAACCAATCCGAACCAAACTCCGGTGGAGTTGGCGATATCTGATGGATTAAATTGGCTGGAAATTTCAACTGTTACCCCCTCCAGCTTTTTTACCCCAAGAACGGATAATGTGGTTGGTAAGGGTGAAGTTTACGATTTTGATAAAGCTAAAGTAGAACCCGCAAAAGAAGAGTCATTATGGAATCAGTTAATGGCTGTATCCCATAATCAACCGATGCCAACCACGACTAATAACACACAGTCAGACAAAAGCGATGACAGCAGCAGCGACCCGAACAAATAAAGCAAGGAGCAAAGTCAAGATTAATATTGAGTAGTTCGTTAATATCATCCACCGAAAAGTAACATGTTATCTTGTTATCAAAAATTGCTCGGTACATAGTAAAAGTTGCCAAAAAGAGCACCGCTAAAAAACTAGGAAACTGAAAATAACTATATGATAAATATAGAACTATATCTCTAGTGCGCATTAAATTTAATCGCTTAAAAAAACAACAAAAATCGGTAGAATTTTTCACCCAACTATTTTAATTAATAAACAATAAGTTATAATTAGAGTGTTCCCTGTATACACAGGGATAAACCGGCTATATTTTAGGTGGTCGTATCGAGTTTTTAGTGTTCCCTGTATACACAGGGATAAACCGGCGAAAAAGTAGGTGTCGGGGTATCAGGTACCGTGTTCCCTGTATACACAGGGATAAACCGCAGATGATCATATTCGAGATTATTAACACTCGCGTGTTCCCTGTATACACAGGGATAAACCGCCCTTTTGCAGAGTATTCAATGGCGGTTACTCGTGTTCCCTGTATACACAGGGATAAACCGATAACTTGGATGTGTTTAATGCAGCATCTAATGTGTTCCCTGTATACACAGGGATAAACCGAGTTAAATAGTTTAGCTGATTCAATCAGTTTTAGTGTTCCCTGTATACACAGGGATAAACCGGTATATCATAATAAAAAATACCAATTCGGTTAGTGTTCCCTGTATACACAGGGATAAACCGCGAAAACAGGCTATGGAAAAATTCTCATCTCAGTGTTCCCTGTATACACAGGGATAAACCGCTATATTGTATATAGACCTCTCTATATGGTCAGTGTTCCCTGTATATACAGGGATAAACCGGGATGTTAATTTTAGTAGATCCGTCTATTAAAGTGTTCCCTGTATACACAGGGATAAACCGCATCGCTGAAAAGTGGGTATGACGGCTTACCCGTGTTCCCTGTATACACAGGGATAAACCGCCAAAACTGAAAATTGGCAGCGCAGGAGAGTTGTGTTCCCTGTATGCACAGGGATAAGCCGATCAATGGTTCAAAGATCCTAACCCTGTTCAAGATAGTATAAATAAAAAGAAAAACTAAATTAAGGAGAAATCAAAAATGAGTATTAAAGCTATTCTTTTTTCGATTATATTTATAAGTATTTGGGGGGAGGGATATGGTACTTAATTTTTAATAAAAAATATCCTTTATCTTTTAAAAAACAAGAAGATAATTGGATTAAAGATCAAGCAAAAGATTCTACGTTTGATGTAACTAATCCTAATGCTATTTTTTCACAAGGGTATATGCAAGGGCTATGTTCGCCAGAACCTGATATAGAAAATCCACCTCGTACAACAGATATATTAGAGCATTAGGAATAAAAATAAATGAGTTTTAACAAAATAAACACTTAACTCAAGGTGGGCAAGTCATCTTTTATATGATAAGCATGTTCTTGCAAATAAATAAAATCATATTTAGTGTTCCCTATATACACAGGGATAACCCAGCATAACGAATGAAAAACACATCCTATATCGCTTTATTTCTTGCTTGCTCAGAGCATAGAGTTATCGGTAGTGCTCAGTGATAATTTAAGAATTTCGTAGCAAGCCATTTTTTAATAAAAAAGCTTTAGCAATATTATAGAAATAGTGACAGTTATGACTTTGTGAACATCCAACGGAAATTAACCAACAGGATTTATACTGGTATTATCACTCTACCACGAGTAATATCACTGATGCTTTTTTGTAGCGAAAGCAATTTGTCTTGCGTAATGGCAATATTGACGTTTACCCCTATGGCATCAAAATCTTGATTTTCAATCAGTGCATCCAGTTCTTTTAAGCGATTTTCTATAATTGGCCATTCATTATAATAGCAGTGAAATTGCAAAGGTATTCGGGCAATAAGTTCAATCAATTCTGCTTGTTGTAGACAATGACTGGCTGACCCACCATAGGCTCGTATTAAGCCTCCTGTGCCAAGTTTGATTCCGCCAAAATAACGAGTTACCACCACCACTACTTGATCACAATCTTGTCCTTCAATCGCTGATAGAATTGGACGCCCTGCGGTGCTGGTTGGTTCGCCATCATCATTAAATCGATACTGTTGACCAATTTTCCATGCCCAACAATTATGGGTTGCGTTAGGATCGCTAATTTGATCGATAAAATCCGTTGCTTGCTGGGCATTAATAACGGGCGCCGCATTGACAATAAAGCGGCTTTTTTTAATTTCTTCTGTCAGTTCGGTCGGATTTGCTAATGTATATGGCATACTAATTCTGGTAAAATCATTTTATTGCCGTTAATAATACTCAGCAGAAAGAAAATGTCTATTAATTTAGAACAATTGAAACTAACCCAGCAGCAATTAGCTGAACAAGTAAACCTAACCGATGATTTTAATTCATCAATCACTTTAATTGGTGGTACCGACGTGGGCTTTGAAGATGAAGGCAAAACCACTCGTGCCGCTATTGTGATTTTAACGTATCCGGATTTTGATGTGGTGGAATATCATGTCGCGCGATTAAAAACCGAGTTTCCTTATATTCCTGGTTATTTATCTTTTCGGGAGTATCCTGCTTTACTTTCTGCTTGGGAGCAGGTCGAACATAAACCTGATTTATTGTTGGTTGATGGTCAAGGCATTGCGCATCCAAGGCGATTAGGTATTGCTAGTCATCTTGGTTTATTATTAAATATGCCGACCATTGGTGTCGCTAAAAAACGCCTTTGTGGTCATTATAATCCATTGCCGAAAGTTGCTGGTCAAGTAACGCCACTCACCGACAAGCAGCAACAGATAGGTTGGGTATTACAAAGCAAGAATAATTGTAATCCGTTATTTATTTCATCCGGTCATCGTATCAGCCAAGATAGTGCGTTGAAATGGGTCAATTTATGTTTACGTGGTTATCGTTTGCCTGAACCTACACGCTGGGCGGATGCGGTGGCGTCGAATAAACCGTTATTTAAAAAATTTATCCATGCAAAATAAATCACAATCGTTAAAAAAAGGGGGCTTTACCTTTAAGCGCTTTTTTGTTGCGCATGACAAAAGTCCAATGAAAATTACCACTGATAGTTGTTTACTTGGGGCGTGGGTTCCGATCTTGTCTTCAACTCATAAGGTGCTTGATATCGGTTGTGGTTGTGGCGTGATTGCGTTAATGCTTGCACAGCGCCTTGAACATCAAGCTTGTCAAATTGATGCTATCGATATTGATGTACAAGCCGTTAACCAATGTCAACAAAATAGCCAACAAGCAGGCTTTACATCCATATCAACAATACAAGGGGATGTGAATTATTTTAATAGGGATGATGCCAATAGCTATGATTTGATTGTGACCAATCCACCTTATTTTGAGTCGGCAGTGGATTGTCGAACGAACCAAAGGCAATTAGCCCGTTATACAGAAAGTTTAAACTACACACAGCTTATTGATTCAGTCAAACGATTATTAAAGCCAGACGGTCTATTCTGTTTGGTGCTGCCTTATCATTTAGCAGATCAATTTAGGCAATTATGCGAATCAAATCATCTATTTTTACAACAATTGTTGCAGGTAAAATACATGGCAGATAAAGAGTTTTCTTTATCATTAATGGCGTTTGCTCCAAAGCCTAATGCTCATGTCATTGAACAACAACTGTGTATGCGTTGTGATGATGGGCAGTATTCGCCTGCTTTTAGAGCGCTATTAGCAGATTTTTATTTGTTCCAAAAATAGCGCCAAGGGTTAGTTAATCCAGTATGACATAAAAATACATAACGGCAATAATGGCTAATATTATGATTGCGATTGCATATATTTTGTCATGAACATAAGTGAAAGCCGTAAGGCATCGTTGCTTGCGTGCGTATAAGTAAAATATTAGCCCAATTGCATACAATATCATTGATAATAATAAGTAAGACATCCCACCAGCATAAATTAACCATGCGCCATAAATTGATCCCGCAGCCCCAATAAAAATCAGGTAAACTTTGCGAGATTTTATGGCTAATTTAAGGACGAATAAAGCTGATAATAAATAGGGGATTAGTACCATTGAGGTAGATAATTGGATTAAAGTGTTATAACCCGAATGGTAGAAATATGCGAGAACAATCAATAGGCTGATCAAGCTTGATGTTAAGTATAATGCATTGGCAGGCGTACCATTTTTATTTAATTTGCCAAAACAGCGTGCAACGGTATGATTATTGCCTTGTCCGGTTAAAAAAAGCATTTCAGCAGCAAGCATTAACCAGGATAATAATCCACCACTAACCGAAACAATCAGCCCAATATTAATTAATGTTGCTCCCCAACTACCAACTACATGCTCAATGACTAAAGCCATTGAAGGATTTTTCATTGCTGCCAGTTCTTGTTGAGGAACAATACCCAGCGACAGAACAGACACACAGATGAGCAATAAACTGGTAATAGCAAAACCAAAAAAAGTTGCCCGGCTTATGCTTAAAATGTTTTTGGCTCGTGAAGCATAAACCGTTGCGCTTTCGATACCTAAGTAAACCCAAACAGTATAAAGCATAGTATGCTTTATTTGATCCACAATTGAGCCAAGTTGTGGCGTTCCCCAAAAGTCTATTTTGAATGTTGAAACCTTGAAAGCAAGAATGATACAGACAATAAACAGACCAATCGGAACAATTTTTGCTAATGTGACTAAGCAATTTAATAAGAAAGCATGATAAATCCCTTTTAAAACAAGGGCATTTACCAGCCATAAAAAGATGAGTCCGGCTATGACTGCTGGCAAGGTTGTGCCATTACCAAAATAACTAAAACAATCAAATGATCCTAACGCGCTAAATAAGATAACTAAATAACTGGCACACGACATCCATGCAGATATCCAGTATCCCCAAGCTGCGTTGAATCCTATATAATCACCAAAGCCTTCACGGACATAACCATATAAACCATCATTAATCTTATAAAAACGAATCGAAAGATACTGAAATATCCGTGTCAGCATTAACATGCCAAAAAGCGTGATGATCCACGCAATTAAAATAGCGCCAGCACCAGACGCTTCAGCCATGTTTTGCGGTAAACTAAAAATACCACTTCCAACAATACTGCCAACCACAAGTAAGGTTAAAGGAAGTATGCCTAGTTTTGTACGGGTAGGTGTATTCATAATTTTGTCTTATTTTGCGTTTTATTCGGCTTTGGCAGCGTTTAATTAAAATCGTAATGACATGCAGCTAACACCACCATCGACTTTGCGATATTCTGATGTATCCACCTCAATCACTTGATAACCTAAAGCTTCGATCTTAGCTTTAGTGATTGGGTAACCAGCAGGCATGATGACCCGATCATTAACCCAAATACAGTTAGCGGCATAGCTTTCTTGTTCAGGAATTTCAATAATGTTCAGATGTTGAAATTCGGGTTTGGTAATAAATTCGCCGGCTGCTAATAAATTGTTGTTTTCCAGATAAGCCAATCCTGTTTTTAGGTGTAGAACTTTTTCAAGCGTGACCACCGAACCGGTTAAGCCATATTTTTGTAATATAGCAATCATTTGATTAGCACCTTCTTGATTAGTACGTGCCGATAATCCGATATAATAGTGATCTTCCACCATCATAATATCACCGGCTTCAACCGTGCCCGGAGCCGTAATCTTTTCGACTTTATTTGGGTAAAATCGTTCAATGGTATCGATGATGATTTCAGTCTCGTTACGTCTACTTTCTGCCCCTGGTCTAGTAATAATGGCACAGTGTGGCGTACACAGAGCAACATCTTCAACAAAGACCGAATCTGGAAAACGTTCATCGGCGGGTAATAGGGTGATATCAACATCACATTGCTGTAGTGCTCGGATATAGTTGTTGTGTTGGTCTAAGGCTTTTTGATAATCAGGCTTGCCTAAATTTGCTGAAGTTAATCCATGAATTAGAGATTTGGCAGGCGTTCTGGCAATGATATGGCTAAATTTTTTCATGTTTGATTTATTTCCTATTTAATAATTATGCGATATTTTTGAATAATAATTCACATTAAAATGTAAATCAAGCATTAAGTTGATTTTTTATTCACTTTTTGATGGCTTCTTTTTTAGGCATGTGGTCAATTTAAATTGAGTATTATTGCGTAGCGTTAGTTGTGGTAGTTGGAGATCAGTATTGAATAAAAACAGAGTTGATATACAACATGGACAAAAAGTGAAGGGAGGAGTTAACTCTTAGCATGAGTAGGGCGACAACATCGCCCCAGTAGACTAAGATTATTCGCCGGCAAAATCAACGAGGGTAAAACAGTTAATACCCAGATCGGTTAATTTTGTTTTACCATGTAGATCCGGTAAATTAATAACAAATGCGGCATCTTCTGCTATACCACCTGCTTTTTGAATTAATTTAGCAGTTGCAGCAACCGTTCCACCTGTTGCAAGTAAATCATCAATAATCAGCACACGTTCATTCGGTTTAATTGCATCTGAATGGATTTCAAGTGTATCGGTTCCGTATTCAAGTTGATACTCTTCTTTAAATACGTGACGTGGTAACTTGTTGGGTTTTCGAACTGGCACAAAACCAACGCCTAACGCTAATGCAATTGGTGCTGCAAAAATAAAACCACGCGCTTCAGTACCGACAACTTTATCAATTTTTTTATCTCGATAGTGATCGATTAACAATTCGACCGAAGTTCTAAATGCGACAGGATCTTCAAGCAGACTGGTAATATCACGAAATAAAATTCCTTGCTTAGGATAGTCTGGAATGGTGATAATGCTGTTTTTGATAAGCGCAAGTTTTTCTTGTATCTGAGTCATATTAAATGTTCTCTAAATATTCTCTTTTTAAGAATGGCTAATTTTGTATTATATACCTTCGTTCTTTGTGCTTGCAATAAACAAACCGTAACAATGCAGTAAAAGCGGTCGATTGTTCACAATTTGATTGATACATGTTGAAAGTCGGGATGAAATGATTCCTTTTTAAATAAAAAATTTAATTGGCGTTTTCCTGTCCTAAAACGGTATTTTTTACAACTTTTTACAATTAAATACAACTATCTGACAGTTTGATTGGTCAAATCAATATAATGACATAAACTTTTTATATAAGGAAAAACAATGAAATTAATTAAAACAGTCCTATTAGCAGGGCTTTCAATATTAAGTTTATCCAGTCATGCACAAGTCAATAAGCAAATTGAAATTCGCTCGGAACTTGCATCGCCAATTGTTATGCAAAATTCCCAAGAGAAGAATTATTTAAAAATTTCGTTAACCGGTCATGAATTTGATTCAGCAAAACGGGTTCCTATTAATTTGGCAATAGTAATTGATCGCTCAGGCTCGATGCAAGGTGATCGTATTGTTAAAGCAAAAGAGGCGGCTATCTTTGCTATTAACATGCTTAATGAGAATGATACTTTATCTGTCGTTGCTTATGATAATGATGCAAAGGTGATTATTCCTTCAACCAAAGTTAACAATAAACAAAAATTGATTAGTTTAATAAAAGAAAATATTGTTGCAGATGGTGGCACAGCGTTATTTGCCGGATTAAGTAAAGGTATCCATCAAGTTGAAAAACAGTTGTCTAAAGATAATGTTAATCGCATTATTTTATTATCGGACGGGCAGGCGAATATTGGTCCGACATCCGTTCAAGAACTTTCTGAACTTGCCATTATTGCCGCCAAAAAGAATATTTCTGTCAGTACTTTTGGTATCGGTGAGGATTATAATGAATTATTGATGTCATCGATTGCCAGTTATAGTGATGGTAATCATGTATTTGTTAATGATTCTTTAGATCTTGAAAATGTATTTGCCCGTGAGTTCAAGGATGTAATGTCAACGGTTGCCCAACATGTTAAGATCAATATCTATTTAAAAGATGGGGTAAAACCGGTTCGTTTATTAGGTAGAGACGGCATAATCAAAGGTAATCAAGTAACGGTAACAATGAATCAAATTTATTCTAATCAAGAAAAGTATATTTTGTTAGAGGTCGAGCAACCACAAGGTAAAGTAGGCGAAGAAAAAACATTAGCGGAAATTGATTTAGTGTATGATGATTTGTTAGATAAGAAAACTCAAAAAGAAAGACAATCAGTAAAACTTGCTTATACCGATAATCTGGAAGCCGTAAAAAAAGCCTTGCGCCAAGATGTCGTTACTGAGATTGAAATACAAGAAGTGAATGAAAATAGCGTTAAAGCATTAGAATTCTATAATAAAGGCGATCGAAAAGCTGCGCAGAAAATTCTAGAGGATAACAGTAAAAGACTTGAAGCAGTTGCAAATATGTATCCAGAATATGCGAATAGAGTGAAAGATGATATGAAATGGAATAAAAAAATGGCAGCAGATGCAGTTAATGAAAGTGGAAATGGCAAAATTTATAGTAAAGAAATGGCAGAAAAGCAACAAAATACTAAACTGGGTGTGATTAAAAAATAACGAAAGTATGAAACAATTAGCAGCGATTCTCTCTTGTATAATATTTGTAATGGCACTTAGCTATCTTGGTTGGCGTAGTATTGAACATGAAGTTTTAATGCGCCAACATCAGCAAAGAATGTTAGCACAAAGCCGGTTGGAGAATATAAAATCATCGATTGAATCGCTGTTAAATCAGCGTTCTGTTTATTTGATTAGCTTAATTCAACTTTTGGAAAAGGGCGTAGGTACGTTTGATAATCTGTTACAATCACAATCGGATATTAAAAATGCTTTCGAAATTCGCCATAATAACATTGTTTATATCAGTAATAGTAACGATCTGCAATGGGTTAAATTTGTTGAGTCGATTAAGTATGATAATGCAATTTTAATCAATCCCAATTCCTCCAGTGAATTATCTCAGCCAACCTCGGGCTGGTATCAGTCTTATGATCATCTGATTTTTTGGTCTAAAAAGGGTAACATTATCAAGGGATTTGAGCTATCAACGATTAAATTTGCGTTAGATATTATTCGGTTATTTGAAGATCAATCTATCGATGATAATTTCAGTCTCTATGATGGTTCAAAACAAATCTATGTTCATGGTCACTCGACAATCAATGACATTAATGTGATGCTTGACTATCCACTACAGAATTGGCAATTAACTTATTATTATTTATCACCAAACTTTGTTACCTTTTATTGGTTAGGTGGTGGAATATTATTTTTGTTTATTGTGTTAGTTATTGGTATCGTTTGTTATGTTTATCGAGAATATACACGAGCGATTCGTTTAGCTAAACAACAAGTTAGCTTTGTTGGGCAAGTTTCACATGAGTTTAAAACGCCATTAACTAATATCACACTTTATTCAGAAATGTTAAAAGAACAGTTAATCGATGAACCTTTTCCTGTACCTGAATATTTGGATGTGATCACCAGTGAAAGTCAGCGATTAACTCGCTTAGTGCAAAATGTACTTAATTTAAGTAAGCCAGCTAAACAGAATTTTAAAGCCGTTAATTTAACGTTGCTCATTGAGCGAGTTTTTCAAACTTTCAATCCCGTTCTTAAAATAAAATCATTGCAACTGAATTTGATTTTAAATTCGAATAAAAATCACACTATCTTTACCGATGAAGATAGTGTGATGCAAATCATAAGTAATTTTTTAAGCAATGCTGAAAAATATGCCGTAAATGGCAAAAATGTTGATTTATCACTGACGACTAATGATAAACAGACTATTATCACCGTGCGGGATTATGGTCGTGGTATCCCTAAGCATCTATTAAAGAAAATTTTTAAACCCTTTTATCGGATAAATTCATCCATTACCGAAGGCGTTTCGGGAACAGGAATTGGGCTTACTATTGCCAACCAATTAGCGCAGCAATTGCAGGGTACTATCAAGGTAACCAATGAAAATCCGGGTACTGCGTTTTCATTAATTTTAACGGAGCATGTGCATGAAGATTTTAATCGCTGAGGATGATCATAACATTCGTAAAGGAATGTCGGATCTTTTACAACAAGAAGGTTATACCATCCTTCAAGCTGAAAATGGGAAAACTGCGCTTAAATTGTTTAAACAGGATAAACCTGATTTTATCATTTTAGATATTATGATGCCCGAAATGGATGGGTATTGTGTTTGTCGTGAGATTCGAAAATTAGATGATGATATACCGATTCTTTTTTTATCTGCTAAAGATGAAGAAATCGATCGCGTTATTGGTTTAGAGCTTGGCGCTGATGACTATATGAGTAAACCTTTTGGCATTCATGAACTTCGAGCAAGAATCAAAGCTATTGCTAAACGTTATTTAAAATTAAAACATGCTAACCATATAAACGATGAATTTTTTTATTTTGGTGATTTGACGGTTTATCCAATCGAGTTATGTGCAAAACGTAATCAACAAGTAATCGAGCTTTCACTTCGAGAAATCAAAATTATATCTTGCCTGTATCAACATCAAAATCAAGTTGTGACAAGGGATATGCTTTTTGATTATGTATGGGGATATGATTATTCACCAAATAGTCGAACACTTGATCAGCATATCTCTAAATTACGTAAACAAATTGAACTCGATCCATTGAATCCTGTTTTAATTAAAACCATTCATGGCTTCGGTTATCGACATTAAAATCGGGTGATTTATTAAATCGTTCTGCCTGAATTGAAATTTAAAAGCGATGTAATTGTTGTTTTATCAAAGCTTGAAAAGAGGTATTATTAACGCTAAATGTATTTATTGTGATAACTAAACGAATTTATGCAAATTAGCCCATTATTAGAATCACTCATGGAAGCATTACGTTGCTTACCTGGCGTTGGTCCCAAATCTGCACAACGGATGGCTTTCCATTTATTACAGCGTAATCGACAAGGCGGTATTAAATTGGCTCACGTACTTCATGAAGCGATGATTAATATCGGTCATTGCCAAGAGTGCCGAACTTTTACTGAACAATCCATTTGTACCATTTGTGCCAATGCTCGTCGTCAAAGTAGCGGTCAACTCTGTGTTGTTGAAACCCCAGCAGATATCGTTGCTATTGAACAAACCGGTCAATACAGTGGTCGTTATTTTGTATTGTTAGGTCATCTTTCTCCTTTAGATGGTATTGGTCCAACTGATATTGGTCTTGATCTATTAAAGCACAAACTATCTTCAGAAACGATCAGTGAGGTTATTTTAGCGACGAACCCAACAGTTGAAGGGGATGCAACCGCCAACTATATTGCTCAAATGTGTGCAGAGTTTGATGTAACGGCAACCCGTATCGCTCATGGCGTGCCAGTTGGTGGAGAACTTGAAATGGTAGACGGTACAACGTTATCGCACTCGTTTGTTGGTCGTCAAAAAATTGAATGGTAAATCGGTTGTAGATTAAGCATCAATGTTTTCTGAACAGTTACCAAATCATTCGTTAAATTAGCCAAAGTCGAGTGATATAAAAGGGTGTAGGAATAGTTATTTGAAGATAGAAAGAGGAATAAAATGAAGTATAAAGCCGTTGCCTTTGATATGGATGGTACTTTACTTGCCAGTAATCGTCTAATTTTACCTGAGACAGTTGCGATGATTGAAAAAATCAGTGCCCAAGGTGTTAAAGTTATTTTAGTTTCTGGTCGTCACCATTCTGTTATTTATCCGTATTATTATCAACTTAAATTATCAACACCTGCAATTTGTTGTAATGGATCTTACCTGTATGATTTTGAAAAACAGCAATCATTTGCCGGTAAACCCATGACAAAAGAGCAAGCAAAAACATTGCTTAATTTGGTCAATCAATATGGTATTCATACGCTTATTTACACTGACAAAATGATGACTTATGAAGTGCTCGATGATCATTTAGAAGGTTTTTTTAAATGGGTAAATTCGTTGCCTTCATTTTTACAACCTGAGATTAAAAAAGTAGATAGCTTTGATAAGGTAATTGACGAAGCAGGAGCGGTTTACAAATTTGCCACAAGTAGTCATGATCTGCCTGCATTACGACAATTTTCGGATGCTGTTGAAGCACTTAATCAATTTTCATGCGAATGGTCTTGGTCGAATCGCGCTGATGTCGCCGTGAAGGGCAATACAAAAGGAAATGGTTTAATGCATTGGGCTAAACATGAAAATATCGATCTTAGTGAAATCGTCGCATTTGGTGATAGCTATAATGATATTTCAATGTTGACATTAGCGGGGCTGGGTATTGCGATGGGCAACGCAGATGATGAAGTGAAAGCCAAAGCCGACCATGTTATTGGTGACAATAACAGTACCAGTATTGCGAGTGAACTTGAAACACTGTTTTTATAGTATTTGTTAAATAATGTTCGAAATTCTTTATCAAGATGATGCTTTAATTGCGATTAACAAGCCATCCGGTTGGCTTGTGCATCGCAGTTGGTTAGATAAACATGAAACAACGGTCGTCATGCAAACTTTGCGAGATCAGATTGGGCAACATGTGTTTCCTATTCATCGCTTAGATCGTCCTACATCTGGGGTATTATTGTTTGCTTTATCTAGTGAAACCGCTCGTTTAATGTCACAACAGTTTGCAACTAAACAGATTGAAAAAACGTATCATGCAATTGTTCGGGGTTATGTTGAAGGTGAGGCGATAATTGATTATCCTTTAGTTGAAGAGCTGGATAAAATTGCCGATAAGTTCTCGACACCGAATAAACCCGCACAAGATGCAATTACTTTTTATCGGGGTATCAGTAAGATCGAAGTACCGATTAAAGTTGGTAAATTTGATACAGCAAGATTTAGTTTTGTGGAATTAACCCCTCAAACCGGTCGAAAACATCAATTACGCCGCCACATGAAACATATATTTCATCCTATTTTAGGTGATAGTAAACATGGCGATCTTCATCAAAATCGAGCTTTTACTGCTTACTTTGGTATTAAAAGACTAATGTTACATGCAAGTTCGCTTAATATTATTCACCCACTAACGCAGTGTCCAATCACGATTAAAGCTGATTTAGATAATAACTGGCTATCTATTTTGAAAAATTTTGAATTGATTTAATCAATTTATTTCATATTTTTATTAGATAATTTGGTGTTATTTCAGTGCAAGTTGCTTCAATTTCTATTAATAATACAAATGAACAGGGTCATTAAGTCCATTTAAAAAACGGAGTAAATAAAGTATTAAAATGTAATTTAATATAACGATTTTGTTTTTGATTACTTAAGAATAATTAATAAAATTTTACTTATTTCTTTTCAATTAAAATATTACATAGTATGATTTTGTACCTTTTCAAGTTTGTAAATCGATTTATGCTACCTTGAAAAGGAATTCGAATAGATTTATGTCGTTAATATTCTGTTAATGGGAAAAAAAAATGAAATTAGTTGTAAAATTTTTGGGTATTTTTATGTTATCGCTTATGGTTTTTGCCTGTACCAATAATGATTCTCCAGAAGCCGTTGGAGAAAAATTTACAAAAGCTGGTTATAGCGTTGATATGGATACCTTTATGGATTTATTGTATATTTCTGATGATATGCAAAAAGATGGTGTTGATGTAAAAATACTATTAAAAAGTAAATTTAAGAGTGTTTTAGATGAATCTGCAAAAATGGCAAAAAAACATGGCGGAATTGATAAAATCGTTAGTTCACCTGCTGAATATAATACCGATAAAACAAAAGCTCAAGTTCAAGTCACTGTTTCATTTAAAGATGGTGCTCAAAAGAAATCTAGTTTAGATTTGATAAAGATTGATGGCAAATGGCTTGTCAATATGAAATAAATCATAAGAATAGTGTTTAATAACGAAAATAAAAAAGGGTAAATCAATGGTTACCCTTTTTCAATTATGATTAACTAATTTTTAAATTGTCATGAAATTTTGCCATTATGTCTTTATTGTTATACTGTTTTGTTCTAATTTAGTGACAAAAACGGTATCAGCTGATTCTTTAGATGCTCAATCTAACTTTATTCCACTTATAAAAGTAGGGGATTGGATTTTTCGCAAAGGTGTTCAAATTGATAGCTTGGTTATTAATCAATTAGGCGGGGGTGATTTTTCTCATATTGGTTTTATTATAGCAACTGAGCCAGAAGTTAGAGTAATTCATGCAACAACGGGCGATAATGAAAATCTACCAAATCAAGTTATTATTTCAACAATTGACGAATTTACTACGCCTTCACTTGCGCAGAAGTATGCGATAGCAAGACCCCATTTTTTATCTGATCAACAACAACAATTGATAGTTGCAGAACTATTAACTAAACAAGGTGCTCCGTTTGTACTTGCCAGTCGTGATGAAGATCATTTATATTGCACTACATTGCTTTATGACGCCATTGTCAAAATCTATCCGGAGTTTAATTTAGAATGGAAGTATGCTAACTTTCCTTTATTCAATGGCATTTACTTATTTCCGAGTGCCTTCGCAGACTATGAGGGTATCACATGGATCTATCACTATTCTGAAAATTAATCAGATAAACAAAGCTTGTAAAGACAGTTCTGATAATTCACGGTTATTGGTTTTTTTGTTTTAAGTACTGACATCAGTCGTTATCAACCGCCTTTTTAGTTAATCCGTAAGCAAGTGAATACCATTTTTAAAACGTAATAGACTAATTGATTTTTGCTGATCACTAAATTTAATTTTTTATATTTATGTCTATTATATGTTGAAATTTGGATGAATAATTATCGAAAAGGGCAGTGAGATTAAATAACTTTTGTGACTGCTGTAATTATAAACTATTTATTCTTGACGTATAAACATGCCAATGCTAATATTTGCCACCTATTCAGTTAGACCTCAACGGCGCGTTGGCAGAGTGGCCATGCTGCGGATTGCAAATCCGTCTACCTCAGTTCGATTCTGGGACGCGCCTCCATTAAAATATAAAATAAATCAATAAATTAAAAAAATAATCGCTCAAAATTTAAACCACTTAGAATATACTTAGAATATACAGTTAAATAAATCTTCTTTCTGAGGTGGGTTTAGCGTCGGTGTAACTTTGACTTTTCTGTCATATGTATTAACTTGCGCTTCAGTTTTGTGACCACTAAATAGTTGCTTATCTTTGGTCGCACCTTCGTAGTCTGAAAATAAAACAAATTCAGGGTAATGATAATAAATTCGTTACTCAACAATGTAATTAAGCCGACAAAAGTCGGTTTTTTTATGCCCATTCCAGCAATCAGCATTAACAAACATCGAAATACTCCATTGTTAAAGATTTAACTACTAACACAAAATTGGTTATAAATAAATATAATTTTCTATAAATTTAATATATAAAATAGTTAAAATATAAACTATACTGTTAAATATATTTTGTATTGTTAATAAAATGAAATTAAGAAAATGTATTCAATTTCTCCATATTTATTCCGTAGTTATAATAAAAACATTATGGGCCCTAAAGGAAATCATTATTCGCCTCTTAATAATATTGCTGGATGTGATTTATTTGAACTTTTGAAAGATTTTTTTAAAAAAAATCAAGATTACCATGATAAATCTGATTCAAAGCAAGTGTATCGATTTGAAAATTTGTTCTTTGATGATGAACAAAGATTTATATCAATATGGTTTTCTGTGGGTGTTTATGGAATCAAAACAGATATTATTGATATAAAAACAGGTAAAGTTGATTTCGAAAAAGCTCAAGAAAATGCTGAAATTATAAAATATTTTATGTATTTTTTTATACCAAAAAACTTTGATGAGGCTATTGTATTAACATCTAATTACCGAAGTTCTGGTGTGAAAACCTTATTTTATTCTTTATTTTCTAAGTATTTTAACAGTATGACTAATCAAAGTTTACAAATGAATCCTTTATCATATGACAAAGCCTTTAATTCTTGGTTGGATGCCAGAACAACTGAAATTAGATGTGTTAAATTTGAAGGTTGCAAAGATATCACAGACCAATTAACGCTGTTGGGACATGAAGAGCAAGAGTTGGTTATCAAACCAAAGAAAAATAAATCTTTGGGGAAGCTGAGAGATTTCATCGGTAAAGGCGATAAGTTAAAAGTGATTGAAGTGCTAGCTGAAAATTCGGGGGTAATAAAAAGCGTTGTTGAATTGGGTGGTAAAAAAAGAACATTTAGAATTGGCAAAAAAGCAACCAATGTTATGTGCGAAATTGAGTTAGATGATGATGTTGAAATAGTTGGCGGAGTTCCTGTATTTGAATCAATGCAAAAGTGGTGTATAAGAATCTCAAAGGAGTACGCTCAACACATGTATCCTGGGTTGTCTATAGGTTGATAAATTATGAATTCCAAAATAAATATAGGCTCTTTAATTAAGGGGCACATTAAAACACTTTATAATGCCAGTACAAAAAAGCTGGATTTTAGTGATATCGTGACTTTTTTTGTTCTACCAGCGCTAGTTGCTATATTAGGTAGTTTTTGGGGTATATTTTTAAGCATTGATATTATTTCGTTGCTCGTTAATTTCGGCTCGATATTCACGGCCTTACTATTAAGCGTTCTGGTCTTGGTTTATGATCAGGTTGGTAAGGTTAATGAAAAATTAAATGATGATAAAAATAAGAACGATTCAATGTTGAAATTGAAATCAAGCTTACTCCAAGATTTATATTTTAATATCAGCTATTCAATGATTGTTTCATTATTTTTGATTATGTTATGCCTAGTATATTCAATGGGTAGTAAATTTATATTAGACATTCCTTGGACTGAAATTGAATTGAGTATAAATCGTTTGTTGTTTTTGCCATTAATAATTTTTGTAACCATTAATTTACTATTAACTATTTTAATGATCATTAAAAGACTTCATTCCTTGCTAATATCAAAAAATTAATATTCAAAAATTTCACATTTATAAGCTCCGTGTTCGGGGCTTTTTTTATACCCAGTTTTTGGCAATCGGCACATTTTGTTTGTTTCATAATTTTTTAATTAATGTCGGTTGCCGTTTTTATTGGGAGGGTTGGCAGAGTTGGTTTAATGCACCGGTTTGCTAATCCGTCTACCTCAGTTCGATTCTGGGACGCGCCTCCATTAAATTTTTAATCAACTCATATTCTAAATTTCAAACTTAATCTTACGCTATTTTCATTAATTTTTGTTTAAACTGATTGCTATATTGCTCAAAAAAGAGTACAAATAATAGTCAAATATAGGTATTCTTGATTTGACTACTATGAGCTACTTTAATTATCATGCAAAAGCAAAAAAATTAATCAAAGATGGTTTTCTTCTGGGCTATGAGTTTGTGGATAATTGGAATGGAATTAAACCCGCTTTGGTGCTGTATTTTGTGAACGAAAAGCCTATGCCAATCAGAGAGTATCGTTGGGAAGAGTATTTCCCTCTTATTAATAAAGAAATCTAAAAGATGGATAGTTAAAAAAAGTGAAAACCATTCATTTACTGGTTTACGATATATGTTATATTCTTATCGTTGTTCCAATCATTAAAGAATTAGTTATTTGAACAATTTGATTTGAATTTAATCATCATTTTTGATGAAAATCGTATTAAATCCTATCAAGTTAGGATTTGTTAAGTTCATCTTTAAATAAATTTGCCAAGCTCTAGCCTAAAGCGTAAAATGCCCACCTATTTTGCTTAACCTATTACTGCTGAGTAATACTGACTTGAAATCAGAGGCATTTTTTAATGACAAATTTATACCCAAAACCTGAGTTACTTTCGCCTGCCGGTTCTCTTAAAAATATGCGTTATGCGTTTGCTTATGGTGCAGATGCGGTTTACGCCGGTCAACCTCGTTATAGTTTGCGTGTTCGCAATAATGAATTTAATCATGAAAATTTAGCTATCGGCATTAACGAAGCCCACGCACAGGGTAAAAAGTTTTATGTGGTGGTGAATATTGCACCTCATAATTCGAAACTTAAAACGTTTATTCGTGATCTTGAACCTATTGTCAATATGAAACCCGATGCCTTCATTATGTCTGATCCGGGTTTAATTATGCTTGTTCGTGAGCATTTTCCGGAAATGGAAATTCATTTATCGGTACAATCCAATGCTGTTAACTGGGCAACCGTTAAATTTTGGCATCAAATGGGACTAACACGTGTTGTGTTGTCTCGAGAGCTGTCTCTTGATGAGATTGCCGAAATACGTGAAAAAGTTCCTGAGATGGAATTAGAAGTGTTTATCCATGGTGCACTTTGTATGGCATATTCTGGGCGTTGTCTGTTATCTGGTTATATTAATAAACGAGATTCTAACCAAGGCACTTGTACTAACGCATGCCGTTGGGAATACAAAGTTGCCGAAGGAAAAGAAGATGAAGTAGGTCAGATTGTACATAAATATGAGCCCATACCGGTACAACAAGTTGAACCTACACTTGGCATTGGTCAAACAACAAATAAAGTATTTATGTTAGAAGAATCTGGTCGACCGGGTGAATACATGCAAGCATTCGAAGATGAGCATGGAACTTATATCATGAATTCTAAAGATTTAAGAGCGGTAGAACTAGTAGAAGATTTGACTAAAATAGGTGTCCATTCATTGAAAATTGAAGGGCGTACCAAGTCCTTTTATTACTGTGCAAGAACGGCACAAGTGTATCGTCAAGCGATAGATGCTGCAAGCGAAGGTAAGCCATTTGATCCTCGTTTGTTGGCTGAACTTGATTCTTTAGCGCATCGCGGTTATACCGAAGGCTTTTTGCGTCGTCATAAGCATGAAGATATGCAAAATTATGTTCACAGTCATTCGGTATCCGACAGACAACAGTTTGTGGGGGAATTTAGTGGTGAACGTCTAAATGGTTTAGCGGAAATTATTGTTAAGAATAAGTTCTCAGTGGGTGATAGTGTTGAGATGATGACACCAAAAGGTAACATGACTTTTACTATTGAACGTATGGAGAATAAAAAAGGGCAACCAGTGCCAGCGGGATTAGGTGATGGACATATTGTTTATATCCCTATCCCAGAAGAAATCGACTTAAATTATGCATTATTAATGCGTAATTTTGACTAAATATTGAAGTATCAACTGTCAGGTGTTACTGAACAGTTGATACAGATTTTATTGACGAATTAAATCATCCCCAATACCTATCCACTTATAGGTTGTTAATGCTTCAAGTCCCATAGGGCCTCTGGCATGTAATTTTTGAGTACTTACAGCCACTTCAGCGCCTAAGCCAAATTGTCCACCGTCGGTAAAACGTGTCGAGGCGTTGACATATACCGCTGCTGCATCGACTTGATTAACAAATTGTTCCGCATGTATTAGGTTACGGGTTAAGATTGATTCTGAATGACCACTTCCATATTCTCGTATATGTTCTATTGCATTTTCGAGGGAATCGACGATAACAACATTAAGGTCTTTTGATAGCCATTCTTGACGTAACTCTTCATCTTTTATCGGATACACATTAGCTTTATTTGAGTTTAACATTTCAATTGTGCGCTTATCTGCATGTAAGGTAACCTCATTATCCGTCATTATTTGACTTAATATCGGCATAAACATTGGTGCAATTTTATGATGAACTAATAATGTTTCCAGCGTATTACAAGTACTAGGCCGCTGTGTTTTGGCATTAATAATAATGGCTAAAGCTTTATCAAAATCAGCACTTTCATCAACAAAAATATGACAAACACCAATTCCACCTGTAATGAAAGGTATAGTAGATTGTTCACGGCATAACTGATGGAGTGCCATGCCACCTCTTGGAATAATCATATCAATATACTTGTCGAGTTTAAGTAATTCGTTAATATATTTTCGGTCAGGATTGTCAATATATTGTATGGCGGTTTGAGGTAATCCAACTTGTGATAAGGCTTGTTGGATAATAGAAATAATCGCCATATTAGTCTTGAGCGTTTCTTTGCCACCTCTGAGTATCGCAGCATTACCTGTTTTTAAGCAAAGCGAGGTGATATCAATGGTTACATTTGGACGAGCTTCATAAATAACACCAATTACACCTAATGGCACTCTGTGACGTTGTAACTTTAAACCACTGTCTAACGTTGACCCATCAATAATTTCACCTATAGGATCCTTCAATGTGATAACTTTACGAACATCATTGGCAATCGAAGATAATCGCTCAGGGGTTAGCAGTAGACGATCAACAATAGCATCACTTAAGCCTTGTTCTTTTGCTAATTTTATATCGTGCGCATTAGCTGTTAGAATCAGGGTACTTTGTGCTTCTAATAAATCGGCAATGACCGTAAGTACTTTATTTTTAGCAGCAGTAGGGCATTGTGCTAATTGGTATGCAGCTTGTTTTGCTGCTTTTCCGATTTGGTTTAACATGATGAGACCTTTTTAGATTTTTTAATTCTTAATATTGGTTAAACGCAAAATATACGTTTAAAGCATTATGCTGATTTTGTGCCTTATTATTGGTATTTATGAATTTAAATCAATTGATTTTATCTTAATTATTAAGCCTAATAATTATTAGTGTATTGTATTTGAATAAGATTGCTAATAAATTATGATTTAATAATCATATCATTTCGATGAACGGCAACTGAACCATATTCATAGCCAATAATTTGGCTAATTTCCAATGAGTGATGTCCTGCTATTTGTTGTAGTGCATCGCTATTATAACGACTGACTCCTCGGGCAATGGATTTGCCTGATTTATCGCATATATCAACCACTTCACCACGTGAAAAGGTTTGTGCAACTTTTATAATTCCTTTAGGTAAAAGGGAGCTTCCATTATTTAAAATTGCATTAACTGCACCATCATCCAATATAAGTTTTCCTGCTATCGGTGCACCAAATATCCAATGTTTGCGATGTTCTAATGGTGTTTTTTGAGCAAGAAAACGGGTGCCAACCGATTTATTATTCATGATATCGATAATTACATTGGATCTGTTTCCTGCCGCTATCACAACTTCGATACCGGCACTTCCTGCGACTTCGGCAGCTTGTATTTTTGTGCTCATTCCACCGGTACCTAACCCTGAAACACTATCGCCTGCGATACTACGCAAATGATCGTCGATCTGTTCGATTTCTGAAATTAATTTAGCGTTTTTATCTGATCTAGGATCGGCAGTATATAAACCTTCGATATCAGTTAATAAAATAAGTTTATCAGCTTCTGCTAAAATAGCCGCAAGTGCAGATAAATTATCATTATCGCCAACTTTAATTTCCGCTGTTGCTACCGCATCATTTTCATTGATAACGGGTACGATTTGGTTATCCAACATTGCTTTTAACACATCTTGAGCATTTAGGAATCTTTCACGATCTTCTAAATCTGCACGTGTTAATAGCATTTGACCAATATAAATTTTATAAATAGAAAACAGTTGTTCCCAAAGTTGGATGAGTTTACTTTGACCTACAGAAGCAAGTAATTGTTTTGATGCAACCGTATTAGGTAGGTTAGGGTAGTTTAAATACTCTCGTCCGGCAGCAATCGCACCTGACGTTACAATAATAACTTTATGACCTTCTTGATGTAAGATTGCACATTGTCGTATTAATTCTACTATCCGTGCACGATCTAGCTGTTTTGTCCCACTTGTTAATACGCTTGTACCCAATTTAACCACGACAACTTGCTGTTTTATGTTAGTCATAACAATACTCATTTTATACTGGTATTACAAAATAGACTTCATCCATGTTACTGATTGTGTTAATGCTTGATGTAAACTTTTTTGTAATGGTGTTTTTGGAATAGTGATAATTTTATTTTGCTTGGCTGAATGAATAAGTTTTGCTTCAGTTAAGGTACTAAGCACATCATTTTCGAAAATAATATTCATCACAGGAACTGGGCAAGCTCGAGTTAAAAGACCCTGATTTTTCAGTGAGAAATAATTTAATTCGGCGGCTAATTGTTGGTTGGATATTAGCGGTAATCCCAAACGGCTAGCTAGCATATCTTTGTAGCTATTAGGTAGATTCTTTTGTAGTTCTTTATCAGTAAAAATTTGATGAACAAAAGGTGTAAAATTAAATAATCCTTTGATTTTATTTGGCATCAAATAGGTTAATCGTGTTGCAATATGCGAACCAAAACGAAAACCTGCCACAATTAAACGATTATTATCCACCCAAGGCACGGTAGAAAGTTGCTCAATAATGGCTTGATGAATCTGACTACTATTTTGAGTTAAAGTGAAGTTACGACTGTATCCAACACTGGGTAAATCCACAGTTAACATCGCAATGCCTTGCGGTGCTAAATATTCACTAAAATATCGATAAAAATCAATTTGCAAATTACCAAGTGCATTACAGATCACAACGACAGGGCATGTACCTTCAGTTTTAGGTAAATGAAGTAGCGTTTTGACATTCCGATCTTCGACTTTGAACTCAAGTTCTTTAATCTTATAAGGGGAATAATTGAGCGCTTTTGTATAAGCTTGATACGCACATGTTTGGGCATACATCGCTAACTCGTCATTTTTAAAATGAGGATAGCTTGCAATACTTGCATATTCGCTTGCAATCAAATAAAAAGTATTTAGGTTTTTTTTATCGTCTTCGCTTAAATTGGTGGGATCGATTGCATCGGCTTTTGCTGACCATTCAGCAGCTTGATTCAAAAATTCGTAAATCCAATTACCAGGTTGATAACCAATAACTGAATCTAACCATTTATCATTGGTGTGTTTTTTAGTTGAAGCAGCAATTCGTGATAAAACTGCTTCAACTTCAAGCTTTGGCAAACCACGCCAAAACCACAAAATGGGATTGATAATTCTATACCATCTTGAATCTAGGTCGCCGTCTAACGGACTAATACTACTACCGTCACTGTAATCAATACGATTAATAAGCCCCGAAGTTTCTGGATAATCATATTGCTGTTTAAATATTTGTTCTGATAGATTTTTAGTCGCTGACATAACAGCCAATTATCCCTTATGGTAGATTAATTATTCATGATCACTAATTGGTTTAACAAACATGACACCGGTATCCCAAGGCTGTTCAATCCAAGTATCTTGTTCAATATCTACAACATAATCATCAACAAGAGGTTTACCAGCCGGTTTTGCAAATATAGTCACAAATCGTGCTTTAGGATACATATCACGAATGGTGTGAGCGGTGTTACCGGTATCAACTAAATCATCAACGACAATAAAACCTTCACCATCACCATTAGCTTGTTTAAGAATCAGTTTTTCACGCTGATGATCATGATCATAGCTTGAAATACAGACAGTATCAACATAACGAATGCTTAATTCTCGAGCAAGAATTGCAGCTGGAACTAAACCACCACGGCTTACTGCAATAATGCCTTTCCATTGATTTGCGGGTAATAAACGTTTTGAAAGTTGACGTCCATAGGCTTGTAACATTTCCCAGGTAACGTTGAATTTTTCTTTTTCAGCGATGATTTCAGCTTTATGCTGTTTTTTAGCTTTAATTTCTTCTTCAGTTAAATTTTGTTCTATTGACATGAGTAACTCGCAATTTTAATCGAATGTGTAAATATAATAAATTAATATTAATGGACTAAAAATAGATGTAAAATTGCACCTTATTATAGAGCGATTACACAAAAAAAACCACTCATTAATTAATTACTCACTTAATATTGAGGATATATTATGCTTTCCACATTAGAGCCAAAATTTACTTGGCAGATTTTTAATGATATTTGTAAAATTCCACATCCTTCGCATCATGAACAAATGATAACTAAATATATTGTTGATTTTGCCAATTCTCATCATATTGCTTATCAAATCGATAAAGCAGGGAATATTTTGTTAACAAAACCAGCAACCAAAGGTTTGGAACATTGTCCTTCAATTGCGTTACAAGCTCATATGGATATGGTTCCTCAAAAAAATGAAGGCACAGTACACGATTTTTTGACTGATCCTATTCAAGCTTATGTTGACGGTGAATGGGTCAAAGCTAAAGGAACAACTTTAGGAGCTGATAATGGTGTTGGGCTGGCTTCGGCATTAGCTGTTTTAATTGATCCGACTGTTGAGCATGGGCCGTTAGAAGTGCTTGTTACCACATCAGAAGAGACCGGTATGCACGGGGCATTTGGTCTTCAACCTAATTGGCTTAAAAGCAAATACTTAATTAATACCGATTCTGAAGATGAAGGTGAAATATTTACAGGATGCGCTGGAGGCGTTGATTTTACCACAACGTTTGCAATTACTTATGCTGTTATGCCTGAAAAACATGATTGTTATATGCGTATCTCATTAAAAGGTTTTAAAGGTGGGCATTCTGGATGTGATATTCATCTTGGGCGAGGTAATGCCATTAAACTTATGGCAAGGTTCTTGGCTGAGTATGCTCAGGATTTTTCATTTCGATTGGCGGATATACAAGGTGGATCATTACGAAATGCAATCCCAAGAGAAGCATTTGCCGAAATTTCATTGAATAAACAAGATTTACCTAAGCTTGAGTCAATCATTCAGCAATACAAATCGACCTTAAAAAACGAATTAGGTAGCGTTGAACCAAATATTGAAATAAATTTGAGTGATGTTGATGAAACTAAAGTTAGACGTGTGTTAACAACCGAGCATCAAAACAAAATCATCAATTGGTTGAACTCAGCACCAAATGGTGTGGTGAGAATGAGTAATCAAATACATGGCGTCGTTGAAACATCTTTAAATTTAGGCATTGTGAATATCAAAGAGAATCAACTCTATGTAAATTTCTTAATCCGTTCACAAGTAGATTCAGCTAAAGATGCGGTTGTTTCGACCTTAATTTCATTGAGTCAATTAGTAAATGCAAATTATGAAATTAGTGGCGGTTATTCTGGTTGGGAACCGAAATTAGATTCTAGTTTGTTGCAACTTGCAAAAGACAAATATCATGAACTTTTTTCGCAAAAAGCAAAAATTATGGTAATACATGCTGGGCTAGAATGTGGTCTATTTAAGCAATCTTATCCTGATATGGATATGATTTCGATTGGGCCAACAATTGTATCTCCTCATTCTCCTGATGAAAAAGTGAACATTCAAAGCGTTCATCGTTATTGGGATCTACTTATTGCAATTTTAAAATCAGCAACACTTTTAAAATAGTATCAATTTAAAAAACCTGCGGATCGTTGTCGGCAGGTTTTTAACTGTCTTAAACATTACTTTATTTCGACAAATGAAATTAAATTCACAAAAAGTGAATAAAAATTCATTTTAGGACTTGTGTCGGTTTAATAAATAACCTACTATATATTAATTATTTAATAATAAATTATAGGAATGGTATGTTAAAAGCGGTTATTGTTGGAGCGAGTGGTTATGCAGGTGCAAAATTAGCCTATTACTTGACTAAACACCCACATGTTGAACTTGTTGCTTTAACGGTTTCAGAAAATAGTCAAGATGGGGGAAAGCTTATCTCAGACTATAATCTTCATCCTCAATTAAAAGGGGTGGTTGATTTACCTTTGATTGCAACCTCAGATTATTCTTTTTTAATTAATGATATCGATTTGGTATTTTTGGCAACTGAGCATGCTGTTAGTCATGCTATCGCCCCTTATTTTTTAGAGCATGGCTGTACGGTTTTTGATTTGTCGGGTGCTTTTCGTGTTAATTCTTCCTCATTTTATCAAGATTTTTATGGTTTTACTCATCAACATCAACAATGGTTAGACCAAGCAATTTATGGTTTAGCCGAATGGAATTTTAAGGCAATTAAACAAGCAAAATTAATTGCCGTTCCCGGTTGTTATCCAACGGCCAGTTTGTTACCTTTAAAGCCATTAATTGAAGAAGATTTAATAGATAAATCGCAATTACCTGTCATCAATGCGGTAAGTGGAGTAAGTGGTGCAGGGCGTAAACCTTCACATAATAATTTATTTTGTGAAGTCAGCTTACATGCCTATGGATTGTTTACTCATCGTCATCAACCTGAAATTGCAACGCATCTAGGTCAAGAGGTCATTTTTACTCCTCATTTAGGATGTTTTAAACAAGGTATTCACGCAACGATAACCTGCCTTGTAAAAGCCAATGTGTCTTCTAATGATATTCTTTCAGCTTTAAATAAGTATTACAGTGATAAGCCTTTAGTTAGAGTTTATCAAAAAGATTGGCCAGCTTTAAAAGCTGTCGTTGGATTACCTTATTGTGATATAGGATTTGTTTTAAAAGGACGACATTTAATTTTAATTTCAGTGGAAGATAACTTATTAAAAGGTGCAGCAGCACAAGCTGTGCAGTGTATGAATATTCGATTTGGTTTTGATGAAACAACGGCGTTACTTTAAAAATTGGGATATTTATCGATAAATTAAGATGAATAGCGGTTAACGATAATCTAAGTTAATAGGGAATTGAAATGAAACCATTAATTATTAAGCTTGGCGGCGTACTACTCGATAATAAAGATGCACTCAATAAATTGTTTTTAGTTATTCGTGATTATAAACAGAATTTTAACCGTCCTTTAATTATTGTACACGGTGGGGGCAGTGTCGTTGATTCCTTAATGGATAGGTTATCGATCCCCGTTGTTCGTCGTAATGGATTAAGGGTCACACCGGCAGATCAAATTGATGTGATTGTTGGTAGTCTTGCTGGTAGCGCAAATACCACTTTACTCTCTGAAGCTAAAAAACAGCATATACCAAGTATAGGGCTCTGTTTAGCGGACGGTGATAGCGTCAAAGTTAAGCAGATTTCGGAAGAGCTTGGGTATGTTGGAGAAGCTCAGGTAGGGGATCCAACTTTAGTGAATCTTCTAATAAAAAACGGTTATTTGCCGATCGTAAGTTCAATTGGTATAACAGATGAAGGCCAAATGATGAATGTCAACGCAGACCATGCAGCAGTGGCGTTAGCTAAAACATTAGATGCCGATTTAATTTTGCTTTCTGATGTGATTGGCGTTTTAGATGAAAATAAACAGCGCATTGAATCATTAACTCAATCACAAGCTGATCAACTTATCGCTAATGGGGTGATTACTGACGGCATGATAGTTAAAGTTAATTCTGCATTTGAAGCTGCTAAAGCGTTAGGAAGGGGAATTGATATAGCAAGTTGGAAAGAACCGGATAAACTGATTGAATTATTTAATGGAAAATCCGGTATTACGGGTACAAGAATTATTGCTTAAATAGCGATCAAATATTATATTATATCGGTTATCATTATAACTGTTTTGAGAAAAAAGTGATGTAGGTTTCAAGATTTTTTAACTTATTCGTCGATCGTCGTTCATTAAGAAAGGGTATAACATGAAAAAAAGTAGCACAAAAAAGGTCGTTTTAGCTTATTCAGGTGGTTTAGATACATCCGCTATCATTCCTTGGTTAAAAGAAAATTATGGTGGATGTGAAGTTTATGCGTTAGTGGCTAATGTCGGTCAAGATCCAAAAGAATTGAAAGATGTAGAAAAGAAAGCCAAAGCTTCTGGCGCTGTAGCATGTAAAGTGGTCGATTTACGAGAAGAATTTGTTAAAGATTATGTTTACCCAGTCTTAAAAACCGGTGCTTTATACGAAGGAACTTATTATCTTGGTACATCAATGGCACGTCCAATTATTGCTAAAGCACAAGTCGAATATGCGTTAGAAGTTGGCGCCGATACGCTTTGCCATGGTGCGACAGGTAAAGGTAATGATCAAGTCCGTTTTGAAACAACTTATACTGCGCTTGCTCCCCAATTAAAAGTGATAGCACCTTGGCGTGAGTGGGATTTACGCTCACGTGAAGCCTTAATTGACTATTTAAAAGTAAGAAAAATACCAACAACCGCAACGGTCGAAAAAATTTACAGTCGTGACGAAAATGCTTGGCACATCTCAACCGAAGGTGGCGTTCTTGAAAGTACTTGGAATCAAGCAAACGCAGATTGTTGGGCTTGGACGGTTTCTCCTGAAGATGCACCAAATAAACCTGAACTTGTGACTATTGGTATTGAAAAAGGTGAGGTAGTTTCTGTTAATGGTAAAAAACTTTCGCCTTACAACTGTGTTGCCACATTGAATAAAATTGGTGCTAAACATGGAGTAGGTCGGGTCGATATTATTGAAAATCGTTTAGTAGGAATCAAATCACGTGGTTGTTATGAAACGCCTGGTGGTACCATTATGATGACCGCTTTGCGAGGGCTTGAGCAGTTGATTTTAGATCGTGATAGTTTCAAATGGCGTGAGCAGTTAGGTCTTGAAATGGCTTATGTTGTTTATGATGGTCGTTGGTTTGCCCCTTATCGTCGCTCTATTCAAGCAGCAGCCGATGTATTAGCTGAAGATATGACAGGTGAAGTTGTGGTGAAGCTTTATAAAGGCAGTGCTACCGCAGTGCAGAAAAAATCACCGAATAGCTTATATAACGAAGAGTTTGCTACATTCGGAGAAGATGAGGTTTATGATCACAGCCATGCTGGTGGTTTTATTCGATTATTTTCTTTATCTTCACGCATTCGAGCATTGAATGAAGAAAAGAAAAAACGGCCAGCTAAAAAAGCTAAAGCTGCTACAAAAACATCTGATTCACCAAAAAAGGTAAAAACGGAGAGTAAAGCTAAAGCAGCAACCAAAGAAGTAACTAAATCTAAAACAACAAAAAAATCGGAAAAGTAATTTTTTGATATTGATCTAGATAAGTGAGATAAAAGATATATATAGGCTATGTCCTGTATATATCTCTTTTATAGTCTGTTAGCTATTTTATACAAAATAAGAACAATAAATTCAGATTGTTTAGCAATTAAAATTGATTAATAAATATTTGAGGTAGGTATGGCATTATGGGGTGGGCGTTTTAGCCAAGCAGCAGATCAACGTTTTAAACATTTTAATGATTCTTTGCGCTTTGATTATCGTCTTGCTGAGCAAGATATTATTGGATCTATAGCTTGGTCTAAAGCATTGGTCACGGTTAGTGTCTTATCCTATGATGAGCAAAAAAAACTCGAAAAAGCCTTAAATGAATTATTAGTCAGTGTTCAACACAATCCTCATCAAATTTTAGAAAGTGATGCTGAAGATATTCACAGTTGGGTCGAACAAAAATTAATTGAAAAAGTGGGCGATCTTGGTAAAAAATTACACACAGGACGAAGTCGTAATGACCAATCTACTACCGATTTAAAATTATGGTGCAAATATGAAATTCAACAGTTGATTTCAGCCATTAATCACTTAAGACAATCTTTAGTTAATACGGCTGACAAGCATCAAGAGACTGTGATGCCAGGTTACACCCATTTACAACGAGCACAACCCATTACATTTGCGCATTGGTGCCTTGCTTATTATGAGATGTTAACGCGTGATGTAAGCCGTTTACAAGATACGTTAACACGTTTGGATGTGAGTCCATTAGGTAGTGGGGCACTAGCCGGTACCGCTTATCCAATGGATCGGGAGGAGCTTGCAAGCTGGTTAGGGTTTGCTCAAGCAACAAATAACAGTTTAGACGCTGTTTCTGACCGTGACCATATTCTGGAATTATTAAATAACGCTTCAATTGGTATGGTACATCTATCACGTTTTGCAGAAGATTTGATTATTTTTAATAGCGGTGAAGCTAATTTTGTTGAATTGTCTGATCGTGTTACATCGGGTTCTTCATTGATGCCTCAAAAGAAAAATCCGGATGCTTTAGAGTTAATTCGAGGAAAAGTCGGACGAGTTGTGGGGGCTTTAACTGGTGCAATGGTCACTTTTAAAGGATTACCGCTAGCTTATAACAAAGATCTACAAGAAGATAAAGAACATCTGTTTGATGCTCTAGATACATGGCTTGAATGCTTAGATATGGCCGCTTTAGTATTGGAAGATATTAAAATTAATAATGATAGATGTCGAGAAGCCGCCAAACAAGGCTATTCAAATGCGACTGAACTGGCAGATTATTTAGTTGCTAAAGGTATACCATTTCGTGAAGCCCATCATATTGTGGGTGAGGCCGTGGTCGGTGCTATCGCTAAACAAAAAGCTTTAGAAGAACTCTCATTAGAAGAACTAAAAGCGTTTAGTTCGGTAATCGACAATGATGTTTACCCAATTTTGTCTTTAGCATCGTGTCTTGCCAAACGTTGTGCAAAAGGGGGCGTATCACCAGACCAAGTAAAAATGGCGATTGAAAATGCTAAACGACAATTAGCAATTTAATTGCTCATCCCACCTGTTGAGCCAGTATTTTGCTGGCTTTTTATATTATCACTGTTTTTATTACTCAATAATCTTATCAAATATACAAAACAAATTTGACGGCGATTATTCAAAAAATCTTGATAAAAATCTGATTGTATATCTTGCCAGACAGTGTAAAAATGTATGTCTATTTTTTGAAGGATTAAAGTGAATTGCAATGAGTAAGAGTTATAACTTTAGTGCAGGTCCGGCTAAAATACCTGCTGATGTTTTACAACAAGCACAGGCTGAATTATTAAATTGGCAAAATACGGGCGCTTCGGTGATGGAATTAAGTCATCGAGGCAAAGAGTTTGATCAATGTGCGATTGAAGCAACTAATGATTTGCGTGATATTTTAAAAGTACCCAATAATTATAAAATATTATTTTGTCAGGGTGGGGCTCGCGCACAATTTGCAGCTGTTCCTTTAAACATTTTAGGGAATAAAACCAGTGCTGATTACATCAATAGTGGATATTGGAGTGAATGTGCAGCTAAAGAAGCAAAAAAATATTGCAATGTTATCGAACAAAATATTGTTATTAAACAGGCAGGAATTACATCAGTTAAACCTATGTCTGATTGGTATTTAAATAGTGATTCGGCATATGTCCATTATTGCCCAAATGAAACCATTGATGGTATCGAAATATTTGAAGAACCTAATTTTGACGATAAAATTGTAGTGGCTGATTTTTCTTCTTGTATTCTATCTCAACCTATTGATGTTAGCCGTTATGGTATCATTTATGCAGGTGCCCAAAAAAATATAGGTCCTTCAGGAATTACCATTGTTATTGTCCGAGAAGATCTTCTTGGTCATGCTAAATCTATTCTGCCTTCCGTTTTAGACTATAAAGTGTTGAACGATTACGATTCTATGTTTAATACTCCGCCAACCTTTGCTTGGTATATGTCAGGTCTAGTTTTTAAATGGATTAAAAAACTTGGCGGATTAGAAGCGATGGCAAAACGCAATCATGCTAAAGCGCAACAACTTTATCAATTTATTGATCAGTCAGACTTTTATCGAAACACTGTGGCTAAAAATAATCGATCCATCATGAATGTAACGTTTTTATCACCCAATGAAGAGTTAGATAAAAAGTTTGTCAGTGAAGCAACGCAAGCCAATATTATTGGTATAAAAGGGCATCGTATTGCCGGTGGAATGCGAGCATCAATTTATAATGCGATGGATATTGAAGGTGTGAATTACTTAATTGAGTTTATGAAACAATTTGAAGCTCAAAATGGATAATTAAAATTTATTTTGTGAATAAAAAAGGGGAGTACTTCCCCTTTTAATCAATCTTAATTACAACGATAAACATCACCAACCATAACCGCATCAGTTGGAGCAACATCTGAGATATATTGTAATGATGCATCTTGAGCATCATATATCACATTTCCCCCCATAGTGGCAGCTTTGTTCATCAAATCAGATGCAGCATCACGTATCAGTTCGCTATGTGTTTTTGTACCAGAAAAAAATGTTCCACGACGTCCTTCTGCTTTACCTAACAGTTGGCAATTAGCCGTTGGTTTAGTATCAACAAACTGAACTTGACGCCCAGCTTGGGTAAGCTCATATTGAGAATTACTACATGCATTTAAAAATAACGCTGTAGACACTGTTAAACTAACTAATAATAATTTTTTGCAAGACATAATATTTCCTCAGCCATTAGAACAACAGAACATTAATTATAACCTAAAACATTGTAACAGGTTAATGGGTTTAAAAATATCAGTTATTAAAATCCAAAGTATCCAATAGATTAAAGATTAAGAAATAAGCAAACCGACTTAATTTATGCATTTAACTATAGCAAAATCGATTTAAGTCTATTATAATCGCAACCCTACTAACTTAGTAGCACATCACTAAAGGCCCCTTAGCTCAGTTGGTCAGAGCAGTCGACTCATAATCGATTGGTCACTGGTTCAAGTCCAGTAGGGGCCACCATCATAAGAATCAAGCAAATTTATAAACGTTCAAAAAAACATTATTTATTAAGTCATCCATATCTAATCGTAAAAGCATCCATCTTTTTTATCAATTTTGATTCGAAAGTTAGAACTTTAAGTTGAATCATTAAAAATTATTAAAGTGAGCTTTATCGGCAATTTATTTTTAGCATAAACGAAAATTGAACTTATGTTTAAAAAATTATTTTATTAATTTAATATATTTATAATCATATAGTTATCTATTTTATGTTAATGAGATATATGTATTTTTAATTAAATAAAACCGATAATTTAGCCTGATTAATTGACACCGTACATTTTTGCTGTATAATTAACCTAAGCTAAGATAATTTTATTTAAAGCCCCGCTATAAATAGTGGGGCTTTTTTATTACTCGAAAACATTAATGGGTTACTAAAATAATAATTTCCCGTTTTTTAGTTGATAGAAATGAAATTAATAGTTTATAAAATATTTCAGATTTATTTTTTATATGATCAATGCCAAATTATTTAAAAAGGAGGTTTTCAAAAAACGTAAACAAATAATTAATTTTATCTTACTAACAGTGTCATCAGTATAAAAAAGATGTTATATCTTTTCTTACAACTTTTTAAGTTAACATAAGTAACGTTTTCAATTTTTAGATTTAAACCTTAAATATCATCTCCATCGTGAGTTTATTCAAACTCTCAACAACTTTCTAATAATACAATCTCAAAAAATTAAATCAGAAATCTCATCAGTATATTAGATGAATTGATAGCCTCAATTCTAACGATTTATTTAGAAATACTGATAATCAACCACCGCAAAATAGCAATATTTTCAATTGTTATTTTGCAAATACAACTAAAACATTTAATTAATTAGGAACTAATATGAATACAACAAAAACAATTGACAGTAATGTTACAAGTTTATACATCGCAGAAGAAGATGATTTAAAAATACTTCCTAGCAATCCTGTTTGGCATGGTATCGAAGTAAATAGCTATAGTGATTTCGGCGGTTCTACAACCTTACTACAGCGAGAAACGATCAATCCTTCACGACAAAATCAAAAGGGTAAAATTGTTGATATTGATGCTTCAGCAGGTTTTAGCCTTGATATGACTAAAAATATTTTTCCATGGCTAATGCGAGGCTTCATGTTTGCAGAAGCAAGAGAAAAATTTACAACTCAATCACTTAGCGGTAAAACATTACCTATTAAGAGTGTATCAAAAGGTTATAATTTTCCAGATAGTAATAAATTACCGCAAAAATTACTGACAGGCACGATTATTCATGCTTCAGGGTTTAGCAATTTTGCAAACAATGGTTTAAAAATTGTATCTTCTTGCTCTGAAAACAATATTTCTACTAACTCAAGTACACCACAGCTAGAAGAATTGAATCCGCCAGCAAGCGCAAAAATTTCTGCGGTAGGTTTTAAATTCAGCTCAGGTAGTTGTTCAATGGAAGTTAAAAAAGGAACATTACCTAAATTGGTTTCCACTTCGACTGATTTAACTAAACTCGGATTAATTGAAGGTGAATGGATTTGGGTTGGTGGTGATGCATCGGACTCTTATTTTCCAAAAAATAGAGGTTGGGCAAGAATAACCGAAATTACTGCGAAAACAATAACTTTTGATGATACCGACTTTGTGCCTGAAAATGATACCGGTGCTAATATTAAATTAGAAATCTATTTTGGAACGGTAATTAAAAATGAAAAAGAACAAAATAAAATTGTTAAAAAAACCTATTGTTTTGAACGAACACTCGGTTCAGTTAATAACGAAATTCAAGCCCAATACGTAAATGGGGCAGTTGCAAATGAATTAACCATTAATATGGGTTCAGCGCAATATGTTACTGCAGATTTGAATTATGTTGGATGTAATTCTTTCACGAAAAAAGGGAAGGATCGAATTATAGGTGAACGTTTAGAATGTGATAAATCATCACCTTTTAACGCAACTTCTAATATTTATCGACAAAAATTAAGTATCAATGATACCAAAAGTTCAACACCAAGTGCTTTATTTGCTTATGTTACTGATTCCAGTTTAGCTATTTCTAATGGTGTTACAGGAGTTAAAGGACTTGGAATTTTAGGAAGCTTTGATGTATCTGTTGGTAATTTTAGTGTAACCGGATCAATTACCGCATACTTTTCTTCAGTTGATGCGATAGAAGCGATTCGAAACAACGCAGATGTTGGCTTTTCGACAATTTTAGCTGCGGAAAATTCAGGTGTCATTTTTGACATTCCTTTATTAGCGTTAAGTGGTGGTATGCCTAATATAGAAAAAGATCAGAAAATTACGATACCACTTGAGAAAACAGGGGCGGAAAACAAACATGGTTACACAATGATGTATCAAACATTTGAATACCTTCCTGATTCAGCCATGCCATATGTTAACGTTTAATTATATTAATCATAATTGTGCTTTTTAGGAGAAAAAAATGAGCTTATTTGAACAATTTGAAACAGATAGAAATAAAGAAAAAGATGGGGTTCCAGTGACTTATGGAGCCAATAAAGATGGAACAATTCCAACGTTCTATTTAGCCCGAATGGGAGGCGTAAATTCTAAATACTCAATGTTAATCAAAAAACTAACTAAACAATACAAAAGACAAATACAGTTAGATTCTTTGCCAGAAGATAAAGTCATTGAAATTTCGATGCAAGCTTTTGTTGGTGGTGTACTAAGAGGCTGGGAAAACATACAAGGACGTGACAATAAAATTATACCGTTCACTTCTGACAATGCAATTAAGCTCTTAACTCAGTTGCCAGATTTATTCAATGATTTAATTGCACAAGCAAGTGATATTGATTTATTTAAAACGGTTGAGCTGGAGAAAGATATAAAAAACTAATTGAAGTCCTTGAATATCAACTTGATATGAATGGAAAGGACGAAGATATCATCAGAATGTCTCAACAAATGGGACAAGCAATTCCAGATAAAATCAAAAATAAACCCGAACTTGACGAACATCTTGAATTTTACTATCAAGCTTTTCTCGATTTAGATACGACACGTTCACATTCAATGGGCCCAACACCTATTTCATGGTTAGCAATCATTGAATACGCTCGGTTTTATCAATTAGATAATGAAGATACGAATGATTTTGTTTATCTAATACGTGAAATGGATAAGGTAAATTTAAAACATGTTAATCGGGCTTTTAAATCAAAAAACTAAGTAACATTTTTTAAAAGTAGATGATTATTTATCTTTATTAAGCTTAGTTCATTAAATTTTTTATTGAAAATAGAGTGGTTATATAAGGCTAAAATGAACTTGTATAACTACTACTATTTTGTAAAAAGTTTACCTATAAATAATTTAAATCAGCGCTTTAAAAATATATCAACATGAGAGACAGACTTATCAGTTAATAAAGATTGTACCTCAATTTGATTATATTCAGGCAAAAAAGGGGTTTATATGCCAATTGAAACAATACAGTTTTCAGAGAATATTCCTACCTCAATCAAAACAAAGCTAAAAAGTATCGATAGTGCTTCAGTTTCAGCAAGAGTAAATTTAAACAAATTAAAAACATTGTTAAAAAATAGTTGGAATACAGATCCGTTTAAGAAAGCTGAAGATAGTATTAAAAACTTAAGTAACGAAATATTAAAAAGCTTTGAGGTTGTAATAAATCGTACAAAAGTATTGAAGAATCCAAATGAAAATTTCAATACATTGACGACAAAAACAAAAAATACAGGGATAGCACAACATCAATCAACAGCTAAAAATACAGATAACACATTAATAACTCCAGATGAACAACTTTTACTAAGTTCGTTAAATCCAATAAATGATAAACTAACAGAATTCAACAAAAAACAATCAGAATTGGCAGGCATCTATCAAAAAGCAGCAATTAGTCAAAATGAGTACAATGACTATATGACATTATTGAATCAGCAATATGATGAATCAATAGATCCACTTGGTAATTATAATAAAGAGTTAGAGCGAACATGGGAACTGATGAAACTCTCTTCTCAAGAAAGGGCTATAGAAAATGAATTTAATCGTATCACTCTAGATCTGATGAATAAAGGTTTAATATTAAATCAACAGCAAAATGCTGAATTAAGAAAAACAATCGAATTGAATCAGGAATATTTGAGAATACTTGCGATTAAAGACGGCTTAGAGAACAATTCAAAAAAACAAAAGCAACAAGATTTTGGTGATTTGGTTAATGCTTTAAGTCTGTCCGAATTAGATGATAATGAAATAATCAACGTGTTGAACACAGATAGTCGAAGTCCATTTACAGGAATGTTCGAAAACTCTTGGAGCTTATTAAGTTTGCAGATTGAACAATATCAATCGATGTATGATCAAATAAATGTTCTTACAGAAAAATTCAATCTTGATCAGTCGGTTGCCGCATCATTAAGAGCACAAGTTTGGGCCAAACAAAATGATGTTATTTTAAGTCAGGCAGATAAATTTTTTGGCAATGTGGCAAAATTACAAAGTTCAAATAATGCTACGATGGCTAAAGTTGGTAAAGCAGCAGCGATTGCACAGGCCATTGTAAATACTTATCAATCTGCTAATGCTGCCTATGCATCAATGGCAGGTATTCCTTATATAGGCCCGGCTCTGGGTGCAGCAGCTGCGGCGGCGGCTATTACTTCCGGTATGGCGAATGTCGCAGCCATTCGATCTCAATCTACAGGCTTTATGAAAGGTGGTTATACGGGGAACCTGGCACGAACTCAGGTAGCAGGTCTAGTACATGGTCAAGAATTTGTGATGAATGCGTCAGCAACGCAACGAATAGGGGTTAATAACCTTGAAGCCTTACAACGAGGAGATATGAGTAGCATACAAGTTCCTCAAATTACGAATCAAAGTTCAACATCTGAAAAAGCTGAAAGTAGCTTACAAACTATTGCCCCAATCATTAATATTGCTTTAGTCAATGACAATGACAGTGCACAGCAATGGTTATCTACTCAAGAAGGTGTCAAGCGAATAATGCAAATAAATCGAGAAAATGGTGATGAACTAGCAACAATAGTGAAAGCTTGTTAATTAAAATGTCTAAGTAAGACCAAATTGCATCAAAATTGAAAATCCCAAATCATATAGTTATAAGATCAAAGTGGATTTAAAACTTGAGTAACTAATAAAATTAAGCGCCTCAATTGGCGCTTTTTCTTTATAAACATTCAAGAACAAATTAACAAAAGCGCATTTAGCTAGCCTTTCACCATTGTCAACATATCAAAAATTGCTTAATTCTTATTTTAAAGAAGGCCAACATGTCAAATATCATTACAGAACAACCCATAAAAGGGGCTAAAGAAACATTTTCCTGGCTAACTGATATCATCGAAACAAAAAACGGTAGAGAGCACAGAATAGGTTTACGTGCTTTACCACGAGTTTCTTATGAATACTCATTTTTAACTCATATTCATAATCGTAACTATTATTTAAATTCACTCAGAAATAATTTTACTGAGATATGGTTGATACCAGATTGGTTGTCAGGAATATATCTTGGTGAACTAGAATTAGGTCAGAAAACTATACCTAATATCTTAAATCAAAAAGTGGGTGATAAGTTTTTGATTTATCAGAATGCTGAACATAGTGAAGTAAATGAATGGCTACAATTACCAAAACAAAAGCCATTAGAATTTGTTTTCATAGAACCCAAAAAAACCAAATTAGTGTTTGAATTAAAAAAAAGAGTTCCTGTTGAAAAGCAGGTCAATATAAAACCGATAAATTATCATTATAAAGCAGCGTATATTCTTCCATTAATGCCATGTTATCTTACTAATACTAAATACACGACTTCAGGGTATGAAAGTCAAATAGATATTAGTGTTGAACTAAGTCATGAATTGAATTTTAGCAGCGGCGCTAATTATGGTATCAAGTATCTTGGATTAGAAGTATTGCATAATTGTTATGGAGTTAATGAATCAACAATTCAAAAAGATATTGAAATTGTTGATTATGATCTAGGTAAAATTACCCGAATTGAGAATTGGCAATATTCAAAGCTGTCTCGATCTTTGACTTTTTACCTTGATGGACTGAAAGAAATCCAGGCTTTTAAAAAATTTATTTATCGAATCGAAGGAAAACTTAACGCATTTTGGTTATGTGATAACGATGAAAATCTTGTTAAAACACATATATTAGGCGATAAGATTTATATAGAAAATCAATCATTTAACCCATCATTCAAATATTTAGCATTATTTCATCCAGATAGTGTTTCGTATGTGAAAATTATCAATATTAAAAATACGGGTAAAAGTATTCAATTAACGATTGATCAAGTTATCACTAAGCCTATAACAAAAATTAGTCACTTAATGTTATGTCGTTTTGACACCGATGATATACAAATTGAATACGATAACTATTTACAAGCTCAATCTAACATTCCAATAATCGAGGTTTTCGATGATCAATATTTTTAAACAAGCTGAATTATATGTTTTTAATGATGGAATCAATACATATCGTTATACCAATGGTATGCGTGAACTAAATATTGATAATCAGACATATAAAAAGGAGTCCATCAATCGCACAGCGATAAAACGGGATGCCGCTATTTCCAAAAATAAAATTGATATAACCATGCCAATTACTAATGAAGTCGTGAAATCATGGATAAACCCGGATATCACGAAGCATTTACTTGTTGATATCTATATTCTCGATAAAAAAAATATGACTACTATGTCATGGAGTGGACGTTTAACTCAGACATCAACATCAGAAAAAGAGATGGTGATGACATTTGAATTATTGATTACACGCTCAGGGCAAACTGGTGTAAATGAAAAAATTCAGCGTAATTGTCGTTATTCTCTTTATGGCGAACATTGTGGTCTAAATAGAGAGGATTTTAAGGTAAAAGGCACTGTGTTAGCTTATGAAAATGATATCGTCACGGTTGAATTTGAACGTGAAATTGAAAATGGTTATTTCACGGCAGGTATTTTAAGGACGCCTGAAGGCGAACAGACGTTTATTAAAGAACATAATCAATCATCAATAGTCCTAATCAGAAAAAATCAGCAATTGTTGGACAATTTAAATAAAGGGATATTACAAATTACGCTGTACAAAGGTTGTTTAAGAACCCTAAATTCTTGTCATTCATTCAATAACACCATCAATTATGGTGGATTTCCTTATTTACCTTTAGAACCGTTAAATAACGGTAATTCAATTGTTTAGGAGCGAAATATGTTTTTTTTAATTTCTGCATTAGTTGCTGTTGTTGTTGGAATGGTCGTTGGGATGGTGTCTTCAAAGGGCAAAGCAAATCAACAAAAAATAGAAGCTGATGAATTTAAAACGGGAACTTCAACAGAAGGAACGGGAATACCCATTGTATTTGGTACCGTTAAGATAACCAATCCAATTTATACCTGGATTGGAGATAAAAAAACGTCAGCTATTAGAAAAAAAGGTGGCAAAAAATAATGAAAATAATTGTAACCAGAGACGATATGATTGCAGTAAAACAATGTAGTCGTGGTGGACGGGAGTTTTTTAAACGTCATGGACTCGATTGGAACCAATTTTTGAAAGAAGGCATAGATGCTGAAATTTTAAAATCAACCAATGATGCAATGGCAAATCAAGTTATAGAACATGCGGAGCGTAGAACATGGGCGGAAGTAAGAAAAAGCAAACTGTAGGTTATAAATATTACGCTGGAGTCAGTATGGTTTTATGTCAAGGCACTATAGATAAATTGACTAATATTAGCGTAGCAGACAGGACAGCATGGCGAGGTGCTGTGCAAGATGGACAAATAGCCATAAATAAACAAGGATTATTCGGTGGTGACAAAAGGGAAGGTGGTGTATCAGGTACAGTTGATGTGTATTCAGGTCATCATCAACATAATCGAAATAGTTATTTGGCAAGTAAATTATCAGCTATTGTACCGGCTTATCGTCATGTCGCGGGTCTTGTATTCCGACAATTTTATTGGGGAAATAACCCTTATATGAAAGATATTTCGGCAGTTGTTCAGCGTATACATTATCAAGACTCCAAAAAAACACGACAATGGTATGACAGTAAAGCAGAGATAAAAACTGAAAATGGAAGTGCAAATACAGCTATCCATTTTATATTGGATACTTCAATGAGTATGAGTGGAGGGCGAATCCAAGCACTTAAATCAGCGATGAAACGTGCTATACAAAATCTTTCAACTTCAATCGATTTGATGACATTAAGATTAGATATTCTGATAACCACTTATCAAGGCGGAAATCCACAAACAAAACTAGTTAGAAAAGTTTCTCAAAACGATATTGTAGGTCTTTTATCTTTTATTGATAATTTAAAAATTGTTGGCGGAGAAAATCTTGAAAATGTGTTATCTCATTCTATAAATTTCTTTAAAGACACATTCAATCAAACAATGAATCGATGTTGTATTTTTGTTAGTGATGGTGAACTTGAAAACGCTGACCATATCAAAAATGAAGAAATTCATAATATGATTGATAAAAAAGGTCAATTTAATGAACAAGATGAACATGATGTCAATATATTTTGTATCAATGTTGATAATACCAATAAATCATTAAGTTCAAAAATTGATAATACGCCAGAAGATGGGATACCAGTAATAAAGGGAACCGATTCGAACATTATTTATGATACCATCATGAATGCAATCAATAATCTCAATGCAGATATGAATCCCGCTCACATACTAAGAGAATTAGTACTTAATCAGCAAAATGGTTTTAATTCGAGCCTAATCAAGAACAGCATTAACGAAGATTCATTTAGACAAGCTGCTGATCTCTTTTATCGAGAAAAACTTGGTCTTTCTTATATATGGAATGATCAAAGTAAGTTTGAAGATTTGAAGAAAAATATTGAAAATACTGCAAACTGTGTTTTATATCAAAATGCTAAAACAAATCAATTTGAAATAAAAGTAATTCGAAATGACTACCATATTGAAAAATTACCTCTTTTTGATAAAACGAATATAGTCAAAATTTCCGATATTAAAAAAAATATCATCACTGAGATGATTAACTCGGTTACCGTCAATTTTATAGACAGAACAAATGACTATAAACAAGGCTCGGTGACTGTTCGGGATGATGCTTTAATTTTGATGGCTGGACGTGAAAATAATACGACTGTTACTTATGATATGGTTTACAATCGTTCATTAGCTTCTAGACTAGCACTTCGTGATTTAGCCGCATTATCTTCAGATTTAGCTTCTGTTTCATTAACCCTTAATTTAGACGGAAGGATGCTTAATCGTGGTGATGTTTTTGTATTGGATATGCCACAGCTAGGGCTAAATAAAGCCGTAATGCGTGTAACTTCACTTGATTACGGTACTCAGAAAAGTAATCAAGTTACCGTTGAATGCATGAGAGATGTGTTTTCATTGCCATCATCGACAGTGGTAAGTAATCAACCCGTCATTATACCCACAACCGATATAAATTTAGCTAAACCAGCTGAACATTACGCTATTATGGAATGTCCCTATTATGAACTGGTTTATAATTACGGGCAAAGAGAAGTTGATTTTATGATTCAAGATGATAAGTCGATCGGTCAAATAGCTGCAACAATTGCATCGCCACCTGAGGGGACTTTTCATAGTGAGTTGGTTACATCTCTTTCGAATACTTTTGAGAATCCAGAAAATATCATAGATTGTGAAATGAGATTAATAGAGCATGAACTTGATCAAGTTACATCAATTATTACACTCAACTTTAATCCACCAGAACAAGACTATAACTGGATCTTGATTGGAAACGAAATTTTATATGTTCAATCTTTTTCTAACAATCAGCTGACCGTCAAAAGAGGGTGTCTTGACACATTACCAGAAAAACATGAAAAAGGGAGTAAAGTCTATTTTTGTGGGGGACAATTATCATTAAAAAGTGATGAATATTATCAAGGTGATAAAGTTGATTGCCGAATTATTACAAATACTTCTACTGATTCATTAGATCCTTCATTAGCGACAGGTGCAATGATTAATATTCAAGGTCGAGCTGCAAAACCTTATCCTCCTGCAAATGTTACGATAAATAATTTTTATTTTCCCGATAAACTCAGTACCGACCAACTCTACATCAAATGGTCATCGAGAAATCGACTTCAACAAACATCAGGAGAACTTATTGGATGGTATGAAAGCGATATTACACCAGAAAGTGGTGTTAAATATCATCTGACCATCAAACTCAATAAAAGAATAATTGTAGATCAAATTATTGATGTTACTACATTTGAATTGGATGTTTCTGAATATCTTCAGGGAACGCTAGATATTCAAATATCAAGTATTGTCGATAATATTTATTGTTTTACACCATTTTCTCATTCGATTGAACTTTATAATGACTTAATTTTTAAAATTCATGAAGAACAATCAGCAATTGATAAAAATAATCTACTAGTCAAAATTAAATAGGAAAAATTATGGCAAAAATAGCAATTATATCTACTAGCACCTATCGAAAAGACATCAAGAATGTATTTGATGGGTTAGGTCACCAAGTTGATTATCTGATAGATAACAGTATCACTTATAATCAATTGATGACCTACGATTTAATCGTATCAACAACCCAATATTCGCGTAAAGAGGTAATTAAACAATGCGTGGATAATGGTATTCCTGCAATTGTAGCGCAAGGGACGTCATCGACAGTTTCTTTAGCTAAAGATTTAGGTATGTTTGATCAAAATGAACATCAAGTTAATGATTGGAATTACTTAAGACCATTGAAAATATCTTTAATAACACAAAAGATCCCTAAATTGGGTTTTGCCCCTTATTTGAAACCAACATGGTGTTCGTCCTTTCCTATTTCTTCAATGGCACCTGGGGGTGAAGCACTGTGTGCCATGTATCATGACCGTGATGATTTTATCATTTGTGCACAATTTAAAAAAGGAACGGTCGATACATATGGGGGAACTTTTGGCGCAAATTGTGTTTTTATGTCATTCTTAGATCGTGAATTTTTAACAAGAAATGCGATAAAAATGCTCGATAATGCTATTAATTTTTGTTTTCAAAATTATACAACCCTATCGGGGAAAGTGGTGGATGAAACAGATCAACCAATCTCAAGAGAGGTAAAAATATATGATCAGAAAACAGGAGAATTAGTTTCGGAAATAACAAGTAATGAAGACGGTTTATTTTCTGCTGAAGTATTTTCTGGACAAAGCTACTATGTCATTGCATTTGATAAAGATAATGGTAAGAAAAATGCAGTAATTATAGATAATATCAAAGTTTGATTAATCATAATAATAACATATCAATATAAGTCCCATAAAATTAACCTATTAAATAATTTTAAATAATACTTAAAACCGAAATTCTAATCTAACCAACTATAACTTCTCAATTTAACCATTCATTTTATCACGATATTAAAACGACGTTTGGAACTAAAAATCACTTGTACATGCTAATAATAGATTTTCAATGAATGGTTAATTGTTTTTTTCAATGCATTAAATTTCATAATTACGTTATTAAGGAGGTCAAAATGGCCAAAATTGTTATATGCAGCGAAGAACTTATAAGAGTGCAATCAATGATAGATGCACTAAATCCATATCATGACATTACTTTTTGTATAGCAAGCTCGACAGATTACAATGAACAGTATTTATCGACATTCGATTTAATTATGGATTATCGAAATGGAACAGAATATACCACATCATTTTGCATTAAAAACTGCTCTAAAAAGGGTATTCCAGTTATAGCAGGTGGAACCAGAAATAGTACGGGCAGTATTATGTCACTGGGAATGGCCAAAAACCCTATGTATTTTTCAAGTGGAAATTTAAATAGGATAATCAATGTTAGTGACGTATTAACAAGTGATCGAAAACACGAAACAATCGCACATAGCTCAAGCGGTGAAATATTTATGATAATAGAAGATTTAAAAAAAGAGTTTGGAATTGAAATTTTATCAGTCAATCAAATGTATAATGGTACTTATTATATTAATACCGCCATATTCCGCCAAGGCAGTTTAAATGTCAATGGTGAGGTTTTTGGTAGCGATTGTGCTTTTATTGGTTTTCCTTTTAGTCGACCATTAACAGAAGAAGCAATACAGATGGTCAATGATATTATTAATTGGCTAGTTAATCGTAAAGATGTTGTCGCACAGGTAAAAGATGAAGAGGGTAACCTTTTATCGCATTGCGAAATTCAGCTTTGTTTAAGAAAAACGGGAGAAGTCATGATGACTTATACCACAGATGAAAATGGTCAAGTGAGTTTAAGAATAAGACCTAATCATGAATATTATGCCGTAGCCTTTGATCAAACAACCGGTAATAAAAATGCCGCTATTATAGATAATATTAAGGTTTGAGCCAAAGAATATAGAGTATTTTTTATAAATCAAATTAATCAATTAAATAATAAATTAGCCTCAACACGAGGCTGTTTTTATCATTAAGCATACATAAAAATTATGATTTAATTATCAAAACTATAAAATAAATTTAAAATACAGCAATAAACTTAACCAAAATTTCAGCCTAACTATAACGTTGTAAAACTGATATTATCATTTATAAAAATACTAATAATCTGTAAACTTAAAAAAATGATTAAATTCACAAGGAGATGGGTAAGAATGAAACATTGTCTATTATTTTTGACGATATTAAGCTGTTTTGGTACTTTCAATTTTGCAAACGCTAATGATAACAAACGTTGCCAAGCATTAGTAAACCTTAAATTTGATGATGCTAAAATTATCAAAACAGAACTTATTGCCGATCGTTTTACGCCGCCGTCTAATTTAGCGGATTCATTGCGCAATGCGGATACAAAAGAAATATCTCATCTTCCTCAAATTTGTCGGGTTGAATTGGTGATTCAACCTAAAATCAATGTTGAAATTTGGATGCCAACTCAATGGAATCATCGTTTACAAGCCATTGGGGGAGGGGGATATGCTGGTTTTATTCCTTTTGACGAATTAGCTGTGGCAGTTAAAAAAGGGTATGCTACAGTGGGAACTGATACCGGACATAGCGGAAATCTGTTTGAAGGTGATTTTGTATTCAAGAATAATCAGTTACAAGCCGATACGATAGTGGATTTTGCTTATCGTAGTGTTCATGAAATGACAATTAAAACTAAACAAATTATTCAAGCTTATTATGGTGAACCAGCTGACTATTCATATTGGAATGGTTGTTCAACGGGTGGGCGACAAGGATTAATGGAGGCGCAAAGATTTCCCGCTGAATATGACGGTATCTATATTGTGGCACCAGCAATTCAATGGGACAAATTTATCCCTTCTGAATTGTGGCCTCAAGTTGTTATGCAAAAGGAGTTAGGGCATCCGATTGACACTCATAAACTTATAATGTTACGAAAGGCAATAATTCAATTAGCTGATGAACAAGATGGAATTAAAGACGGTATAATCAATGATCCAACAGCATTAGACATTTCTGATAACTTTTTAAAAGAACATAATTTTAATGATGCTGAAATTATAGCATTACGAAAAATTTGGCAAGGTCCGACGAATCAACTTGGAGAATCCTTATGGTTTGGTGTGGAAAAAACCGCACCGCAAGAGGCACTTGCTGGTAATGAACCTTTTCCAATCCCTGTTGATTATTTTAAATATTGGATAGCTCAGAATCCAAATCTTGATTGGAAAAACATGGACTACCAAAGCTTTGTCGATTATTTTAATGATTCAGTCGATTTATTCAGACCTATTATGGGTACGGATAACCCAGATTTGAGCCAGTTTAAAAAATCTGGTGGAAAAATGATTATTTGGCATGGTTGGGATGATCGTTTAATCCCACCAAAAGGGACGATTCATTATTACAATCACGTTGTAAAATTAATGGGGGGACAGAAACACACGGATGAATTTGTTAAGCTTTATATGGCACCTGGCGTTGATCATTGTAATGGTGGTGATGGTGCAGACCAGATCAATGGTTTTGAATCACTGGTAAATTGGGTCGAAAAACAACAACCTCCAAAAACCCTAACAGCTAAAAAAATAGAGAATGGTAATCTTACTTTGCAACGACCATTATGTGCATATCCACAAAAAACAGTTTACAAAGGTGAGGGTAATACCAATAATCCTGCTAATTTTGAATGTCAGTAACAGTCCATCTAAAAACGATATCTTTTTGTTTTCTTAAAGGACATCATTATTTAAGGCTGTTTACCAAAATGAATTGAGTAAGAATTATTGGATTCATCCATTTGATTGGTGATAGGAGACTTGCATGTAATTTTTTAGTTCATGTTATTGTACAATACAAACCACTCATTACTAGACCTTGACTTACCATTTTATGGTACGAGACTATTCATTGATGATAAGTTATTTAATAGAATAATTTGACATCAATGAATTGACCGATTTTTTATAAGATTTAATTATTTTTTCTGCTCGTTCAACCAGTTCGTGACTTATATGTTCAGGCTCTAAACAAATACATTGATGACCTAAGCTCAGCAAAATGCCATAACTGTGGTCATCATCAATAAAGTCAAAATTTACAATATATTGTTGTTCGTTTAATTTCTTAATATCTTTTCGTCACAAAAATCTAAAATACGTTCCAAAAGCGATTCATCTATTAATAATTTTATTTTAAAAATCTTTTTTTTCATCTCCGTTTGGAATAAAGAGAATACGTCAGGCGTTGTTTGCCTAATAAATTTAGTGTTAGTTTCTCTAAGGTTTGACATTTTTGACAATTTAAATACACGAAAGTCATTTTTAGTTAGACAAAAAGCTTGTAAATACCATTCTTTTTCCTTAAAAATAAGTTTATATGGCTCAATTAAACGTGTCGCTTGTTTATTCCTAATACTTAAATAATCAAACGATAAAAGCAGTTGTTCTTTCAGTGCCAGTCTTATAATAGATATTTTGTTATCAATATTTTGTTTGCAAAACCAAGGAGATAAATCAACAATAAGTTGATTTAAGTTATTTGTCACTTCATCAAGTTCTTGTTCTGATAAAAAACTCTTTATTTTCTCGAATGTTCTTAAATTTTCACTTTCTTTTAAAACCGGTGAGGATAATAAGTTAAGGCCTTTTAATAAAACAATGACATCTTCTTTAGTGAATAGACCTTTACTAATTTTATAATTTTTTAAAATACTTATTCCACCGGCACTTCCTTGATAGGTAATAATGGGTATACCCGCTCCCTCGATAACTTGTATATTTCGGTAAATAGTACGCAATGATACATTTAATTTTTCTGCTAATTCTTTACCAGTTATTTTTTCTCTTTGTAGCAATACCATGATAGTAGTAATTATACGATTAATTTTCATGCTTTATGTTTGCAAAATAATTTAGATTGAATTTTAAATATGACATACAGTTGTCAGCAATGCTACATCATAATATTGATCACTAAAATTAAGTAAATCAATTTTCACATTAAAAGGAAAGAAAAAATGTTTAAACCTAATAGCGTTATTGTTTATGTCAAAGATGTCGATGCTAGCACAGAGTTTTACACAAAAATACTAGGGCGTCCACCTGTTGAAACTTATCCTGGCTTTGCTGTATTTTTATTGAATGATGGTTTTATTTTGGGACTTCAAGAGGCTGATAAAATAACACCAAAGGCACCTAATCATTATGGTGGTTTTGAGTTGTCATTTAGTGATGTAACAAAAAATGATGTAGATGCGATTTATTCTGCATGGAAAAAACTAAACGTTAAAATTGAACTTGAACCCCAAATGCTCGATTTCGGATACACATTTGTAGGAAATGATCCTGATGGCCATCGACTCCGTGTTTGCGCTACCGATACTTCAAAGTTTGAGTAAAATAATGTCTTAAAAGATTAAAACCATGGGGACTGTATTATGCACTCATTGTTTATGAGGAATTCATTTCATGAAAAAAGTGTAGTTGAGCATGCGAGCATATTGTGGATTTTATTTCGCTTGGGAAAATCTAATTGGGTTTGAGGAGATAATTTGATTTGCAATAAACGTTAACAATATAGTTGTATTTAAACAAATATATTTTTTAAATTTCATTTCAGTACAAGTAAGGTATTAAACAAAATTTAAACCTTTCTGACTTCAATAGGTTGTATTGAATGTGATATTGGAGCGGGAAACGAGGTTCGAACTCGCGACCTCAACCTTGGCAAGGTTGCGCTCTACCAACTGAGCTATTCCCGCATAAGAAAAGTGTAGTAAATGGTGCCCGGGGCGAGACTTGAACTCGCACGGCCAAAAAGGCCGAGGGATTTTAAATCCCTTGTGTCTACCGATTTCACCACCCGGGCTCAAAACTTAGTTACCTAAAGGTAATTGCGTTTCGGATGCTGTGCATTTTACCTGTCTTATCTTTTCAGTCAATAGAAATTTTAGATAAATTGTTTGATTGATTAATGTTTAACTTTATTCTGAATGTAAATTACACCATTGTATTAATAATCAGCAAAATAGGTCGTTTTAAAATGGCATATTGCTTTAATCATTTATGCCTTAAAACGATCATTTGGAAACCTATTGATTATCGAAAAAATCATTTTGTGCAATCCATAAATATTGCACCATTGATATTAACGTTAAAACTGTTGCAATAAATAGTGCGACAAGGCCTGCATATATTACAATATCGCAAGGGCGCCAAAGGAGCCATGTTAGGGCTGTCATTTGGGCGATAGTTTTATACTTGCCTATAGATGAAACCGCAACATTACTCCGTTTTCCAACCTCAGCCATCCATTCACGCAAAGCAGAGATGATGATTTCACGTGAAATGATAATTATAGCCGCAATGGAAATCCACCATGCTTGATAATATTGAGTGATCAGAATTAAGGCTATTGTGACAATAATTTTATCTGCAACTGGATCTAAAAACGCCCCAAACTTGGTTGTTTGTCCTAAACGTCTAGCTAAATAACCATCAAACACATCGGTTATTGCAGCAATAAGAAAAATTAATGCTGAAAAAAAACCAGACCATTCAGTTGGAAATAAATAAAAAGCCAGCACAAAAAAAGGAATTAAAATAACTCGGAATAACGTTAATATAGTTGGAAGATTAATTTTCATGTGACATAAGCTCTTTTTTGTTTAATTAATCAATAGATTAACAAAAATTAAAAAACGGGGTTTCTTAATGCTTATGTTGCCTGAAATATTATAATTTTTCAATGTGTTATTGTTGTAAATTTAAATAAATTTTTTCGGCTAGCGATTTAGAGATTCCTTGCACTTGTGCTATTTCATCAATACTGGCATTTTTTAATTCTCTTAGACCACCAAAGTGTTTAAGTAATGCTTGCCGTCTTTTTGAACCAATTCCTTCAATGTGTTCTAAAGCACTATCGGTGAGTTGTTTTACCCCTTTTTTTCGTTGCCCCACAATGGCATGATCGTGCGATGCATTACGAATTTGTTGGATAAGTAATAAAGCAGGCGAATGGTCATCAAGATAATGTCCAGTTCCATGTGCTTCAAAAAATAGTGTTTCAAGTCCTTCTTTGCGCTCAGCACCTTTTGCCACCCCCACAAGAATAGGGTGATGTTTGTCCCAATTGACATTGAGCCCTTCAAATACTTGTAAAGCTTGGTTTAACTGTCCTTTACCACCGTCAATAAAAATAACATCAGGTATTTTTTCATCAGGCAGATCTTTTTTATTGTAGCGTCTTGTTAATACCTGTTCCATTGCTGCATAGTCATCACCTGGGGTAATACCCGTAATATTGTAGCGGCGAAATTCTGATTTTACCGGACCTTTATCATCAAAGACAACGCAAGAGGCTATTGTGTTTTTCCCCATGAAATGACTGATATCAAAACATTCCATACGATTGATTTTATCAATGCCCAAAAAGGTTTTAAGTGCATCGTAACGTTGTTTATTTGTCGAATTGGTTAATAATTTATTCTTCACTTCAGTTTGCGCATTGACGGTTGCAATATTGAGTAACTTTAAATTATCGCCTTTGGGCTCATCAACCAATTTGACTTGATGCTCAGCAATAAGTGACAGTGTCTCTTCCATGGGTTGTTTATCCGACAACGAAAAATTGAGTAGGATCTTTTTCGGAATATTACGATTTTGGTTGCCTTGCAAATAAAATTGCCCTAAAAAGGTTTCTATCACTTCTTCCAATTCAGTATTTGATGGTACTTTAGGAAAATAAGAACGATGCCCAAAAGTTTGTCCATTTCGGATAAATAAGACATAAATACAGGCTATACCAAACTCGTAGTGGAAGCCAATAACATCTAAATTATCATTATTGTTGTAAATGGCTTGTTTTTCGTTGATATGTTTAATGGCTTGTAACTGATCACGTAATGCTGCTGCTTTTTCAAAATTGAGTTCATTACTTGCTTTTAGCATATCTTCAGTGATTTTTTGTAAGATCTGATCGGATTGTCCTGATAAAAATAATCTCACATAATTAACTTGTTCGTTATAATCTTCATCACTTACTAATCCCGGCACACAAGGCCCTAAACAGCGTTTAATCTGATATTGCAGGCAGGGGCGAGTTCTGTTCCGATAGGTGGTGTTCAAGCACTGTCTAATCGGAAACGTTTTTTGTAATAGCGCTAAAATCTGTTTAACTGCATATCCACTAGGATAAGGACCAAAAAACTCATCTTTTTTGCGATTAATCGCCCCACGATAAAGTGATAATTGTGGATGTCTTTCTTTACTTAATTTAATAAAAGGATAGCTTTTATCATCTTTTAAAAGAACATTATAACGTGGTTGATGTTTTTTAATGTAAGTCTGTTCTAATAGTAGGGCTTCGGTTTCGGTATTTGTAATCGTAAATTCAATACGATGGATATGGCTAACTAACATATCCGTTTTTAGTGTTTTTTTACTACTATTAAAATAGCTTTTTAGTCGGTTATTCAGATCTTTAGCTTTACCCACATAAATAATCGTCTCTTTATCATTAAACATCTGATAAATGCCCGGTTTATGTGGGACTGTTTTTAAAAAAGATGTTGAATCAAATTGGCTCATATTAGTTTTCAAATGTGAGGGCTTTTTTCTCTATTATCCTCATAATGGTGCTTAATAATCCATTTATCAAGAGGTAAACGAATCCTGCAACAATAAATATTGAAAAATCGTAATAATCACCATTAAGTTGATTGCTATACCCCATAATATCCATAACCGGAATCATCGAGGCTAAGGCGGTGCCTTTGACAACAAAAACGACTTCATTGGAATAGGTGGACAAGGCTCGTTTTAAAGCATAAGGCATGACAATTTTTAAGGTTTGTCGTTTATTCATACCAAGAGCCTCACAAGCTTGCCATTGTCCTTGTGGAACAGATTTTAAAGCACCATAAAAAATTTGTGTGGTATACGCCGCACTATTTAGCGTTAAAGCTAAATAAGCACAAAACCAAGGCGAAGATATGAAATCATAAAATCGCGGAAATTGGCTTAAAAAGTAAGCAAACTGTGAAGGTCCATAATAAATTAAAAATAACTGAACTAATAGGGGAGACCCCGTAAAGATAATAATATAGGTACGTATTACCTTTGTTAATACAAAATGATTAAGTGATAATAAGCATGAAAAAACGATAGCCAAAAGCCCCGCAGTTAAAATACCTAAAATTCCCAGACTTAACGTGTCAGGAAGACCTTGTAGGATGATTTTAAGATAATAAACAAAATTATCAGACATAATTTAACCTTACAAACTTTTGGCAGAAGAGGGTTGTTCAAAATAAGTTGCACGTTTTTCGATTCGTTCAATCACTTTTTGACTTAAGATTGAAATAATCAAATAGATTACCATTGCGATCGCATACCATAGAAATGGTTGATTAGTTCGTGCAATAATCGTTTTGGTTTGCATCATTAGATCATTGATTGCAATGGCTGAGACTAGTGCGGTATCTTTTAATAATATCAACCATTGATTACTTAATCCTGGTATAGCATGGCGCCACATTTGTGGCATGATAATACGAAAGAACGTTCTAAATTTACTTAAACCAAGCACTTGAGCGGCCTGTTTTTGGCCGCTTGGTATTGCTTTAAATGCACCTCTGAGCGTTTGGGATGCATAAACTGCATAAAGTAGCGATAATGCAATGACACCACATAAAAACGGATCGGGCTGAGTATTGGCAATATGCATTTGGATATGAACTGAGGTAAATATCAATGACATATCAAATCCATCATCTAGTGCCATTAAAAGAAATGGTAAACCATTATAGATTGCAACGACAATTAATAATTCAGGTAGTGCTCGAATCGTAAGGCTAATTAAAGACATTAGCCATGCAACAGGTTTAAATGGAACGGATTCTAGAATTGTGAAAATAAAAGCAAAAACTATACCAACAATCATTGATACAAAAGCTAATGACAATGTGATGGATGTTGCTTTTGTTAAAGGCACGATAAAACCGTCCATTGAGGACATTATCCAGTTCATTGCATATGCTAAAAAGTCTGACATAAAAAAACCGTATTTAAATTAAAAAATAAATTCGCCGCATTTTAAGCGGCGAGATCACAATAATATCAAATTTGATAGTTTATTAGCTATTTGTTAAACCATTTTTTATAGATGGCGTCAAGTTCACCATTTGATTTTAATTTATCAAGTGCTTGATTAAACTGTTCTCTTAACTGATCATTGCCTTTACGTAAGGCAATACCTAAGCCTTCTCCAAAAAAATCATGATCGGTAATTTTGTCACCTAAAGCAACAATATCCGTTTCTTTGCTTAACCAATCACCCGCGACGAAAGAACTGGCTACAATCGCATCGATTCGTTTAGCTTTTAAATCTAAAAACGCATACTGATAGCTATCATAACTAACAGGTTTAACGTCAGGATATTTTTCATTTAAATATTTCAAATAGGTTGTCCCTTTTTGAATACCAATTCGTTTACCTTTTAGTTGTTCCAAATCTGTTAAAGTGTCTTTCAATGTAATAAATTGAATTGAGCTATCATCGTAATAAATCTTTGTAAAATCAACTTGTTTTTGACGTTCAGGCGTGATGTCTATCCCAGCAATTGCTGCATCAATTCGACGCGTTTTTAAACTAGGAATTAATCCATCAAAAGATTGATTAACAATTTTACAAGAAGCGTTAATTTCTTCACAGATTTTGTTGATCACATCAATATCAAACCCGACAATTTCGTTTTTGTCATTGGTGAATTCGAATGGTGCATAAGTGGCTTCTGTACCGATAGTTAAATTTTCAGATGCTTGAGACGTCAATGCAACGCTGGCAAGCAAAATAGCAAATAAAGTTTTTTTCATATCTCCACCCAATTTTATAATCATTAATGTGATAAATAAGCTTTAAATTCTTCGGTTTTAGGATGAGCAAAACATTCTAATTGTCCTTGCTCAATAATTTTACCGTGTTCCATATAAATCACTTGTGAAGCGACTTTACGAGCAAAATCGACTTCATGAGTTACAATAATCTGCGTTATTCCTGTTTGCGAAAGTTCGTTAATAATTTCAGCAACTTGTGATGTAATAGCCGGATCTAATGCTGCTGTAGGTTCATCAAACAACAAAATTTGTGGCTCCATCATCAATGCTCTGGCAATTGCTACTCGTTGCTGTTGACCACCCGAAAGGTGCAGAGGATAGCGATTTGCCATTTCGTCAATTTGCAAACGTTGTAATATCAACATTGCTTTATCAGTCGATTCTTTTTTAGATAAATTTAGTACTTGGCAAGGTGCTTCAATCAAGTTTTCAAGTACCGTTAAATGGGGCCATAAATTATAGTTTTGGAAAACCATACCCACATTTTTACGTAATTGTCTGATAGTGGTATCACTGATTTTTTTGGAAAAATCAAAATGGGAATTAGCTATTGTCATTTCACCTGATGTTGGTATTTCAAGTAAATTAAATACTTTTAGTAAAGAGCTTTTTCCTGCTCCACTTTGACCTAATAATACAATGGTTTCACCTAGAGGATAACTAAGTGAAACATCTTTCAATGCATGATGAGTACCATAAAAACAGTTAATATGGCTTAATTCAATATTCATTATAAATGTTGGCTAAATTAAAAAAATTGACTAAATATTACTTTTTTTTGCATAAAAATGCAATCTAAAATATGAGACAAATAGTATTCTAAATGAATCTAGTATTTATCTTTATGATAAAATTTGAAAATTTAATGATATTCAAATTTAAAAATTAATTATTTTTCAGATATGATAGGAATTACAGGACCCAAATATTTAGGTTCTTTATTCAAAATATAGAGATCGATGAAGGCACTAACACGAGCTAATGTTTCACGAATTCTGACTAATTTCATACTATCTGGTGCAGGAACAGCAAAACATTGTGCTTGAATGTTTTGGGCTAATGCAATAAATATTGCTCGTTCACAATGAAATTCTTGCGTAATAATTGTAAAACTTTTAGCGTCAAAAACTTTGTTGGCTCTGACAACTGAATCCAATGTTCTAAATCCGGCATAATCTAATACGATTGCATCGCTAGGGATTCCCGCTTTAATTAAATCTTTTTTCATCGTGACGGGTTCATTGTAGCTTTGAAAAGAATCTTCACCATCACCACTGAGTAATAGATAATCGACTTTATGCTGATTATAAAGGGATATTGCGCCATTAATTCGATTTTGATAAAAAACATTTTTACCACCACCTCGAACATATTTGGAGGTACCAAGTACTACTCCTACGTTTTGATAGGGCAGTTTATTTACATCGTGGTATATATAAGGTGCGGTTTCATAGCTTATCCAATAATCCAAGCCAGCAATTACACATATGAGTAAGAAGCAAAGACTAAATAAACTTTTAATTATTTTTTTTAATTTCATGTTAGAACCAGTTAAAAATAAAGACTAAAATTGGAAATAAAAATGGAGCTATTAAAGACGTCATTATACCACATAATACTAATGATAAAGAACTATATGCGCCTTCATTATAATCAACTTCTATACACCGAGCAGTACCAACTGCGTGCGAGACTGCACCTATTGATAATCCTCTAGCAGAAGCGGATTTTATTTTTGCTATATTTAATATTTGATGACCAAAAATTCCCCCTAATGTGCCAACCAATATAACACAAAGGGCTGCGATTGATGGAACACCGCCTTCGTTGTTGGCAATCGTCACAGCAATAGCCGTAGTGACTGACTTTGGTAAAACCGACGCAGCTATTTCGGTATTTCCACCTAACCAAAATACAATACTGACGCCAGTTATCATTGAAGCAATTGACGCGCTAAAGGTAATAATGATAATTGACTTCCAACGGGCTTTAATTTGTGGAATGAGTTCGTAGAGCGGAAAGGCTAAAGCGACAACAGAATAAGGTAATAATTTATTTATAATATCGACATTACTAACATATTCTGAATAACTGGTTTGACTTATTATCATAATTGGAATAAGTACTATCACCGAAATCACTAACGGATTAAATAATGGTGTTTTAATTTTGAAAGCAATTTTTCGAATAATCAGAAATACACAAACAGTTAAAGGTAACATCCAGATCATAGTGGTTTTTCCTCATTATTATCTGATAAATCGAAATTTTTGGCTGTTTTTTTATGAAGTTTTTCTGTCAACCAAGCTGTTAATAGTAATACCAACAGTGAACTACCAATACTTCCAAAAATGATGGGTAACCAATTATTTAATAACAATGTGTAATTATCCATTATCCCCATTGCAGCAGGAATAAATAGTAATGTCATATAACGCATAAATAAATTGCAGCTATTTTTTATCCAACGAGTAGGGATAATTTGAAAAGCTAATAAAAAGAATAGGGTTAAAAGACCGATAATACTACCAGGAATCATAATGGGTAAGAGCTGAGAGATGAAATTACCCACCCAAAGACTTAACGTTAAAATTAATAATCCGCGACCATAACTAAACAACGAATAGTATAAAGAATATAATCGATGTTTGATTGTGGCGTGTTTAGCTAAAAAATGTTTCATAGTCTAAAATTTAATAACTTGTTTGATTGTTAATAACAGACTGCTTTATTTGGCGTCTATAATACGCCCCTCAATTTTAATTATCCAACTAAATAATGGCAGTAATGATAAAGCTGTTTTATCAAAGCTAATTTTTCGGGTTGTTGAACATAAGTTTCAGCAAGTAATTCTAAAGTTAAAATGTAATCTTGAATCTTAGGCGTATTTAGTTTATCACGACAATAATCTTGCCAAATCATCTGTTCGTGATGAGTTAGGGTTTGAGGAAAGTTTCGAGCTTTGTATCGAAAAAAGAGTGTACTTAAGCGAGGGTCTTCAAATTTAAGAGATAAACTATCTAATAACTTTACTGGCGTTGTTTGTACTGTTTCACAATAAAGTTTATCCTGATTACTCAAAAATCCATTATATATTTGTGCATCTACATCCGTATTAGCCGGATAATCATGACTTAAGCTAAATAATTCTCGCATTTTATCTTGCAACAAAATTTGATTTTGTAATAGCTTTTGTTGTTTGTTTAAACATTCTTCAATATTAATGGAAAATCGTTTAGCATTTTCAGGCAGTAAAGTTTTTATCGGTGCAAGGATAGGGCATTTGTTAATATGGACGAGTTTTAATGGAATGCGAGTCTCATCAAGTTCAAGATCTTCAGTTTTAGTATAGAGTTTTTCGCGTATTATATTCACTGGTAAATCAATAATTGAATCAATATCGCCAGTGAGATCACAAACAATGACGGCATTATTTTGTTGTGGATGCCAAGCGATAGGGCATACTAATGACATATTTCCTCGATAACTACCCAGCATACCCGAAACATGTACCAGAGGGGTCATATTGATTATATCAATAAGTTCGGCAACTTTATTTTTATTGCGCAATGTAAAAAAGTAGTTAAATAATTTAGGTTGTTTTTCTTTAATTAATTTTGCAATGGCGATAGTGGCATACACATCTGACATTGCGTCATGAGCATGTTCATGCGTAATATTATTTGCTTTGGTTAAATGTTCTAACCGAAAACTGGGATAACCCGAATCGTTGGTTGGCCAATGAATACCTTCAGGTCGTAAGGCATAACACGCTCTTACTACATCAAGAAGATCCCATCTTGAATTACCATTTTGCCAACAGTAGGCGTATGGGTCGTAAAAATTACGGTAAAGGATATTGCGGGTCACTTCATCATCGAAACGAATGTTATTATAGCCTAAAATGCAAGTATTGGGTTCACTAAATGCTTGATGAATTAATTTGGTAAATTGAGCTTCATTCACTCCTTTTTGATTTGCTTGTTGTGGAGTAATACCCGTAATGAGAACCGCTTCAGGATTAGGTAGATAGTCTGGTGCTAGCTTACAATATATAACTAAAGGCTCTTCAATAATATTAAGCTCAACATCAGTTCGAACACCCGCAAATTGAGCGGGTCTATCAAGAGCTGGATTAATACCAAATGTTTCATAATCGTGAAAGTAAAAAGTAGGTTGTTTGGCGTTATTTTTCATTTTATCGTTTTACTCTTGATGATTTTTGATCTGTCACTTACCTAAATTATACAATATTTTACTTAATTTAAATTATTTAAACGTATTTATTTTGCCATATAAGTAAGTAATTTTTGTTGAAACAAATGGCTTTATTCGTTTAATATCCACGGATAAAAATTAGAAAGATTACAAGTTTAAAAAATGGTTATATTATTTATAATATTAGGTTAGTTAATTGTGAGTTTTTTAATAAGAAAGAAGTGAATAGTTAAGCGTATTTATTCACTTCATAAGTAAATAATATCAACTATTAATTTAAATTATTCTCTTCTAGAAAAAGAATCAATTGGGCTTTCCATTAGTCCGCTATCATTATTGTGCCATGTCCGGTAGTTTTTTCAGAAGCTGGAATCAAGTAGTACTTTGCATTGGGAATCTTCTGTATGGCTTTTTCCATTAAATCGGTCGAAGCTGGATTTCTTTCATCATCCTCAGAGTTGATAGCTAAAATTCGTGCTTTGATTTTATTTAAATCTTTGGTTGGATCATAATTTCTTGCCGCATCCCATTGATATAAAAAATCGTTAGTATCCATCGTAACACGTTCGTTTAATTTATCTTTTAATATTTTTTCTGTTTCTTCCGTATTATATGCTTGCTTTTGCCATGCAATGTCACCGCCATTAGTTGCGATATTGTAGTAATTATAGACTAATTGAAACTGTTCGGGTTGTTTGGTATAAAAACCTTTGTTCCAGTCGGGATCATCTTTGATAGCATTGATAACCATTTTACGCATAATCCAGTTACGGCTGGACATTGGCGCAGGGGTAGCAGCCATAGGAATAGCGGCTGTCATATAATCAGGATACATCGTTACCCATTTCCATGTATTCATTCCTCCCATTGAGTTACCGATGATTAATGCTATATGCTCAATATTTAGCTTATTTTTTAATAGTTGATATTGAGCATTAACCATATCGGTATAATCATAATGAGGAAAATCGCCTTTTAAACCGTCAGATGGTTTAGACGATTTACCCGTGCCTATTGCGTCGGGGAGGATAATAAAATATTTTTCAGCATCTAATGGCATTCCTTTATCAAACAATGCATGACCAAAGCTATTATTTAACATTGCGCTACCACTTCCAGTTGTACCATGCAATATTAAAATTGGTTTGTTGTCAGGATTGCCAAGAGTAGTGTAATGTATTTTTATACTTTCAGTTTTTCCATTATTAAATTTGAAATGTTCAATCACATAATCCGACTCTTTTTTGTTATGAAAACCTAAACAATGCCCAAAAAAAGGTATTGTCAAAAAAACAAACATGAAGAATTTAGTCTTTCTTTTGAGCATAATTTTTCTCCATTTTCTATACGCACCATAAAGATAAGGAATATTCATTAAGCCACAATGAACCAGATAGGAAAATCAAGTTTTTGCCACATTGTGATTTTAATCACAATGTGATGATACTATTTTTTTAAGTAACAGATAAATAGGCTATTTAAACAATCTTTTCTAGAGAATTCATACCTGTTTTTTTAATAGTATAGGTAAGAAAAAGTAAGATAGGGGGATGATATAATCAATAAAAAAGGGGGAAATATAATCCCCCATAGCTGTTATCAGTTTAAAATGTATTTTTCGGCGCAGATTCTATAATGTTGGCCATTTTTTCAAGGGTCAGCCTTAAAAGTTTAGGCATTGAATCAAGTTCAATGGAATCCATTAGATTTTTTACATACAGTCCTAATTCTGTATCACCTTCAACGATTAGTCGCCGTTGGAAGAATAGGGTGTCTGGATCTTGGCGCCGAGTTGCTATCATAATCAGATCGTTTGCATTACCAATAAAACTTACATCAGCAATTTCCTCTCGACTCACTACGAGTTTATTATCAATTAAGCTAACAAACCAAGTAAGTTGAAGATCGGTAACTTCAATTTTTAACCAACGATTTTCTAAAAAATCGAGATCACCATCTTCTAAAGAATGTTTAAATTGTAGTTGTAATAGTTGTTCAATTGCCTGTTTTTTCAAATTAAACGGAATACAACGTAAAGTTAGCCCCAAAACATGAGGGGCTTTGTCAACAAACTGTGAATGAATATGGCCTAAAAACTGATGTTTGTTTGCTATCATTTATGAATCTCCAGATATCATTTTTTCATAAATATCGAGGTCAGTATTTAAATGTTCAAATGTTTCTTCACTCACTTCATTACGAACTTTCATTTGTAGTAAAGCTGTGCGTTCTGCACCAATTGCCACAAGACGCATACGTCTTTCAAGATTTTCAGCTTCCATTGCTTTTTGTTCTAAATCTTTTAATCCTGTTCGACGTCTTAAAGAACCGATAACACGTGAACCCACTTCATGTATTATTTCTTGATCTAAACCAGCTTCAGACGTTTCTTGAAGTAAATTGTTTTGCATTTTTTCAAGACTCACAATAGCTTCTTCCGCCATTTGCCCCTTAACTGTCAAAATTTCATTATCTTGTTGAGAGTTATCTAAAATAACACTACCACGTAATAAAATAGGTAAGACGATAACCGCGGTAATTAATGAAATTAAAATAATGCCAGCTGCGATAAAAACAAGTTGATAACGACCACCAATTGTCATTGGAATAGATAATACACCCGCTAGGGTAATAGCTCCGCGAACACCAGCAAAAGTGGAAATCCAAAGATCGCGTGTAGTATAAGAACGGAATGCAAGTGGACGTTTTGTTCCAAATGGTAAAGTAGGCATATGTTTCATAGCCCATAACCAAGCAAATCGTGTTCCCATTAATACGATAAATACAAACACGACGATAAAGCATAATTGCCATACTTCAATAGAGGAGTCTGTTTGGTTTTCAGCAAAAGTATTATTTAAAATACTTGGTAATTGAATACCTAATAAAATAAAGACAAATCCATTGAATACGAATGTTAACATCGACCATGTACTATCTGATTGTAAACGAGCGGTCAAAGGGGCGTTGCGCATCATACCAGAATGGTTAACGGTCATACCAGCACTCACAGCGGCTAAAATCCCTGAACAGTGACATTCTTCAGCAAGGATATAGGCAGCAAAAGGAAGTAAGAATAGTAAAACAATTTGGATGGCGGGATCATTGTGGGTTAATTTATTAATTAAACGTAAAATACGTGCATATAACCAAGTAAATAAAACACCAACAGCTAAGCCACCAAGAGCGACAACAAAGAAAGAAAGACTAATTTGTAATAAATTAAATTCAAGCAAGCCCGTTGCAATTGCAATAGCAAATTTCAATGATACCAGACCAGATGCATCATTCATTAAAGCTTCGCCTTCAATAATCTCCATTTTTTCTTTTTCTATACGCCCTTTACCGACTATTCCACCTAGTGCAACGGCATCGGTAGGTGATAGTACTGCAGCTAACGCGAGTGCGGCAGCTAATTCAACTTTTGGTAACATCCAATTTAGAAGGTAACCTAATGCAATTATAGAAATAACGACAAGAACGAGTGCTAATCCAACAATTTCTCTGGCATTATGTACAAAGTCTTTGACTGATGTTTTTCGTCCATCTGCAAAAAGCAATGGAGGTATAAACAATACCAGAAATAGTTCAGGGTCAAATTTTACATAAATACCAAAAGCAGCTAAAACACAACCCAGTAGTATTTGCATAAGTGGTAACGGAATTTGGAATGGTAGTAATTTTATTACCACACCTGAAAGTGATACAATTAGCACTATAAGTAATATTGTTGAAAAAAGTTCCATGGTTTTCTATTAGTTATCCTATAATCATCTCATTAGTTAGCTATTGATTATATCGGAAATTTAGTTTAATTTCAGTTGAAAATTTAAAAAAATTATTCATTTTTTAATCAAGCACTCTTTTTAATCAAAATTATAGTTATATGATAAAAGGCATTTTAAATGGAAAATTGGCAAAGGGCATTTGTCTTACATACTCGTACTTATAGTGAAACAAGTCTATTAGTCGATTTATTTGTTGAAAATGCAGGCAAAATAACGGTGTTAGCCAAAGGGGCTAGACGTAAAAAATCTTCATTGAAGGGCATTTTACAACCTTTTACCCCCATTATTGTTCAATATTCTGGTATGGGTGAAATAAAAACTTTACGACAAGTTGAAGGTATAGCGCTAACGTTGCCGCTTTTTTCTGTATCGTTATACAGTGCTTTTTATTTGAATGAGTTATTGCATCGAGTTTTAGTTCCCGAAGTTGGCGTACCTACACTTTTTGAACACTATCTTAAAAGCTTGCAACAATTAGCGCAGCTAGTTCCGGCTGAAAATGTGTTACGTTCATTTGAATTAGCATTATTAGAAAGTTTAGGCTATCACATTGATTTTTTTCATTGTAGTGCAACGGGGGATGAAATTATCGAATCGATGTATTATCAATATCAGTCAGAAAAGGGCTTTATCAGTAGTTTACTTGAAAATAGTACCAGCTTTACGGGTAAAGAAGTATTGGCATTAGGTTATCGTCAATTTTGTGATGAGGATACATTAAAAGCGGCTAAACGGTTTACTCGAATGGCATTAAAGCCTTATGTTGGTTCAAAACCATTCAAAAGTAGAGAGCTGTTTCTGAAAATTTAAGAATTATGCACTATAAAAAATGATTACCCTTCTTTTGATAATTCACGAACTAATTTATCAAGTTGATTGGCAAATTTTTCTCTATCCTTGTTTGAAAATGCAGAAGGACCTTTAGATTGTATACCACTAGCCCGCATAGTTTCCATAAAGTCTCGCATCACAAGTCGCTCTTTTATGGTTTCTAATGTGAAAGGTTCACCTCGTGGTGTTAGCACAAAAGCCCCTTTATGAAGCACATCAGAGGCTAATGGAATATCAGACGTGATTACTAAATCATTTTTTTCAACTAATTCAACTATTTTATTATCAGCTTCATCAAAGCCATTTACTACCTGTAATCTTTTTATAAACGGAGACGTGGGAATAGTTAACCATTGGTTTGCAACTAAAGTTATAATTATTGATTTACGATTCGCTACCCGATATAGGATTTCTTTAATAGGGTTAGGGCAGGCATCAGCATCAATCCATATTTTCATCATTTTTCACAATCAAATTTTTCATTTATAGGCAGAAAATTATAAACTTTAATCACTCTACAAAGTAACTTATTTTTAATTGAGTTAATCAATTTTATTGTTCTCATAATGAGTTGATAAAACAGTGACAAGATAAAGCATATGTCTATTTGAAAAATAGCACATAAATGGTATTATACACGGTCAATTTTTTATGTACGCATGTGCGCTTTCGTGTGGCGCACCACTGTTATAAGGATTTTATATGCCAATTATTACTCTTCCTGACGGAAGTCAACGTCAATTTGATAAGCCTGTTAGTGTTTTAGAAGTTGCTCAAAGTATCGGAGCAGGCCTTGCCAAAGCGTGTATTGCTGGGCGAGTTAATGGTGAACGTAAAGACGCTTGTGATTTGATCGAGCATGATTCAACTCTAGCGATTATCACATCAAAAGATGAAGATGGACTTGAAATAATTCGTCACTCATGTGCTCACTTGTTAGGTCATGCAATAAAACAACTTTGGCCAAATACGCAAATGGCAATCGGCCCCACAATTGATAATGGCTTCTATTATGACGTCGATCTAGATCACTCTTTAACTCAGGAAGATCTTGATGCATTAGAAAAACGTATGCATGAATTGGCCAAAAAAGATTATGAAGTAAAAAAAGAAGTGGTGAGCTGGGAACGAGCAAGAGAAGTTTTTTGGGAACGACGTGAACCTTATAAAATTGCAATCTTAGATGAAAATATTCCTAAAGATTCTACTCCAGCACTTTATCATCATGAAGAGTATATTGACATGTGCCGCGGTCCTCATGTTCCTAATATGCGTTTTTGCCACCATTTTAAATTACAAAAAGTTGCTGGCGCTTATTGGCGTGGTAACAGTGATAATAAAATGTTACAACGCATTTATGGCACAGCTTGGGCAGATAAAAAACAATTAGATAGTTATCTGCAATTTTTAGAAGAAGCAGCTAAACGGGATCACCGTAAAATCGGTAAACAGCTTGATCTTTACCATATGCAAGAAGAAGCGCCAGGAATGGTGTTTTGGCATAATGACGGTTGGATTATTTTCCGTGAGCTTGAAGTATTTGTTCGTACCAAATTAAAAGAATACGATTATCAAGAAGTGAAAGGACCTTTTATGATGGATCGTGTTTTATGGGAAAAGACAGGACATTGGGGTAACTATAAAGAATTAATGTTTGTTACCTCTTCTGAAAATCGAGAATACTGTATTAAACCAATGAACTGTCCGGGACATGTTCAAATTTTTAATCAAGGTTTAAAATCTTATCGTGATTTACCATTACGTATGGCTGAATTTGGTAGTTGTCATCGTAATGAACCTTCTGGATCTTTACATGGTTTAATGCGTGTTCGTGGTTTTACCCAAGATGATGCCCATATCTTCTGTACAGAAAGTCAAATTCGTAGTGAAGTAAATAGTTGTATCAAAATGGTTTATGATACTTATAGTACTTTTGGCTTTACAGACATAACTGTAAAATTATCAACTCGTCCGGAAAAACGAATTGGTAAAGATGAAACATGGGATTTAGCAGAAAAAGACTTAGCTGAGTGTTTAACTGAAAATGGCATAGAATTTGAATATTTACCGGGTGAAGGTGCTTTCTACGGACCAAAAATCGAATTTACTTTACACGATTGTTTAGGTCGTGCATGGCAATGCGGAACAGTTCAGCTTGACTTTATGTTACCAGAGCGTTTAGATGCAACTTACGTGGGTGAAGATAATGAGCGTCATGTTCCTGTCATGATTCACCGCGCAATTTTAGGATCAATGGAACGTTTTATGGGAATTTTGACAGAAAACTGTGCGGGATTCTTCCCTACTTGGTTAGCACCATTGCAAGTTGCAGTTATCAATATTACCGATAATCAAGCTGAATATGCTAAACAATTGACCGAGAAACTGCAAAAAGTTGGAATTAGAGCAAAAGCAGACTTGAGAAATGAGAAAATTGGGTTTAAAATCCGCGAGCATACTCTAAAACGTGTTCCTTATATGTTTGTCTGTGGTGACAAAGAGATGGAATCAGGTAAAATATCAGTTCGAACGCGTCAAGGTAAAGATCTTGGTAGCTTTGAAGTGAAACATGTTATAGAATTGTTGCTTAACGAAATTCATAGTCGTTCATTAGAACAGATGAATTAAAGATAAATTAATTTGGAGGAATGAGATATTAAAGTCAGTAAACGAATTCAGTCAACACGTGCGCATAAAATCAATGATGAAATTACTGCTCGCGAGGTGAGATTAACCGGCGTCGATAGTGAACAGCTCGGTATTGTTAGCTTGGATGAAGCTTTAAAACAAGCTGAAGAAGCTGCTTTAGATTTAGTTGAAATAAGCCCTAATGCAGAACCACCTGTTTGTCGAATTATGGATTATGGCAAGTTCCTCTATGAAAAAAGTAAAGCAACAAAAGAACAGAAGAAGAAGCAAAAGGTTGTTCAGGTTAAGGAAATTAAATTCCGACCTGGTACAGACGAAGGCGACTATCAGGTAAAACTCCGCAGCCTGATACGCTTTCTTGAAGATGGCGATAAAGCTAAAGTAACGCTACGTTTCCGTGGACGTGAAATGGCTCACCAGCAGTTAGGGACTGAAATGCTTGATCGCATTAAAGAAGACTTAGCTGATTTGGCAACGATTGAATCTTATCCAACTAAGATTGAAGGTCGTCAAATGATCATGGTGCTTGCGCCGAAGAAGAAATAATGGTTCATCAAGCTAATTCTTAATTTTATTGAGAATTACACCATTTTTTCATTGTCATTAACAATGCGAAGTAGGAATTAGTAAAATGCCTAAAATTAAAACAGTAAAAGGCGCAGCAAAGCGCTTTAAAAAAACAGCTTCTGGTGGCTTTAAGCATAAGCAAGCTAACAAGAGTCATATCCTAACTAAAAAATCAACCAAACGTAAACGTCATTTACGTGGTTTGACAACTGTGTCAAAAGGTGATTTAGGTTTAGTTGTAGCGTGTGTTCCATACGCTTAATTTATTGGTTAATTATTTAGAGGATATTATTTATGGCTCGTGTTAAACGTGGTGTTATTGCTCGTGCACGTCACAAGAAAATTTTAAAACAAGCAAAAGGGTATTACGGAGCTCGTTCACGTGTATATCGTGTTGCTTTCCAAGCGGTAATCAAAGCTGGACAATATGCTTATCGTGACCGTCGTCAACGTAAACGTCAATTCCGTCAATTATGGATTGTACGTATCAATGCCGCAGCTCGTCAATGTGGTCTTTCTTATAGCCGTTTCATCAATGGATTAAAGAAAGCATCAATTGAAATCGATCGTAAGATTCTTGCTGATATTGCTGTATTCGACAAAAATGCATTTGCTGCATTAGTCGAAAAGGCAAAAGCTGCACTATAATTGCTTTATAAGAGCCGAGTTATCTCGGCTTTTATCGTTATGGATAGCAATAGTTATTTTAACAAAGTGAATTAATGATGATATTAATTATTTTTCGTTTCTTTTTTAGCTTTAATGACGATATGCATTCGTGAGGCAAATGAAAAACGAAAGATAATTATAAAAGCCTCAGAAAGAGGCTTTTTTTATGTAATGAACAATAAGCAGGAGAATTTTATGTCTCAATTAGTTGAACTGGTAAGCAATGCCAAATCCGCTATTGAAAGTGCTGATGACATTAATATGATCGAACAGATCCGAGTGGAATATTTTGGTAAAAAAGGCTATTTTACGTTACAAATGGCTTCATTACGTGATGTTCCTGCGGAAGAGCGACCAGCTGTAGGTCAAAAAATTAATGATGCTAAACAAGAAGTTGTCGAATTATTAAATCAAAAGCGAAGTTTCTTAGAGCGTCAAGCTCTTGATGCGAAGCTTGCCAATGAAACAATTGATATCACTTTACCAGGTAAAACACTTGAACTCGGCGGCCTACATCCTGTCACCAAAACGATTCATCGTTTAGTTGAGTTTTTTGGCGAACTCGGGTTTGTTGTTGAAACAGGTCCAGAAATTGAAGATGATTATCATAATTTTGATGCATTAAATATTCCTGCTCATCATCCTGCTAGAGCAGATCATGATACTTTTTGGTTTGATGCTAAACGTTTATTACGTACTCAAACTTCTACCGTACAGATTCGTACCATGGAAAATCAAAAACCACCAATTCGAATCATTGCACCGGGCAGAACTTATCGTAATGATTACGATCAAACTCATACACCAATGTTCCACCAAATGGAAGGGCTATTAGTTGATAAAAATATTAGTTTTACCCATTTGAAAGGGCTATTACATGATTTTCTTCACTGCTTTTTTGAAGATGATATGGAAATTCGTTTTAGACCCGCTTATTTTCCGTTTACCGAACCTTCTGCCGAAGTTGATATTAAAGCTAAAAATGGTAAATGGTTAGAAGTATTAGGGTGCGGAATGGTACATCCTAATGTATTACGAAATGTAGGTATCGATCCAGACGTATATAGTGGTTTTGCCTTTGGTATGGGAATCGAAAGATTAACTATGTTACGTTACGGTGTCACTGATTTACGTTCTTTCTTTGAGAATGACTTACGTTTTTTAAAGCAATTTAATTAATTCTGGAGATCAAAACATGAAATTTAGTGAAAGTTGGCTACGTGAATGGATCAATCCAGAAATAAGTAGCGATACCTTAGCCGATCAATTAACCATGGCAGGCTTAGAAGTTGATGATGTTGAGGAAGTGGCAGGTAACTTTTCGGGAGTTGTTGTCGGGAAAGTTGTTGAATGTAAGCAACATCCAAATGCAGATAAGCTAAGAGTTACCAAAGTAGATATTGGAAAACCAGAATTACTCGATATTGTTTGTGGTGCTCCAAATTGTCGTCAAGGATTAACTGTTGCTTGTGCAACTGTTGGTGCAATTTTACCCGGTGATTTTAAAATTAAAGCCGCAAAATTGCGAGGTGAACCATCAGAAGGGATGCTCTGCTCTTATTCAGAACTTGGAATAACGGACGATCATAATGGCATAATTGAATTACCTGATGATGCTCCTTTAGGGCAAGATATTCGTGAATACCTGAATCTTAACGATGTTTCAATTGACATCAGTGTAACGCCAAATAGAGCTGATTGTTTTGGAATCATTGGTGTCGCTCGTGATATTTCAGCAGTGAACAATATTCCAATGAAATCACTTCAAGTTGAAAGCGTGCCTGCAACAATTTCAGATACATTATCAATCCAAATTGATGAGCCTAAAGCTGCGCCTCGTTATTTAGGGCGTGTTATCAAAAATATCAATGTAAACGCATTAACCCCACTTTGGATGAAAGAAAAATTACGTCGTGGTGGAATACGGTCTATTGATGCGGTTGTCGATATAACAAATTTTGTTTTGTTAGAGCTTGGTCATCCAATGCATGCATTTGATCTTGCCGAAATAGAAAAGGGCATTATTGTAAGATATGCTCGAAAAAGTGAAAAAGTTGTTTTACTTAATGGCAATGAAACTGAATTGAATGATCAAACTTTAGTGATTGCGGATCATGATAAAATACTTGCCTTAGCCGGTATTATGGGCGGAGAAAAATCTGGTGTGACTCAATCGACGAAAGATATTTTTCTTGAATCGGCCTTCTTTGCACCATTAGCTATTACCGGGAAAGCTCGTGAATATGGTCTGCATACTGAAGCGTCTCATCGGTATGAAAGAGGAGTTGATCCAGCTTTACAAAGCATTGCGATGGAAAGAGCAACACAACTTATCCTCGATATTTGTGGCGGTCAGGTCGGACCGATTGTTGACAAAACCAGTTCAACTGAATTGCCAAAATCAGCTAACATACAACTACGCCGTAATAAAATTGATAGCATAATTGGTTATACAATTGATACACAAAAAATCACTGATATTTTAGAAAGACTTGGATGTAAAGTTAATTATAAAAATGAAATTTGGTCAGTTGAAGCACCAAGTTGGCGTTTTGATATACAGATAGAAGAAGATCTCGTTGAGGAAGTGGCGCGTATTTATGGATATAACAATATTCCAAACGCCAACTTAAACATTGAGTCTGTCATGCAGCCAAAACCAGAAGGTCAAATTTCATTAGCTAGAATAAAAGATTTATTAGTTGATAAAGGTTATCAAGAAGCTGTAACTTACAGTTTTGTTGATCCAAAAGTACAACAAATTTTGCATCCCAATTTAAACCAAATTCACTTACCTAATCCTATTTCAAGTGAAATGTCAGTTATGCGTTTATCATTATGGACTGGATTATTAGGCACAGTGTTATATAATCAAAACCGACAACAATCAAGAATTAGATTGTTTGAAACTGGCTTACGCTTTATTCCAGACGATAAAAGTGAATTTGGTGTTCGTCAGGAACAAATGTTATCGGGTGTAATTACGGGTAATTTATATGAAGAACATTGGACATTACCTAAAAAAGCTGTTGATTTTTATGATCTAAAAGGGGATATTGAGTCAATATTTTCGATTCTAGGATGTGCTCAAGACGTACGCTATGAAAAATCTAATTTGTCTGCTTTACATCCTGGACAAAGTGCCGCTATTTTTGTACATGATGAAATTATTGGTTATTTAGGTGTTTTGCATCCAGAAATTGAAAAAAAATTATCTTTAAATGGTAAAACGCTTGTTTTTGAAATAAATTTAGCTAAAATTAATAACAAAAAGGTACCGTCGGCTCAGGACGTATCAAAATATCCGTCAAATAAACGAGATATTGCTATTGTCGTTTCAAATACAATTCCAGCAGCAGATATTATTTCTGAGTGTAAAAAGGCTGGTGGTGAGCAACTTATCAAAGTTAATCTGTTTGATGTTTATCAAGGCGATAACATTAAGGATGATGAAAAAAGCCTTGCTATCAGTTTGATTTTACAAGACAAATCACGTACACTTGAAGAAGAAGATATAACAAACATTGTAAGCAGGTGTGTTACTGCTTTACAAATTCGTTTCAAAGCCCTATTAAGAGAATAATAATTATGACATTAACTAAAGCTGATATTGCAGATCGTCTTGCCGATAAATTTAATATTGATCGTCAAGAAGCTAAAGTCCTTGTTGAACTTTTTTTTGAAGAGATACGAGTGGCTTTAGAAAAAGGGGAACCTGTTAAATTATCTGGGTTTGGTAATTTCACTATTCGTGATAAAAATTCACGACCGGGTCGAAATCCAAAAACGGGTGAAAGTGTAGATATCTCTGCTCGTCGGGTTGTTACCTTTAGACCAGGAATTAAATTTAGAGATCGCGTAGAAAAAAACCTAACGCTTTAAAAGTTAGGTAAGTATTCGTGTGATAATTAAACGACCTTTTTTTGATTGATTAAAGAAAGGTCGTTCAATTTTTTTTATTAAAAAAATGTTTGTATTAATTAATTGATTCAAGCATAATACGACCTCCTCAATGGAGGCTCTATGGGTCCTCTTGCAACATTTCTTTGCTCATCAGGTCAGGTCCGGAAGGAAGCAGCCAAAGTAAAAAATATGTGTGTGGGATGTGGCTGATAGGGTCTCCTCCAAACTATCTGCAATGCTTTAATCTTTTCAAAAACAAAACTAACTGATCATTCTATATAACAACATATAGCCATCCTATCTAATAGAAAGAAGTATTTTTGTTGAATTAATATAATAGGCAATTTTCTAGGCTTTTTTATTAAAAGCTAAAAACAATATGGAGTAGATTTATGATGCGAGTAGGGCTATTTATACTGACTAACTTAGCAGTAATGTTTGTCTTTGGTATTATCCTAAGTATATTGGGGGTAGATGCTCACAGTACTTTAGGATTATTGATTTTTGCAGGTATATTTGGCTTTGGTGGTTCATATATATCTCTTTTATTCTCTAAAACAATAGCATTAAAATCGGTTAAAGGAAAACTGATTAAACGTGCGGCCAATGCTCAAGAACAATGGTTATTAAATATTGTTCATCATCAGGCAGAACAGCTTGGTTTAAAAATGCCAGATGTGGCAATTTATGAAGCTAATGATATGAATGCATTTGCTACAGGAGCAAGTAAAAATAGTTCATTGGTTGCCGTTAGCTCAGGTTTATTAAGTACGATGTCACAGGATGAAGCAGAAGCTGTCATTGCACATGAAATGAGTCACATCGCTAATGGAGATATGGTTACAATGACTTTATTACAGGGTGTAATTAATACATTTGTTATTTTTATATCCAGACTATTAGCTTCATTGGCAAGTCAAGCCATGGATGAACGTAATCGAGGATCATTCCAAATGATTTATTATCTAATTGTTATGGTCTTTGAAACCGTTTTTGGTATTTTGGCAAGTATTATTACTATGTGGTTTTCACGTCACCGTGAATTTCATGCTGATGCTGGTTCGGCAAAATTGGTAGGTGCAAATAAAATGATTGCAGCGTTAGAAAAGTTGAAAACAAGTTACGAACCTAAAGAAGATTCATCGATAATGGCATTTTGTATAAATGGTGCGAAAAAAACCAAAATTTCAGAACTATTTATGTCTCATCCGCCATTAGACAAACGTATAGCGGCTTTAAAAGCACGACGTTATCTTAAATAGAAATCACAAATTAACATTTTATTAAATAAAAGTATTACCCTGTTATTATTGACAAGTCTTAGTGAATTCACTATAACGCTTGTCAATAAATTAAAACACTAAAATTTGAAGTATTTTTGAGAATAAACGATGTCACAGATGGATCAATATCAGAATAAAAACCAATTAGAATTACTAAGTCCTGCAAAAAATATTGAAATTGCGATGAAGGCAATTTTACATGGTGCAGATGCTGTATATATAGGCGGGCCTAGTTTTGGCGCTCGTCATAATGCAGGAAATTCGGTTAGTGATATTGCAAAATTAGTTGAATTTGCACATCGTTATTACGCTAAAGTTTTTGTTACGTTAAATACGATTCTTCATGATAATGAATTAGAATCTGCAAGACAATTAATTTGGCAATTCTATCATGCAGGCGTTGATGCGTTAATCGTGCAAGATATGGGTATTTTAAATTTAGATATTCCACCAATCGACTTACATGCCAGTACGCAAATGGATATTCGAACGCCAGAAAAAGCAAAGTTTTTATCCGATGTTGGTTTTTCGCAAATTGTATTAGCACGTGAATTAAACTTAAATGAAATTACGACTATTTTTAAGCAAATAGATGCAAAAATAGAGTTTTTTATTCATGGGGCGTTATGTGTCGCTTTTTCCGGGCAATGCTATATTTCACATGCGCAAACTGGACGTAGTGCTAATCGTGGAGATTGCTCACAGGCTTGCCGATTGCCTTTTACTTTAAAAGATGATCAAGGACGTGTTGTTGCTTACGAAAAGCATTTGTTATCGATGAAAGACAATTATCAATCAGATAATTTAGAATCGCTAATCCAAGCTGGTGTAAGATCGTTTAAGATAGAAGGGCGTTATAAAGATTTAACTTATGTAAAAAATATTACTGCACATTATCGACAAAAATTGGATAACATCCTTTCAAATTCATCGAATTTAACGGCTGCTTCTAGTGGCAAAACAGAATACTTTTTTACACCAGATCCCAAACGAACATTTAACCGTGGTAATACAGACTATTTTGTTACTGGTCGAAAACCTGACATTGGTGCTTTTGAGTCGCCAAAATTTATTGGATTACAAATTGGTGAAATAACTAATGTAACCGCTCAGTATATTGATATTAAATCTGAAAAAATGTTAACTAATGGTGATGGTCTAAATGTCCTCATTAAACGAGAAGTGTTTGGATTTCGAGCAGATAAAGTCGATAAATTAGGTGCTAATCAATATCGGGTTTATCCTAATGAAATTCCTAAATCGCTTAATACCATCAAATTGCCTTTTATTGTTAATCGTAATTTAGATCATTTATGGCAACAAAACTTACTCAAAGATTCAAGCGATCGTCGTATTGGTGTTTCGTTTGTGTTGTCTAATATCGATAATGGAATTCAGTTGAAAGCCAAAAGTGAGGAGGGTATTTGTGTCGAATTAGATCTGATTGGTCAATTTGATTTGGCGAATCAAACTGATAAAGCGTTAAAAAATATTCAAGATAATCTATCTAAACTTGGGCAAACTATTTATTATTTGTCTGAGCTTATTATCGATTTATCGATAATTTATTTTATTCCCAGCAGTCAACTTAATCAATTAAGACGAGACATTATTGAAAAATTAACTTCAGCAAGGTTAGCAAGCTACCAAACCAATAAGCGTAAGCCTGAAACTAATCCAAAACCAATTTATCCCGATAATCAATTAACTTATTTAGCTAATGTCTATAATCATAAAGCCCGTGAGTTTTATAAACAACATGGTGTTCAATTAATAGAAAGCGCATATGAAGCTCATGAAATTAAAGATGATGTTCCTTTGATGATAACAAAACACTGTTTGCGATTTGCGTTCAATTTATGTCCAAAACAAGCTAAAGGTATTCAAGGTGTCAAAACAAAAGTCACACCAATGAAATTAATACAAAATAATAATGAAGAGCTCATTTTGAAATTTAACTGTAAAGCGTGTGAAATGCAAGTTTGGGGTAAAATTAAAAATCATGTTTTAAAAATGCCATTGTCAGGAAGCGAAATTATTTTCATATCTAAATAAAATGCTTTGGTTTTGTTCATTCAAATTTCAATACATTTATTTCAAATAATTTTTGGTGACAAATAAACATTCAACTTTAGAAATTTTGGCAAAAAATATTAAATGCTAAAGTATGAATGTTGATGTTAATTAGGAATAGGTTATAACTCAGTAAGGCAATAAATAGTATTATCATCAGATAAAATAACAGAATTTATGGATTCCTAAACAATAAATATTATTTAACATAATATACATTATCCGCACCACGATAAACGTACGTGAATTTTCATCATTCAGCTAACCAATTTACGACGCTAATTTAAATATCTGTGGCATTTTGTACCAATCAGGAATTGGACAATCAGATACCGTCACCTGTCGAATTTCTCGAACTGAAATTGGGCTGAATTTTGCCAGATTGCAACGCTGTGCAATGTCGATGCCGATTTTTCTCAAACGTGCTCTGTGTATTTGAACCTGTGATTTGTTAAAATCAAATGTTTGTCCATGCGCCCATTGAATCGCATACATTGCAGTAGTATTTGCTGAACGTGTGGTTTCTACTACGCCACACCTTATTAATTGTTCGCTGATAGTTTCAAAATCCATCGCATTAACCGCCAGTTTTTTATCTAAATTTAAAAATTCATCATGTAATTCATTTAATCGTTCATAGTTTGATAATCCCCAATAATGTGAAAACATATCTGTATAAATTTTGTTATGCGTTCTAGATAATAAATGTTACATTATTATTTAGGATTATGATTAGGATTAGGATTTTGATTAAATCGTTTTAAGGTTTGGTAATTTTGACAGTGATTTTACGATAACCGTTTCAATTATTTTTAAGAAAAAGAATTCCGGGTAATTGCATTTATAGTTAGATATAGATAATGAGTTAAACAAAAATATGACAATTAATAATGATATGGTTTTAGCTGTTCCAATAGCTGTTTTATTGGTTATTTTGATATTATGTATGAGTTATGTTGATAGAACTTATCTAAATAACAAGATTGAAAAACTTTTTAAAAAAAGAAAATTTAGAATTATTTTGGCTGTTATCATGATATTTATTGTACTTGTCTTTTTTGATGGTAAACATAAAGGCTTATTTTTTATGATTTAACGGATTGTATTTAGCCAGTTGGGTATTCTATAATAAATTAATAATTATTATTAATAAGTGAATTTTAAAAAAATTAACTTAAATTCGTAATTATAAATCATTGAACTAGATTTAATTTTCTACTTATAAATCTTATATAACGCCCTATTCTTCATGAACATTAAGTAGCCATATGAATGAAAAAAAATTAGATTTTATTGTTTTTAATCAATTGGATAAGATTTGGATAATGTATATTATGTTAAATACAATCATTATTACGAACTTAAAATGATTTTCAGTTATATCTCCGTTTTGCTAAACCCTACTTTCAATTCAAAATTGATTAAAAGTTCTTTAACTATCAGATCAAACCGTAATTTAACCTTTTAGAGTGATAGTCAATATCATAATATAAAATCGATTATCTTTAGTATATAATTGCCAACACCTATTAATACTTTTCATTATTATGCTTATTTTAATGCTTGCCTTCTGTTAATTTAAACTAAATGAACGTTTTGTTGATTAATAATTTAAACTATATGAATTGGCCAATTGTTGTTTTATCATAAAAATATGTTACTCTTGGCTAGAACTGAACTTGGATTAATGATTAATTTATTATGCAAACTACCAATAAGAATATACGATCAAAAAGTTATTCAGTTCCTTGCGAATTATGCAGTATAGGCTCTTTATGTCTACCAATGTTATTAAATAATACTTTAAATAATGTTTTGGAACGTAAAAAGACTTATGCTAAAGATGAACTCATAGTATCCAAGAGCACTGATTTTACTCGGTTTTTTATTATTCATTCTGGTGCTGTAAAAACCTATGTGACAACATCAGACAATAAAGAACAGATTAATGGCTTTTATCTACCTGGTGATATTGTTGGACTGGATTCTATATCAACTAAAATATATAATAACAACATAAAAGCGCTTACTAATACTTTAGCTTGTGAATTGCGTTATGAAGAACTAATGTCTTTAGTTGAATCAAATGCTTGTGTCAGAAGCATGATATTTAGGTTATTAAGTAATGACATTTATAACTATCAAAAATTAATTTTATGTTATTCTCAGAAAAAGGCTGATGAACGCCTAGCCTATTTTATATATTCTCTTTATAGAAGATATGAAAATCGTGGTCACACATCACTAAACATAAAGTTATCTATGAGCCGTAGTGATATAGCAAATTATTTAGGTTTAACGATTGAAACCGTAAGCCGAATTTTGTCGAAACTACAAGAACAAGATATTTTACACGTTAAAGGCAGATATATTTTCATTAAAAATTTAAATGCGCTAATAAGTTTAGGTAACTGATTTTTTTATGTTAAAATAACAAATATTTAATATACGATTTAAAAATTGTAAGGTTTATAGAATATGACGAGTTTAAAGAAAACACTTATTGCTGCTATGGTTACATTTGTTCCTATGTATTCTTATGCGGCTCAGCAGTTAACTGAAGAACAAGCAAGCAACTTGCAGTCTTTCAAACAAATTTCTGTTCGAGGTGCATTTTATACTGATAGCGATTATGTGTTGGCTATGTCTAAAGCTGCAGACAAAGAAGGTGCTGCGTCTTTCTATATTACAACGACAAATATCAGCCCTTCTAATGATACTTTGCGTATTGTTTATGCTAAATTGTACAAAGCTAATGCACCTAAAGCCGAAGAGAAAACTGACAACTTTCGCCAATTTGGTGGAGTCTACGAATACCCTAAATCTAAAGCTATTCGCCTAGAACCTTATGATATTGTTCGTATTCGTGGTTATTTCCCAAGTGAATATGATATTAATCAATCAATTGCAAAAGAAGCTTTAAACAAAGGTGCTTATGCTTACTATATTGATAATCGTTCAGAATTAGGAAGTAATTTGCAGGTTGTTGCCTATTTGTTTAAGAAAGATGCACCAGAACGTAAACTTCAACCTGAAAATGCAATCCCTTATGATTCCGAAGCAGGACAATTAGCTTTAGCCCAAGGTGGCGAAGCCGCAATGCAGGTTGAAAGACCGGGGTATTATTCACCATCTGCATTTAATGAAAAGTTTTATGCTGATAAATTTAATAACAAAGTCAAAGTTATCGATACAGCTTCTTCTACTAATTCGACTGCAACGACTATTACAACAGCACAAACTAATACTTCTACTTCAGAAAAACCTGAAGTCATAAGCGAACCACAGCGTGTGAATCGTTACACTGTCACTCTTTCGGATGGTCGTAAAATTCAAGAATTAAATGATGGAACAGCAGCTAAAATGGTTCCTTTCAATACAATAAAATTCCGTGGCTATTATGTCACAGATCAGGAAATTTCATATCAAGCAGGTAAAAGAGCGATAGAAGCTGGTGCCAAGTATTATCATATTGCTAGAATTGCACAAGATACAAATGGCCCTAATATTACCGTGTTTGTTGACTTATATCGTTAATCTTTAATTTGGGCGCATTAGCGCCCTTCTCTAATAGGCTAATTTATTATAATTCTGATTTTATCAACTCAATCTGTTGTTTAATTCTTTTAGCTGATATTGGATAAGGAGTGCCCATCTGCTGTGCAAATAAGTTAACTCTTAACTCTTCTATCATCCAGCGTATTTCAAGAACACGATTATCTAATTTCTGATTTTTTGAAAGGCTACTTAAAAAGTGATGATAATAATTCTGAATTTCCTCAATAATATTCATTGATTGTCTATCTTTTGCCGTATTAAGCATTAATTTTTCAATTCGTTTTTCAATTGCGGATAAATATCGATAGATATCATTCAATCTGTGGTAACCTGATTGTGCAACAAACCCCTTATAAACTAAATGATTAAGCTGATTTTTAATATCAGATAAGGCAAAAGCTAAAGATAAATCGACACGCCCTTTCAACCTTTTATTAATATTAAAATGAAGTGTTAAGATGGCTTCTACTTGTTTGGCTATATCAACCACAACTTGGTTAATATTCGCTTTTGTATATTCAAGTAATTGTTGATACTGCTCAGCAGTTTGAATAAGTTTATTATTCTTTCCAATCAAATAGTCAATGCCACAGGCTATACAATCATCAATAAGATCGAGTACAGTACCAAATGAGTTAAAATAGAGACCTAATTTAGATTTATTCGGTAACTTTTCATGTAAATATTTGATTGGTGAAGGAATATTTATCATGAGAAGACGTCTTAAACCAAGTTTAGTTAATCGCTGTTGCTCGATTTGATTATCGACTAACTTAATACTGACTGATTTATGATCATCTACAATGGCTGGATATGCTTTGACTGTGTAATTTTTTTGTTTTTCTTCATAAATAGCCGGTAGGGTACCAAATGTCCAATCGGTTAGGTTATTTAACTCAATTGGATTTGCTGATTTTTTAGTAGTCAATGAGGATAATGCTGATTGTATTTTAGCTTTTAATTGCTCTTTTAAAAGATTAAGATCTTTGCCATGAGCAATTTCATTACCTTGATTATCTATAATGCTAAAGGTAATTCTTAAATAATTTGGAACTTGATCCCACTGCCAATCCTCATGAGTAATTTGAACCCCCGTCATTTTTCGAAATTCATGCTCTAATGTTTCAAGTAACGGATGTTTGATCGATGTTACTCTACTTAAGAATGCTTCAGCATAATTAGGTGCAGGAACCAAACTGCGCCGTAAAGACTTAGGTAATGATTTAATAAGGGATACTATCAATTCTTTTCTAAAACCGGGTACTTGCCAGTCAAATCCATCATTTTTGATTTGATTCAATATATCAATAGGAATTCTAACAGTGACACCGTCACGGTTATTACCTAAATCAAACTCATAATTAAGAGGCAGTTTGAATTGATCTTGATACCAATAATCAGGGAACTGAGTTAAATCAATCAATTGTGCTGATTGGTTAATTAACATCTGTTTTTCAAAATTGAGAAAATCAGGTGAAGTTTTTTGCTTTTGCTTCCACCAATTGTCAAAATGTTTAACTGAAACAATTGATTTATCAATACGCTGATCATAGAAATCAAATAACTGATCATCATCGATTAAAATGTCTTGACGACGGGATTTGTGTTCAAGATCTTCGACTTCATTAATCAACTTTTGGTTTAGTTTATAAAATTTATGATTAGTAATCCAATCCCCTTCTACCAAAGCATGTCTTATAAAAAAGTGACGGGATAACACAGGATCTATCTGGCTGTAATTTACAATTCGATTTTGGACTATAGGCAATCCAAATAATGTCACTTTTTCATTTGCAATTGTAGTGCCCTGTTTTTTTGACCACCTAGGTTCACTATAGCTGTATTTCACTAAATGTTTAGCTATGGGTTCAATCCATTCTGCATCAATTTTAGCTACTGTTCTCCCCCATAGTCGGCTGGTTTCAACAAGCTCACTGGCAACGCACCATTTAGGTTGAGTTTTAAATAACACTGAATTTGGAAAAATGGCAAACTTGATATTTCGAGCACCAAGGTATTCGTTTCTTTCAATCTCTTTTAAACCAATATGTGAAAGTAGACCACTTAATAAAGCCACATGTAATGATCGATAATCTGCGGGTTGACTATTGATTGGAAAAGATAATTGTTTAATGGTCTGACGAATTTGAGTATAGACGTCTTGCCATTCACGAATGCGGAGATAATTCAAATACTCTTTCGGGCATAACTTTCTAAACTGATTACCCGATAACAGGGTTTGTTGCTCTTGAATATAATTCCATAAATTAATAAGAGAAATAAAATCTGAATCTTTATCTGCAAAACGTTTGTGCTTCTCATCTGAGGCCTGTTGTTTATCAAAAGGGCGTTCTCTTGGGTCTTGAATTGACAACGCTGCGGTTACTATCATAACTTCTTTGGTGCAACCTAATCGTCTTGCTTCAACTAACATTCTGGCTAATCTAGGATCAATCGGTAATTGTGCCAAAATTTTGCCTATTTGAGTTAAATGATATTGATGATGCTTAGTGAATATGGCACCAAGTTCTTCTAATAAACGAATTCCATCACGAATATATTTTGAATCGGGAGCCTCGACAAAAGGAAAAGCAGCTATATCACCCAAACCTAACGATGTCATTTGTAATATGACAGAAGCAAGATTTGTACGTAAGATTTCAGGGTCGGTAAATTCAGGGCGAGATAAAAAATCTTGTTCATCATAAAGACGAATACAAATACCATCTGAAGTACGTCCACATCGACCTTTTCGTTGATTAGCTGAAGCCTGCGATATGGGTTCAATCGGTAAACGTTGAACTTTAGTTCGATAACTGTAGCGACTTATTCTTGCCTGTCCAGGATCGATGACATATTTAATTCCGGGTACGGTTAATGAAGTTTCCGCTACATTGGTAGCAAGCACAATGCGTCGTTTAGAATGTGGTTGAAAAATACGGTTTTGCTCGGAAGCAGATAACCTAGCGTATAACGGTAATATATCGGTATGACGTAATTCAAGCTTGTTTAGTGTATCGGCTAAATCACGTATTTCTCGCTCACCAGTTAAAAATATTAAAATATCATCTGAACTCTCTTTTGATAACTCATCAATTGCATCAATGATAGGTTGAAAATCACTATTTTTGTTAATCTCTTTATCATCTTCGTTATCATATATTGGCGGACGATATCGTACCTCGACAGGATAGGTTCTTCCAGATACTTCTATAATAGACGCATGATTAAAATGGTTAGAAAATCGCTCAACATCAATGGTTGCAGACGTTATGATTACTTTCAAATCAGGGCGTTTAGGTAACAATTGTTTCAGATATCCCAAAATAAAATCAATATTAAGACTACGTTCATGAGCTTCATCGATAATGATAGTATCGTATTGCAATAAAAGTTTATCTTTTTGAATTTCAGCCAGCAAAATGCCATCAGTCATTAATTTTATCAATGTGGTATCACTAACCTGATCAGAAAATCTGACTTTATAACCGACTAACTGCCCTATTTCGGTATTTAACTCTTCCGCTATGCGATTAGCGACAGAACGGGCTGCAAGCCGCCTTGGTTGGGTATGTCCAATATATCCTTTTACACCTAAACCTAATTCTAAACAGATTTTAGGAATTTGTGTTGTTTTACCGGAACCAGTTTCACCTGCAATAATTACCACTTGGTGCTGCTGAATCGCATGGTAAATTTCTGATTTTTTTTCAGCCACAGGTAAATTAGACGGATATTCAATCTGTGCAGGTAAAGACGTCAATCTTGCTTGATAATGTGAAACAGCTTGAGTTACCGCTAAATTGATTTTTGCTAGATCTTGATTATTCTTAGCAAGCTTCAATATTTTATGCTTGTCTAAGAAAGTCATTGATTCTAGAAATTTAATTTGCTGTTGAGATAACATAAAGAGTAAAATATTTGTAAGTAATTTTAATTAAATCTATTATAACAAATTTAAACTATCATTAGGAGTTAAGATGAAAAAGACATTACTATTAACATCATTATTTGTAGGAGCTTTAGTAGTAACTGGATGTGGAGAATCAAATAAAATTAAAGCTGAAGATTTGTTACATCACCATTTTGTATTGGTAAAAGCGAATGGACAAGATGTTTCTTCAGATAAAGCTGCAGAACTTGAGTTTGGCGAAAATATGAATATTACTGGAAAAATGTGTAACCGATTTGTCGCAAAAGTCACCTTAGAAAATGAAACAATCAAAGGTGCAGGCGTTGGTATGACAAAGATGCTTTGTAATGATGAACAATTAGATAAGTTAGATGGCATTATTACCCAAATGATTACAGAAGGTGCAAAAGTCAGCTTGAACAAAGATCAATTGACATTGAAAAATGAAAGCAATGAACTCATTTATCAACTTAAAGATCTGATGTAATAGCAATGAATGTCGTTAAGAACATCTTGCCATTTGTATTCGTTAATTAGGATGATTCTTCTTTTGTTTTCGTCAAATATAATCTAGTTTTTTTGATAAAAAACTTTATTTAAAGTGTGGTTAAGACTATAATAAACACAGATTTTTAAGGATATATATTTTTTGATGAAAATATTTAATTTTTCAAAGATTGCAGTTAATACAAGTAACTTTTTGGGTTACTGCTAACTTATTACATACCAATGCATGGGCATTGGTTTTTTTTTGCGTGAACATAATTAAAAACAGTTTATTTAAAATTAAACTTCAACCTTAACAACTAGTAGATAATATTATGAAAAAGACAAAAATCGTTTGTACTATTGGACCAAAATCAGAATCAAAAGAAATGCTAGCTAAGTTATTAAATGCAGGCATGAACGTAATGCGTTTGAACTTTTCCCATGGTGATTATGAAGAACATGGAAATCGTATCAAAAACCTACGTGAAGTCATGCAAGAAACAGGTTTAAAAGCAGCAATTATGCTTGATACTAAAGGTCCTGAAATTCGTACAATTAAATTGGAAGGTGGGAATGACGTTTCACTAGTTGCAGGTCAAACATTCACATTCACAACTGACGAAACAGTCATTGGGAACGCTGAGCGCGTAGCTGTAACATATAAAGGTTTTGCTCAAGATCTCAAAGTGGGTAATCGCGTTCTTGTTGATGATGGCTTAATTGCGATGGAAGTCAAAGAAATAAAAGGCAACGAAGTCATCTGTACCGTATTGAATAATGGTGATTTAGGTGAAAACAAAGGTATTAATTTACCTGGTGTTTCAATAAAATTACCGGCACTTGCAGAAAAAGATAAAAATGACCTTATTTTTGGTTGTGAACAAGGTGTTGATTTTATCGCTGCGTCATTTATTCGTAAACGCTCAGATGTTGAAGATATTCGCGCACATTTGAAATCTCATGGCGGTGAAGAGATTAAAATTATCTCTAAAATTGAAAACCAAGAAGGATTAGATAATTTTGATGAAATTTTGGAAGCATCTGACGGTATCATGGTTGCTCGTGGTGATTTAGGTGTGGAAATTGCGGTTGAAGAAGTTATTTTTGCTCAAAAAATGATGATTCAAAAATGTAATAAAGCTTCTAAACCTGTTATTACTGCAACTCAAATGCTTGACTCTATGATTAAAAACCCACGCCCTACTCGTGCTGAAGCGGGTGACGTGGCAAATGCCATTATTGACGGAACTGATGCAGTCATGCTTTCAGGCGAAAGTGCTAAAGGTAAATACCCATTAGAAACCGTTAATGTTATGGCGACTATCTGTAAACGTACAGACATTACCATTCCTGCTTCTTTAGAGCTTACTGCCAAAGAAGAAAAATTACGTATTACTGCGGCTGTTTGTTGTGGTGCGGTAGAAATAGCTGAACGTCTAAGTGCGCCTTTAATTGTTGTTGCAACTCGTAGTGGTAAATCTGCTCGTGAAGTCCGTCATTATTTCCCTAGAGCGCGTATTTTAGCATTATCATCAAGTCAAAAAACGGTTAATCAATTAGCCCTAACAAAAGGTGTTGAGCCAATTTTAATTGATGCTATTAATTCAACAGATGATTTTTACCGTTTAGGTAAAGAGTTAGCTGTAAAAATTTGTGGTTTACAACAAGGTGATACTATTGTCATGGTATCAGGTGCTTTAGTACCAAGTGGCACAACGAATACCACTTCAGTTCACCGTATTTAGGTAAAGTTGCTTTAAAGCAAAAATTGTTTAATATATTTAAATTAAAAGCTAGCGTTATGCTAGCTTTTTTTTTAAGTTAAGTTATCCTGTATTAAATTTCATTATTGTATTTTAAGAGATAAAGAATGCTACAAGAAAAAGTGTATTTTCCCAAAGAACTTAGTTGGCTTGCTTTTAATCAACGTGTTTTACAAGAAGCAGCAGACAAAAGTAATCCACTTATTGAGCGTGTTCGATTTTTAGGCATTTATTCCAGCAATCTCGATGAATTTTATAAAGTACAATACGCCAATTTGAAAAAATATGTATTAATTGAACAGGAACAAGGACAGTCCGCTACTTCTAACGCAAAGTTATTATTAAGGCAAGTTAATCAAAAAGTCATACAACTTGAACTCCAGTTTGATCAACTGTATAACGAATTATTACTTGAAATGGCAAGAAATCAAATTTTCTTAATTAATGAGAGACAACTTTCATCTTATCAGGAAGATTGGATAAAAAACTATTATAAACAGAATTTAAGACAATACATTACCCCAATATTACTGGATAGTCACACAGAACTGATCCAATTTTTAAAAGATGATCATGCTTATTTGGCCGTTGAAATTATCTGTGATGAAAAGATAAGTTATGCCCTGCTTGAGTTACCAACCGACAACGCACCTCGATTTGTACTTTTGCCGTCAGAAGTATCAACCAAAAATAAATCAATTATCTTTTTGGATAACATCCTTCGTTATTGTTTATCTGATATCTTCAAAGTCTTTTTTGATGCCACAGAATTGAATGCATATTCAATCAATATCAATCGAGATGCAGAATATGAATTAAATACAGAATTAGACAGTTTGTTAGAATTAATGTCTCAAGGATTGAAGCAGCGATTGACGGCACAACCTGTTCGTTTTACTTATCAAAAAGATATGCCTAAAGCATTATTTGAGTTATTAATCAGTAAATTAAGATTAACTGAACAAGATGCCATGCCAGGTGGACGTTACCCTAATTTTAAAGATCTGGCTAACTTTCCTGATCTTGGTGGAAAAAACCTTTTAAATAAACGATTACCGAGTTTGGCTTATAATCGCTTTAAAAAGTTTAGAAATGCGTTTGCGACGATTAAAGATCGTGATGTACTTCTTTATTACCCTTACTACTCGTTTGGACATGTATTAGAAATTATGCGACAAGCTTCATTTGATCCGGCTGTAACCCATATCCGCATGAATATCTATCGGGTAGCAAAAGACTCACGATTTATCCATGCAGCAATTAATGCTGCTAATAACGGTAAAAAAGTCACCGTAGTGGTTGAACTTCAGGCTCGATTTGATGAGGAAGCAAATATTAAATGGGCAAAAAGACTACTCAGTAGTGGAATCAAAGTTATCTATTCACAACCCAAACTCAAAATTCATGCCAAACTATTTTTAATTGATCGTCGTGAAGAAAACAAGATTGTTCGATATGCACATATTGGATCGGGGAATTTCAACGAAAAAACTGCTCGTGTGTATACAGATTTTTCATTATTAACCGCCGATCCAGCCATTACAGACGAAGTAATAAAAGTGTTTAATTTTATTGAAAATCCATTCAAGCCAGTTTCGTTCAATCATTTGCTTGTTTCCCCTCAAAATACGCGTTTGCGTTTTCATGAATTTATTGAAAGAGAAATTCAAAATGCCAAAACAGGAAAACCTTCAGGCATCTATTTAAAGCTTAATGCGATCACTGATAAAGAGATGATAGACCAGTTATACCGTGCATCATGCGAAGGTGTAAAAATTAGAATGATTGTTCGAGGAACCTGTGTTTTAGAACCTCAAATTCCCAATCTGAGTGAAAATATATATGTAACTAGTATCGTCGATCAATATTTAGAGCACGCACGGGTATATATATTTGAAAATGATGGTAAAAAAGATACTTTCATCTCCTCTGCTGACTGGATGCCCCGTAATTTGGATAACCGCATAGAAGTAGGTGTGAAGATATTTGATCCTATCTTAAAATCAACTATTCATGATATTTTTAATATCCAATGTAATGATAATGTCAAAGCACGAATTATTGATAAAGAAAACATGAATAATTATGTTCAACGCGGTAATAAGAAAAAAATTCGAGCACAGCACGCTATTTATGATTATTTAAAACAATTAGAAGCCAAACAATAAGGATATCTAAACGTGAAGAAATCTAATGAATATGCGGTTATTGATCTCGGTTCTAACAGTTTTCATATGATTATTGCACGAATCATTAATGGTGCAACACAGATAATTTATAAAAATAAAAAGAATATACATTTGGCGACTGGATTAGATGAAAATAATCAATTAAGTGACTCGAGTATTAAACGGGGAATAGAGTGTCTTGAACTGTTTGCTGAACGTTTAAATGGATTTCCTCCGGAAAATGTGAGAATTGTTGCAACTTACACACTTCGTGTTGCATCAAACAGGCATAAGTTTTTGAAGGCTGCAGCTAAAATATTACCTTACCCTATAGAAATTATTTCAGGTCAAGAAGAAGCCCGTTTAGTCTATTTAGGTACTATGACCGCTGAACCCACTTCATCAATTGATACTAAATTTGTTATTGATATTGGCGGAGGATCAACTGAAATTGCGATTGGCAAAGGCAATGACCTTAAACCTATTATTGTCGCTAGTCGTCCAATGGGCTGCGTAACCTTTAATAAACGTTTTTTTCCACAACAAAAGATTGATGAAGAGTCATTTCAACGCGCAAAACTTGCAGCCGAGCAACAAATTGAAACCATGATTAGTACTATCAAAAAACAGAATATTACGGTTGCTTTTGGTACATCAGGAACCATTAAATCTATTCATCATATTCTATTAGATCTTGGTGTGAGTGACGGTATTATTACCCCGAAGAGATTAGATGATTTAGTTAGTTATGTATTAGACTTTGAAACATTTGATGATATTACCTACCCTTCACTATCTGATGAACGTAAACAGGTTTTTGTGAGTGGACTGGCAATATTTTGTGGTGTATTTAATGCATTGGGATTAAGTTCGTTGCAGTATAGTTCTAATGCTTTACGTGAAGGGGTTTTGTATGAATTAATCGGTGGTCCTAATTATCGAGACATACGTCAAACAACCGCCGAATCTTTATCTAAACACTACAATATCGATCAGCGTCATGCTATGCAAGTTGTCAAAACAGCAAAATACTTTTTTTTACAATGGAAAGAGCAAGCACAAATCGATATTCCTATTTGTGTGGAATCCATTTTATATTGGGCAGCACTTTTACATGAGGTAGGATTAAAAATTAATTTTTCGTCTGTGCATAAACATTCAAGTTACATTCTGCAAAACAGCAATTTGCCGGGATTTAACGAAGAACAACAACTGTTGTTATCGACACTCGTTCGTTATCATCGAAAATCAATTAATATTGAAGCATTTCCTTATTTTAGCCTTTTTGAATTTAAACATATTATTTCATTATTACAAATACTCAGGCTCTCCATTCTAATCAATAATCAACGCTCTACAGAGATTAATTTGAATGCATTTCGATTAAAATTAGTTAAAGACAAATTGACCAAAATGACATTCGAAATTGACACTAATTTTGTGGAAAGTAATAAATTGATTTTATTAGATTTAGAGCAGGAACAAAAATATTGGCAGGCCATTAATGATTGGAGTTTATCGATTATGTTGTTATGAGATTATCATAATTAGAGGATAAAAAAACCGCCAATTTCTGACGGTTTTTTTGTTGAATAGTGTTTAAGATACGTTATTTCTTAACCTAATTCCAACATTTTCCACCACAAAAGACCAACGGTAAACACAATGGTTAAGTTAACAACGCTACAGATAAATCCTACTTTCCACCATGTTTTAACTTGAACAAAACCTTCAGCAAATAACAACGGATTTCGAGCATTGGCAAATTGGGTAATGGAACCAAAATAGTTGGTACAAATAACTAATGCAAATATCGCAATCATTGGTGGAACATGAAGTGCCACTGCTACAGATAAGAATACTGGAAATAGCGCCGCAATATGCGCATTGCCACTAGCAAAGAAATAGTGTAAATAAACATAGGCAACACACAAAATAATGATAACAAATACCCAGCTACTATCACCTAAATGCCCCTTTACTGCACTACCGATAGTATCGCCTAGCCATTTTGTAACACCTAGCTTATTGACTTGTCCTGCTATCATTAATAAAGCCGCAAACCAAATTAAGGTATCCCATGCCGCTTTTTCACCTTTCACATCATCCCAGCTTAGTACACCAGTTAAGATTAAAATCGTTAAACCAATAAAAGCAGTCGTTGTTGCATCAATACCTAAATAGTCTTTACCGAAAATCCAAAGACCTAATAATAAAATTACCGTACCACCCATAATAATTTCTTTAGCGGTAATTGGTCCCATTTTTTTCAATTCTTCAACGGCTAATCTTGGCGCATCAGGTGTCTTTTTAAGCTCTGGATTGGTTAAGAAATAAATGACTAATGGAATCACAATAAAAGAAACCAAACAAGGTACGATAGCTGCAATAAACCACTGTCCCCATCCCAATGTCACGCCTAATGTTTCTGTGACTAATTTAGCGGCTAATAAATTACCGGTAAATGCAGTCAAAAACATTGCAGAGGTAATATCATTGATATGACTAATGGTTAACATTAAAAAAGTGCCAATTCGATTTCTTGATTCATCCTTCGGATTAGAATTAAAGTTAATCGATAACGCTTCAGCGATTGGATAAATCACACCACCAGCACGAGCTGTCGTACTTGGAATGGCAGGCGCCAATGCCACATCTGTTACAGATAAACCATAAGCTAAGCCTAAAGTGTTTTTACCTAAAATTTTTACTAAATAATAAGCAATACGTTTGCTTAAACCAGTTTTAATAAATCCTCGCGCAATCATAAAAGCAACAACGATCAACCAAATTAAGCTACTATTTAATTCACTTAATGATATCTTGATAGACTCAGTTGCATTAGCTGCACCAGATGGTCTTAAAATAGCAAAAACCGTAATGGCTAATAAGCCAATTGCGCCAATTGGCATAATTTCTGCAACAATACAGGCAATCGTTGCCACAAAAATAATGCTTGTTCGCCAACCTTCTGTACTTATTCCTTGTGGAGGCGAAACAAATAGCCATAATATTGCTGAAATAGCAGCAATAATTATGAGCGGTAACCATTTTACTGGTGGTTTTTTCACTGCGTTCATAATAATTTCCTTCTTTAATGTAAAAACGTAATTAATTCATTTAAAACAATAAAAGTTTAGCAATTTCATTGTCATTGGTTCTTAATGCAGATTTATTTCATAGTGTTTATCAATTAGATCAAAATTAAAATTTTTCGGATTGATCAGTGTCATCGTTTTATTTTTTAGTAAAAAAATGGCTGAAATATCTGGATGTTTTTTTAAATATTCACCACTGGCATTTACGCCTAATCCATAAAAAATCGTAGAATAAATATCGCCTTCAAGAGAAGTATTTGAAATAACGGTAACGCTTTCAATTTCATTATCAAGAGGATAGCCAGTTAAAGGATTGAAAACATGATGATAAAGCCGATTATTTTGCACAAAATAACGTTCATAAATGCCCGAAGTAACGACTGATTTATTTTTAACTTTTATTATACCTACTAACTCATCAGATAAAGAAAAGGGTTTTCTTAACCCTATACACCAACAACCTGACTTTTCTATTGGGGAGGCTCCTAACGTTAGTACATTTCCACCTAAATTTATGATGCCATGGTGAATATGATGTTCAAGTAACAGATTTTTAATGACATCGGCGATATAACCTTTTGCGATAGCACCAAGATCTATCTCCATTCCTGCTTTTTTTAAAAAAACAGAATGGGTTGTATCATTTAATTCTATATCAAATGGATCGGTTAATAATAGTTGTTGTTTGATATGATGATCGGCAGGAATACTATCTCCTTTAAAGCCTATTTTCCAAAGTTTGACGACAGGGCCGATAGCCATATTAAAACAACTTGAGGGATTCACGCTCAGTTGCCAAGCCTGTTTAATAAGTGAAAATACAGGTAAGCTTACCTCAACAGGATGTTTGCCTGCTGCAAGATTGATTGACATAACCTCCGAAACTGGGCGGTTAACAGTCAATTTATCTTCAAGCAATTTAATGGTAGCAAAAGCAAGTTTTGCGACGGTTTCATTTTGCTCTAATAGCGTCAATGTTACCGTCATCCCCATCAATGTTTGAGAATAGTCGTAGGTAGAACTTACCATTTTTAGCAAAGTTCAATTAACTATTAATGTAATCTGTGGCTTTTTTACCTGCTTGTATACCAAAAATAATGATATCAGCAACAGCATTACCACCAATGCGATTTGCTCCATGCACACCACCAACAACCTCACCAGCCGCAAAAACACCTTTAATCACATGTTTATCATTATCTAATACTTGTGTTTCAGTGTTTATCGTTACACCTCCCATTGTATGGTGAACACCCGGTGCAATTTTAATTGCATAAAATGGTGCGGTGTTAATTGGATGACGCATTCCCGTCGTTCGACCAAAATCCTCATCTTGTTTGTTAATTACAAACTCATTATAACGTTCAATCGTTTTTGACAGATTATTAGCATCAATAGAAAGTTTGTTAGCTAATTCAGTAATTGAATCTGCTTGAACAACGAGATCATTAGAAACATACTCTTCAACAGCTTTGTTTTCGTCACGAACTTGTTGATCGAATAAAATATAGGAATAGTGTTCAGGTAATTTGATAATATCCGCTGAAACTTTATCTCGGGTATCTAATTCATTAACAAAACGTTTTCCTTCTTGAGAAACAAGAATTGCGCCACCGCCACGTATAGATTCTGAGATCAAATATGAGGTAGTTTGTTCAACAGTTGGATGGATTTGAATTTCGCCCATATCAACAGTGCCAGCCCCAAGTTTTTCTAAGATCATGATACCAGAACCTGTCGCCCCTTTATGGTTGGTTGTCACAAAACCTTTTAAGTCAGGACGATATTTTTCAACCATTTCACGGTTAGCACTAAATCCGCCCGTTGCAATCACCACCGCTTTCGCTTTAATGATATAATTTGTGCCGTCTTCTTCAATGACTTTAACGCCAACAACTTTATGATTTTCGGTAACGATTTCTGTCACATTGGTATCTAACATGACTTCAATACCACGTTTATTAAGATTTTTTACCAATCCACTAATCAAAAATCCGCCAACAGCTGCACCACTTGCTGGTCGATGTGTACGGTCGATACTCATTCCACCTGTTGTCGTAATACCACTTAGTTCAATACCGTTTTCATCTAACCAATCAATCGCATCGGGGGCATTTTCAACAAAGTAACGAAGTAATTCCGGATTATTTTTATTTTTACCACCAGCCAAAGTTTCTTTATAGAATAGATCCTTACTGTCAACAATGCCTTTAAGTTTTTGGAATTTAGTTTCAGCTGCATTCATACCAGCAGACGCTTTATTGGTATTTCCGCCAATAACAGGCATTTTTTCAACGACAACAACGCTAGCCCCTAAATCATGAGCTCGTATTGCAGAAGCCAGCCCTGCTCCCCCGCTTCCCACAACAACAATATCGTAAGATTTATCATTTGGATCACCACCTTCAGCAATAATGGCTTCTTTATTCGATTGTGTCATGGCCTTAGTAACGGCTTTTTTGAATGCTTCACACTGTGATGTAGCCCCAGAAATTGCATCCACATGTGGACTGTTTGAATTAATAATTCGTTGTTTAATTTCTGCAAAATTATCTAAAACTTGGTTATCAAACTCATTGGCATTCACAAGTTGCATATCTTTAATGAAATCTTTGCCTAATTCGACATTAATAAGAAATTCATAAGATTCATCATTAACTTTTTCTTGATATTGACCAGGTTTGAATTTCTTATTATTTAGACTTGCATCACGAATTAATGCTTCAACTAATGAAAAACGCCATAAAGGTTCAGGGATATTCAATTCTTCACGTTTGTCACTACTGATAGTCAGCTCCAGTTGTTCACCTTTTTCAATACGGCTAATCCAGTCTGGATAAGCGATGCATGCTCGACCAACAGCGACCAAATCGTAACCATTATCAATCGCCGTTTCTACATCAATTTGATTAACCACATTACCTACACCTACTACCGGAATTTTAGCTAATGTCGCAGATCGCATTGCCACATATTTATTGATTAACGGGGTTGGATCTTGGGTATCAACAATTGAAGGTCTTAAAATCGCGCCCATTGAAAAATGGATATAATCCAGACCTTTGTCTGCTAACTTTTCAAGTAGATACATGGAGTCATCAAAACGAATACCCGGTACTTCCAGTTCTTCCGGAGAAAAACGATAACCAACAATAAATTCTGGCGTTGCAAACTGTTTAACCATTTTATGTGTGATATCTAAGATTGCTAAAGGGAATTGCAAGCGATTATCACGGCTTCCACCCCATTTATCGGTTCGTTGATTTGAATTTGGAGAATAAAATTGTTGGATTAAATAAGTGTTAGCACCGTGGATTTCAACACCATCGAAACCGGCTTCAATAGCACGACGTACCGCTTGACCAAATTTATCGATCATGTCGTCGACTTCGTCTGCCGTTAATGCGATCGGTGTTGCTGCGCCTACTCTAGGGGCTGCGATAGCACTTGGTCCAACAGGAGATTGTCCACCAATGAGTTTTGGCTCAACCATTCGACCACCGTGATAAACTTGAATGACTGCTTTCGATCCCTTTTCTTTAATTGCTTTCGCAATTTTAGCTAATCCTTCAATTTTATCATCGTTATCTAAACCTATTGCACCAGGAAACGCTAATCCTTTATTATCGACAAACCCGCACTCAACGATGATTGTTCCTATTTCACCTGCTCGGTCTCGATAATACTCGATTAAATCATGCGTGACTGAACCGTCATAAAATCCGGAACAGGTCGTCATTGGCGCCATCATTATTCTATTTTTTAATTCAACGCCATTGGGTAAAGTGAAGGGTTTAAAAATATTTTCTTTTTTCATTATTATATACCTAATTATTTTATTCAGATTTATTAACTGTTGTTAATAATAGCATTACTTATAATCATTCTCCACTTCGAAACAGACTATTAATGTACCGATGTATTATTTTTTAGACAAAAATTTTTATATATTTTTTAAAGTATTATGTGCTATTTGTTTATCTAAACAAATAACATTGTAGCTTAAGTAAGCAAAACAGTTTTCAAGATAGTCATATTGCAACGATAAAATCTAAAAAAAAACACTGCAACTATTTCATTTAGTTACATATTTATCATTATAATTGGCTTGAAGTTTGAATAGATTAAGCTAGAATGCATGCAAGTTTGTACAAGAGAACCTAAGAATGATTAGAGTGAAAAAAGAAAAATTATTATCCAAAATTAAGTATCACTCTTTTTTAATTCAATTTATTGATCCTCCTTTATGGAGGATTTTTTTTATCAAAAATTTACCCCTCTTTCCTCAGAATTTTTTTAAGTGCTCATCACAGGAGATATTATGAAATCTTTAACGCCCTTTTACGATCCCACTATCAGTTATGAAGATAATTATGCAAACGGTCCTTTTGGGCTTTTTACACAATTAAGTCACGTTGAACATGTCGCAACCCAAACCAGTCAATTTCTCAATCTTGATGTTAATTTACCATTTGGAATGCCTGCCGGTCCCCTTCTAAATGCCAATTATATTAAAGCTGCATTTGCGTATGGATTTGACTTATGCGTCTATAAAACTGTAAGAACAAGATTTCACAAATGTCATCCATTGCCGAATGTGCTATCTGTTCATACTAACGGTAAATTATCCAGTAATCTTGATACTGTCTTAGCAGATACAAATTATACTCAACCGCTATCAATTACCAATTCGTTTGGTGTTCCTTCTCTTGCTCCCGATGTTTGGCAACCTGATATGGCTGATGCGGTAAAAGCCGCTGGTCAAGGTCAATATGTTATTGGTAGCTTTCAAGGAACACAAGGACATGGCGAAATTGAAAAAGATTATGCGTTAGCCGCTAAATTAGTAAGAGAAACTAATGCCCCAATTCTTGAAGCAAACTTGAGTTGCCCAAATGAAGGAGCGAGTAAATTACTCTGTTTTGATGTTGATAAAGTAGAACGCATTGTAAATGAAATTAAAAATGCAGTTCCCGATCGTCCACTTATATTGAAACTAGCCTATTTTCCGGATGATGAAAAAATTATTTCATTACTTACTAAAGTCGGATCGATAATTGATGGATTAAGTGCTATTAATACCTTATCAGCCAAACCTGTTAACGCAAATGGTCAGCCAGCTTTAGGAGAAAATAGAAAGGAAGGTGGAATTTGTGGCGATGCCATACGTTGGGCTGGATTAGATATGGTGAGTCGCCTTGATAAATATCGTCAACAAATGGATTTAAAATTTACCATTATAGGTGTTGGTGGAGTTAGCAACAGTGAACATTATCACCAATTCATTAAAAACGGTGCTGATGCTGTGATGAGTGCGACAGGAGCCATGTGGAATCCGTTACTTGCTATAGAGATTAAGAAAAGTCTGAACTAGATTATTCGCAATATTTATAATTGTTACAGGGTAACTTACCCTGTAATTACGTTTCTTTTCTCTTTAAATTTTCTTTTTTCTAAAATAATAAAAGCCAATAACAATATGCGCTAAAAAAACGATTACTAAAATAATACGCACATGCAAGGAATGAATGAAAATAAATGGGATGAACAATGCGATAAAAACCATAGCTAGCATTTTAAACAAACTTTTTTTAGATGCTTTTTTCTCAATAAGCATCTTTTGTATATAAGTTTGATAATAATGACTTTGAGTAAAACAGCGATAAAGACGATCTGAACTATTAAGCCACAAATATGCGGTTAACAAATAGAATGGTACTGTTGGCAAAAGTGGCACGAAAATGCCTACCGTTCCCAGCAAAAATGAAACACTACCTATAATAATAAATAACCATTTTTTTAACATAACTAAGTATACTTATAGATAATTATTAAAATTTTGATTGCGAATAACAAAGCATGAATTCAATATTCCAAAAAACTTAATCATTACGCCTAAAGTTAGGGTAAATTATTCATTGTGTGACAACTTAAGTATATAACAGAGTTTTAAAAGAAAAAAATGTTATGAAACACGATTTTTTCATATTGATTAAATTACATTTTTCTTTGCATTTATGTTAAATGTGTTATATAAAAACAATTACATATTTAGGTAATTTTAGTTTTGGATCAGTTTTAATATGGAAAAAAAGGAAAAGTTAACTATACTTCTTTGTTCTCCTGATTGTTCGACAAAATTTTTAACAGAAGGATCGGTTTTTATAAAACCAATAGATAGTTATTGGAATGATTTTGGATACCAATTAGCGACAGAAATAGGTATTCGATTAAATGATAATTCAATTGAATGGTTTGATTCAAAATTTGCTTTCAAAGATCAAGATAATACTTATAAGTATGTTTCTACAATTCTAAAAAAAGAGAAATTTGTAAATCTTTTTTCGATAGATTTAGCTTTTGCTCATTTATTCACAAATCAAAAATCTTATAGCGCCATCAGCCGATTAATTGGTTTTGAAAGAGCAATAAACATTCTGGAAGAAATAAATGATATTTGTTTATATGTGGATAAACCTTCTAGAATACCAAAGTGGGATGATTTTTATAAAACCGATGTGTATAGTAGAGCTATGCTTAGAACGAGTGAGGCGTATTTTGCTTATCGGCATGGATATTCTATTATACAAGGTAAAGTCATTGAAAATGCGGACTCTAAACAAACCTTCAACATTACGTTTAAAAATTTAGATTCTCTTCAACTCGAATTTAAATTTACCAATCAGAATAAATTACGGGGTCGCATTGCGACCATAATAGGTCAAAATGGATGTGGAAAAACAACGATACTGACAGAACTCGTTAAAGCGCTTGCTGATAGGCAATCAAAACATATCTCAATTGTTCCACAACTTGACTTTAACCAAGTTATTTTGTTTGCTCATCATGCAACACTTAATTCAATTGACAAAGAACTTATCAATAATCCTAGTGTTTCTATTTCACAGCTAGATCCTAATATTCAGAACGACAGGGTTTTTAATGAAAAAACAGACAATCATTTATTGGTAGATGTGTTAAGAAACAATAGAATATCCGAATTATGTAATATCATTTCCCAAGAATTTTATGATTTAACAATAAAAGTTCCACTTTTAGTGGATCATTCGGCTAACCTAGATCAACACCACGAAATCGCAATAAAAAACTTTGCCCGATACAATGGTGAGCAACGTTGGCTTGATAGGATAGCGACGATTGACCGAGAAAAAAATCTCGTTATATATAAAAATGACGAAAAATATCATCCAAGTTTAGGACAATCAACATTTATCCGTTTCATTTTAAACGTTTTTGCCAATGTCGGACCGGCATCAGTACTGCTTATTGATGAACCAGAAACTTTTTTACATCCTAACCTTATTTCTCAATTTATGAGAATTCTTAATAATGTATTAGAGACCACAAAATCCATCGCTATAATCGCTACTCATTCTCCTTACATTGTCAGAGAAGTACAAAGTGCACAAGTTCATATTATTGAAAAGGACGAAGTAGATTTCAAAATTAAGCAGCCGCGAATGCAAACATTAGGCGCTAATGTGACCAGCATCTCAAATGAAATCTTTGGCGATGATCTGTTAATCCATCTATACAATGAATTAGTTGATAACATTAAAGATGATTTAACCTTCGATGAAATTCTCGATAAGTATATTGGTGAAATAAGTCCAGATGCCCTCTTACAGCTAAGGAATAATATGGAATATTAATATGAGAAAATTAAATTTTCCACAATATAATAGCGCAGAAATTATTGATAGCTGTCAATTAGATGAACTTTGTCAAAAAAATCGAAAAGGAAAACATATTCGGTTTATTTCATCTTATATCGATATTATTAAAAAATCTTACGAACATTATGATAAGCATAATGGTAACCCTTGGTTTATTAATTCATTGTCAGAAGAAACAATACCTTCATTATCGGCATTTAAACAACACATGAATCTTTTATATGATAACCCGCCACAAGCACTTAAATTCATTAAATCGCTGAGAGAAAGTATTCAAGGTGCATGCCCAATGTGTGGGAGACATGGCAATGGAACAATCGATCATTATTTACCTAAATCAATCTTTCCAGAATACTCTTTTTTTTCCAAGAACCTGATACCTGCTTGTGATAGATGCAATAAGGAACGATCATTAAAAATAAAAGGAGATATATTACATGAAAGGCCTATTCACCCTTATTTTGATAAATTTATTGAAAAAAGAATCATGTCATCTCACTTTAAACCAGACTGGCGAGCACCGTTAATCACTCCTATAGCCATAGATGTAAAAGATGAAGAAAAAATTATAGTTGAATGGCACATCAAGAATATTGTCATCCCTTCAGGAATCAAGAATCATTTCTCTTATTTATGGACAAAATTATGTGAATCACCAAAGATATATATAAAAAACGCAATTAATTTAGAAGACATCATAAAAAAATTATATGAAATCCAATTAATTTACGAGAATAATGGCGGAACACCCAATAATTGGGATGCCTGTTTTTATCATGGATTACAAAATAACGAAGAAGCACTCAATTATTTGATTAAAATTCAAAAAGGCGAATTATAAATAAATAACTATTGATTTTATATAGAGGATTGGAACAAAAACATTATGGGAAAACTGATTAAATTGGCGGAACGGACGGGGCTCGAACCCGCGACCCCCTGCGTGACAGGCAGGTATTCTAACCAACTGAACTACCGCTCCGCTTTTTAGACTACTTCAAGGCATCACTGCTGAAGTAGGCGTGATATTAAAGATTATTTTCGATGACGTCAATAGATATTTTAAAATATGCAACCAATTGAATAGAAAACAATCATTTACTGGCACGCCATAATGCTCCGCCACTTTTTTTATCAATTTTTGATAAAACAGTTTCATGTTCTGAAAGTTCATATTCTGAGGCTTTTATGACTTTTAAAGGGGTCGATCCTCGCTCTATTCTTTGAAGAGTATTGCTGTTTTCACCATTAGCTAGACTATGTTCATCCATATTAAAGGATAATGTCGTTTGTCCCCCCGTCATAGCTAAATATACTTCAGCTAAAATCTCAGCATCCAGTAATGCGCCATGAAGTGTACGATGAGAATTATCAATTTGGTAGCGTTCACAAAGCACATCTAAATTATTACGTTTGCCTGGGAACAGGCGTCTTGCCATTGCTAAAGTATCGGTAACAATACAGTGATCAGCAGTTTTATAATCTAAACCACAAAGACGAAACTCATAATCCATAAACCCGACATCAAACGATGCATTATGGATAATTAATTCAGCACCATCAATAAACTTAATAAAATCATGGGCAATATTTTTGAATATGGGTTTATCTTTAACAGCTTCATTGCTTATACCATGAACTTTAAACGCTTCTTCATCAATTAAGCGTTCTGGATTAATATAGACATGAAAATGATTGCCTGTTAAACGGCGATTGATGATTTCAACAGCACCAATTTCAATAATCTTATGTCCTTCATAATGATTATTTCCATCTTGATTCATACCTGTTGTTTCTGTATCGAGTACAATTTGGCGAGTAGAATGAGTTATCACGTTATTCTCTTTATATCAAACATTGGGAAAACTACGAATTAGTGATATAGTTTACCATTAAATACTATTAATGTTGATACCTACCCGCTATTGGAAGCAGAATCTTCAGATTTGCTTACCATTTTTAAATTGTGTTACATTTTGGGAGTTATCAACCTAGTTTGCCGAAAAGTTTGCAAAAATGTTAAAACAAATCAGAATATACACAGATGGTTCTTGTCTTGGAAACCCTGGGCCTGGCGGATATGCTGCCATTTTAAGATATAAGCACAATGAAAAAATATTAGCAGAAGGATATTTTAATACAACTAATAATCGAATGGAGTTATTAGCTGCAATTGTCGCTTTAGAAAAATTAAAAGAGCCTTGTCAAATTGATCTCTATTCTGATAGCCAATATTTGAAAAATGGCATTTCAAAATGGATTTATACCTGGAAAAAAAATGGATGGAAAACCGCAAATAACAAATCTGTCAAAAATGTTGATTTATGGATGCGGCTTGATAAAGCGGTACAAACACATAAAATCGATTGGATTTGGGTTAAAGGCCATGCAGGGCATCCTGAAAATGAACAATGTGATATCATAGCCAAATCTAAAGCTGAGTCCCCTACTTTAGTGGATACTTTTTTTGAAGAATCAAATTCAGCGTAATAAGTTTTAAACCCTATTATTTCACATGAGACCAACCCATTATAGTTATCAAATGTCACTTAATAGCATGGATTTCATTTATGTATAAATTACACATAATCCCCGTTTTAAAAGACAATTATGTCTGGTTATTAGAAAATAATGCTAAACAAGTTATTATCATTGATCCAGGGGCAGCCGAACCTGTTTATAACTATCTACATCTACATAATTTAACACCCCTTGCAATTTTGCTTACTCATCACCATATAGATCACATTGGCGGTGTGGTAAAACTACAAAATGATTTTAATTCTATTGAGGTATATGGGCCCAAAGAGATTCCTTTACCTATTCAATATGTAGAAAATAGGGATAAATTAATTATTGCCGATTTTAAATTTGAGATAATTCCTGTACCAGGTCATACATTGGGTCATTTGGCTTACTATTGTCAGCCTTATCTTTTTTGTGGCGATACGCTGTTATCGGCTGGTTGTGGACGTGTATTTGAAGGTACTTATCAGCAAATGCTAAATTCACTTAACAAATTAGCCCAATTACCTGATGATACCCTAGTCTGTGCTGGTCATGAATATACCAAATCTAATCTTGATTTTGCACTCAATATGTTACCAAATGATACTAAAATTAGTGCCTATTATGATTTAATTTCCGATAAATCAATTACTTTACCATCTACTTTAAGAAATGAAAAACAAATTAATGTTTTTCTACGATGTAAAGAAAAAAACATACAAAATAAATTAAATTTTAACAATGAGTTAGATTTATTTGTTTTTTTTAGAAGCCAAAAGGATATTTTTTAGGTATAATATACGGTTTTAATAAATGTTTAATGTTTTAAGGTAATGAAAAAGTTATTTATATTCACAGCATTATGTTCGTTTTTGGTTGCATGCCAAAACCATCAATCTCAATATAATAGTAGTGTCTATCCAGCACATAACTCAGAATCAATCGTTACCAGCGGACTTTTAAAAAGTAGTGGAATTAATAATAAATTAATTACTCAAAATCCTTGGCATTATATGATAAGCCAACTGAATGTGAAAGTCCCTGAAAATAATCGTATTAAAGAAGAAAGAGCGCTTTTATTACGCAACCCTAAAGCTTTTGAAACTACAGCGCTTCGTTCTGAGCCTTATGTATATTACATAATGGATCAACTACGTCAAAATAATTTACCGGTAGAATTAGCTTTAATTCCACTGATTGAAAGTGCCTACGATCCGTTAGCAACATCGGCTGGTAAAGCTGCCGGTTTATGGCAGATTGTACCCATAACGGCCAGAGAATATGGTCTCAATAAAAGTCACTCATTTGATCCAAGACGTGATCTAATTGCATCAACAAATTCAGCGATAACGCTGTTAAAAGATCTGAACGGTCGTTTTAAAGGGGATTGGTTATTAACTCTTGCTGCTTATAATGCTGGCGAAGGTCGCATTAGAAAAGCAATTGCACAAAATAAAGCAAATGGTTTACCAACAAATTATTGGGCGCTGGATTTACCAACTGAAACCCGACACTATGTACCAAAGATTTTAGCCATTATTGATATTGTAAAAAATAGTGAACGTTACGGTATTAAATTACCCGATTGTAACTATGAAAACTCATTAGTTAGAATTGATATGTCTAAAAATATTTCATTAGCTAAAATTGCTCAATATACCGGGATACCAATTAACGACTTAAAAAGTTTTAATGCAGGCTATTTACAACAAACTGTAAGTGGACCATTCCATTTACTGGTTCCGTATTCTTATGCGGAAGATTTACATAAAAAGCTACAAGCACAAAATCTTGTTTCAGCCGAAATCACAGAACTTTTACAAGATGTGCCTCATAACACTATGCCTTTGGAAGTCAAAACAGTAGCAATCAAGTCCGAAGTGTCAAGTGGAATAAATAATAAGAATAAAACGCTTCATACTAAATCCAATAAACAGATCACTTATCAAGTTAAAGCAGGTGATGATTTAGTAACTATAGCTAAAAATTATCGTGTTAAAATTACAGATATTTTAACTTGGAATAATTTGACCGATCAGGATATCAAAGAAGGTGATGTATTAACCATTAATCTTGCAAATCCAATCTAAATTTGACCAATAAAGGATTATGATCAGATGCCGAAGTACTAATTATTTTTGCTGTATCTAATTGTAATCCTCGATAAAATATAAAATCTAATGGTCTTCCCATAAATGTTTTTCGAATATCAATTGAAAAATTCACCGGTTTGAGGTCGATTGTACTTACTAAATGATATAAAAGATTTAACCGCTGTTGACTCCAAGCATTGAAATCACCCGCTAAGATCACCGGTCCATTATGCTCCTTGATTCGATTTAATAGCATATGCATTTGTTGCCGATAACTTTTCACACCAATACTAAAGTTAACGGCATGAATGTTCGCAACCAGCAATTGTTGAGTTGAGTTATAAATAGGATATATCGTGATTAAAGCGGATTTTGGAACGCGAATAAGGGGTTCTTTTTCTCTAAATGAATAGATAGAGATAGGTAATGTATCTGTAATTGTCATCACACCAGCATAAATATTATTGAAGCAGTAAGCGGGCACATGGTCTGCTATCTTATTTTGTTGGGTAATAAAGTTCAATAATTGTGGTGTGGTTTGCGCTTCTTGTAATAATATCAATTTAGTTTCATCTGCATAATGTTCTAAAATTTGAATACAGTCGGCTCTTTTTTGTTTAAAAATATTCCAAACCATAATTGTAAAAGTAGTTTTATCAATTAATGGTTTATTTACTATCAATTGACTATTGGGCAAAATAATTTCTACTTCATTATTTGCCCGATATCGTAATGTATAATCTCGATGTTTAAACATATTAACTATTTATTTTGTTGAGCTAAATATTCATCAAACGATACTTTATCATTTTCTTCTAATTTTTTCTGTTTTTCGAGTGAAATATAGCGCTGTTGAACAAAATCATTATCGGTTAACACGGCTAAAGGTTCTGACAATAACTGTTTTTTATATTGACTTGCTAAAGCTAAACCAAATTTAGCTGTTCCCAAATCACTTATCGCCTGTAATGTTCTTGCTGATAAAGTTAATTCTGGATAATCAAACATAACATCAAGTCGCTCACAAACCTTACGGTAGTGCTGTTTTTCATCATGATGATCTAAAACATCAGCAACACGTAGTAAATCCTTAAATAATTGATGACCTACTTTGGCCATTGGTTCATGATAACTTCCACACCCCATTGTTATTTCAATCCCCGGTTTCCGACCTTCTAAAATAACTCGATTCCAGTTTAATTTTGCGCACTCTAGCTCTTGACTGCTCATTTCAGGTGCCGGTGCTAATGCACACCAAATTAAAAATAAATCGATAAATCGGATCTGTTCTTCTGTAATACCGATTGGTGAAAATGGATTAACATCTAAAGCTCTTACTTCGATATACTCAATTCCACCACGTAGCAATGCATCTGAAGGAGATTCCCCTGCCCTAGGAACACGTTTAGGACGAATCGGTGCATAAAACTCATTTTCAATTTGTAAGACTTTATCATTTAATTGACGATACTGACCATCAACTTTAATGCCTAAGCGACTAAATTCGGGGGATTGTGTTTTAGTTGCGCGTTTTAATCCCTCGACATAAGTATTCAAATGATTAAAAGTGATACCCAATTGCTTTTGAGCATTATTGGTATAACCAATATCGCTAAGCCTTAAAGATGTGGCATAAGGTAAATAACAGTTGCCGTTAGTTTGTTCAATGAATGCTTTCGCTTTTTCGGGATCTTGGATAAATGAAGAGCACATTGATGGTGATGCACCAAAAAGATACGGGATTACCCAACCAAAGCGATAATAGTTACGAATTAAAGTGAAATAGCCTTCTGAAATAACGTCTTTACCCTCTTCAGTATTTTTTACCCCGTCTCTTGCTTGCCAAAATGCTGTCGGTAAAGAAAAATTATAATGGACACCTGAAATAGTTTGCATCATTGCACCATAACGGTTTTTTAATCCCTCACGATACAGTGTTTTTAAACGCCCTTCGTTTGAAGAACCATATTGCGCTAAAATAATATCGTCTTCTTTCGCAACAAAACACGGCATACTGAGTGGCCACATCATTTCATCACCAATATTAATACTGGCATAACGATGTAAATCTCGCAAAAACGTGAGCATATAATCAATGTTCGTATTGACCGGTGTTATAAATTCAAGCATCGACTCAGCAAAATCAGTTGTGATCCAAGGGTGTGTTAAGGCTGAACCAATTTTATTGGGAAAAGGCGTTTTAGATAAAGAACCATCGGGTAAAATTCGTAAGGTCTCTCGTTCCAGTCCACGTTGAATACCTTGTAAGATAGTATAATGTTTTTCTAACCAATTAAGTGCTTTAGAAACATCAGGTATCATAATCTTTATTTATCCTAAATTGAGTTTTATATATTCAATATTATCATAATTTACAAGCTTCTATTGGTAATTTTGGCTTTTCACTCATGCTTTATCAGATTAGAACTGATTTCAAAGATGAAAACACTCAATAATACTATTTATTATTGATAGTTAGGTCATGAATCGACATTTAATAATCTTGTCTATTTCATGGATAGGAATGGGTAATCATCCGCATTCCTTTTAATGTAAAACAATTAGATATCATCAATTTAACAAAGTTTTAACTCTGTTGTTGTGCTTTTTGATTGGCAATATAGCTTTCATCAACTTGTATTATACTATTAGTTTGATGATCGATTTGATAGGTTTTACCAAATCCAATAACCAGTCTGCCTTGCATTGGTGAAATTTTAAATAAGTTAAAGTCTTTCATTTCTGACAACATATAAACCATTTTACTGACTCGCAAAGCAAATTGCTCAATAATAGCATTAAACAATTCGGAATCTTTTTCAATCATGTTAGCAGTGGCTTGAAAGCTTAAACGTTTACGAGCATAAATGTTCTTCGTTTTAGATTCATCTTCAATAATAAAAGCTGAGATATGGGCATTAGCTTTGATATTCTGACTATGTGGGGCTAAATCAGAAATAAGTATATAGTAATTCTTACCATCAAAAAAATAAGGTGAATAACTTGTTTCGACATCGCCATTTGAATTAATGGTCGACAATATGACCGATAAAACGGATTCATGAAGGCTATTTATTGTATTTTGAACTATCTCAATGTTGGACTCAGCCATAAAAATCTCCTTTAACTTTTTAATTTATTTTTTATTAATTAGTTCGATAGATTAAAGTTTAATCGTTATTTGATCAATCAGTTAATCAATTGAATATAGAGTCATAACTTTAATCATTGTTATTGGGTGCACTGTGTAGCCCTATTGTTTTATAGGCATTACTCAATTAGCATTAAGTTGTTAACTATTTGTAAAGGCGATTAATCATACCCTATCCGTCTTTTCTTTCCAATAAAACTAATACTTCCATATGCGCTGTATGAGGAAACATATCAAATAATTGAACTTTATTAAGTTGGTAATCCGATAATAAGCGTATATCTTCAACTAATGATGATAAATTGCAGCTAGAATATAAAATATAATGAGGTTTAACTTGAGCTAAGAATTGCATTAATGTTTCACCTCCCCCTCTTCTGGGTGGATTGAGTAATACTAAGTCAGGTATATTCTGTTGTCCAATGCTATACCGGGTTGCATCTAATGATTTAAAGGTAAGATGAGTAAAACCCATTTCATGTGCTGAGCGTGAAGCACACTCTATTGCATCTTGGCTAATTTCTATTCCCGTCAATTCTATATTCTTGTTATCTGAAGAATTGACTAAATGTAAACCAAATCCGCCTACCCCACAAAACAGATCCCAAATGGAGCTTATTTTTAAATTATTTACCCAATCACTTGCTGTTTGATAAAGATTCTTAGCAATATTGGTATTGGTTTGAAAAAAGCTTTTAGCTTTAATATAAAGGGGAATGTGATTCAATGTAAAATTCAAATAACTATTTTGGGTAAGAACAATTTCTGCTTCACCTTCTAAAATAGCTGAATGATTAGGTTGAATATTTATTGAAACAACCTGTAAATTTTCAATTTTGTTTTGAAGCTGTTGAAGTGAATTTCTGATTTTCTCAACAAACTTGTGTGATCTCATCACAAATCGAATCATAAAACCATTTGTTTCTTCGGTGGTACTTTCTGTAATGATGACAAACTTCAATTCCCCTTTTCGCTTATTAATATTATAAGGAACTAAACCTTGTTTACGGATGTACGTTCGTACTATTTTAAGAATATTTTGCATACTGGTGGTATAAAGCGGACAATCGCAAAGATCAATAGCTTCATTACCATTTACCATACCCAATATCGGTTTTTCAACAGTGCCAAGTACGGCCATTTTTGCCTTATTACGAAAAGCTACTTCTGAGCTAGCTACGGGCGGCTTAACCTCTTTAGGGTTAAACTCCGTTATTTTTTCTGATAAATTACTCTGTTTTTCTTGAAGTTGGGTGGCGTAAGAATACTTGATCCAGTTACATGATAAACATTTTTTTTGCTGATAATAGCGACACTGCATTATAGTCATAACCTCGTTTTATAATAAGTTATTATATAATTAAATTGTTTCAAAGATTAGTTATTTTAAGCCAAACCACAAAAGACAGCCTGATATTGACTTTTTGAAAATAAAAATTAATTATTTATCAAAAAGATATTTAATTATTTCATTACCAAGGTTTGACGTCATAGCGCTATATGATAGGATATAGCCATTAACATTACAGGAACAATTTAATGTCTATTAAGTTAAAAACGCCAACAGAAATCGAAAAAATGCGTATCGCTGGCAAACTTGCTGCCGATGTATTAGAAATGATCGAACCCTATGTCAAGCCCGGTATTACGACAGGTGAACTGGATAAAATCTGCTATGAATATATTGTCAATGTTCAAAAAGCTATCCCTGCAAATATCGGCTATAGCGGTTATCAACATACAAGCTGTATTTCAATCAATGACGTTGTTTGTCATGGTATCCCAAGTTTTGATAAAAAAATAAAAGATGGTGACATACTTAACATTGATGTCACTGTTATCAAAGACGGTTATCACGGTGACACATCAAGAATGTATATTGCAGGAAAACCAACCATTGCTGGCGAAAAGTTGTGTGAAGTGGCACAAAATAGCTTGTATGAAGCGATTAAAATTATTCAGCCAGGTATTCGATTAAGAGAAATCGGTAAAACAATTCAAAAATATGTAGAAAAATTTGGTTTTTCATCTGTTAGGGAGTATTGTGGCCATGGAATCGGTGAAGTTTATCATGATGAACCGCAAGTGCTGCATTATGATGCTGATGACGGTGGAGTTATTTTAAAACCGGGTATGACATTCACTATAGAACCTATGGTAAACACAGGTGATTGGCGTACTCGAACAATGAAAGATGGTTGGACCGTAAAAACCAAAGATCATGGACTTTCTGCTCAATATGAACACACTATTTTAGTGACAGATAATGGTGTTGAAGTATTAACGCTACGCAGTAATGAAAACTTCCCTCGAGTAATCGAACACTAAAACTGATGATTCAACAATAAATTTATTGTTGAATCATGATTATCTTCTCTAATTCATCTTAATAAAGTAATGTATAAAGTTTACGACGATAAGAAGCCGCTAACGGATTACTTGTGCCTAACGCTGCTAAAAGGTCAAGTAAGGTTTTCTTAACTTGTCCATCACCTGCATTAAGATCTTGAGTAAGAGGCTTAAATAGTAATTCAAGTGCTTCTTCTTGCCGTCCTACTTGCATTAATTGCGATGATAATTGGATCATCAACTCTACATTATCCGGGTGTTTTTCTAATTCAGCTTGTAATAATTGCAATTCGGGAGAATTTGCAGCTTGTTCCAATAACTCAATTTCAGCTTGTAAACCATGATAGGTAGTATCCTGATCTTGCAATGGAACAGAAGCTAAAACATCTTTTGCTTCCGCTAGCTGCTTTAATGCTATCTGTGCTTTGGCTAACATGAATGCAATATCGGATCTTGGTTTACCTAAATGATCCTTTAAATTCTTCCATGCTTGTCTTAATAATGGCAAAGCTTCTTCGTATTTTTCTTCATTAAATAGATTTTGTGCTTCAATTAACTTAAGTTCATCTTCATTAGGCAACACTTTAGTAAGTAATTCACGAATTTTTTCTTCTGGTTGAGGCCCTTGAAAACCATCGAGAGGTTGGCCATTTTGGAATAAATAAACGGTCGGAATGGCACGTAACCCAAATTGAGCAGCCAACATCTGTTGCTCATCACAATTGACACTCGCTAAAATAAATTGACCATGATATTCATCAGCTAATTTAGTCAATGTTTGTGTCATTTCTTCATAATTTGGGCTTCTTGGTGACCAAAAGTAAAATAACACAAGCTGTTTAGTTGATTTTTCTAAAATTTCTTGAATATTTTGTTCATTAACATCAAAAATAAAAGGGTTTTGCATATTATGTCCTATGAATATTGAGATTCATTATTTATTGAGTAAAATTCTATCCATTAATCTATCCGGAAGCAAACGTTTGCCTATCGCCGCTAACTGGGTTACTTTTGTTACCCTGTAACGTATTTTAGGTTTGCGATGTTCAAGGGCATGATATAAACATGGCAAAACGGCCTCGGGCGGTAAGGTAAATCGTTTAGCTATCAGCGGATTTTCAATCCGATGTGTTTTTTCTGTTTGATTGACATTTTTTGAAAAAGCTGTTGTTAATGGACCGGGTTCAATCAAACACACTTTAATATTTGTATTGGCTAATTCAAGTCTTAATACATCCGACCAGGCTTCTAAAGCATACTTACTGGCTGAATAAGCACCTCGTCCCAGTGTTGCAATAATACCAACGATTGAACTGGTTTGTATGATTCGTCCTTCATTATGTTCAATCATGGCGGGTAAGAGCAGTTGAGTTAATTGATGAACACCAAAAAAATTAGTTGCAAATTGAGATTCTAACTGCTCACGACTGATTGTATTTAATCGACCATATACACCAAATCCAGCATTATTAAATAAACCATATAACTTGTTATTGGATAATGCTAACACTTCCTTAGCAGCTTGAGTGACAGATTCAGGATTATTGAGATCAAGAATCACTGCTTCAAATCCTTGCTCAATAAGTTTTTTTTGATCTTCGTCTTTACGGCAAGAAGTAATAACACGATATCCTCGTTGTTTGAGTGCAACAGCCGAAATCAGCCCTATTCCACTTGAACAGCCCGTTATAAATATTGTGCGCAATTCTCTTCTCCAGATAGTTGTATGTTGTCAAGTTAGCCTATAGCAATTATGATATCACATCTTAATTTAAGTTACTTAACGTTAGTCATGAGGATCGTATGAGAATCGCTATCATTGCCGCAATGGAAGAAGAAGTTGCGATATTAAAAAGTAAAATTACCCATTATAGAGTGGAACGCCATCTAAATTGCGATTTTCATCTTGGAAAAATAGCCAATTGTGAAATTGTACTTCTTCAATCAGGCATTGGAAAAGTCGCAGCAGCATCAGGCACCACCCTATTATTAAATAATTATCAAGTTGATGCGGTTATCAATACTGGCTCAGCAGGTGGACTTTCAACGGCATTAAACATTGGCGATATCGTGGTATCGAAAAATGTATTTTATCATGATGTGGATTTGACTGCGTTTGGTTATCAACCAGGTCAAATGTCAGGATGCCCGATTGCATTTGAGGCAAGTGAAACTTACCAAACATTAGCCAAAGAGTGTATTAAAAAACAAGGGGTCAACGCTATTGAAGGATCGATCGGTAGTGGTGATGCATTTATCAATGGAAAAACCAATCTGGAACGAATTAAGCAAACATTTCCCAATGCTATCGCTGTTGAGATGGAAGCGGCTGCTATTGGTCATGTTTGTTGGTTATATCAGATACCTTTTGTGGTGGTTAGAGCAATTTCGGATAATGGTGATAGTGAATCAGCCGTTGATTTCCAATCTTTCTTAAAATTGGCTGCAACACAATCTTCATTGATTGTCGAATCAATGCTAACTGAACTTGCTTAATTGTTGTCAAATTTAGACATTGATAATTGAAAAACATGTCATATTAAATGAGCAGATATGATCTGCTCATTAGCAACATTTATTGGCAATAGGGTTCAAATAAAGGCTTTCGCCAGCCTGATAAAATTTCTGGATCCTGCCCTATTTTATCAATCTTCCACTTCACGTATTGGTTTATTAATCGTCTGGATAGTAACAAATCTGCATTAAGCCCTGTTTGTGAGGCAATCTTGACAACTGCATTTTTTAGTTGATCTGTAATCACCTTATAATCAGGATAACTATTAATACGACGTATTGCTGGAATGTCTGGAATAGGTTCCGATAAAATATTCAGAATCTGTTGGCCATATAACCGAATCTCTTTTCCATGCAATCCTAATTTATCGAGTTCTGACAAGGATGAGGGTGAATAACGAGCTATTTTCCACAACACCTCTTCTTTGACCACAAAGTTTACAGCAATATCTTGCTGCTTAGCTAATTGATAGCGCCAACTCGCTAATTTATATAACTGCCCTAAACTCTTACCTTTCAATTGCCAGCTATTTTTAATACTCAGGTAAGCATCATCTGGATTGATCACCTCACATTTGCGACCAATAACCATTTGACACTCTTGATAAGCGGCAACTAAATAATGGTTGCTGATTAATTGTGATTTAAGTTTTTGCATTAACGGAAACAGGTATATCACATCATTAATCGCATATTGACACTGTTTGTCTGTCAATGGCCGTTTCAACCAATCTGTACGGGTTTCACTTTTATCAAGATCAATATTGAGATATTTTTTAACTAAACTGGCATAGCCACTACTTAATGGATTATCTAAAAAAGATGCAAGGACTTGACTATCAATGATTGGCGTTGGGACACAATCAAAATGATGCATAAATACTTCAATATCTTCACTGCAAGAATGAAAATATTTTTCAATGGCATCATTTCGAAAAATGTCGATTAAACATTGCCAATCGGTGATTGCAATAGGATCGATCAAGGCAGCAAATTCACCATTAAATACCTGAAGTAAGCCTAAATGAGGATAAAAAGTTCGAGTTCGAACAAATTCAGTATCCAATGCAATAGCTGCACTATTTTTGATTTTTGAACAATAATCAGCGAGTTGTTCATTATTTATAATAAATTGATAAGTCAATATTAATTACCTATTCTAAAGAATGATTTGATTGTTCTTTGTTATTATCAAACGTCACATCAATGACAACAATTTCTGAACGTGTCATTAAGCGTAAAGGTATACTTCCAAAGCCATAACCGCTACTTACAATACTGGTAAACTGTTTTTCTGTATCATGATATATCCCATCAGCATTTTTATAAATAACAGATAACAAAAGATTGATTGGAAAAAGTTGCCCACCATGCGTGTGTCCTGAAATCATTAAATCAACTCCGGCGTTAGCTGTTTCATCAAGATTTTTGGGTTGATGATCTAATAAAATGATGGGTGTAGACGTATCGGCAAACATCATTAAATCAGCAAGTTCCGCTCGTTTTAAATCATACTTACTCGATGAAAAATCTTCTCGACCAATTAACGTGATATTCAAATCACTAAGGTACACAATATCATCTCGTAAAACGCGCATATTGGCAGCTTTAAACGCATCAACAATATCCTCGCCATGAGGATGTTCTTTATTAATGGCTAGATATTCATGATTACCAAAAATAATATAGGTACCATATTTCGATTTCAATTGTGAAAATTGTTTATTAAAGTCAGTTTCTGTAAATGATTTTAATTGTTTATCTAGCGTATCACCCGTGATAACGATAAGATCGGCATTAAGTTTGTTAACTTCGTCCACCATTTGCTTGATAAATTTACGCTGGGTTAACCCATTAAGATGAATATCACTTAATTGAACAATACGTAAATGATCAACATTAGCCTGTTTATTAATCGTAACTTGATAAGTTACTATTTTAGAATTAGTCGCCATTTGATGACCAAATATAAACAGTACAATTACGCAACCGACATAAACATAACTCACCCAAAAATCGGGTTTAAATCTTTTTCTACTTATTAAGTGAATAAAGTCAAAAAGTAATGTCGCATAAACAAAACAGATAGTTAAACTGAACAATATGCCAAAAAAGGCCGGAAAATCATTCAATACTTTTGACAGGATAAATGTGGTAGCTATGGTTGCTAATGCTAACCAATAAGCCAATTTCAAATAACCATTTAAATGAAAATCTAGCCAAAATAACCACCGTTTACCTAAGTAAATAATGACTAAAATACTCATCAAACTTATAAAAAGAATAACAAAATTCATAATGCTTCAAACAAATTAACTTAAAAAAGTGGTATCATAACAGAATTATTTTTTATTCGTTATCTATAACTTCAACTTTTATGAATTCAAAAATAGATCAATTATTTTCAACCCCTATCGATAAATTAGGTGACTGGACTTTTGATGAAAAAGTTGCTGAGGTGTTTCCAGATATGGTTCAACGCTCGGTGCCGGGTTATTCGAATATTATTTCTATGATTGGTATGTTGGCTGAACGATTTGTCCAACCGAACTCAATGATTTATGACTTAGGTTGTTCATTAGGTGCAGCAACGCTCTCTATTCGTCGTAATATTAAACATGAAAATTGCCATATTGTGGCTATTGATAATTCGTTACCGATGGTTGAACGTTGTAAACGCCATATCGACGCCTTTAAGGCCAATACGCCCGTTGATGTAATCTGTGACGACATCTGTAATATCCAGATGCAAAATGCATCCATGGTTGTTCTCAATTTTACATTACAATTTTTAACACCCGAATCCCGACAACAAGTCTTGAATAAGATTTATCAAGCATTAAACCCCAATGGTATATTGGTATTATCTGAAAAATTTAGTTTTACTGATTCAACTATTGATGACTTACTGTTCAATATGCATCATGATTTTAAACGTGCGAATGGTTACAGTGAGTTAGAAATTAGTCAAAAGCGTAATATGTTAGAAAATGTCATGCTGACTGATACTATCGAAATCCATAATGAACGCCTAACCAAAGCAGGTTTTACACATATTAACACTTGGTTCCAATGTTTCAATTTTGGTTCTATCATTGCTATAAAATAGCCGTTATTTAGGATAGTTAACAATCCATATATCAGTCAAAAATCAAATTTATAAGGACACAAAAGAATGATCGATTTTGGTGATTTTTACCAGATTATCGCAAAAAATAGGCTCAGTAGCTGGCTTGAAGTCTTACCGGCACAATTAGCCAATTGGCAAAAACAAAACTTAGATAGCCGTTTTACACAATGGCTAAATAGTATTAAACACTTACCTGTTATAACGCCCTATCATATAGATTTATTGCATGGTGTCAGCGTAAAAACGCAAACTCCTCTTTCAACTGGGGAACAGCAACGTATTACTCAGCTATTAAAAAACATGATGCCTTGGCGCAAAGGACCATTTCATTTTTATGGTATAGATATCGATACTGAATGGCGTTCTGATTGGAAATGGGAACGTCTTATTCATCATATTGATAATTTAGAAGGTAAACTTGTTTTAGATGTTGGTTGTAATAGTGGGTATCACTTATGGCGAATGATTGGCGCTGGGGCTAAACTTGCAGTAGGCATCGATCCTATGGCTCTTTATTTATGTCAATTTGAAGCCGTCAGAAAATTATTAGGTGATGATAAACGAGCACATTTATTACCACTTGGCATTGAAGAGCTACCAAAGCTTAATGCTTTTGATACGGTATTTTCGATGGGTGTTTTATACCATCGCCGTTCACCTCTTGATCATCTTTACCAATTAAAAGATCAGCTTGTTGATGGTGGACAATTAATATTAGAAACACTCGTTATTGAAGGTGACTTACATCAAGCGCTTATGCCTGGTGAACGTTATGCACAAATGCGCAATGTTTACTTTATTCCATCGGTACCTACCATGATAAATTGGCTACAAAAATGCGGTTTTAAAGATGTCAGAATGGTGGATATTTCACAAACTAGTTTAGAAGAACAACGTAAAACCGATTGGATGACGTCTGATTCACTTGTTGATTTTCTCGATCCAAATGATCTGAGTAAAACCATTGAGGGTTATCCTGCCCCAATGCGAGCGGTATTTATTGCACAAAAATAGCTTTTTACATTAGTGAAAATTTATTTAAATTGTAATAAACAATCCTATCAAAATACTGTTTTATCTTATGTTAAAGCAAACACCGCCAAAATAAAAAAACAACAAGTAATAAACAAAAAACGGGCTTAATACCCGTTTTTTATACCTATTTTTCGCTTAAACAAATTGTTTATTGCACACCCGGTACCGTAAAATGCATAATTAAAAGCAACGTTGGTAAAATAAATATGGATAAAATTGTTGAAGCAAAAAAGATACTTGATGCTTGTTCTTGCTCAACATTCCAATTATAAGCCAAAATAACGGCTGTTGATGCTGTTGGCATAGCTAACAAGAATACTAACTCTTCCGCCTCCATACCCGTAATACCAAAAAGGTTTACCGCAATTAAAGCTACTACTGGTGTAAAGAAGCTTTTTAAAATCACATTGATAATCAACGGTTTTGAAAAATTCAATTTAACACCATAGATACCTACCCCAACGGCAATTAACGAAATAAAGTTACAAGCATTCGACATGATATCAAAGGTATTAAAGACAAAATGTGGTAACCATTTTGTTCCATCTGTAACACTGACAATTAAGCCCAGAATGACCGCTAAAAACATTGGTTTCATTAACGAGTTTTTCACTGCGCTAAATACCATGTTGCCCGTTACTTTTCCGCCAGATATTTTCGTATCACACAATTCCAATAAGAAAATCGTCATTGGTATCAATGATAACGCCACCACAAAATTCGCTACAGCGACTGAAATGGTTGACGATGCACCTAACATCAATGTTAAAAATGGTACGCCCATTCCCCCCATATTCGGGAAACAACATAACATCGCGTTCATCGCTGTTGATTTTAAATCTTTATGTAAAATGTATTTATTGGTTAAAAAACAAATTATCCATAAAAATGACATTGTACAGAAAAATGCAATCATCCAAATACCGTTGAATATTTCAGACGGCTTAGCATGTGATGTATGCACAAAAAGTAATGCCGGAAATACAAAGTTTGACACTAAACCGGATAATAGCTTCTTGGAGTCTTTGGTAAAAATATTCTGATGAACACATAACCAACCAAGAAAAATTAATAAAAACACCGGAAGACAAGAACTAACAACTTGCCCTACTGCAGACCAAATTAGATTCATTTTTTTTAAAACTCCTAAAATAATATTACTTAAAATACATATTCGGTAATTGGTCGGTAACTTTGGATTAGAATTTATATTTATAGACCGAGCTAAAATAAGTAGGTAATAAAACTGAACATGACCCAGTTATAATAAAACTAGCGACAAAACCTTTTTTCAGTTTTTTAAAAACTTGATATAACTAAATGTTGTTTTACGCACTTTGTGTTTTTGAAAAATATTTTTAATACGACAACCCTTGCTATATTTAAATGTCAAATAACATAACTTGGAAAATATTATATCTGATTCTTTTCGCCCTTGTGTCGAGCTGGCAATACTGACTGTCTAAAAAAACAAAAAATCGCAACAAATATTATTGATATATATCAATATTGGTATTTTATTGTTATAAAAAACAAAAGATGAGAAAATAAAAAAAACGAGCGTTAAATTAGAGTAAAAATCAAAATTAAGCTAAAACAAACTAAATAGCGCTTTTTATCATCGATAACCAATCAAAATTGCATCAGGCGTACTTAGGTTAACAAATTGACTTTTTGTATTATTTCGATAAGTCACACTTAAAGTTTACCTTTAGTCACTTATATAAGGGCTGTGAACAAAAATACAAGGTATAGTGAATTATGTTGTAAATTAATTAATAAATAATCAATATAATGTAAACTATTTAAGTGGTTTTGTAAAATGCCGTAATGTAATTTAAATCAATTATTATGATAGCTTGCGATTTTGTTCTCTATTTTTTGCAACAATACAAATTCAATCCTGCCATTATTTCAACTATTCTTGATTCAGATCGTCAAACTTACTGGTTCGTCAAAATATACTTATCATCCATTACACATGGTCATTTTTTGTCACATTGCTATTTTTTTACAGTGTTTTTCATTGAATCAAGAATTTTATACTGTATATTTATACACTATTCGTTTTTTATCACGAATACTACTACATAGTATAAATTTTACCTGTATATTTTTAGGAGAAACGTTCTTGAGTAAATCCTGTATTGTGCTAGGAACCGTTGATAGCACTATCAAAAATTACTTACCTTTGGTTGATACCCCTGTTAGGGCTGGCTTTCCATCGCCTGCTGATGATTATTTAGAAGCCAAACTGGACTTAACCGATCACTTAGTTAAACACCCAAGTGCTACTTATTATATTAAAGCACAAGGTGAATCAATGATTAACTATGGTATTTTTAGTGGTGATCTTTTAGTAGTAGATCGTTCATTAGCACCCCAAATAGAAGATATTGTCGTTGCAGCTGTTGACGGTGAACTAACATGTAAGTGCCTGGGACTTATTGATGGACAACATTATCTATTATCAGGCAATGAACTTTATCCCCCTATTTCATTAGCGGGTAAAGAAGTCCATATATGGGGCGTTGTTATACACACTATTCATTCTTTACGAAAACGTGGTCATGCATGATTGGGCTGATTGATTGTAATAACTTTTATGCTTCGTGTGAGCGTGTTTTTAACCCTAAATTAGAAGGAAAACCAATTGGCATTTTATCCAATAATGATGGATGTGTCATCGCACGCTCCAATGAACTTAAACCTTTAGTACCAATGGGTATGCCTGCCTACCAAATTGAGGCTAACATTCGAAAACAAATTACATTATTAAGTTCTAACTATGAACTTTATGGCGATATGAGCCAACGTGTTTTTGATACTGCCAGCCATTATACTGCCGATATTGAACCCTACTCTATTGACGAAGCTTTTATTAAACTGGCGGGATTTAGCGATGTTACAACCCATTGTCAACATTTAAGGGCAATAGTAAAACGTGATACTGGGATTCCGGTAAGTATTGGCATTGCATCAACCCACACGTTAGCAAAGTTGGCAAACCACATTGCAAAAAAGCAGCCTATTTATCAAGGGGTCTATTGCCTTCCTAACGATTCAGCCTTACTTGATCAGATTTTAAAATCATTTCCTGTTGATGAAATTTGGGGCGTTGGCAGACGCATAGCCAAAAGATTGCAAACATTAGGCATTCATACTGCGTGGGATCTGCGTCAGGCAGATTTAAAACAAATTAGACAACAATTTTCCGTCGTGCTTGAACGTACCATATTAGAGCTGCAAGGTATTAACGCTATTGAATTAGATGACATTGCAACACCTAAAAAAAACATTATGACATCACGTAGTTTTGGGCAGTTAACAGGTGAATTATTTGATTTGCAAGAGGCCATTCGTATTCATGCCAGTCGAGGAGCTGAAAAACTAAGACAACAAAAATCGATTGCTAATGCTGTACTTGTTTTTTTGAAAACAAATCGGTTTCGTCAAGACTTAATTCAATACAATCCCTCGATTGTCGTACCGCTACTATCACCTACTGATGATTCAAGAGTAATTATTCATGCAGCACAACAGGGGCTAGCAGCAATTTATAAAAAAGGATTTTTATTTATGAAGTCAGGTGTTATGTTACTCGATTTAAAAGCTAAAGATAGCTTTTGCCAATCTGACTTATTTGCTTTAAATAGTCTGCCAGTCTTACAGCAAAAAAATGATAACTTAATGAAAACAATCGATACCATTAATCAAAAAATGGGTAAAAATACCATTCAATTAGGCGGAAGTAGAAAAACCGCACCTTGGCAGATCAAACGAGAACGGCTTAGCCAACGTTACACAACACGTTGGGATGAATTACCATTAGTTAAATGATAATTAGCAACAAAAATAACCAATCATTATAACGAAGAATAATGTTGTAAATTTTTGCATTTCCAACAGAAAAATCTAAATTACGTTTTTTTATCATAATAAACGTTAAGATAAATAACGATTGGGCATATAAAAATAGTCATAACATGCAAATTTGATTTTTTACTCATAAAATTTATTTTACAAAAAGTTAACGTTTTGATTAAAATATGTTAACTTTATCGAGTTGTTAGCGTGTATTAAATGCATACTAACAGTTCAAAAATAAGTCAAAAAAGAAGAATATACAGTGCTAAAGTATGTCTTCAAAATGCTTATCCAGAAATAACAAAGCTCGAAAAAACAATTTTAAACGAAATAAATAGCTTTATTTTGAGTAATTAAAATACGTTAAATAAATATACATTTTCACATAGATTATGTTTGATAGGTTATGGCATTGCTTATAAAAAGTTGTGAATTAATTTTTTAGTAACAAAGCTTTATAAGTAAATTTCCATTAAAGGCCACAACTTTTGGACATTGGCTTACATTTTTCCATAACCAACAGGAGTACTAAATGTGTAAAAAATTTTTGTGACCTTATTTATTGTTTGCTTATACGTTAATAGATTCAGTGTATGAAGCATAAATTTTATAACAGAACGATATACTGAACAACGTCAACATGTTTTTCATCATCACGATAAAAAATACACGAAAGTAATGGGGCAATTAGGATGAATAATACCGCAGTAGAAATTGAAAAACTTAAACAGTTAAGTGAAGCAAATAGTAACAGCAATTATATCTCAATTTACACCTCTAAAAAGCAACAAAATTTATCAAATATACCGATTTTAAAGCCTTTACTGATAATTATATTAAGTGGTTGCAAAGTGATTGGTAATGAAAAAAAACTAGCCTGCAATACAGGAGATTTTATTTTTTTCACCGATGTTCAATCAATGAACATGAGAAATATACCCGCAAATACGAATTATTTTGCATTACTTATTAATTTTGAATTTTCTGATTTTAATGATACATCAATCAACATCAATACAAAGAAAACCAATGAATATACCGCAGGGAAAGCAAATTCTGCCTTTTATAAATGTGTTTCACAAATGATAGAATGCTTAGAATGGGCATCTGATGACATCATTACAAATCGTAGAAAAGAAATTATTAAACTGTTAGTCCATTCCGGTTATGAAAATTTGGCATGTTTACCCAATCGAAAAGAAACCACGCAAAAAGTAATTGAAATATTTAATAAAAAAGACAATAAAAAAATAACCATTGATGAAATTTGCAAAGAAATCTGCATGAGTAAAGCAACGTTGTATCGAAAATTGAAACTTGAAGGGGAAAATATACAAAAAATTAAGGAAAAACTCGTGATGGGACAAGCGCTTCATTTATTACAAACCTCTAATTTTTCAACAGAATATATCGCTGAAATGATAGGGTATTCTTCGTCCACTCGGTTTTCACAAAGATTTAAAGCTAATTTTGGATTAACGCCAAGAGAATTAAAAAACACCAAACGAAACTAATAAACATTTCATCATTTATTCCATTAAATGGAAACCACGTTAAGAATGAATATTACTTTCGCTGGTAAACATGCTAGTTCTAGTAATTGAATAAATGGTGGAACTTTAAAGATTTTAATATCTATCTTGATAGATAGACATACAGGAATTAAGGTTGAATCAGCCTTAATTCAAAACAAAAATAATACAGCCTTTACTTATTTCGTGACGTTTACTGAAAATTTGTGAAAACTATTAGCGACAACAAGACCACTAAAATTAAATTAACGAAATAGCGCTGAATTTCATCATATGAAAACCATTAAATTTTCATACAACAGTCTTAAATGACAAACACAAGCATTAATTTATTTACTACTCAAGAAAATAACATTGCCACAACTGTTAATCTTAACCCATTATGTTTATTAGGATTTAACACTTGTAGCTGGCTAAATTTGCGGTAAATTTTAACAATAACTGATATAAAAGAAATGACATTTACATTCATTTTAGTGACAAAATCATTCATATTTATAAAATTATGAAAATATTTGGCGTAATAACCCAATATTAATGACAAACATTAAGTTAGCTCAATAAACGAAGATTGCAATTTTATTCACTGATCGGTTTAAGTAAATATGATTGATTCAAGATGATAATGACCATTATAGAAGATGAAGGCAATTAAATTGAAAAAATAATAAACCATAACCAACTCATTAAAAATCAATCGATTGGTTATGGTTTATCAGCATATAGCAAGTGACTTACGATCCCATATTAACAATTGAGCTACGGAAACGTCTTAATGCTATAAAGAAAAAGACCGATCCAATTCCAATTAACCATACATAGGATGTCCACACAACACTCAACCCTGCACCACGATATAGTATGGCTTGCCCTAATTCGACAAAATGCGTTGTTGGGGCAATCATCATAATATTTTGTACTACTTCAGGCATACTTTCCCTTGGTGTACTACCACCGGACAACATTTGCAACGGTAATAAAATTAAAATTAACAACATGGCAAATTGTGCCGTTGATTTGGCTATGGTTGCCATAAAGATTCCAAGTGACGTTGTCACAAATAAATGTAAAGCGGCTCCAATCAAAAATAACGTAATTGAGCCATTAATTGGAACATTAAGCCAGCTTTTTACCACCAATAGTAATGCCACCCAAGTTGAGATTAACACCACTAATCCCATTGACCATACCTTAGATATCATTATTTGAAACGGTGTGACAGGCATGGAAAGCAGATGATCAATAGTGCCATGTTCACGTTCTCGCATTAATGCAGCTCCGGTTAAAATAATGGATAACGTCGTTACAATATTAATGATTTCCATTACCGAGCCAAACCAAGAGCGAGTTAAATTCGGATTAAATGAGGTATGAACTTGAATATTGACAGGTAAATCCGTTGCTTTGCTATAACGATTAACATACTCTGTCACTTCACCCGTGATGATTTGTGTGATATAACCATTCCCTACAAAAGCTTGCCCCATTCGAGTCGCATCGATATTTAATTGAATTTCAGGACTTTGATTGTTCAACACATCACGCTGAAAATTAGGCGGAATATTTAAAGCAAAGGTATAGCTATCGGTATCCATGCCTCGATCCACCTCATCCATTGAGTATAATTTTACAGGTTGATTAAACATCGGCGGATAAAAAGCCGCAACAATTTGTCTTGATAACGGTGAATCATCTTCATCAACCACCGCTATTGAGGCATGATGAAGCGAGTCAGATGTTGCTGTAGCGGCAATATAAATATCAAACGTAAAACAATAACCTATTAACAGAAGCATGATAGGATCGCGTAATAGTCCCCATAATTCCTTAATACCTAATCGATAAATATTAATTAAGCTTTGCTTCATAACTACCCTTCCTGTTTTTTAAGAAGAAAAATACTGGCGCACAGCACAACAGGAATAGTGACTAATAATGCGAATAAAGAATTGTGTAAATCATTAAAACCCAGTGCTTTATTAAATACACCTCGTGCAATAATGAGCATATGTGTTGTTGGATAAACTTCACCGATATAACGCCCACTCCCCTCCAATGAAGCCACAGGATTGAGTAAACCCGAAAACTGAATAGCAGGTAACATAGTGCCGACACAGGTTAAAAATATCACTGCAATTTGACTACGTGTAATAGTTGACGCCAACAGCCCAAGCCCCGTTGAAATAATACAATAAGCTAAAGCAGCCAGACACAAGGTAAATAAACTGCCTTTGATTGGCACGCCAAAAATAGTAATCGCCATAAACAGCAACAGCAAAAAACTAAACATAGAAATAATAATATACGGTACTTGTTTACCTAATAAAAATTCAGCACGCGTTACAGGGGTAACATATAAATTAATAATCGATCCCATCTCTTTTTCACGGACAACCGATAAAGCTGCCAGCATGGAAGGAATCATCAATAATAAAATAGGAATAACCGCCGGTACCATTGACGGTAAGCTTTTTACATCAGGATTATATCGATACCGTGTCTCAATATTCGCCAAACTGGTTGAATCTTTTCCCGACATTTCTTTAACTTTTTGACTTAGCCAAGCAAGGTGCATACCTTGTACATAGCCTTTAATGGTTTCTGCTCGTAGTGGCATGGCACCATCTATCCAAACACCGATATCAACGGAATCACCACGTTGAATATCTCGTCCAAAATTAGGTGGAATTTCAATCGCTAACGCAATATCATTACTTCGTAAACGGGCATCCATATCGGCATAATCCGTTATAGGTGGCCTTTCAACAAAGTAACGTTTGGACCCAGACAAATTAAGCGTATAGTTTTGACTGATTTCACTTTGGTCACGATCGAGCACGGCAAAACGTAAATTTTCGACATCTAGCGTAATCCCATAACCCATAACGAGCATTAAGATTGCTGACCCCATTAATGCCAACATCGCACGTAAAGGATCTCGCGACAGTTCAAGTGTTTCACGCCATAAACAACCAATCATCCGTGTTAAACTAAATCCTTGAAGATGATTCGCTGGTGGGATGACTGTTTGGGATTTGTCGGCGGTAACTGGAGCTTCGGTCGATTTTTGTTGTGCATCGCTATCGTCAGCACCTGCATCAACTAGATAACGGATGAAGGCATCTTCTAAAGTCGACGCGTTTTTCGATGCAATAATATTATCGGGAGTATCACTTGCCAACACTTTCCCCGCATGCATTAAAGAAATTCTGTCACATCTTGCGGCTTCATTCATAAAATGGGTAGTAATAAAAACCGTTACTTTATCTTTACGGGATAATTCGATGATCAAACGCCAAAAGTCATCTCGAGCAATCGGATCGACGCCCGATGTCGGTTCATCTAAAATTAATATTTCTGGGTTGTGCACAACGGCGACCGATAAAGATAAACGCTGTTTAACCCCTAAAGGTAAGCTATCAGGTAGATTTTGAGCATCTTGCTCTAATCCAAACCGTTTAAGAAGTTCAGAAACACGTTCAGGTATTTTACTTTCTTCAATGCCAAATAAACGTGCATGTAGCACTAAGTTTTGCTCAACAGTCAATTCACTGTACAAAGAAAAAGCTTGAGACATATAACCTAAATGCCGTCTGGTATTAATATCATTGGCATCAACAGGTTTACCAAATAACCAAGCTTCACCGGACGAAATAGGTAATAAGCCAGTTAACATCTTCATGGTTGTTGATTTACCACAACCATTTGACCCTAAAAAGCCAAAAATCTCGCCTTGTTTAATCGAAAAATTAACATGATCGACTGCAATAAAATCACCAAATTGCTTAGTTAGCCCTTTCGCTTCTATCGCTGTTTGTAGATTGTTATTTACATCCAAAGGTGGAATTTCAACGGCTTGATAGCCTTGTTTGGCACTTTCTGGCATCAACTGAATAAAGGCATCGTCTAAATTATCTTTTCCTGTTTGGCTTAATAATGATTTAGGTGTGCCTGTTTCTAAAATTTTACCGCCATACATTGCAACAAGCCAATCAAAGTTTTGTGCTTCATCCATATAAGCTGTTGCCACAATAACACTCATTTGTGGTCTTTGCTGCCGAATTTTATTAATTAATTGCCAAAATTGTGCTCGGGAAAGGGGATCGACCCCCGTGGTAGGTTCATCAAGAATCAGTAAATCAGGATCATGAATCAAAGCAGAACATAAACTGACTTTTTGTTTCATACCGCCAGATAGTCGCCCTGCTGGTCTTGATAAAAAGGGATACAGCCCAGTACTTTTTGTTAATTCGTCAATGCGACGTCGACGCTCTGCGGCATCATTACCAAATAAACGAGCAAAAAATTGAAGATTTTCCTCGACAGACAATGTTGGATAAAGATTTTTACCTAATCCTTGTGGCATGTAAGCAATACGAGTACACACCGCTTTACGATGTGACTTATCTCGCATATCGCCATCTAAAACATAAATTAAACCGTCTTGAATAACATGTGCACCCGCAATCAAAGACAGCAAACTTGATTTACCAACCCCATCGGGTCCAATTAATCCCACCATGCACCTTGGTGGAATAGTTAAACTAATGTTATCCAGCGCACAATTTTTTTTATAATGCAGTGAAACATCGCTAATTTTAACCACTGCATCATCAATAGATTTAGCTTCTGCTAATAAAGCTAAATCCTTATTGTCTGATTCTGACATATGCTATCTCCAATTATTTAGTTGGACATTTGGCTACATCAGATAAATCAGCTGGCCAAGAAGTATTCGGGTTTAATCTCACCCATGCTACACCTGGTAAACCCGTTTTTACTTGATTGATAAAACATTTTAATAATTCAGGATCGAGTTGTGCTTTCACTCTAAACATCAATTTTTGGCGTTCATCTTTCGTTTCAACCGTTTTAGGGGTGAACTGTGCAACACTCGAAACAAACGAAATTTTAGCTGAAATGGCTTTGTCAGGTAAGGCATCTAAAATCAATCTAACTTCGTCACCAATGGCTACTTTGCCCGCTACAGTTTCGGGTAAAAAGAAGGTTAAATAAACGTCATACAAATTAACCAGATTTAGCACTTTACCACCAGAAGGCATCACTTCACCTAATTGAGCAATACGATATTGGATACGACCATCGACAGGTGCAACGAGTGTACTGTCATCAATATCGGCTTGGATTTGTCTGATATTGGCATCAGCAACATTAATAGCTGATTTAGCACTTTCCACGCCAGCTTGTGCAACTTCTATTGCGGCATCCGCTGCTGTCACTTGTGATTGAGCAGAATCTAATGCCGCTTTAGCGCTATTGAATTTAGCGGTATCATCATCAAATTGTTGAATGGATAAAGCCCCTTTTTGATAAAGGGTGGTTGTTCGTTGAAGATGTTTTGAAGCGATATCTAAGTCACTTTCACGCTGAGTAACACCGGCTAAAGCCGCAATTTTATCACTCATTTTTAAAGAAACTTGTGCTTTAGCACTTGCCTCATTACTGATGGCTTGAAGGTATTGGGCTTGAGCTTCGTTCAATTTGGCTTGCAACGTATCCGTTTGCATTACAACGAGTGGTTGCCCTGCCTTAACAAAATCCCCTTCATTCACATTAATTTTTTCAATTCGACCTGCTAATTTTGCAGAAATATTGATTTCGGTTGCCTCAATACGCCCATTTCCACTAGTAAAATCCGCACCATATCCATCCGTTTTTAGTTGCTGCCATGCAATAAAAATAATAGCAAGTATAACGACGGTGATAATAATCCATTTTTTGCTTATTTGTTTCATAACTCATGCCTTGTTCAAAATAATTAATTTATAATCAAGCTTAACGAAATATTGAATCGTTATATGCTATTTAGTAATGATCAAATAATAACAAATGTTTTTTACAAATAAAATCAGCATACAAAATAAACGCAAGAAATGTTAAAAAATTGAAAATCAGTGAATCTTTATCAATTGATCACACCAAATGAATGTTTGCTGGTCATAATGAGTTACTACTAAATTAGTCATGCAGATTAAAAACGGCGTGAAACATAAGCGTTAGTCATAGGCAAATCTTACAGTAAGTGATATGCTTATCATCTTATTAATGGATTTAATTTAATTAGCAATTTAAGGTGATTTTGTATGGCACTGCCCTCTTTTTTAACGCTTTATAGTGAACTGATATCAACCCCAACAATCAGCAATGTAACCAATGAAAAACTCGATTTTTCAAACAAACCTTTAATAGACAAATTAGCAAACTGGTTTGAAAAGTTAGGTTTCAAAATTGAAATACAGCCCGTACCGAATACTCGCGGTAAATTTAATTTATTAGCGACTTATTCAAATAATGAAAACCAGACACAAGGTGGATTACTGCTTAGCGGCCATACTGACACAGTGCCTTTTGATGAAGGACAATGGACTAAAGATCCTTTCAAATTAACGGAAGAAAACAACAAGTTATATGGATTAGGCACAGCAGACATGAAAGGTTTTTTTGCTTTTATACTTGATGCCTTACGTGATATCGATCTAACCAAACTAACTAAACCTATTTATGTTCTTGCTACCGCTGATGAAGAAACCACCATGGCTGGAGCATCATTTTTTGCTAAAAATACTCACTTACAACCCGATTGTACAATCATTGGTGAACCAACATCATTAATACCGATACGTGCGCACAAAGGCTTTATTTCCAACTCAATCAAAGTCATTGGTAAGTCTGGTCATTCAAGTGATCCAGACAAAGGAATAAATGCGATTGAAGTCATGCATTTAGCTATCGCACAATTGTTAAAACTGAAACAGCAGTTTAAAGAACGGTATCATAATGACGGTTTTACTGTTCCCTATCCGACGCTTAATCTCGGGGTAATTCATGGAGGAGATGCAGCAAACCGTATTTGTGGTTGTTGCGAGCTAATTATTGATATTCGTGTATTGCCAAACAACGATGTTAATTCGCTTTATCATGATCTCTGTCAGGCTTTACAACCGGTCATGGACAAATACCCTAACCGTATTTCGGTTGAATATGAAGTATCCCCAATTCCGGGTTATGAATGTAAAAAAGATCATCCTGCTTTACAGCAAGTTGAAAAATTAGTTGGTCAAACTGCGCAAACCGTAAACTACAGTACTGAAGCGCCTTATTTAAACCAAATTTCACCAACCATTGTATTAGGTCCTGGTTCTATTGAACAAGCACATCAACCTGATGAGTTTATTTCAATGGATTTTTTAAAACCGACTAAAATAGCTATCGAAAATTTGATTAAAGATTTTTGTTTATAAAAAATATCCTTTTCGTCGAAACAGTCGGCGAAAAGAATTAGAGATTAAACGTTGAAAAATCACTCGCAATTTCCGTATTAGCAAATATGCTTCTTGCCTCATTAAGTAATTTATCATTATCTTTAAGGCTATATCTTGGGCTGATATGGGTCATGATAAGTTGCTTGGCATTGGCATATTTAGCAATCGTTGCAGCATGAACAGTGGTAGAATGCCCGCGTTCTAAGGCTTTTTCTTCCAAAGCATGCTCTTGAGTCGCCTCATGCACCATTAAATCAACATCTTTGGCTAGCGCAATTGAGGCTTGACATGGCACCGTGTCACCAAAAATTGCCAATTTTCGACCTTGCCTTACCGATCCTAAATAATCATTACCATGAATAACACGACCGTCTTCTAAGGTAACGGTTTTACCGGCTTTCAAAAGTGTATAGTGTGCGCCAATTTCGATATTATCTTGTTTTAATTTATCGATATCTAAACTGGCTGGTAAATCCTTTTCAATAATACGATAACCAAAACAAGGAACACGATGCTGCAACAATGTTGCTTCGACTTTGAACTTTTCATCTTCGAAAACCGTACAGTCTTCTTCAAGCTCAATGATATTGAGTGGATAACTTAACCAAGAGTGACTAATTGCGATAACCGTTTCAATAAATTGCTTCACCCCTTTAGGTGCAATTAAGGTTAAAGCGGATTGATTTTGCATTAAAGAACGCGTGGTTAATACCCCTGGAAGCCCAAACAGATGATCACCATGTAAATGTGTTAAAAAAATCATTTCAAGTTTTGCAAGACTAAATTTAACTTTTTGCATTTGCATTTGTGTGGCTTCACCACAATCAAACAACCATAATTTGCCTCGTTCTTGCAAAAGATCGAGCACAATACTACTCACATTACGCTCAGCTGTTGGGCAACCAGCACTGGTGCCTAAAAAAGTCAATTTCATAAAACTTAGATATTTTTACGCTCGATTGTTTGTTCACCCCAAAACAGTCTATCTGCTTTTGTTTTAGAAAAGGCAAGTGGCAATACTTCATCACTACCTTCTGACCAAATTTGTTCAGCAAGCTTTTCATCATTATGTGCTAACTCAAAAATGGCTTCTGCAATTTCTAGAGATGTTTCACGAATTTTTGCCCAAGAACGAAGGTCATGTATTTCTTTTTTGGTTTGATTCATTTTTATACCCCTTTTTTGCAAGATTAGGTGTAAAATACCCTCAATTTACATAAATTACAATAGGTGTATCACTTTATGCTAACGATAATTTCTCCTGCCAAGACCCTCGATTTTCAAAGTCCGCTTATCACGAACACACACACACTACCTAAATTTATTAAAGATTCTGAGATACTTATTAAAGAGTGTAAAAAATTATCCGCCGACGATTTAGCTAAATTGATGTCAATTAGTCCAAAATTGGCTGAAGTAAATTATGAACGATTTCAACATTGGTATAAAGAATTTAATCTTGAAAATGCCAGACAAGCAATTCTTGCTTTTAAAGGTGATGTGTATGAAGGGCTTCATGTCGACGATTTTTCAGAAGCAGATTTAAAATTTGCTCAATCTCATTTACGGATCTTATCCGGACTTTATGGTCTACTCAACCCCCTTGACCTTATTCAACCCTATCGTTTAGAAATGGGGATACGCCTAAAAAACGGTCATAACAATAATTTATATCAATTTTGGGGAGATAAATTAACCGACCAGTTAAATAATGAGTTTCATAAAACTGCAAATCCAACGTTAATCAATTTAGCCTCGAATGAGTATTTTAAAGCCATTAAACCAAAACAATTAAAAGCGACGATTATCCAACCTATTTTTTTAGATGAAAGTAAAGGTGAATTCAAGGTAATTAGTTTTTATGCCAAAAAAGCACGAGGATTAATGAGTCGTTACATTATCAAAAATAACCTCAATCAACCTGATGATATAAAAAGCTTTAACCTTGAAGGCTATCAATTTGATCCAAAACGATCGACGCAGTTAGAATGGTATTTTATTCGTAAACATCAATAAATAGTAATTATCATATGGCTTTTTTTTCGACGTTAGGACAACAATTTGTCGCAACATTACCGCTATTTATTCTTATTTTATTAGGCTATATAGCGGTTAAATTAGGTCGCTGGCAAAAAACGGTGACCGACAGTTTAACCAAATTCACCTTTTATATCGCTTTTCCGATTATGCTCTTTCAAATTATGAGCCATTTTTCCGAGCATTCTGAAATCGATATGAAACTATTATTCGTTTTCTTCGGTAGCTCATTTATTGTTTTTGCTTTAGGTTGCTTAATCGCCTATAAATGTTTTCACCTAAATGGTTCTGAAAGTACGATGTTTGCTATGGGGGGAATCTATACCAATACAGTGTTTGTTGGTATCCCAATCATAAAAATGCTACTAGGTGACAGTGCAATTCCAATTGTTGCGATTATTGTCATCTTTAATGCACTTATTTTATGGACGCTAGCAACCGTATCGATCGAATTTGTACAAATGGGAAAACTTTCCAGCAAAGGATTTATTAAAGCATTCAAAAATGTCACCAAAAACCCTATAATTCTAGGCATTTTTGCCGGTATTGCGGTTAATTATACGGGTATCGCATTACCTAAATTCATTCAACAATCCACAAAAATGGTCAGTGACATGACAGCACCTTTATCACTTATTGTATTAGGCATGGGGCTGGCCGAATATCAAATCAGGAACAAATTACACATTACCGCAACAATCTGTATGATAAAAATGGCAATACTACCTATTGTTACATTTGTGACAGGAAAACTGTTAGGATTACCCGTATTGGAATTACAAGTTATTGTATTATTAAGCTCAGTATCGATTGCGATTAACTGTTATATGATGGCAAGACAATTTGAGGTATTACAAGGCCCTATTGCATCAAGTTTACTCATATCAACAGCATTATCATCCATAACAACACCGTTGATATTATCCATTATGTTACAATTTGGCTTAACATAATGTTATTTAATTTATTTTGGGGAGTGGCGTTTTACTTTGTGATGAAGTATTAAAGCAAACACAATTACCGCACTTCCAATTGAAAATCGAATCCAGTCAATGGATTGATGCCAAACTACGACATTAACCAAGATGCCTGTTGGAATAACCACGTTATTCATAATCGCTAATGTCCCTGAGTCCACTTTAGTTGCGCCATAGTTCCATAAAAAATAACACAAACCAGAGGCAATCACACCAAGCCAAATAATGATACCCCACTGTAAGTTGGTTGTAGGTAATTTTGAATAATCACCAAACAATAACCAGCCAAGACTAGCAACAAGCACAGCCCCTAAATAGACCCATGCAAAAGCTTGATGTTGGGGCAATGGATAAAGTTCCATAATTCGTTTATACCCAACCTGCCCTAAAGCAAACACAACATTTGCGCCCTGAATTAATAAAAATCCAATAATAAAATCACGACTGATATGATCATAGCGAATAATAGCTGCACCAATAACGGCAATAATAGCCGTTAACAGATAACTATATCGAAGACGATGACCTTGCAATATGTCATAAATAATCGTGACATAAATAGGCGTTGATATGGTAAAAAGAAGGACTTCAGGTACTGAAATATACTGAAAGGAATTATAATAAAAAAAGTACATAATCCCCAATTGACAGGCTCCAACGCCCATTAACAGAATCATCTGTTTAAAGCGGATACCACGAAATCGAAAAAAAGGAATAAAAGTAATAAAAGCTAACAAAACACGCATCACAACAGCAAACCAAGAGTCAACTTGTCCACTGAGATAAACAGCAATAAGACTGAATGAAAATGACCAAACAATCGTGACAAAAATAAGATAAAACATAAATTACAAATAACAAATTAATTTTAAATTGCACGCATCGTACCAATTCATCATTAACTTGTAAACGATTTATTACAATAATTGGTGACAAATAACGTTTATGATCTTAATTATTTAATCATTCTACACGACCACATTACTTGATAACCTGTATACAAATAATTAGTACCCTTCATCGAATACTGCCGTAGCAAAATCCATTCCACAAGTAAAAAGTCTAATGGAAAATAAAATTTTGAATTTTACACCCAATAATCGTAGATATATTGAACTTAATTCAGATATTAAAGGAACATAAACATGATTAAATTCAAATTATCCTGTAATGACTCAAGATGTTTCTAAATTGTTGTACAAAAATTTTTCAATATAAAGAATAGTGATTAAACAAAGAAAGGTTTGTTACCCTATTCCGCTATAAAGATACAGTCCGGTGACAGTTGAAGGCAAAATTCAATCTATCCAAGAAGATTATAAATGGATGACACTATGAAATTATTAAAGATTGTAATCATAATATTACTAGTAATTAAATTTTTACCAAAATTCTTATTTGTCAGGATGATCCTACCGTTTTTATGGTGTTGAAGAAACCGAACGGTTATTATATTTATCCTCTCCGTTATACTTATCTTGAAGCAAATTACCATAAAGGGTTACCGATTGGAATTTGGAAATTTTATAAATTAGATTACCAAGAGAAGCCAGATGGATCTGCTGATCTATCTTCTGCTAAAAAAGGCAAACTTTTGTACACAGAAACCTATAAAGACGGTGAGCTTGTCGAACGCAAATTTGTGGATAAAGAAATCGATGAATTGAATTAAAGATTGTGTAGTAAACAAACGATTATTATGCTTATCACCCTCATAAATATTAACGGTGGTAAGTTAACAATAAATAAAAAAATAAACATAACAACTTAATATTTTTAGTTGTTATACTGTTGTCAATATAGGAAAGAAACACCCTGATGCTAGAAATAATGTAGGAGTTCTTTGGGGAAAAAATCAAACGAAATATAAAGTTTTAATCAAGCTTGATTATATTACACACCCTAAAGATGCAAAAAGTATTTACGGCAATATGGACTTAGTAACATAGCAACTTGCTCAAGGGTTGGAAATCAACATTAATAAAAATTTTTAAGAATAAAATGAAAAAATTACTAATAGTGTCTATTTTTTTTGTTGGCATTTTGGCATGTGTTCAACGCATTGAAGAAAAAAAGATTTCCGAAGTTACCCCGTCACATTCAGTACGAATTAAAGAATCCAATACTCCGGAGGGTTTTCTACGATATGAATATTATATCAATGGCAATAAAGCAGCGGATTATATAAAAACTTACTATACTAAAGGCGGTCAATTAGAATCTGTGTATTATATGTCATCATATAAACCAGACGGCATTTCTTCTCAAGGATTTTACCCAAATGGAAAACTAAAATTCATCCGCTATGTAAGAGATGAAGTTAAAAAAGGAGATGTATTATATGTTATTTATTATCCTAATGGACAAATAAATCTTATAGAAACAATAGTTACTGACTCTTTAGAATTACCCAAACTCACTACTATGTACTTTGAAAATGGCGTTAAGCTAGGTGAAGGGTTTATGGATATGTATAATGCTACCACAATACCTGTAGGATTATGGAAAACATACGATGAAAAAGGCGATTTAATCGAAACCACCTATTATCATCCCGATGAATTCGGCAAAGACTATAAAATCGTAACTCAATATAAGAATGGAAAAGTTGTTTCAAAGAAAATTTACAATTTTGATGATTTATATGAGACTGAGTTAAAAGAGCTTTTAACCATACCGAAATAATAAATAATTGAAAAATAGAAAATTTTGATTGAAATAAAAATGCGACTATTTACCAAATTACTTTTGAATATGGATTCAGATCTAACTATGCGACAAGTTTGGCAGAGTTTGCTGGTGTAAGCTCAGGTGTTCAAAATCATTATGATCATGAACATTGAGGATTTAATATAGATTTTATACATACTACTATTCAATTAGGAAAATAATGAAAACGATAGCTATACTTTTACTCATTAGCTTTTTGACTTCTTGTGGTTATGCGGATAAAGAGGAAAAAACAAACATAAACTATAGCAAAGTCATTGCGTTAGACCATGATCCTGTTTTAATTCAGTTAGGCAATAAAAAATTAACATTAAAAGGATTAAACCAAGAAGATTTTTCACTGGTACAAAAAGGGAAGACGCTTTTTATCATTAAAAAGCTGTATCTGGGTATAGATGATCTGCAAATTGAATTTATAGATAATAAGGATCAAGATTTTCTATTAACTGGTGAAATAGAATATGGGGTTTCTCAAGACTTAATTGATGGTATACGAACTGTTGAATTTTTACCATTTTCTTTTAAAGAAGATATACAGTTGCATAACAATAAAGGGAAATTTATTTTATTAACTGCGATTAAAACCACATCACAGCTAGAAGCCATTTGCCAAGAAAAATATTTTGATGAGATCCGAAAAGAGTCTTATTTGGTTCAAAAACAGTTCTATCAGAATGAAATAATCGATAACCCAGAAAAATATAAGGATTGTTGCCCTGAGTATATTGAATATGCAACACAATTCTTATCTAAAAAAGAGCGTGATTTTCACTCATTACAAAGCCTGTTTGTTGAATTTACCTATAAAAAAATAACGTTAAACATAGGTAATGGCTATCATATCGTCTTTTATAATATCAATAATTTTGTTCCTGAATAAAAATGAGTGATTATGCGGATTGTATTAATTTAACTAAATAACAAAATAGAGATAAAATACAAACCGCATATAATAATCATTTATCTATTTCTAACTTTCGAGAAATCTCTAATATCTATATACGCAAAAAAGGCAAACATTTGTACACAGAAACCTATAAAGACGGTGAGCTTGTCGAACGCAAATTTGTGGATAAAGAAATCGATGAATTGAAGTAACGATAGTGTATGAAATAACTGGTTATTTTAGTTATCACCTTTATTAGTATAAACGCTGGTAAACAAGCTGATATAAAATAGCCGTTTTAAAAAATAGAACAAATGGATCAAAGAATGTATAAAATATCATCAACAAAGTTCTAATCGATAAGATAGATAACGTAATGAAAAATAAAATAAGTTACTTTTTTATTATAGTATTGCTATGTAGTTGTAGTAATAAACAATTAAATCAAGAAAATGTGGAAGTTAGTTTCTTTAATGAAAAAAAGAATATACATGAAACGGCTAAAACAACGTCACCCATTATAGAAAATGATGATTCCGAAAATACTTATATTTTGGATACTTTTGATATTTTTTCTCATAAAATAATTTTGCAATCCGATGTTTTTTTAAATTCCCAGAATAGCTATGAAAGAGTTTTTGAAATCTCTTTGATAAATAAATTGGATTATGTCATTGTCGAAATACAAAACACCATAGGCGTAAGCGCTTATCAATTATTTATTCGAGAAAGAAATAACAAATTAGAAATCTTCAAACAAACTGGTTGGGATCGTATCCTTTTTACATTTGAAATAGCAAAGGATGATTATGATTCTGCAAATGCAAGCTTGATCTGCTTAAGTCAAAAAATAAAACCAATAAATGACATCATAAAAATCCCTGATGATTTACATTTTACCAATGAAAATACCAAAGACTGCTTTGCCTGCCCACGACAATATTCTACTGAAGAGTGTTTACAAAAAAAACAATCGGGTGAAAAATTTAGTTGGAAAAAACAAAAGGAAAGATAATCCATATAATGAATTAAAAGAGAAACACATCATCAAAACAAGCACTAAGATTTTTATTTGATCATGCTGTTGTATTTATTGCTATGGTTTTAACCCTGATAATATTATACTTTCAAGCTGGACTAGCAAAAAAACTAAAAATAAAAAAGAATTAATTTTAAATAATATTAACAGGTTAATTTAATGGTAAAAGGAAACAATTTTAAATTAAAAATAATATTACTAATCCTTTTGTCTTTGGCTAACATAGCATGTAGTCAAAAAATATAAAATCAACCAGCAGTTACTCAAACAATCCCACAGCAAAATTTTAATACTATGGTTTATCAACTTATTAACTTGTTTAATGAAAAGGATTTTAAAGGAATTAACCAATATATTCATAAGGATATAGGTCTTTTCATTGTATATAATGCGAGTACCAGCCCCACAATAAGAAGCATTGAACAATTTAAATCGAATAATAAAATCATTGAAAATACAATACCGTCTTGGGTAGAAGATGAATTGCTAGCGTTTTCAATATCTGGCAATCCTAAAATACAATATGAACAATATCCTACCTTTGATCCATGTAGTGAAAAAGTCACTAAACTTGGTCTGTATGCCAATCCAAAAGAAAGTAATATTGACGCTTTAAAAATAGCGCTTGATTATTATCATTGGGAATTAAAACACTATCAATTTGAAAAAAGACTAGTTTGGCAGGAGTATCAAGCCATTGCCGATAAAATAGCCCCTAAAACAGTGAAAGTTGTTTAGATAGAAAACTTTCCAGGTATATTACCAAGGGATGAAAAAAATATGTTCATATTTTATCTAACTCAATTAGATAATAAATGGTATTTAACAATTCTAGATTTTTATACTATGGATTGCAGTGCGTAAAATGCGGGATAATAAAAAAATGTATTCACAAAAATTGTTATTATTCAGAGTAATTGATTGATTAAAAATCCACATTAAATGAAAAATAAACAATTCAATATTACCTGAAATAAAGTATACTCTTGCCATAAGATGTGATAAACGCAACGGAAAGATTGATGAAATATTTATTATATATAACATTACTTATTTTTAGCCTTTCCTGTGTGGGTACAACTATAAAACCAGTCCCTATTGCGAATAAACTAAAAATTACCGATCAAATAGAATTAATCTTCTTAACTTATAATGAAGAATTCAATCTTTATTCAGATCCAAGATTAATTAAAAATGGGATTACATCTAAAATCAAAGGATATGATGATGATGACCAATATACCGGTATTGACTCAATAAATATTAAAATATCTGAAAATAAACATTATGTTAAAATGGATGCGATTATCAAAGGTTATGTTGAAATATCAGACAATGAGCGATGGCTACACGAAAACTATCAATGTGTCATTATCGATATCAAAAAATCAAAAGTTGTCTGGTCTGGGGTGCAAAAGTGTGACGGAGAGTGGAAAGGTAATCAATGGATAAGTCATGAACAAGTCGAATTTAATGGCAAATAAAGTTTAAGTTCGAAAGAAGATAAACAGCTAAAAAACATGGAAAATTTAAAAGATGAGTAATGCTAAAAAAAATTTATATTTACTAGTCGCAATAGTATTCATTTCATGTTCATGTAATTCAAGTTTGGCTGACGAAAATAAACGCGATTTTAGTCAAACTTTATCCACTGATAAAGCCTTATGTCAAAAACCGATAAAAGAATACTTTCCAAATGGAACATTAAAATTATCAGGTTGCCAAGGAATTTATAATGGAACAGGAATTCAAGTTGGATTATGGAGCAAATATAATCAAAAAGGCGAATTGATCGAAACGACGTATTACCACCCCGACGAGTTTGGAAAAGACTACAAAATTATTACGCAATATGAAAAAAATAAAATCATCTCGAAAAAAATATACAACTTTGATGATTTGTACGAAGTTGAGTTAAAAGAACTTTCAACTATACCTAAATAATAATTCAATGCTTGGATATTAATCCAATCAATAGATTAATCTTAATATAAAAGCATGATAAAAAATAACAATGTAGATTGGAAATAATGAATAAAATTTTAATACTAATAACAAGCCTATTAATAACCTTCTCGTGCCAAGCACAAGATGAGATAACCAATATGACTAAGTCATGTCATGATTTAAAATTTCGAAATCTCATTTATTACCAAATGTGTTTAGATTGGCATTTAAGTGCAAACGATATTTTAGAGATTACGCAAAATAAGCACGAAGAATATTTACCCGATGATGTTAATTTTGAACATTATTATGGTTTTACCCCTGATGGTATCTATATTAAAGCTGAATTAACCAAAAATAATAAACTTTATGATATCCTGTTAGGTTCGCAATCATGGTTTTTACTTACCGATAAGCACACTGAACAATCACAACTATATTCTTACCGAGATCCTAAACATTCCCGATACTTTCTAGGGGACTTTGTCACCGAAGCATTAGTCGAACAACATCCTGAGTTAGAAGAACGATACAAACAACATTATCAATCAGCAATTAATACTATTTTGCAATATCAACCAACGACCTTAAAAGATTTTAATGGTCATTATAGTTCGACATATTTAACACTTACTATTCATGATACTAAGATTAAACTTAATACGCTTGATTACGATTTACCGTTATACCTAAAAAACGACGTCAGTCTTTGCGCCTATCAAGGATTAGCAAAAGAACAAACCCAAGGCAATTTTATCTTTAACCTGTTTATTAAGGATAAAAGATATTATTTTCAATCACCTAACTTTATGGATAATAAAATGACTGAAGTTTATAAAAAAGATTAAAAATGAAGAAACATATCCTTCTTTTTCTGTTTTTTATGCTAATTGTCATCGGTAGTTCAAATGGCAGTACGAAAAATACCACCATTCAACATACTTTGCCTTTTACATCTGATGGTTTAAAAAGTTATTATTCTTATGACGAAAATACGGGGACTTATAAAATAAATGCTCAATTTTTGGAAAAAAAAGAATTTACCCAATCAGAAAAAAATATTAAGCCTAAAAATTTTCAGGATTATTATTCAACATCAAAATATTATTACCCAGTGTTAGACGTTTCAATTGGTTTACAAAGAGTGACAGGGATTATATACGAAGGATGGGTAGAGTCAGAATATCCCTGCTTATTTTTTCAAATAAACAGTTATGATCATGCAGGAAATAGGATTGATGCTTTATTAATAGACCATAGATTCACATTCGAAGTCACCTATTGGAATGATTTTGCCATTGATGAAAATGGAAATATATTCATTCAAGAATATTCTAAAAATAAGGTTTCAATTGATGATAACGGAAATATTATCAAACACACCACAATACCTAAAATAGAGTCACATTTATTAAAATTTAAAATCAATAAAAATGGCAATTTTGAATTAATCCATTAAAAGAATAGGAAAATGAAGATGAAACAATACTGGTTTTATTGCTAACTGTTTTTTTAATATATCCGTTTCTGATGCACAGATAAAAGAATTTTTATTTCAACAAACGGTCAATGAAGTTATTAATGCTTATAACCAAAAAGATAATGCAAGGTTCAATCAATTATCCAAAGTCCAAACATTAGAACCCATTACCCGCAAAGTGATTTTGGTTTCTGACTTAAAACCTGAAAAAGATAAAATATTTTGGGGTAAAACTTTTATTTTTTACTTATCTTGGATTGAAGGCAAATGGTATTTAACGATGATTGATTTTGCGCTGACTGATTGCAGTGCTTAATAATAGGTGTTATTTTGACATTCATTTTCATCCCTTTTTGATGAGATTGGAAAAGATGATAGATTGCTAATCAGGATAGCGCTAAATTAAGTCCATTATTGGTCATTGCTAGTCGAAGCGATTTCACCTTTAAAATAGTGAATTATGTCAGCATTTATTCCTATTTTTAGATATCCTACTGCCAAACATATTGCTTTATTGCCCGTTTGATTAATTGTAATCGTTTTCAGTTTGTGCGCAGGCTTTATAATCGTTCATATCGCAACCCGCTAGTAACATCAAGAGTGTAAATCCACTGCCTAATAAGGATTTTTTCAAAAATAGTGTTTTCATATAAAATGTCTATTAAGGTTGCAATATAACTTATCGTTATAAATAATTTTTTATTTATAAAACAAGTCTACCACTTTCACCTGCCGTCAATCGTAAACTATTGTCACTACTTACATTATAGTAGTGGATTCCTTCTGCCAGTTCTTTTCCGGTAACTGCGGCTTCCATGCTGCCATATCCTTTGTATAAACGATAAATCTCTGGATTTTTTATCCAGTTCGGGACGTTTTCCATATGGTAGCTAAACGATACCATCCGTTTTCCTTGCATTTGATTATCAACGTCAAGTATTTTTTCAACTACAACACGTCCAAAACAGAAATTGGTTCCACCCCACCATTTTTTATCAACATATTTTAGCCCTTCATCGGTCAAATTATAGCGATATAAAGGTTTATCGCCGTCATAACCTATCAGCTCTTCGGTAAATAACCCCTCTTTAGCATACAAGGATAGCTTTAGATTGAGTTCATTATTGGCATAAATTTTGTCATGAGGATCGTCGGGATCAATTTCTCCTTCTAAATAGTGAATAGTATAAGGGTACATATCTGGAAATATTTTTCCGACCCGTAAGCATACAGCCCTGTTGCCTGATTTATTTTTATAATCATTTTCGCTTTGTATACGGGTTTTATAATCGTTCATATCGCAACCCGTTAGTAACATTAAGAGTGTAAGTCCACTACCTAATAAGGATTTTTTTAAATATTGTGTCTTCATATTACGTTACCACTAATTACAATGACATCATAAATATAAACTACCACTTTCACCTGCCGTCAATCGTAAACTATTGTCACTACTTACATTATAGTAGTGGACACCTTCTGCCTGCTCATTTCCGGTTACTGCGGCTTCCATGCTGCCATATCCTTTATATAGACGATAAATCTCTGGATTTTTTATCCAATTCGGGACGTTTTCCATATGGTAACTAAACGATACCATCCGTTTTCCTTTCATTTGATTATCAACGTCCAGTATTTTTTCAACTACAACACGACCAAAACAGAAATTGGTTCCACCCCACCAATCTCTATCAAGATATTTTAACGCTTCATCAGTTAAATTATAGCGATACAGGGGTTTATCACCGTCATAGCCAACCAGCTCTTCGGTAAATAATCCCTCTTTGGCATACAAGGATAGTTTTAGATTAAGTTCATTATTGGCATAAATTTTGTCATGAGGATCATCGGGATCAATTTCCCCTTCTAAATAGTGAATGGTATAAGGGTACATATCTGGAAATATTTGTCCCACCCGTAAACATACTGCTTTATTACCCGTTTTATTATTATAATCATTTTCGTTTTGTATACGGGTTTTATAATCGTTCATATCGCAACCCGTTAGTAACATTAAGAGTGTCAGTCCACTGCTTAACAAGGATTTTTTTAAATACTGTGTTTTCATACTTTATGTCTGTTTAGATTAGTACATAACTTATCGTTGTGAATAATTTATTAATTATAAAATATATCCACCACTTTCACCTGCCGTTAATCGTAAACTATTGTCACTGCCTACATTATAGTAGTGGACACCTTCCGCCGGTTCTTTTCCAGTTACAGCTGCTTCCATGCTGCCATATCCTTTATATAGACGATAAATCTCTGGATTTTTTATCCAGTTCGGAACGTTTTCCATATGGTAACTAAACGATACCATCCGTTTTCCTTTCATTTGATTATCAACGTCCAGTATTTTTTCAACTACAACACGTCCAAAACAGAAATTGGTCCCACCCCACCAATCAACATATTTTAACCCTTCATCAGTTAAATTATAGCGATATAAGGGTTTATCACCATCATAGCCCACCAGCTCTTCGGTAAATAATCCCTCTTTGGCATACAGGGATAGTTTTAAGTTGAGTTTATTATTCCGTCTTATTTTATCATGAGGATCATTTGGATCGATTTCCCCTTCTAAATAGTGAATGGTATAAGGGTACATATCTGGAAATATTTTTCCAACCCATAAGCATACTGCTTTATTACCCGTTTTATTATTATAATCGTTTTCGTTTTGTATACGGGTTTTATAATCGTTCATATCGCAACCCGTTAGTAACATTAGGAGTGTAAGTCCACTACCTAATAAGGATTTTTTCAAAAATAGCGTTTTCATAATTTGTTCCTTTTTGGATTATTCTGTTTTTCCGGCTTCACTCACTTCTTTCCAGTAGGATTCAAACCAAGTGACAGCTTCAAATTGATAGGTAAGCAGATACGGGTATTGTGGTTTGCCATAACTGTCGGTTTTGCCTTTTGGAAAGTACTGAATACTGCAAATAGCTTCAAATTCGCCGATAACTCTACCCAACATCTGATTAATCATAAATAATCCAATTGTCGGCTCTTTATTTTGGGAATTATTCAGTATATCTTCCAATTTAGTGTTTTCTTTTTCCACAAAATTCTTATTATCCGTTTTTTTAGCCGGCGTCGGTTCAACTTTTTGTTGCATCTCAAGCCAATATTTTAACTTATCGTTTGCATTAACTTTAAAAAAACGATAATGTTCTTGATTCTTATTCCTTGTCATGCTGTCATTAACCAACTGAAAATAATCAGGATTAGCTTTTTCTTCTTTAATTACAAGTTCTTCTTCACCATGACTGACATTTAATACAGTAATCAATTCTGCTTTACGATGCCGTATAATGACTTTACCGTCAAAAGTAGACTTTTCTCTGTCAAAATCCGGTAATTGCATCACTAAATGTAAATTGTGTTTTTTGCGATCTTTGGATGCGTTGATCTGTTCAATGATTTCTCTCTGATCATCTGTCCCCCAATTGACGATTGGCAATTTTTTTCGATTCGCATTATTTGATTTTTTATTCTTTGCTTCTTTATCAAGGTCCTGCAATTTGACCACGTAATGCGCCGTACGGCAAAAGCCTTTACGTGATGCTAGATAAAAATCTTGTTCTGACAGGTAGTTACCCGTATCACTGATTGGGTACGGCGGATAAAGATCGTTTCGGTTAAAATTACCGAAAATTGAGCGATTAAGCCATTTTTCCATTTCGTCCCATTCCGTGCCGTCATCATAACTGCCAAACAGAAAATTGATAATCATAGGCGCTAATAGTAAAACAATGCACCACGGTCCAGAAATCGCAAAAAATAATCCAATTCCTGCAGCAACAAAACCAATCGTTGATGTCAGTAGATAGCTTAGTGCATTGGTATCGCCACGTTTTATGGCGTTAAAAGCACGACATAAATCACCAAAACTATCTATTAGATTAACGACTTTGGCAATGCCCCCTATTGCTTTGCTGGCTTGACCTAACGCACTGAGTATCTTCGCCAGATTATCGTTACGTGCTGTAAACAACGCGGCCAACTTAATGCCACTCAATATGGTGTCGGATAACGTTAAGACAAGGTCAAAATGCGCTCTATGCAATGATTTAGAAAGTTTGTCTATCAATGCCGAATCGCCTAGCTCTTCAAGTCGTTTCTCTAAAGACGTGATTTGCAGATATTGAAATGCCAGGCTTAATACATTTATTGCCCCTGATAGCGACGTATCATACACTTGTTGTCGTATTTTCTTTTCTTTTTGGTATTCTGCGATAAAGAGTTCGGACTCTTCAACTAAGGTAATATCATAAAATTGTTTAACTTTTGCTTTTCCTCGTAAATTTGATATGCGATCATTAAACGCACATCGTTTTTGTTCGCTATCAAAGGTGATGATCATATCAAATTCGACATAATCTCGTTTTGCTTGAGTTAAATCAAATGCATTTAATGTGAATTTTTTGCTTGTCGCTGAATAGTCCGATCGGATCGTTTTTCCACCTGTGGTGATAAGGTTATTTTCTTTAGAAAAAACAATTGGTGCTGATTCACCCAGATTATCGATAAAATTCGGTATATCCCTCACGGATACTTTCAATTTATATTGTTGATGCACACCCGTTGAATACATATTCAACGCTTTAACCAAATGTTTATTAGTGATTTCTTTTTCAAGATTATAGATGTCTTTATTAGCAAGCGTTTTTGCAATGTTGCTCATCGATAATTTGATCAACTCTTCTTTAACATAGGCAGCAATTGTTACGTTTTCTTTGATTTTTAAATTGCTAATGGCTTGGGCGTATTTAACGGCACTGTTTACTTTTGAAAGTGGATTATTAATTTTAGTTGATCTGTTGTCGGCACCGCTATTTTGGTTTGCGAGTATTTCTTTTACATCTTCTGTTAATTGCCTGTCAGCTTCGTCCACATTACCTGACGCAACATTAAACAGCGAATATTTATTGCCTTCAATAAAATGATGATAAATACTGTTTTCGTAGTTGATCAACTTTGTCCATAATTCGGATTGCTGTTCTAAGTAAAAACTGCCGTTAAAATCAGTATCTAAAATCATTAATAAACTGGTTAATGCATTAATATGCCGGTCTGACGTGTCAGGGTCGCACTCTTTTAACCAAAACTGTGTTGGGTTATTTTCGCCAAATAACCATATTAAATAAGTAAAATAGTCTTGTGATACGTTTTTTACATAATCGGTTAAATTTTTATGAAGCTGTTTGTTTAATTGCTCATATTTATTTAAGGAATCTGCATTGATATGTTTGTCTGCTTTCTTCTTCCATTGTTTATCTTTATTCCATTTGGCAACGTTTTCTTTCGCGTTAGGAAATTTTACCGCAACGACATCATGCTTAATCATATTAAGGTTTAATGCGTCAGGCTTTTGTTTATAAATAGCGAAGATTTGTTGTTTTTGTTCATCTGTCAGTTCAATGACTTCATAATCACCTAATGGTGGATTAGTTACGCCAGTACGACCAAATCCTTTTTCTTTGACTAATCGAAAATAGTAGTAGCGTCCAACCATTGACAATGCATTTTGATATGTCGGACCATGATAGTTGAGTTGATTTTCCATACAGAATTCTTGTTCACCTACCACATCAACAATAATCAATGGATCGAGTGCTTTTTCGTGATCTTTGCCCATCCCCGGTTGATTACCCGGCGATAGTTTAGTTTTAGCTTGAGAGTTTGCTTGATTTCTTTCTCTGACGTCGATCAGATCTGGCAACGTACCTTGCGGCGGTACTTTCCTATGAAATCCAAATAACACACATTCTGTCGGAGATTCCATTTGATCATTCAAAATCTGTTTATAACTTTCGATGCTGTTATATTGATTACGTGCATAACTGGTTTCGGGTTTAAAATAAAGTAATGGTTTTTTATAGGCATCACTTTTCTGTTTATCAAAGTACTCTTCAATCGCTTTTTTTCTTGAACTAAACAAATATGATGTAAAATGAGCATCAAATGTATTGATTGTTGTTTCTAACCAATCAGCCGGAGGGAACTTTAATCGTAAGTAATCAGGAAGTCGATGAACATTTTTATACCGTTTGTTATATTCCAAATCAATCAAATTTTCTGAATAAAAAGATTGAATAATGCTTGGGTCTATTTCATCATCAATTTCGTCTTTTTCTTCCAGAATTATCTGGTTAACCGTTTTGCCTAAATTTGATTGCAATCTTTTTTGAATAGCAATAATTTGTTCTTGACTGTTCCCTGCCAAACCATCGATGACAGGTGCTAATAGCTGTCTGCGCTGAACGGCAAGTTCTTCAGCTATCCCTAAGCTGTCTTCAACTATGATAACGCCGATTTCGCTCGTTTTGTAATTCGAGTTATCGTAAGCTTCGCCTTTATAGCCGTCTATTGTTTTGACGAAATCATTATTGAGTCCACCAACGTCTTTTTTTAAGGTATTAAACTGACTGGCTGAGCAAAATATCTTACGGTAGTTTTCTATTATGCTTGATTCGGTGTTTTCAAGCTGATTTTTTAAATCGTAATTTTGTGCATAAAAACTGCCTTTGGCTATTTCTTTATTTAATTTGGTATCTTTTATACCAATCGAAGGGGATTGGGTTTGTGCTTGTGAATTGCCGTTTTTAGATGCATTTTTTTGTGCTTCAATTTGCTCTTCTATTGATTTTTGACGTCTGTCATCCAGCTGTTTATTATTAAAATAGTCAAGTACTTCATGTTTATTGCATTCCATTTCCAATAGATAGCGTTTTGTCACTTTTACTTGTTCTTCGCCTTCAACAAACGGGGTTGATTTGATAGGCACGCGCGTAAAATCACTAAATGAAAAGCTACGTTCACCCTTATCCGTTAACAATGATGGCACGGTTTGCGTTAAATCAACTACCGTAAAACGATTATCTCGGTCTTTTTTGTTTTTACGGTAGTGATCCACTACTTCTTTATCCCAACGGTAAGGACTGTAGGCTATCCACGCTTTGTCATAGATTTTATTGTCCAGCGTGATAAATTTGGCTTTAAATTGATGTCCATCTAAGACACAGTTTTCTGGTAATTCTTTTGGTCTAGTGCCTTTAACGTCACGAAACTCTCTTAATCGAAAAGCGCCAGATTTTGTCACTTCAAACACTTTGACTTTTAATAAATTTAAATTAGTACCTTTCCACCCTTTAGCCGATTTATTTTTTTGAAGCAAGATATAGACATAACCTTCACGTAAAGTTCGATAAACATAGCTAAAGTGCTTAAAGGAGGTAGTCGGCTCGTGATTTTTTAGTGGCAACATACCAGTTTCCCAAATATTGGCTTCGCTATTTTTAAAAAATTTAGGCACTACACTTTTTCGAACTAAAAATAGCGGAAATCCCGTTCGTTGACAGGCGCCACATTTTCCGCTACTTAGCGCCATGTTTTCTTTCGCTTCGTGTACTAGTTCGGTTGTGGCAACAGGGGCATCGGTGTTCGATTGAATGTCGTTATCGTTAAAATCCGTATTGGAATTGTTATTTGTTTCCATTATATCCACTCATTTATTTATACTATTTATATTTTGTCTATTAGTCATTCACGCAATTCATTTGGTAAAAACAATGAATAAAACCTAAAATTTTTGATATTAAATTATTTAGAATAAGATCATTATCAAATAGTTATCTTTTACTGATTGTTTTTGTTCAAATTTTATCAAAAAATTAATCGCAATGACGCATTAATATATTCTAATGTCAAATTACATGCTTCTATTCACATAATTTTTAATCGCAACAAGATGAATTAATTCACAAAATCCTTACATCATCTTCTAAAAATTAAATCTTATTTAGTTTTATTAAGTTTTATCTAAGATGCATTGTATTGGTAATCAAAATATGTTCGTAAAAGTTACGTGTTTTTTAGTCACTTTGCAAGTTTTTTTTACAAAAAAATTCAAATTAAATTATAAAGATATATCACAAATCAAATGACAGATTTACGTAAGTTTCAGCCCTTGAAGCTTTGTAAATCAAGCTCATATTCATTTACAATTACATAAAATTTCACACTTATTACTTTTTAAAGGTAAGATTTATTGAAGGGATAATCTATTCTTAAGTAAGTAGCTATACTTTGGCTAGTGCAAGGATAGCTTTATGTTGCAGAAATTTTTTTAAAGGTATCTTTGGGGTTTATCTCACCTTCAAGATAGTGAATGGTATAGGGATACATATCATTAAATAGCTTGCCAACTCTTAAGCAGATAGCTCTATTACCACTGGGATTATTTCGGTCATTTTCTTTTTGTATTCGGGTTTTATAGTCAGTGTTATCACAACCGGTTAATAGCGATAATAGGATTAAACTGCAACTTAACAGTAAGTGTTTTATCTTTTTATTGTTCATTATCATTATCTGTTTTTTTATTTAGCTATAAAAAATAGGAACCACTTTCACCTACACTTAATTTTAAAGTGCCATCACTCTTTTTAGAATAATAGTGAATTCCTTCTGCTAGCTCATTGCCTGTCACTGCTGCTTCCATACTGCCATATCCTGGGTATAAGCGATAAATCTCTGGGTTTTTTATCCAGTTAGGCACGTTATCCATATGGTAACTAAATCTAACCATTGGTTTATCTTTCCATTGATTATCCACTTTCAATATTTTTTCCACTACTATTCGTCCAAAACAAAAATTGGTACCCCTTAGCCATTTTCTATCGAGATATTTGCGCCCCTCATCGGTCAAATCATAACGATATAACGGTTTATCACCGTCATATCCAACCAGTTCCTCGGTAAATAATCCTTCTTTGGCAAACAGCGCCAATCGTTGATTTAGTTTATGATTGATATAAATGGGATCTTGGTAATCCATATCTTTATCATAACCAGCCATATATTTTATTGTATAGGGATACATATCATTAAATAGTTTGCCAACTCTTAAGCAAATTGCTTTATTACCATTGGGATTATTTCGATCATTTTCTTTTTGTATTCGGGCTTTATAATCAGTGTTATCACAACCGGTTAATAGCGATAATAGGATTAAACTGCAACTTAACAGTAAGTGTTTTATCTTTTTATTGTTCATTAAAGGTTCCTGCTTATTTAATTAGTTTATGTTTACGGCGCTACCAACATTATCGACCAGCTCATCTAACCAACTGACCACCTTATATTGATAAGAAAGCAGATAAGGGAACGCTTTATTGCCTTGGTTGTTAGTGTCATAACTTAATTGATAATGCGTTAAATTATTTATTTTTAAACAAGCAATTTAATGATAAATTTATAAAACATATTTACCGCTTTCCGCTACAGATAACCTTAAGGTACCATCACTTTTAATGCTATAGTAATGAGCCCCCCTTGCAGGTTTATTTCCTGTCACTGCCGCTTCCATACTGCCAAAACCTTTATATAAACGATAAATCTCTGGATTTTTTATCCAGTTAGGCACATTGTCCATATGGTAATTAAATACAACCTTTGGTTTATCTTTCCATTGACGGTCAACGCTCAATATTTTGTCAACCACCACTCGACCAAAACAAAAATTGGTGCCACCCCACCATTTTTGATCAATATATTTACGTCCTTCATCGGTCAAATCATAACGATATAGCGGTTGATCACCCTCATAACCCACTAACTCTTCGGTAAATAGCCCTTCTTTGGCATACAGCGCTAATCGGTAATTTAATTTATGATTAACATAAATAGGATCTTTATAATTCAGATCTTTATGATAACCTGCCATATATTTTATTGTATAAGGATACATATCTTTATAAATTTCACCCACATCCAAGCAAACAGCTCTATTACCATTGGGATTAATGTTGTCATTTTCTTCCTGAATTCGAGTTTTATAATCGGTGTTATCACAACCGGTTAGTAGTGATAATAGAATTAAACTGCAACTTAACAGCGAGTGTTTTATTTTTTGATTGTTCATTAACATTACCTGTTTTTTTATTCGTTTATTTTATGACCTGACCACGCTATCGACCAACTAAGTTTTCAAACCAGCTAACCACCTTATATTGATAAGAAAGCAGATAAGGGAACGCTTTATTACCTTGGTTTTCGGTGTCATAACTTAATTGATAATGCGTAAATTTTTTATTTTTAAACAAGTAACTTAATGATTAAAATAAATTTACAAAACAAGTCCACCACTTACACCACGAGATAATTTTAAGGTACCATCACTTTTTATGCTGTAGTAATGAATGCCCTTTGCGGGTTTATTGCCTGTGACTACCGTTTCCATGCTGCCAAAACCTTTATATAAGCGATAAATCTCTGGATTTTTTATCCAGTTAGGCACATTATCCATATGGTAACTAAATATCACCATTGGTTTATCTTTCCATTGATTATCCACTTTCACTATTTTTTCCACCACCACTCGACCAAAACAGAAATTGGTACCACCCCACCATCTTTTATCAATATATTTACGTCCTTCATCGGTCAAATCATAACGATACAGTGGTTTATCACCATCATAACCGACTAATGCTTCGGAAAATAACCCTTCTTTGGCATACAAGGATAGTTTTAAATTAAGATCATTATTTGCAGCAATTTTATCCCATGGATCTTCTGGATCTATCTCTCCTTCCAGATATTGAATCGTGTAGGGATACATATTATTGAATAGTTTGCCTGCTCTTAAGCAAACAGCTCTATTACCATTGGGATTAATGTTGTCATTTTCTTCCTGAATTCGGGTTTTATAATCAGTGTTATCACAACCCGTCAGTAGCGATAAGAGGATTAAACTGCAACTTAACAGTGAGTGTTTTATCTTTTTATTGTTCATTATCATTGCCTGTTTTTTTATTTAGTTATAAAAGATATGAACCACTTACACCTACTCTTAATTTTAAGGTACCGTCACTTTTTATGCTGTAGTAATGAATGCCATTTACCGGCTTGTTTCCTGTTACATCATCCTCAATATTTTTATACAAGCTATAAATTTCTTTATTTTTTATCCAATTTGGCACATTTTCCATATGGTAACTAAATATCACCATTGGCTTATCTTTCCATTGATGATCCACTTTCACTATTTTATCCACTACTACGCGACCAAAACAGAAATTGGTGCCACCCCACCATTTTTTATCTATATATTTACGTCCTTCATCGGTTAAATCATAACGATACAGCGGTTGATCACCGTCATAACCCACTAACTCTTCAGTAAATAATCCTTCTTTGGCATACAACGCTAATCGGTAATTTAATTTATGATTGATATAAATGGGATCTTGATAATCCATATCTTTATGATAACCTGCCATATATTTAATCGTATAGGGATACATATCTTTATAAATTTCACCCACTTCTAGACAGAAAGCTCTATTACCATTGGGATTAATGTTGTCATTTTCTTCTTGAATTCGGGTTTTATAATCGGTGTTATCACAACCCGTCAGTAGCGATAAGAGGATTAAACTGCAACTTAACAGTGAGTGTTTTATCTTTTGATTGTTCATTAACATTACCTGTTTTTTTATTCGTTTATTTTATGACTTGACCACGCTATCGACCAACTAAGTTTTCAAACCAGCTAACCACCTTATATTGATAAGAAAGCAGATAAGGGAACGCTTTATTGCCTTGGTTGTTAGTGTGATAACTTAATTGATAATACGCTAAATTATTCATTTTAAACAAGCAAATTAATGATTAAAATAAATTTATAAAACAAGTCCGCCACTTGCTCCAACAGATAATTTTAATGTACCATCACTTTTTATGCTGTAGTAATGAATGCCCTTTGCTGGTTTATTGCCTGTCACTGCTGCCTCCATACTGCCAAAACCTTTATATAAGCGATAAATCTCCGGATTTTTTATCCAGTTAGGCACATTGTCCATATGGTAACTAAATATCACCATTGGCTTATCTTTCCATTGATGATCAACGTTCAATATTTTGTCCACTACCACTCGACCAAAACAGAAATTAGTACCGCCTCGCCATTTTTTATCTATATATTTACGCCCTTCATCGGTTAAATCATAACGATACAGCGGTTTATCACCATCATAACCGACTAATTCTTCGGTAAATAAGCCTTCTTTGGCATACAAGGATAATTTTAAATTAAGTCTATTATTTGCAGCTATTTTATCCCACTGATCTTTGGGATTTATCTCGCCTTCAAGATAGTGAATGGTATATGGATACATATTACTAAATAGCTTGCCAACTCTTAAGCAAACAGCTCTATTACCATTGGGATTAATGTTGTCATTTTCTTCTTGAATTCGGGTTTTATAATCGGTGTTATCACAACCCGTCAGTAGCGATAAGAGGATTAAACTGCAACTTAAGAGTGAGTGTTTTATCTTTTTATTGTTCATTATCATTACCTGTTTTTTTATTCGTTTATTCTTACGGTGCTACCGACATTATCGACCAACTCCTCTAACCAGCTGACCACCTTATATTGATAGGAAAGTAGATAAGGGAACGCTTGATTACCTTGGCTGTTTGTTTCAATTTTGAGTAAAAAGCGTGCTGTATAATTCATGTTTCAAACAAGTAACCTAATGATAAATTTATAATACATATGAACCACTTACGCCTACACGCAAGCGTAAAGTTCCATCACTCTTTTTAGAATAATAGTGAATTCCTTCTGCTAGCTCATTTCCTGTCACTGCTGCTTCCATACTGCCATATCCCGGATATAAGCGATAAATCTCTGGATTTTTTATCCAGTTAGGCACGTTATCCATATGGTAACTAAATATCACCATTGGTTTATCTTTCCATTGATTATCCACTTTTAATATTTTTTCCACCACTACACGTCCAAAACAGAAATTAGTACCCGCCCATCTGTTATCCAGATATTTGCGTCCTTCATCGGTTAAATCATAACGATACAGTGGTTTATCGCCGTCATAGCCCACTAATTCCTCGGTAAATAATCCTTCTTTCGCATATAGTGCTAATCGATGATTTAATTTATGATTGACATAAATAGGATCCCTATAGTACATGTCTTTATGATAACCAGGTATATATTTTATGGTATAGGGATACATATCACTTTCTAGATTATTTACATACAGACAAATAGCTCTGTTTCCACTTGGATTATTTCGGTCATTTTCTTTTTGAATTCGGGTTTTATAGTCGGTATTATCACAACCGGTTAATAGCGATAATAGGATTAAACTGCAACTTAACAGTAAGTGTTTTATCTTTTTATTGTTCATTAAAGGTACCTGCTTATTTAATTAGTTTATCTTTACAGCGTTACCGACATTATCGACCAACTCACCTAACCAGCTGACCACTTTATATTGATAAGAAAGTAGATAAGGAAACGCTTTATTGCCATATCTGTCTGTGTCGCCTTCCGGCAAATATTCAAAAGTACAAATCACTTCAAAATTATCCACTACTCGACCTAATAATTGATTAATAGAAAATAAGCCAACGTTAATTTTCTTTGCTTTTTGTGAATTATGTAATAGTGACTCAAGTTGACTGTTAGTGTCGGATACTACTTTTTGCGCCGGTGATTGATTATTGCATATATCTTGCATTTGATACCATAATTGATTAGCTGTGTTGTTTTCATTTTTACTTTCTTGGTTTTGCGCGTTTTCTTCATCATCCTCATTTTCAGAAATCTCATTAAAATATTGATAGATTTCTTGTTTTTTATCTCTAATCATTTCATTGTTGGATATTTCAAAGTATTTGCCATTGACCTGAACGGTTTCAATCTTTAATGCTTTTTCACTATCACTCACAGCTAATATGGTCTCCATTTCGCCTTCAGCATGGCGGATCACTACTTTACCTTTAAATTTAGCTTTGTCTCTGACAAAATCCGGTAATTGCATCACCAAATGTAGATTGTACTTGGTGCCTGATTTTGCGCCTTTTATCTGTTCACCGATTTCTGTCTGATCGTCCGTTCCCCAATCAATCGTGAATGATTTTTTTGTGTGAAGTCTATTTGCATTTTTGTTCATTGCCTCGGTAACAAGGTCTTTCAACTTAACTTCGTAATGCGCTGTACGACAAAATCCTTTGCGTGACGCTAAATAAAAATCTTGTTCGGACAAGTAGTTACCTGTATCACTGATTGGGTATGGCGGAAACAAGTCAACACGGCTAAACTTGCCAAATATTGAGCGGTTGATCCATTTTTCCATTTCGTCCCATTCACTGGCGTCATCGTAGGTGCCAAACAGAAAATTGATGATATGCGGTGCCAGCATTAAGGCAATACCCCATGGTCCTGACAGCCCTAACATTAACCCAATTCCGGCTGCCGCAAAACCAATGATCGACGTCACCACGTAAACCACTGAACCGGTATCCCCCCGTGCCAGTGCTTTAAATGCTTTGCCCAGCTCGCCGATACTATCCACTAAGGCAAGCACCTTAGCCACGCCCCCAATGACTGCACCGGCTTTGTTCAGTTTCTTGAGAATTTTTGACAGGTTGTCACCACGTTCACCAAATAAGGCGACCAGTTTTGTCCCCGTGATAATGGCTTCTGATACCGATAAGGCAATATCAAGGTGTGTTCTGAATATCGCTTTTGATACTTTATCAAGCAAGGCTGAATCCGTTAATGTTTTAAGTTTTTTGTTTAACTCGCTAATTTGAATAAATTGATAGGTTAGCGTGAGAACATTAACGACACCTGTTGCTGAAGTGTCTAACACTTCTTTTCGCCAATTTTGTTCTGCCCCAAATTTCGCGGCTTGTAGTTCTTCATATTCAATCGCTTTTACGTCTTCGAATGCATCAACGTTGGCAGTGCCACGGCTGGTGGTCTTTTTGCTTTCAAAGTCAAGTCGTTCAATGTCATTTTCGAAGGTGAGCAGTATATCAAACTCGACAAATTGCCCTGTCGCTCTGGTTATGTCGCGTCCTCTTAGGGTAAACCGGTCACGGGTTGCCGAATAACGCCCACGAATACGGTCGCCTGCGGTGGTAACCAGATTACCACCGTGCTGATTTGGGTAGACCACCTTGGCTGAACTGCCCAGTTTGTCTAAAAAATCCTGTAAATTGGTTACCGGTACTTTTACGCGATAGCTCCCGTGACTTGCGGTGGTAAACATGTTCATCGCTCTGATAAGGTGCTGATTGGTCACCGGCCTGCTTAAATTATAAGTTCCATTATGTGAAAGCGTTTTCGCTACATTGGTCATGGAGAGTTTGACCAGCTCTTCGGTTAAATACGCCCCCACTTTGACATTGTTAGGTAGTTTTAGATTACTGATCGGATCGATATAATCCGTTAAGGTATTAACACCGGACAGCGGATTATCAACGTCGGTTGTGTCTTGTTCTTGCCCTGCCTCTTGATTTGCCATTATCGCTTTGACATCTTCAGTTAATTGCAGGTCGGCTTCAGCCACATTACCCGAAGCCACATTGAACAGTGAATATGGATGACCTTCAAGAAAATGACGATAAATACTTTGTTTATTGTTGATTAATAATGACCATAGCCAAGCTTGCTCATCAAGGTATAGATTACCGGTAAAATCACTGTCTAAAATAACCAATAAGCTGTTTAAGGCATTAATATGCCGGTCTGACGTGTCGGGTGTACATTCTTTTAACCAAAATTGCACGGGGTTATGATCGCCAAATAACCATATTAAATAGGTAAAATAGTCCTTCGATACATTTTTTACATAGTTAGTTAAGTTGTTATAAAGCTGCTTATCAAGTTGTTGATATTTTTGTAGGGTATCATCATTAACACGTTGACCATGTTTGTCTTTCCAAGCTTGATTCTTTTTCCATTCAGCTACGCTTTCTTTGGCATTCGGGAATTTTACGGCAATGACATCAAGATTATCCATTAAAACATCTTGCGCTTCCTGACTGTTTTTAAAAATTGTCAGAATTTGTGCTTTTTGGTTTTTAGTTAAATAAATAGGGACATAATCACCCAGTGGTGGCGTATTGTCCGAATTGACACTGCTTAAACTGACTTGACTGACAAACCTAAAATAGAAAAATTTAGCCACTTCGTTTAAACCGGTATAAGCAGGGACAGCAATGGTAAAATTTTGTTCTTTGGCAAACTCTTTATCACCCACTACGTAGGTGACAAGAATATCATCCATCTCGTCTTGAGATGCATTACCGGAATAAGGCTGTTTTGTTAAATACTCTTTTGCTTGCTGCTCTGCATATTTTTTTAACTGTTGGCTGTATCTCGCATCAGGATCAAAAAAGGCAAATAATACACATTCTGAGCCGTCCTGAATCTGATTCTCACTTTTTAAAATATCTTTATAACTTTCAATACTGGTATATTGATTACGCGCGTAACTGGTTTCGGGTTTGAAGTATAGTAAGGGTTTATTCTTGGCATAGGTTATCTGTTTATTAAAGTAATCTTCAATGGCCTTTTTGCGTGGCCCCATGACATTCGCCTTTACATTCGACATCACTTGGTTGTCTGTTTCAATTTTGAGTAAAAAGCGTGTCGTATAATTCATGTTTTAAACAAATAACCCAATAATGATAAGAAAGTTATAAAACATACTTACCACTTACGCCTACACGCAAGCGTAAAGTTCCATCACTCTTTTTAGAATAATAGTGAATTCCTTCTGCTAGCTCATTGCCTGTCACTGCTGCTTCCATACTACCATAGCCCGGATATAATCGATAAATCTCTGGATTTTTTATCCAGTTAGGCACGTTATCCATATGGTAACTAAATATCACCATTGGTTTATCTTTCCATTGATTATCCACTTCCAATATTTTCTCCACCACTACACGTCCAAAACAGAAATTTGTGCCAGCCCATCTTTTATCCAGATATTTGCGCCCTTCATCAGTCAAGTTATAACGATACAAAGGTTTATCGCCGTCATAACCTACTAACTCCTCAGTAAATAGCCCTTCTTTGGCATACAGGGATAATTTTAAATTAAGTCTTTTATTCTGCTTAATTTTATCATACGGATCTTCGGGGTTTATCTCGCCTTCCAAATATTGTATGGTATAAGGATACATATCACTTTTCAGATTATTCACATACAGACAAATAGCTCTGTTTCCATTCGGATTATTTCGGTCATTTTCTTTTTGTATTCGGGCTTTATAATCAGTGTTATCACAACCGGTTAATAGCGATAATAGGATTAAACTGCAACTTAACAGTAAGTGTTTTATCTTTTTATTGTTCATTAAAGGTTCCTGCTTATTTAATTAGTTTATGTTTACGGCGCTACCAACATTATCGACCAGCTCACCTAACCAGCTGACCACTTTATATTGATAAGAAAGTAGATAAGGAAAGGCTTTATTACCATATCTGTCTGTGTTGCCCTCCGGCAAATATTCAAAAGTACAAATCACTTCAAAATTATTCACGACTCGACCTAATAATTGATTAATAGAAAATAAACCGACTTCAATTTCTTTCACGGGTTGTGTTTTGTCTAATAGTGATTCAAGTTGGCTGTTAGTGTCTGATACTACTTTTTGCGCCGGTGATTGATTGTTACAAATATCTTGCATTTGATACCATAATTGATTAGCTGTGTTTTTTTCATTAACATCTTCTTCATTTGTATTATTTCCGGATGAATCTTGATAATAATCATATTCTTCTTTTTTTCCACTTCTTACCATATCATTATTGACAATTTCAAAGTATTTAGCGTTCAGCTGGACGGTCTTAATTTTTAATCCTTCTCCTCCATGACTGACAGCTAATATGGTCTCCATTTCACCTTCAGCATGGCGGATCACTACTTTACCTTTAAATTTAGCTTTGTCTCTAACAAAATCCGGTAATTGCATCACCAAATGTAGATTGTACTTGGTGCCTGATTTTGCTCCTTTTATCTGTTCACCGATTTCTGTCTGATCGTCCGTTCCCCAATCGATCGTGAATGATTTTTTTGTGTGAAGTCTATTTGCATTTTTGTTCATTGCCTCGGTAACAAGGTCTTTCAACTTAACTTCGTAATGTGCCGTGCGACAAAACCCTTTGCGTGACGCTAAATAAAAATCTTGTTCGGACAAGTAGTTACCTGTATCACTGATTGGGTATGGCGGAAACAAGTCAACACGGTTAAACTTGCCAAATATTGAGCGGTTGATCCATTTTTCCATTTCGTCCCATTCACTGGCGTCATCGTAGGTGCCAAACAGAAAATTGATGATATGCGGTGCCAACATTAAGGCAATGCCCCATGGTCCTGACAGCCCTAACATTAATCCGACAATACCAATGATTGACGTTACCGTATACACTACCGAACCGGTATCACCTCGAGCCAGTGCTTTAAATGCTTTGCCCAGCTCGCCGATACTATCTACTAAGGCAAGCACCTTAGCCGCTTTCGTAATCACTTCACCAGCTTTGTTCAGTTCTTTAAGAATTTTTAACAAGTTGTCGTTGCGTTCACCAAATAAGGCGACCAGTTTCGTCCCCGTGACAATGGCTTCTGATGCCGTTAAAGCAATATCAAGGTGTGTTCTGAATATCGCTTTAGATATTTTATCAATTAATGCCGAATCCGTTAATGTTTTGAGTCTTTCGTTTAACAGACTGATTTGAATAAATTGATAGGTCAGCGTGAGAACATTAACAATGCCCGTTGCTGAAGTGTCTAATACTTCTTTGCGCCAATTTTGTTCTGCCCCAAATTTCGCGGCTTGTAGTTCTTCATATTTAATGGCTTTTACATCTTTGAATGCATTAACGTTGGCAGTGCCACGGCTGGTGGTCTTTTTGCTTTCAAATTCAAGTCGTTCAATATCATTTTCGAAGGTGAGCAGTACATCAAACTCGACAAATTGCCCCGTCGCTCGGGTTATGTCGCGTCCTCTCAGAGTAAACTGGTCACGGGTTGCCGAATAACGCCCACGAATACGGTCGCCTGCGGTGGTAACCAGATTACCGCCGGGATGATTTGCGTAGACCACCTTGGCTGAACTGCCCAGATTGTTTAAAAAATCCTGTAAATTGGACACCGGTACTTTTACGCGATAGCTTCCGTGACTTGCGGTGGTAAACATGTTCATCGCTTGGATTAGGTGCTGATTGGCCACCGCAGTATTTAAATTATAAGTTCCACTATGTGAAAGCGTTTTCGCTATATTGGTCATGGAGAGTTTGACCAGCTCTTCGGTTAAATAAGCCCCCACTTTGACATTGCCAGGTAATTCTAGATTACTGATCGGATCAATATATTCCGTTAAGCTTATAATACCGGACAGCGGATTATCAACGTCGGTTGTGCCTTGTTCTTGCCCTGCCCCTTGATTTGCTATTATCGCTTTGACATTTTCAGTTAATTGCAGGTCGGCTTCAGCCACATTGCCCGAAGCCACATTGAACAGTGAATATGGATGACCTTCAAGAAAATGACGATAAATACTTTGTTCATTGTTGATTAATAATGACCATAGCATGGCTTGCTCATCAAGGTATAGATTACCGGTAAAATCACTGTCTAAAATAACCAATAAGCTGTTTAAGGCATTAATATGCCGGTCTGACGTGTCGGGTGTACATTCTTTTAACCAAAATTGCACGGGGTTATGATCGCCAAATAACCATAGCAGATACGTAAAATAGTCCTTCGATACATTTTTTACATAGTTAGTTAAGTTGTTATAAAGCTGTTTATCGAGTTGTTGATATTTTTGTAGGGTATCATCATTAACACGTTGACCATGTTTGTCTTTCCAAGCTTGATTTTTTTTCCATTCGGCAACACATTCTTTGGCATTCGGGAATTTTACGGCAATGACATCAAGATTATCCATTAAAACATCTTGCGCTTCCTGACTATTTTTAAAAATTGTCAGAATTTGTGCTTTTTGGTTTTTAGTTAAATAAATAGGAACATAATCACCCAGTGGTGGCGTATTGTCCGAATTGACACTGCTTAAACTGACTTGACTGACAAACCTAAAATAGAAAAATTTAGCCACTTCGTTTAAACCGGTATAAGCAGGGACAGCAATGGTAAAATTTTGTTCTTTGGCAAACTCTTTATCACCCACTACGTAGGTAACAAGAATATCATCCATCTCGTCTTGAGATGCATTACCGGAATAAGGCTGTTTTGTTAAATACTCTTTTGCTTGCTGCTCTGCATATTTTTTTAGCTGTTGGCTGTATCTCGCATCAGGATCAAAAAAGGCAAATAATACACATTCTGAGCCGTCCTGAATCTGATTCTCACTTTTTAAAATATCTTTATAACTTTCAATACTGGTATATTGATTACGCGCGTAACTGGTTTCGGGTTTGAAGTATAGTAAGGGTTTATTCTTGGCATAGGTTATCTGTTTATTAAAGTAATCTTCAATGGCCTTTTTGCGTGGCCCCATGACATTCGCCTTTACATTCGACATCACTTGATTGACTTTTCTTTCTAACCAGTACCCAACAGGCCATACATACCGCAAATATTCAGGGATGCGATTGACATATTGGTATTGTTTGTTGTAGTCCAAATCAATTAGGTTTTCGGTATAAAAGGATTGAATAATGCTTGGGTCTATTTCGTCACCAATCTCGTCTTTTCCTTCCAGTATCAAATCTTTAACGGTTTTGCCTAAATTGGCTTGTAACCTTTTTTGAATGGCAAGGGTTTGTTCTTGACTGCGACCGGCTAAACCATCCACCACCGGTGACAATAGCTGTCTGCGCTGAACGGCAAGCTCTTCAGCTATCCCTAAGCTGTCTTCAACTAAGATAACGCCGATTTCGGCCGTTTTGTAATTCGAGTTATCGTAAGCTTCGCCTTTATAGCCGTCTATTGTTTTGCTGAAATCGTCATTGAGTCCACCGACTTCTTTTTTTAAGGTATTAAACTGACTGGCTGAGCAAAATAGTTTACGGTAGTTTTGCAGTATGCTTGCTTCGGTGTTTTCAAGCTGATTTTTTAAATCGTAATTTTGTGCATAAAAACTGCCTTTAGCTATTTCTTTATTTAATTTGGTATCTTTTATGCCAACCGAAGCAGGTTTGCTTTGTGCCTGTGTGTTGCTGTTTTGGGATGCATTTTTTTGTGCTTTGTCTTGTTCTTCTTTTGATTTTTGACGTCTTGCATCTAGCTGTTCTTTATTGAAATAATCCAGCACTTCTTGTTTATTGCATTCCATTTCCAGCAGATAGCGTTTTGTCGGACCTTCAACTGCTGTTGTTGATTCACTCTCTTGTTTTTCGCCTTCAACAGGCGCTGCTTTGACAGGCTCTCGAGTAAAATCGCTGAATGAAAAGCTACGTTCCCCATTAGCCGTTAACTTTGATGGCTCGGTTTGTGTTAAATCAACCACCGTGAAACGTTCATTTCGGTCGTCTTCATTTTTGCGGTAGTGCTCCACCACGTCTTTATCCCAACGGTAAGGACTGTAGGCTATCCACGCTTTGTCATAAATTTTGTTGTCCAGCGTGATAAATTTAGCTTTAAATTGGTGCCCTTCTGTAATACAGCTTTCCGGTAGCTCTTTTGGTCTGGTGCCTTTAACGTCACGAAACTCTCTTAATCGAAAAGCGCCAGATTTTGTCACTTCAAACACTTTGACTTTTAATAAATTTAGATCGGTACCTTGCCACCCTTTTGCCGATTTATTTTTTTGAAGCAAGATATAGACATAACCTTCACGTAAAGTTCGATAAACATAGCTAAAGTGCGTAAAGGCGGTAGTCGGCTCGTGATTTTTTAGTGGCAACATGCCACTTTCCCAAATATTGGTTTCGCTATTTTTAAAAAATTTAGGCACCACACTTTTTCGAACTAAAAATAGCGGAAATCCCGTTCGCTGACAGGCGCCACATTTTCCGTTACTTAGCGCCATGTTTTCTTTCGCTTCGTGTATGAGTTCGGTTGTGACAACAGGGGCATCGGTGTTCGATTGAATGTCGTTGTCGTTGAAATCGGTATTGGAATTGTTATTTGTTTCCATTTTTCCACTCATTTTTATGTAAATTTATTTTTATTTTAAAAATTAATCATATTGAGGTTTTTGTATTTTTAAATGACATACTACTCATTGATGGGTATGCAATATTTAATTACAAAACACTTAATTGATTAATCTTTTATAGCTTATTATTTGAATCATCAAACTTAATTTAGTTTTATTAACTTTATTTTGAATGCCACAAATTAATAATTAAAATAGATATGCTGAATTTACGTTTTTTTTAAATAGTTTGCAAGTTTTTTTCTTAAAAAAATTTTAATTAAATTAGTAATATATGCGCCAAAATGAAATGACAGATTTACGTAAATTTCACCCCTTGAAGCATTGTAAATTAAGCTTGTTGATTTTTACAATCCCCCTCAAAAAAGGTCTTTTTTTGCATGCCAATGTTAAATCAATAATCGGCAAAAATTGTAAAATATGGCATAATGTCATCCATATCACTTTTTTTACGTCTTAGATTGTTTTGTAATGGCAAAATTGATTGAAGACGATAGTCAATTGAGAGTTAATTCAGTGTTAAGTACAAATAACATCACCATGCAATTTGGTAGTAAACCGCTATTTGAAAATATTTCGGTTAAATTTGGGAACGGCAATCGTTATGGGCTTATTGGCGCCAATGGTAGCGGTAAGTCAACGTTTATGAAGATCATTGGTGGCGATTTGGTGCCAACTTCGGGTAATGTGGCGTTAGATCCTCATGAAAGATTAGGTAAATTACGTCAAGATCAGTTCGCTTTTGAATCCTTTACCGTGTTAGATACGGTGATTATGGGGCATACTGAGTTGTGGGAAATCAAGCAAGAACGTGATCGGATCTATTCTTTACCGGAAATGAGTGAAGAAGATGGTTTTAAAGTGGCTGATTTAGAAACCCAATACGCCGAAATGGATGGTTATAGTGCCGAGTCTCGTGCTGGCGAACTATTGCTAGGGGTCGGCATTCCCATTGAACAGCATTATGGTCTAATGAGTGAAATTGCCCCTGGTTGGAAGCTACGTGTGTTATTAGCCCAAGCGCTCTTTTCGAATCCCGATATTTTATTACTGGACGAGCCAACCAATAACTTGGATATCGATACCATCCGTTGGTTAGAAGATACGCTTAATGAGCGTGAAAGTACCATGATTATTATTTCGCATGATCGCCATTTTTTAAATATGGTTTGTACCCATATGGCAGATCTTGATTATGGTGAATTGCGTATTTATCCGGGTAATTACGATGATTATATGATGGCATCAACACAAGCCCGAGAGCGTTTATTAGCGGATAACGCTAAGAAGAAAGCACAAATCAGTGAACTGCAATCTTTTGTCAGTCGTTTTAGTGCCAATGCGTCGAAGTCTAAACAAGCGACATCTCGAGCCAGACAGATTGAGAAAATTAAACTGGAGGAAGTGAAAGCATCTAGCCGTCAAAATCCATTTATACGCTTTGAGCAAGATAAAAAATTGTTCCGTAATGCCTTAGTCGTTGAGAATTTGACCAAAGGCTTTGATAATGGCCCTTTGTTTAATAATCTTAATTTAATGGTTGAAGTCGGCGAGAAGGTCGCCATTTTAGGTACCAATGGGATTGGTAAAACCACTTTAATTAAAACCTTAATGGGAGAACTAACGCCTGAGCAAGGCGAAATTAAATGGTCAGAAAATGCCAATATCGGTTATTATGCCCAAGATCATGAATATGAATTTGATGATGAGTTAACCGTGTTCGATTGGATGAGCCAATGGAAGCAACCTACTGATGATGAACAAGCTGTACGAAGTGTTTTGGGTCGCTTATTATTTTCACAAGATGATATTAAGAAAAAGGTTAAAGTGCTGTCGGGTGGTGAAAAAGGACGGATGTTATTTGGTAAATTGATGATGCAAAAACCGAATATCATTGTCATGGACGAACCGACAAACCATTTAGATATGGAATCGATCGAGTCGCTCAATATGGCGTTAGAACTTTATCAAGGTACCCTATTCTTTGTTTCACATGACCGTGAGTTTGTCAGTTCGTTAGCGACTCGTATTGTCGAAATTACGCCAGAAAAAGTGATTGATTATACCGGTAATTATGAAGATTATTTACGTAGTCAAGGAATCGAATAATTAGTTAAATGAATTGCAAACAAATAGCCACAATTGTGGCTATTGAATAATTAAGCTAACTTAATCAAATATGGTTTAAAATCGATTAGAAATCTAATTCATCCCACCAAATATCAATTAACGGGCTGACTTTGATATTTTTTAAACCATGACTTTCCAACCATTTTGTCACAATGTCACGATGCGCTTCGGTACAATTGCCGAGTTTTTGAGTACAGACAATGCCTTTCCAGTTTAGATAGCCACTTCCTTCGTATGCTAAACCATTTGGTTGGATAGCTTCGAGGATGAATTGATCAACAATGTTATCTAAGGTTTCTTCACTTGTCCCTTCGTCAAAAGACCAACTGACAGTAAAACCTAACTCTTTAAACTCTTCAATATGTAATTTTTTACGTAAACGTCGACTGCGATTTACCATGATAATATCCTTCTATTTTAATGAATATGACTCTGTTTATTATTTGTGTTAGCGTATTTTTTTGTTCGGTTAACACCACCACGCTTATTGGGTTGATTAGACCGATTTTGCGTATTGTGATCGTTTTTCGATAGCCGTTTTTTAGGTGAAGATTTTGTTTTCGGCCCAGCTTTAATGGTTGGGTCAACGGCAAAACCATCGGTATGGATTTCGGGTATTGGTTTTTTGATTAACTTTTCAATGGCTTTTAATTGTGGCAGTTCGTCAATACAGACTAATGAAATTGCCTGCCCTTGATTTTGCGCTCGCCCTGTTCGACCAATTCGATGCACGTAATCTTCAGCAACCTGCGGTAATTCATAATTAACCACATAAGGCAATAGTTCAATATCCAATCCTCTGGCTGCAATGTCGGTGGCAACTAATGCCCGAATTTGTCCAGTTTTAAAATCGGCTAAGGCTTTGGTTCGGGCGCCTTGGCTTTTGTTACCGTGAATAGCTGAAGCTTTAATCCCGTCTTTAGTGAGTTGCTCAGCTAAATGGTTAGCGCCGTACTTAGTGCGAGTAAAAATTAGTACTTGTTGCCATTGGTTTTTACCAATTAAGTATGACAGTAATTCCCGTTTACGACGTTTATCTACTCGATGAACATATTGGGTAATTTGTGTTGATGTACTGTTGGTTCTGGCGACAGCAACCGTTTCAGGGGAATGTAAAATCGTTTCCGCCAGTGTTTTTATCTCATCTGAAAACGTTGCTGAAAACATTAAATTTTGACGTTTTTTAGGTAATTTTGCTATCACTCGCCGTATATCATGAATAAAACCCATATCTAACATGCGATCGGCTTCGTCTAAAACCAGCATTTTAACCGTTGCAAGATCAACAGCATTTTGGTGGACTAAATCGAGTAACCGTCCGGGTGTCGCGATCAGAATATCCACACCACCACGCAACTTCATCATTTGAGGATTAATGCTTACGCCACCAAAAACAACTAATGAACGAATTGCTAAATGACGGCTGTAATCACGGATGTTTTCACCAATTTGCGCAGCAAGTTCACGAGTTGGCGCTAAAATTAACGCATAAAGGGGGCGTTTCTTCTTTTTTGTTTCGGGGCGATTTGCCGTTTTTGCTTGTTGTTCAATCAGCTTTTGCAAAATTGGCAAACCAAAACCTGCCGTTTTACCAGTGCCCGTTTGTGCACTTGCCATAAGGTCTTTTCCCGATAAGATTACCGGAATGGCTTGCTGTTGAATGGGGGTAGGCTGAGTGTAGTGTTGTTCTTGTAGTGCTTTTAAAATCTTGGCATCTAAACCAAGAGAGTCAAATGACATGAAATGTTTCCTAAATAAACAAAAATTAAATTTTCGTTAGTTATTATAAAGCAATTCTATTACTTTTGTTTGATTATTTATTATCCCTGTTAATAAGATTGCGATGAAATCGTTCTGTTAAGATTTATTTTAACAAAATTTCGTAAGTTTTTTGCTAAAAAATAGACTAGATGATATTTATTATCATTTGCATCTGTGCTACTATTCTTGCGCTAAAAATCGTTGTATTTACGACATTTTTGACACTATTTCCATCAATGATTTTTTTTAAAAACTTTTGCATAACGGATTGCCCATGATAGTACATTTCAACCGCACCAAAAAATGGTTAATGGTTTTCGCATTAGCCTCAGCTAGCCTTAATTGTTTCGCTAAAGATGATATCACTTTTGCTAACTTTCGCGATATTCGTGATCTTAACCCTCACCTCTATTCTGGTGAGATGTGGGCTCAAAATATGCTGTATGAATCTTTAGTCCATTATAACGAAGATGGCTCTTTTTCACCTTGGCTTGCGGAAAGCTGGACAATCAGTAATGAAGGAAAAACCTATACGTTCAAACTTCGACAAGATGTGACATTTAGCGACGGTACTAAATTCGATGCGCATAGCGCTAAATTAAATTGGGATGCCGTACTTTCAAATAAAGATCGTCATACTTGGCTTGAAATGGTGCGTTTAATTACCGATATTAAAGCGCTTGATGATTACACCCTACAAGTCAATCTGTCTGAACCTTACTATCCATTTTTGATTGAGATTGCCGTCACCCGCCCTATGCGTTTTATATCACCTAATGTTATGAAAAATGGTGAAACCAAAAATGGCGTTAATTCTTATATTGGTACGGGGCCTTATGTGTTAAGTGAACATAAGAAAGATCAGTATGCTATTTTTACAGCCAATCCCACTTATTGGGGGAACAAACCGCAACTTAAAACCGTAACTATGAAGGTGATTGCGGATAATCAAAGCCGTTTGATGGCACTTGAAAAAGGTGAAATCGATCTGATTTATGGCAAAAATATGGTGGATGCCGATTCTTTCGAGCGTTTTTCGAAAATGGATAAGTTTCAGACATTGATGTCTAAACCTGTTTCAAGCCGTATCGTATTGATGAATACGTCTCGCCCGGCATTGAGTGATGTTAATGTGCGTCAGGCAATTGAGCATATTATTAATAAAAATGATATTTCAGAAGGAATTTTTAATCACAGTGAAGCACCGGCTGATACCCTAATGGCGACTAATATCCCTTATGCCAATATTGGATTAAAACCTTATCAATACGATACTAAATTAGCACAACAACTTTTGGATAAAGCAGGTTGGACAAAAGCCAACGGTCAACAATACCGCCAAAAAGACGGCAAACCGTTCGAAATCACACTGTATTATGATAGTAATACTGCTTCACAAAAAACCATCGCCCAATATATGCAAGATGAATTTGAACAAGTTGGATTAAAACTGAATATTCATGGTGAAGAAGAACAAGGCTATCGTGACCGCCAAAAAGCGGGTGATTTTGATATGGTATTCGATATTTCTTGGGGTACGCCTTATGATCCACAATCCTTTTTATCCGGTATGAAATTACCAGTATATGGGGATTATATGGCACAACAAGGCTTAAAAGAAAAGCCTCAAATTGATGCCAGCATTAGCAAAGCATTGATTTCAACGGACGAGCAAGAACGCCAAGCCCTATATCGTTATGTGCTTGAAACATTGCATAAACAAGCGGTCTATATTCCTTTAACTTATGAACGCAATCGAGCTATTGCTATTAAATCTCTTAAAGGCATTGAGTTTGCTCCATCACAATTTGATATTCCTTTTGAGAAAATGCACTATTAATTGCGTTATAGTTAGTTAGTCATAATGTTACATTATATTTTTAAACGTTTATTGATGATGATACCGATTTTGATCGGTATCTCGTTCATTGCTTTTTTGCTGATCAACCTTGCCCCTTCTGATCCTGCTGAAGTTGCTTTACGCTTAAATGAGATTATGCCAACGCCTGTAGCCATCGAAAGTATGCGCCAAGAGTTGGGGTTAAATGAGCCCTTTTGGTCTCGATATTTTAGTTGGTTATATCATGCTTTTCATCTGGATTTTGGACGTTCATTCGTTCATCGGGATCGATTAGTTTGGGATGAAATGATTCGTTGTTTAACCCCAACTTTACTTTTGGCAGTGTCATCATTTGTTCTTACTTTATTCGTTAGCTTAGTACTAGGTGTGTTATGTGCTATTTTTGCTAACTCAGTCTTCGATCATGTTGTTCGAATCCTCATTTTTATTGGTACCGCCATGCCTAGTTATTGGCTTGGTTTGCTGTGTATTTGGTTTTTTGCTAATTATTTAGATCTGTTACCAACCAATGGTTATGGCACATGGCAAAATCTTATTTTACCGACAATAACTTTATCTTTTGTTTATATTGCGACTTATATTCGCTTTATTCGTAATAATATGCTGGAAAATATGCAGAATTACTTTGTATTTTATGCACGTAGTCGAGGATTAAAGGAACGGGCGATAATTTTAAAACATGTCTTAGTTAATTCATTACATACCACCATTACCGCACTGGGTATGACAATTCCACAATTGATTGCCGGTTCGTTTGTTGTGGAATATATTTTTTCATGGCCGGGACTTGGGCGCTTATGTATAGCTGCTATCATGAATCGAGACTATCCGGTGATTCAAGCTTATATTTTAGTTATGGCGATTTTATTTGTCGTATGTAATTTTATTGTTGATGTGGTGCATCAATGGTTGGATCCTCGATTACAAAATAGTGGGGATTTAGCATGAGTTTAGCAAGACAGTTGATGAAAAATAAAATGGCATTATGCTGTTTGATAATCATCTCCATCATCATTCTTTTGGGTATTTTTGCGCCCTATATTGCCCCATTTGATCCAAATAAAGTTCGTATTATCCGCAAATATGCCAGTATCTCAGCTGAACATTGGCTAGGCTGTGATCATTTAGGTCGGGATATCTTTTCTCGTTTACTTTATGGTATCCGTTCGACTCTCTTTTTATCCTTATTAACCATGACAATTACCATTATCGTCGGTTCAATCATCGGGCTAATTTCAGGTTACCAACGAGGCAAACTTGATGAAGTTATTATGCGCCTTTGCGATATTATGCTCTCCTTCCCTAGTCAAGTCATGATTTTAGCAATTGTCGGAGTGCTAGGTGTGGGGATTGAAAACGTGATTATTGCTAATATCGTGGTGAAATGGGCATGGTACAGCCGAATGATCCGCAGTTCAGTGATTAAATATAGTCGAAAAAATTATATTTTATTTTCACGTGCCATTGGTGCACCACACAGCTTTATTATTCGCCGTCATCTGTTACCTAATGTTATGTCGGAATTGGTGGTGTTAGCCACGCTCGATACAGGCTGGGTCATTTTGAATATTTCGGCGCTCTCTTTTATTGGATTGGGCGTGCAAGCACCGACTGCCGAATGGGGATTAATGCTTAGTGAAGCCAAGAATGTAATGATTCAACATCCAATGCAAATGGTCTATCCGGGGATAGCTATTTTAGTCGTCGTGGCGGCTTTTAATCTATTAGGTGACTGTTTGCGAGATATTTTAGATCCGAAGGAAAAAACACATGTGTAACCCCCTGTTAGAGGTTAAAAATCTCACGGTTAACCTTGATAATGGTCAAACGTTATTGGATAACATTTCGTTTAATGTTGAACATCACCAATGCGTAGGCATTGTCGGCGAAAGTGGTAGTGGTAAAAGTTTAACCAGTAAAGCGATCATGGGGTTATTAGAACCCTATTTTAAAGTCGAAGGTCAAATCCTTTTTAATCCTAGACAACCTCAGTTAAATCGACAAGTGAAAGGCGATCTTTTAACCCAATCAGCTGACACACTGCGTCAGATTCGGGGTAACACTATCGCGATCATTTTACAGCATCCAATGAGTGCTTTCGATCCGCTTTATCGTATCGGCAAACAAGTCATCGAAACATTACAAGCACACCTTCCCTTAAGCAAAAAAGATGCCGTTGCCAAAACACTAACCATGATTAAAGAAATCGGTTTAAATGATCCCAAACAGATTTATAATAAGTATCCTCATCAATTGAGTGGTGGAATGTTACAAAGAATCATGATCGGTATTGCATTAATGCTAAAACCCGAATTGATCATTGCTGATGAACCAACAACCGCTTTAGATTCGATTAGTCAGTTCCATATTTTGAAAATGTTTGAACAAATCAAGCAGCAATCAACTACCGCCATGATTTTTATTTCACACGATTTAGGCGTGATTCATCATATTGCCGATCATATTGTTGTCATGCAACAAGGTAAAATTGTTGAACAAGGCTGTCGAGATCAAATCTTTTACCATGCTGAAAATGATTACACCCGTTATCTAATCAGCGCGCGCAAACAGTTATTAGCTAAATTTGATTCGGTGGTTTATCCTAAAATGTTTATTCCGACATTGGAGAGTGCTTAAATGTCTGCATTATTGCAAGTTGAACAAGTAAGCAAATCCTTTTTACAACCTCATCAAGGTCTGTTTAGTCGCAAGAAGAACAAGGTCATTAATGATGTTTCTTTCTCGTTAAAACAGGGCGAATGTCTGGGTATTATTGGTGAAAGTGGCAGTGGCAAAAGCACTCTTGGAAAGCTTATTTTAGGTTTAGAAAAACCCGATACGGGTAAGATCCTATTTAACGGGCAAGATATTGCGAAACGAGCATGGAAATGCTCATCACAGCGACGCAATATTAGCGCTGTATTTCAAGATTATAATGCTTCGGTGAATCCTTATTTTACGGCTGCTAATATTATTGCTGAACCCCTTGATATTCACGAAAAGTTATCATCGACAGCACGAAAAAAACGAATAGATCAATTACTGGAACAAGTTGGATTAGATCATTCATTCTGTCAGCGGTTTGCTCATGAAATGAGTGGCGGTCAATTGCAACGAATTTGCATAGCCAGAGCGATTGCCTGTCATCCGCAATTTATTTTGTTTGATGAAGCAGTCAGTTCGTTAGATATTTCTGTTCAAACGCAGATTTTATCGTTATTGGCTGATTTACAAAAACAGTTAAATTTAACCAGTATTTTTATTACTCATGATTTAACCACGATTACGTATTTGTGTAATCGAGTGATGTTTTTTTATCAAGGAAGAATTGTAGAACAGGTTGACGATATTGCCCAATTGAGTAATGTCCGTCATGATTATTCCAAACAGCTTCTTGACTCTATATTAGGTTTTTAATCTATGACAACACAATCCACCGTTAATAAACGTTATCGTTTTAACGATTATTTAGCATTGGTTATCCCTTTTATTATTTCAACTATCACAACCCCATTATTGGGCGTGGTTGATACTGCATTGGTCGGTCATCTACCCAATCCTGCTTTTATTGCAGGCATTGCCGTTGGTGCGGTGATCTTTAATACCATCTATTGGTTATTTGGTTTTTTACGTGTCAGTACCACCGGATTTGCGGCACAAGCATTAGATGATCCTCTATTACTGCGTTCTTCGTTAATTCGCCCCCTGTTTATTGCGATTGTTTTAGGCATTTTATTTATTGTTTTTCAGCAATTTATTTTTGGTGCTTCAATGCAAATCATCAAACCTAATGAAGAAGTTAGGCATTATGCAGATATCTATTTTTCGATATTAATTTGGGGCGCCCCGTTTGTACTGATTAACTATGTGCTGGTTGGTTGGTTAATGGGGATGTCCAAAATAAAAGCCGTGCTGTTTTTGCAAGTGTTGATTAATTTACTCAATATTATTATGGCGGTCATTTTTGTTTGGGGTTTTCATTGGGATATTCAAGGCGTGGCATTTGCAACACTTAGTGCGCAAGTGATTTGTACATTGTTAGGGATCGGGTTTATTGGTCGCTATTTACCCCAATCACAACAAAAAACGGATTTGAAATCGATCCTTTCTTGGCAGTCATTGAAAGGGGTAATTTTAGTTAATACTAATTTAATGATTCGAACTATTTGCCTGCTAGTTGTAACGAATCATTTTATTTCGATTGGTTCAAGTTTTAGTACTGAAGTATTGGCGGCCAATGCGGTACTGTTTCAAATCCATTACTTAATGGCGTATTTATTTGATGGCTTTGCTAATGCGTCAAGTGTCTTTAGTGGTAAAGCTAAAGGCACGCAAAATATGGCGTTATACCAACAAACCTTGCGTTGGTCACTGCAAGCGTGTGTGATTTGTCCGGTGATATTAATTGCAATCTGGTTTGCCTTTGATACCGCAATAATCCGATTATTAACCAATCAAAATGACATCATTAATCTTTGTCTACAATACCATTATTGGTTAGTTATCTTTCCGGTTGTGGTTGCTGGTGGATTGATCTATTACGGGGTGTTTTCAGGCATCAGTTATACATCTTCTATTCGTGATTCCATGATCCTTGCCCTTTTACTTTGGTTAATCGCTCAATCTATTTTTGTACCAATATGGGGCAATAACGGTTTGTGGTTTTCCTATATTTTATTTAGTTTAGGACGCACACTCTTTTTAGTGATTTGGATTAATCGTTCGAAACGATATCTTATGCGTTGATTTAACCAAACCAGCAGTAAATAGATTTCATTCTGTTTACTGTTCGCTCTAGAATTTTGTAAATTATTTTACTTTTTGCAATCGAATTTCTATTTCAATTCAACTCTTATATAATCATCTGTAATGTGAGTCAAAACAGGAATTAAATTCGATGAATAAAGGAAATAAAACCGTTATTGTGACTGGTGCTTCAAGTGGAATTGGTTTTGCGATAGCGAAAGCCTATCTTGAGCGAGGTTTCAATGTCGTTGCCAATGGTCGAGATAAAGCTCGTTTAGAACAAGCAGCGATTAAATTAGGCGAACCTGATAATTTATTACTTGTAGCTGGGGACATTGCAAAGCCGCAAACGGCAGAATTGCTTTTTTCACACGCTATTGCAAGATTTGGTAAAGTCGATATTTTAGTGAATAATGCAGGCATATTTATATCTAAACCCGCCGTTGAGTATACGCAAGATGATTTAAACACCCTAATTGATACCAACCTTAAAGGGTTTTTCTACCCTGCTCAGACAGCGGCTAAACATATGATAACCAATCAGTCAGGGCATATCATTAATATTACTGCTGCCATTGCTATGCAACCTAATTTGACTGTACCTGCTTTATTACCGATTATGATCAAAGGCGGTATTAATAGTGCCATTAAAGGTTTAGCATTAGAATTAGCATCAAGCCATGTTATGGTTAACGGTATTGCACCTGGCATTATTGAGACCCCAATGCATCCTACCGATCCCCAAGTTCAAGCAGTGTTAAAATCTATGGCTCCTGTCAATCGGATTGGGCAGGTTCAAGATATTATCAATGCCGTCATGTATTTAACGGATTCTAATTTTGTTACCGGTACAATTATGGTCGTTGACGGTGGCTCAACGGCAGGCAAATGGTAGATAGATTCAGCACTGATGACTTATTGAAACTGCCAGTAAACTGGCAGTATTCACATTTCAATGAAGTTTAGAATCGGTATGAAACACTTGCTTTAAAGTTTCGGGCGAGTCCATAGGTGTTTTCGCCTAAATAAAGTCGATAATCTTTATTAAATAGATTATCAACGGTTAGCTTAATTTCGGCTTTAGGCAGAAAAGTCGGTTGCCAACTTGCAAAAAGATTGTGTATTGAATACCCCGACGATCGCCCTAATCCATAAGCGCCCAGATCATTTAATCCGTCATGATTTCTATCTTCTAATCCTGTGCGATCTTGTTTTCGTACAAATTGGGCATTCCACCCTGCTCTCACATTCCAGTCCGGAATTTTAAACCCCGTTGTTAATGTTGCGGTGCGTGGTGCAATCGTTGCGACATAGGTCTTATGATGCATCCATGGTGCTTGTGGTGCTGTATCTCGTTCTCCTTTTTGGATTGAGTAGGTCGCACTTGCAAACCAATATTTACTGTCATAAAACGTTTCAAGTTCAAAACCTTTGACAATCATTTTACCCGGAATATTACGATAATTTGCCTGCCCAAGCGGACACGCTTTGCCTGGACCGCATATTGATCCATTGAATCCTCGAGTAACAAAAATCTCATCGGTGACACGCTGTCTAAATAACGTGCTACGAACTTGTAACTTATCATTTTCAAGTATTAAATTATTAAAATCGAGAATATTCCCAATTCGAATTGATAAATTCCGCTCTTTTTTCAAATGACGGCTGGTTGCCGAAATTTTACCGCTTCCTCCATTTTTAGGAGTGAACTGGACTTCATAGCTTTCATCAATTGTTGGTGCTTGCCATGCATAACTGATATCCCCAAAAAATCCGACATTTTGGGTGGTTTGCCAATAGGATCCAAAGCGTGGTGTCCAACCTGAATAGGTCACGGGTGAATAATCATGACCATAACGAGGATCGGGGTCGTTATACGCTGAAGCATAATTCTTTTTACCGTGATTTCGGACATAATCGTATCGAAGGCTGGGTGATAAGACAAAATCACTAATCGAAAGTTCATCTTGAATATAAAAACTATAAGTTTGCTGTTTACCAGAAGGCATGTAAGCCGGTTGGAAATAACCATTGTTATAATTTGGCTTTTTAGAATAATTTTTGTAATACATTAACGTATCACGATCATGTAGATGTGCTTGTAATCCAATTTTTAATGCATTATCGACAGCGCCGGTGTTAAAAATACTGACATTTTCAAGCGCGATAGTTTTATCGGTATAGCTAACCCAACTTTCGTTACCCATTGTCCCTAATGAAGCCACCGGATTGTATTTATTAGGACGAGTATCATGTTGTTTGGTTTTGGAATAAGTGGTGTGTAACGTCAAATTAATTAACGGATTATAAGTTGGCTGATAATTCCATTTAAATTGGGCGGATTCATCTTGTTGATCACGTTTTACCAATTTTCTTAACCATGCTGCTTTATATCCATATTTTTTAATTTGTGCAGCGGTTGGAGGTGTCATTTTTTCGACATATTTGGCAGCCCAAGGTTGCCATGAATCCCGTTTTGAACGTATACCTGATAGAGTGAAAGTGTGTTCTTCATTGGGTCTAAAATTGAGTTTCGCCATGTAGGAATCCATGTCATCTTCCGAAAACTCAAATCTTGAGCCATCGGGGCGTTTAAAATTACCGCTGTCTCGGTTCGTGTAATAAATAAGACCATCAAACATGTCATCTTGTGTTCTACCATAAACTGCACCAGTCACCATATTCTGATGATTGTTTGAATGAAAACTGTATTTGATTAATGCGCCAAGGTATTGATTGGGGTCAAGCAGATCAATCGCATCTTTAGTCTCCATTTTTATCACGCCACCAAAGCCGCCATTTCCAAACTTCACATCGTGTGGACCTTTGTTAACTTCAACTTGTTTAAGAAGTTCTGGTTCAACAAAAATCGATCCTTGTTGATATTTTTGGAATCCTTTTTGTGCACCATCTACAATAATTTTGACATCTTCAACTTTACCAAAACCCCATATATTTAAGGTCTGCCCCCCTGGCCTAACTGAACCAGCAGCACTCACACCGGGTAAAGTATTGAGCAATTCGGCAACATTATCGGATTGTTTTTGTTCTATTAGCCCTGATGAAAGTGTTGATCGTCCCGCAATAACACTATTTATTTTTTTTAATTCATCTTGCGTTGATGAGCCGGCAATGACAGTAATCACATCGTCTATATCGTCACGATTAACCATATTGTTCTTCGTTAATGGTTTATTCGGTTCATCAATATTTTGCTTTGTATCTTTATCTTCAAGCACAGACTCAGCTTGTGAAGAAAAACTCATAAAGAGTAATAAGATACTTACCTTTTTATAACTCATGTTTCATTCCTTCATAAAAAACAATTAAATCATTTAACACATCTCTAAATTTAACCTTACAAATAATAATGATAATCATTATCAAATACAAGTTTGGTAAGTATATTGGGTTTGTCAAAAAATAGACAGAAAAATATGTATAAATTTTGGTTGAAAACGTTAACAAAATTATTTTTATTTAACGGTTAAAACAACCTAGTGTTTTCATGTTTATTATCAGAATAAAGCAACGAAATGGAGAGTGATGTTAAAAACGTCGTATCGATTTGATGTTAATTTTCAGGTTCCCTATCAGATAAACAGGAAACCTGAATGAAAAAATTATATCAGTTCAACATGAGCTTTTTTACTATTGTAAATTGTTTCATTAGATTATTTTTTGTTCCATTCGTTTTAAGCCCGTTTTAAACTTTGACATTTCAAACGACTATTTTGAGCCTAATTTTATGCCTTGTATTTGCAGACAAGGCATATTGTAATTATTGCGGAATTAGCGACATGACAACTGTTTCGAAAGGCTCAAGAGTGATTAATGCCGTTTTATCCACACTCGTTGGTTTTTGCGCATAAAATTCACTGTGATAATCAATGTTGATTTTAAAATGTGAACTTGCCTTTGCCGGCAACTCTAAATCATTTTGTAAATCCAGATAATAAATTTGCGGTTTATCTGACGGATTGCGTAAAGTAATAATGGATTTATCTTGCGTCCATCCAGCCCAACCATATACCCCTAATTTTGTGGGGTCTTTACCAATCCAATGGGTATCGAATAATACGTTTTGGTTATCTCTTGCCCAATTAGCAGCCGATGCTAACGTATCCCAATTGTTTGTTGTCATCAGTTCAGGAGTAATGTACATTTCTTGTAATTGCGTTCCTGTTGCAAAGTAACTCCAAACTTGATCAGCAAAGTCATTTTCGGTTTCTTGTTGCAAATGTTTTGCTTGTTTAGCGTATACAATACCATGCAGCATAAGTGAATTTAATGGAAATAAGGGACCTTTTAAAACAATAGAACGATAGGTTTCCGCATCACGATAAGTTAACCACTGTTGAACTTTACTACCGGGTCCATAATAATTGACATCATCGCCACCTCGCCAGATAGAGTCGGCATAAAATAACCAAGACGGCGTCGCTTGTGTACCGGTTGTTAGATTAATATATAAATGATCATTAGCTTTACGCATATCTTGGATTAAATGAATCGCAGCATCAAAATCACTGGTAAATTGGCTGCCGGCGATCACTTTATCTGCATTACCTGTTCCATCGAGTTTGAACATGGTAATGTTCTGATTTTGGATTAATTCTAAAATTCGTTTATGAAAATTAGCATAGTATTTAGGGCCTGATAAGGCGAGTTTGCCATCCATGGTTTCATAACCCAGTTTTAATGCATTGGTAACACGAGTATCACGTGGTTTATTGTATCCACCCCAAGGTGACAACCAAATACCCAGCGCGGCGTGATATTTTTCTGATGCGGTTTTTAATTTTTTAAATTCACTCGGAAAATTATCACCAAATCCCCAGTTACCCGTTAAATTATCCCAACCATCATCAAACAGATAACCATCTAGGGTAACATGACGTTTTTCAACTAATTCTTGACCATATTGTTCGATTCGTAACAGGGCTTCCTTTTCAGTATAAGGATTAAAAAATCCGATATCTAGCCAAGAATTATAATGTAAGTACGGGCTATATGGTCGCTGGCGAACTTGATTAAGAAATTCATTTACATGGCGTCTTAATTGCCCTTTTTCATAAGTGCCAATATAGGTTTTGTAACTCAAGGTGTGATTGACTTGTAACGGGATCGCTTGCGGAATTTTTTGCAACACACCACCTTCATAGGCAACGGTATTGGTTAATGGATTTTCGGGAATGATAAAAAAGGTATCACTAATAATCGGCGAACTGACAACGGAGCCGTAAACAAATGGCGCTTGAGAATGAAACGGCATTATAGAAACGTCTGACATTGAAAGTGCCTGTTTTTTAGGGGTGATTTGCAGTTCATAACTGGCAAAATGTTTATCGTCATTGAGAATCAATAGGGTTTGAATCGCAATATCATGACCACTGAAATTTAAATAAATTTGATTGTCTTTTTGTTGTAAATTATCTAAGTGGAAATCTTTATCGGTCAATTTTTGCCCCGAATTTAGCGTAATCTCAAATAGCGTATTAACAGTGATTGAATCATTAGTTACGGGATTAGTAATATTAAACGATGTGACGTTTTGTTGATTACCACTATCAGATAGCGTGATTTGGGTATGCTGCCCTGTTAATTGATATTCTTTAGCCCACACCGCATCAACAGACAAACCCAATGCGCTGAGTAACCCAATTGTGATCCAATTTTTGACATACGTTTTCATTACGACCTCCTGATTGATAAAAATTCGACAAAAGAATTGACCGAAATATAAATGTCAGTATAGGTATTTGAGTGATGATAAATTGTGATCTTGATTGCAGATTACAGGTGGATTGAAATTGTTAAAAAAAGCTTTTATTTGTCTCAAAATGAAAAGCTAATTTGGCTTCATGTTGAAATACAATGCTATTTTTTCCCTAAAATAGAGATATGATTGTTTGTACCGAGTTCAACAATGAAAGATCGTTGATAATTAGACAGCAAATTTGCTTTTATTATCTGATGTGACAAAGATCGCATTTTTGATAAATGCTTGCCAATTTGAATGCGTAGTTCAACAAAAATTCAGTTGTTGTCAATGCTATGTTGATTTTAAGTGATAAATTTAAGCAAAATAGTGATATGGATAATAAATCCAAGGTATTTTCCATTTAGATGCTGTCAATAAATTAGCTATTTGAACTAAATAATTAATCGAATAATTTGAATTGAATCGAAATACAATGATAACTGTTTGTATCTATTGGCATGAATATTACATTCTTTGAATTTGTTGATTTCTGATATGCTATCTGTTCGTTATTGCTTAATGAATAATGACACTATGCAACAAATCAAAGATAACTTAGAAAAAAATCAGATAGCTATTTATTTTTCTGTGGTGATGATAGCTATTGGTCTGGTATTTTGTTTAGACAACACCTCAATATTCGACATGTTTATCAATCCAGTATTAGCATTCATGTTGTTTGTCACTTTCTTACAAGTTCCTGTGACTAAGATTAAACAGTTTTGGTCTTACAAGCGATTTATGGTGGCATTACTTATAACAAATTTTGTTATTATACCTGTTGGGGTTGGATTATTAGCGCTATTTCTACCTTCCGAACCTTTTATTAAACTGGGCGTATTACTTGTGTTACTTGCCCCTTGTATTGATTATGTTGTCACTTTTTCTCATCTTGGACGCGCAGATGCCTGTTTATTATTGATGGCAACACCTTTATTATTGTTGTTACAAATGTTTTTACTGCCTGTTTACTTAACTTTTATGATTGGCGAACAGGTCAACCAGCTCATTCACCTCCAACCCTTTATCCATGCTTTTATATGGTTAATGGTCATTCCTTTCTGTTTAGCTACCTTAATGCAAGTCTGGGCTGTACGAAATCACACAGGCAAAAAAATGATACATGGGTTAAATATGTTACCCGTTCCAGCCACGGCATTAACGCTTTTTATCGTTATTTTGGCAGTTCTACCTCAGCTGAAAGGTAATTTATCAGTCGTTGTATCCGTTATTCCATTTTATATAATTTTTGCTATTGTCGCCCCTTTAGTTGGATGGTTTATTGGTCGTTGTTTTCATGTTTCCGTCGCAGGAAGTCGAGCGATAGCTTTTAGTGCCGGTACTCGAAATGCGCTAGTCATTTTACCTTTAGCGTTAGCCATACCTAATGCAATACCTATCCTACCTGCAATTATCGTTACGCAAACACTTATCGAATTAATCAGCGAGCTAGTTTATGTTTATGTTATTGCTAAACTAAAATGATGCTTAAAAGACAATGGGCTAAATGCCCATTTCCATTTTTTATTGCTCAATCAATTTTAATTTAGCGATCACAGGAATATGGTCGCTTACAAGCGGCCATTTGATACCATTCCACTCATTGCCATCATTGGGAATAATGAATTGCTCAACTTGCCATATTTGATTTCGACTTGTAAAAATATGATCTAAATCTAATCCAGGATTTCCTGCTGGCCAAGTGCGAGTATCGACATTTTCTTGTTTTACCAAAGTCCAGTATTTTTCAAGCTCTTTAATGACTCTATCATTTTTAACAGAATTAAAATCGCCTAACAATAACATAATTCCAGATACTAAATTAGGAAATTCATCATCTAAGTCCAGATCGTCAAAAACAATACTATTAATAAAACGTGCTTGTGACATTCTTACCTCATCTTCTTCATGCCAATCAAAATGAGTATTAAACACATAAATTGGCGAATCAAAACCCGGCACATTAATTTGACTTAACATCAGGGATCGTTGTTCAAAAGAACCAGAGGGTAACAAAAAAGTTTTACTTTTTACTATTGGATATTTAGACAATATGGCATTACCGTAATTACCGCCTTTCATGTCCGTTGCTTTGCCAAACAGATAGTACATTCCCGTTTTTTCTGCTATCACTTTTGCTTGATCTAAGCCATCACTACGTGTGGTGTTTTGATCGACTTCTTCAAGAGTTATGATATCCGCATCCATTGCTTTAATCGCGTTAGCAACTAAATCTAAATTAACCTTATGCTTTCTAAGCCCGCCTGCAATGTTGAAATTTGCAATGGTAATTTCTGGTTGATCTTTATCGGCATACACTTTATTCGGCGAATGTTGATATTGTGATATCACTAAATCTTCTGTTGCCAATGCATATGAAAATAACGAAAACAAACCCACTATAGTCATTACTAAACAATTTTTCTTCATATCTTTATCCTACAACTTTTTTGATTTCATCAATTCGAGTTAGATTATTCGATGCTCTTTTTGATATTAATTGAATTAAAATGGATATGTTGCGATCACAATCACAACTTAATGATTATCATTGGAAAATACTGTCATATAAAAATGACTGATAAAAGCCATGCAATGATACATGGCTTTCACTATTATGGTTGTGATGATTTATTTTTAATGATCATTTGTACAGGATAATGATCAGAGTAATTATCCGTAAAATCGTCTTTTAAGACTTTAACCTCAATAACGTCGTTTTTTAATGGGGGGGACACATAAATATAATCATAACGCAGCGGTGTTGAAGCTTGATCGTAAAATACTTTAGTTGGCGCTGTCGCAATAAATTCTTTATTTGTAATTTTCAACGCATCAATAAACCCTGCATCCAATAAATTTTGTTGAACGGTATAACTTAATTGTCCATTAACAAGATTTTCTAATATCGGTCTTTGTTTCTGTTTTTCTTTGATATCGTTTAACAGATTACTTTTATCGTAGGTTTCTTTATCCGCAGGTGAAAAAGAGTTTAAATCACCAGCAATAATCCATTTACCATTTGGATCACGGCTATATTTGATAGAATCGATAATTAAGTTCATTTCATCAATTCTTTTTTCTGTCCAAAATGGATTCATATGGGTAATAACAAAATGATAATTGCCAATATCAGCATACAGCGCACCATGCCATAGATTATCCACGACTTTATCAACATTGACTATAGGATATTTTGACGTTATGGCGACAGGGAAAAAAGCGGCATCATCAGGTTTTTCTTTCAATAATACCGCATATTTATGTCCATAACTTGCGGCAAATTTTTCAAGCTTTTCACGAGTAAAAAAATTCATTTCTTGCCAGGCAATAATATCGGCATCTTGTGCTTTTGCCCATTCGATAAATTTCTGTTTTCCGTCTGTTTCGTCTAATTTCATACCATTATAGACATTGTAACTAATGATTTTAAGGTCTTTCACATCGTCAATTGAAGCAAAAACAGTTGAAGTACTTAGGATAAAACTACTGATAATGGCTGCTAATTTTAATTTCCTTTTAATCATAATGATATACCTTTCTTTAATTAAGATTGGTTATTAGTATGAGGTTGATTGAGGTTTAAAAAAATATTTTTTTCTGATTTTTGTGATATATATCAATATATTTTTATCTAGGTTAGTGTTTTTTATGACGAATCAGTCAGCAATCAACGAAGTATTCCTTATAAAAATAGATTTTTTATTGATTATTGTTTGAAAATTAAGACATAAAATGAGTAAAAATTATTTTATGCCTTAACACAAAAAAGACGAAGTTTAATGCTTATATCAACACTTCAATTCCTTTTATTCTTGCAAGATAACAAAATTCAAATCGCTAATTGATTCGAGTGCATCAGCAATATCATTTAATGCTTCACTATAACCATCACAATTTTTGAAAGCTTCGGTGTTGGCATCGATTATTGTTGATTTAAAATCTTTATAACCTTCACTAAAATCACTTCCTGTTAAGGTTAAAATTTGCTGCCAATTATTGAGTTTTGCTTGAATATCATTACGTCCTTGTTCACAAGCGATAGAATTTAAAGCAATATCAGGAATTGAAAACGTCGCTAATTTGTTTAATTCAGGTGTACGTTCAACAAAACGTACTCTATCTAAAGGTATATCATAATCATCTAATTCTTCTACATATTCTGGCGCAATTTTCCAAAACTCCGCTTCTCGGTATATTTTTTTTATCGTCGAGAATTTGGTAGAGTCCCTGATCGTGATTTTCTCTGGTATAGGTTTGTCAAGATCATATTTCCACCAATATTCGCTTTGATCAATAAATAAGTCATTTGTCACACTAAGAGGTAACTCTATTTCCTTTACCTTTCCATCATACATTATTGATACAGTGGTCATACTTGATTTTTTAGACATTAGTAGCATACCATAATCAGCAGGTTTCATTTTTTCGACGATGAAATAGAAGTTCATTATTACGTAATTATTTAATGTTGGATTAATGATATTAAGTTCATTCTTTCGATTGGGTTTTACCAGAATATTTAAAGTTTCTTGGTTATAAACTAGAGTATGTTTACCAAATTCAAAAGAGTAAGCGATCTTTGAAACTGGAGGAATAACGTGTTCAGTTCCATCAATGGTTACTTTTATTTCGTTCGAAGTTGGATTATCGATCATAGTTTGAATTTTACTTGGTACAAAACAGCCGACTAAAGCCAAACTGCAAACAACAATTAAAAAATATTTAATTTTAGTCATTACTTTTATTTCATTTTATCTTTTTTGGGGATTGCGATTTTACCACAATCATATATAAACACCACGCAAAAATTACAAATATTTCATTTATAATCAATAATATAAATAAATTAAAAAAAGAAAAAATTGTAAATATTGGAATGAATATTCTTAATAAAAAATGAAAAAAAATTTTTTAGATTTAAATAATGTTAAGTGAAAAAAATAACGATTTGTTTAATAGAACCTAATGTCACTTTATAACCCTAAAAAACTTAACATAGCATGATTAGCTGTTATTTAATGGGTTGAAAATAACTTTAAAGCAAAATGGAGCGAAGGTAAATTTCAAATGCTGATAAGATTAAATGATTAGATTTTATAATAAAACCAATATCTTTTATCCACCTAAAGATATTGGTTGTTTTTTAACTATCCTATTTTGGCCAAATAAATCGACCTTTAGCGTCCGGATCTTCTTCAATAAATTTTTTAAGTTTATCGGATTGGTAAAGTTGCTTAACGTCATTTGCCCATGCCGTGTTGAGATCTTCTTTTTTAACGACAACCATTAGCTCTAAATTGGGCGATAATTCTTCTTGAATTAATATATTATCAGCTGGCACTTTACTCAACCATGCCACACCACCTGGCATAATTGCGTAATCAACTTCGCCAAGTACTCGCGGAATAATTTCGGATAAAAGCGTTTTAAATTTCAAATTATAACTGTTTTCTATTATATCATTTAAGGTGATTATGCCTGATTGTGTGTCTGGTTTAAGCTTGATCCAACCTATTTTTTGTAACAACAATAATGATCGAGAAGTGTTGGAGGGATCATTCGGGATAGCAATGATTTGATTGGATGCAATATCATTGATTGAATGATGTTTCTGTGAAAATAGAGCGGCAGATATGGAAGGAATGTGTACTAATGAGACAAGGTCGTTATGGGTCTCTTTGTTATAGACGTCAAGATAATCTTGATGCTGTGCAGCATTCATATCAATACTCCCTTCAACCAGCGCGGTATTGGCATCCCGCAAAGAACTAAAATTGACCAATTTGACGCTGTAGCCTTTTTTTTCTAATTCGGGCTTAACCACTCGCTCCATTAAAATGTTGTGCATACTAGGGGGTAATCCAACTATGATCTCTTTTTTGTCTGATTGTTTTATGTCCTTGCTTTTGTCTGTGTCACAACCTATCAACACGAGCCCCAATAATATTAAAGTAGGTAAATATAAATATTTTTTCATTATCATTCCTTCTGGATTATGTTTGCAATATTTACAAAATATAACTCTTTGTTAATGTGTGTTATTTTTATAACGATAGGATATTTAGGATTATAATTATCAAGCTTTCATTTTGATAATACTTTAAGTTTATATCATTATTCGATTAAGATATATAAATTTTCTGTTTAATCGCTGATCTATTTGTGGTTAAATATATTCGTCATTCAGGACGTTCAAATAAATATAAAGGATTAAAAAGCATGAAAATAAATATAATCCCCCTCATCTATAGTTGCTTACTATTGACTTTGTTAGGATGTGATAATAAGCAAAGCGATTCTAAAATTATCATCAATAATTATATTAATAATGGTCAATATGATGTTGCTCCTCACTCAAAACTGATTAAAAAGCAGCGGTTTGAAGGAAGTTATTTTGGTACGATTGAAACAAACGCAGATGGTTTGATCACCTTTTACAATTTGAACGATAAAAAAGTCTATTTTGATTATCAGCAGTCACAATATATGATCAAAAATCAGGAGCTTTCAAAATACAAAATTAATGTTGATGATAAACAAAATATTGTTTCGATAACTGACTCATCCGGCAACGAAGTTATCCGCTCAACCTATGACGAACAAGGACGAGTTGTGAAACTTGAAAACAGCATTATTGGGGGTTCAAATTATCTATTTATTAATCAAATTACTTATAAAAATGAATTAGTTGTTGAAAGAGACTACGAAATTTTTGATAAAACTGATGAAGCAAATATCGTTCCACTTTACCTCAATAAAAAGCAATACTTTTATAATACAGAAAAGCAGCTCATTAATAGCGTCGAACATGCTTTTATTGCTCAAAATGGTCAATATGAAAGCAATGAACACAATCAATTAATCCCCACAGAGCAATTAAACTGCGTTTACGATGATCCTAACCAGTATGGTGATTGGACAAAATTATATTGTTTAAACGAACAAGAAGAAACAAAGCGATTTATTTTACGCTCTTTCGAATACTATGACTAATGAAGGAAACAGCAATGAAAAGGATCATTTTCGTATGTGGTTTATCAATCATTCTATTTGGTTGCAATAAAAATGAAAAACTGAGTAATGTTGAGCTCACTAACAACTATTTATTGTTTAGTAGTGTTGAGAATATTCCGTATTCAAAACTGATTAAGCAACAAAAGATTATTGGCAGCGATCGCCAACAATATCTATCAGATGATAGAGGTTTCATTGTCTCAGTTGATATTGATCATGTGAAGATCACAAACGACTATGCGACGAAAAAAAGCCATTTTTCGATAGATAATCAATATGATTTGGATTTAAATATGGATTTCGATGATAAGCAGAATCTTTTGCATTTAGAAGATTTAGCCAAAAAGATCGAATGGTCTTCAACTTATGATGATCAAAATAGAATAATAAAAATCGAGCGTATTTCCAATCCATCGACGATCAGTGATATTCAGTATGAAAATGGAAATATTTCTCGAATTGTTAATACTTATATCTTAAAGATGGATTTAGCCAATGTTTACACGTCAAGCGAAGAAAAGATATTTTTATATAACGATAAAAATCAATTAGATAAAGTTATCATTAAATTTTTTGATGACAAAGAGTCCAAACCAACAGAGACAAAAAGATGTTCCTTTTATGGATATAATGAACAAGGTGATTGGACGAAGTCATATTGTTTAAAAATGAATGAGAATTTTACTTATTTTAATTCACGAAAAATTGACTATTAAAAGTGTGCAAATAAGCTAATTTAATATGATTCTCCCTAATACTGAATAATGCTATTAAGGAGAAACGACCTACTTGCTCACTTATAATGCGCCTACAATTCGATGCGGAATATATAACTCTTCAAGATAAGTGATATCCTCTGGGGTTAACGAGACGTTTAACGACCCAACTGCATCATCTAAGTATTTTGTTTTTGTCGCACCAATAATCGGTGAGGTAACGCCTTTCGCAAACTGCCATGCTAATGCTATTTGAGTCATTGTTACGCCATATTTTTCAGCAAGTTCATGTACTCTTTTTACTATATTAGTATCGGTTTGTTGGGTACTATCATATTTTTCGATAGCGGTTTTATCTGTTTTACTACGTAACGTATCAGTCGTCCACTCTAATCGAGCAAGACGACCAGCAGCTAAAGGACTATAGGGTGTTAATGAAACATTAAATTGTTTACAAATTGGAATTAATTCTCTTTCATCTTCACGATACAATAAATTATAGTGATTTTGCATCGAGACAAATTTCGTCCAACCGTTTTGCTCAGCAGCAAGTTGCATGTTATAAAATTGGTAGCCATACATCGCAGAAGCACCTAGTGCTCGAACTTTTCCAACTTGAACCAACTTATGTAATGCTTCCATTGTTTCTGTAATTGGTGTGGTATAGTCAAAACGATGTATAATATATAAATCGATATAATCCGTACCTAATCGTTTAAGTGATCCGTCTATCTCTTTTTCAATTGCCCCTTTTGATAAGTGACCGTCATTAAAATAGACTTTGGTGGCTAAAATAACTTTATCACGAGCAATATTTTTTTTGATTGCTTGACCTAAATACGTTTCACTGGTTCCTGCTGAATAAATATTGGCTGTATCAATAAAATTGATACCCAAATTTAACGCATGCTGAATGATCGCTTCACTCTCACTTGGATTAAGTGTCCATGCATGCATTTTACTGGCAGGATCGCCAAAACTCATACAGCCCAAACAAAATCGTGACACTTCAATATCGGTATTGCCTAGTTTTACATATTCCATCATATCCCCTCTTTTTCCCAACCTAATTGTAATAGTGAGCATTGAACATTGTTAAATTTATTCTAAAACGGAATGTCATTGAGATAAACCAGCGATTCTTTTATAGTATCATGAATTAAATTCATCAATACGGTCAATATGCATAACTTTAATGAGCTAAATTATTTTATTATTATCGCTGAAGCAAAGAGTTTTGTTAAAGCGGCTAAATCGTTAGGTGTTTCATCCTCAGCACTCAGTCATAGTATGCGAAATTTAGAAACACGCCTTAATTTAAGACTTTTTAATCGTACCACGCACAGTATGTCTCTTACGGAAGCTGGTGAGCAGCTTTACAAACAATTAGCTCCATTATATCAATCAATTAATGACGAAGTCAGCGCATTAGGACAGTTTCTTAATACACCTTCCGGAACAATTCGAATCAATGCCGCGAGCCTTGCGGTTGAAAGTATTATTTATCCTAAATTAATACCTTTATTAAAAAATTATCCTCAAGTAAAAATAGAAATTGTTTGCGATAATAATTGGGTTGATATTGTTAAGCAAGGATTTGATATGGGTTGTCGTATTGGTGATGATCTTCCTAAAGAAATGATTGCGGTAAAAATTTCAGAACCTTTAACAATGGCTTTAGTGGCAAGCCCCAATTATCTTAAAAATAGAATGATTCCTAAATGTATTAAAGATTTGGATCAGCATCAACTAATTGGTTTTCGCATTTCAGCCCAGCACGCAACAGAATTAACATGGGAATTTACGGATCAAGGACACATCATTAAGTACCAACCTTCATCCCAATTTGCGATTAACAATCATTTACGCAAACAGGCTGCATTAGATGGTTTAGGCATTACCTGGATGGGTAGACCCAATGTTGAAAAACAACTAGCTGAAGGCAGTTTGATCGAATTATTAACAGAATTTGCTATTACTTACGAACCCTTTTACATTTATTACCCTAGCCGAAAAGGACATTCAAATGTATTTAAATTAGTGTTAGATGCATTGAAATACGAATGATTCAATGAGTTGTGGTATCCAATCCCATAATGCATCTTGTACCCATTTGTTGTCCTATTTAAGTCATAAACATATTATGTTAATAGACTAATGATAAAATAAGCGTGAGTTTAAAATACTCAACCTTATTGATCAGATCAATATATGATCAAAAACAACTCATTTTTTAGTAATGTAATGATCATTATTGCACATTTTATGCACTTTCTTTACTTATTTATGTCATTTGCTTAATTAAATTTAATCAATTAAATTTAATTAGTTAATCATTAATTTCACTATACAGACTACTTTTTCAACTGAATTCAACTCATGCAAACATGATTATTTATCATTTGTCAGCCGTGAGTGCATAAAATCTAATATCCCCCCTACTTTTTAATTGAACAGGAGCTCTTGATGGATTCACAAATATGGGTTTTAGGTGTGTTGATTAGTAGTATTTTGTTAATAGTTATCAGTATTGTAAAATTGAAGCTTCATCCTTTTTTAGCCCTGCTATTATCGAGTTTTTATGTGGGCATATTAATGGGCATGAAACCATTAACAATGATAAGTGCAATTGAAGATGGTATCGGTGGAACACTTGGTTTTTTGGCTGCCGTAATTGGTTTAGGTACGATTCTAGGCAAAATGATGGAAGTATCCGGTGCAGCAGAACGCATTGGAATAACGTTGCAAAAATGTCGTTGGTTATCTCCCGAAGTCATCATGGTATTAGTGGGTTTAATTTGTGGTATCACCCTATTTGTTGAAGTAGGCGTAGTGCTTCTTATTCCTTTAGCTTTTTCAATAGCCAAAAAAACGCAGACTTCGCTATTAATGTTAGCTATTCCATTATGTACCGCTTTAATGGCTGTGCATTGTATTGTTCCTCCTCATCCCGCCGCATTATATGTTACTAATGCTTTAGGGGCAGATATTGGTAGTGTGATTTTATATGGCTTATTAATTGGACTTATTGCCTCATTAGTGGGGGGGCCCATTTTTTTAAGAATCATTAAAAATAAGATGCCATTTAAAAAAGTTCCTGAAGAGTTTTCTGATTTAAAAGTGCGTACCGAAGACGAATTACCTTCCTTAGCTTCTACGCTGTTTACAGTATTATTACCCATAATATTAATGCTGATCAAAACCACAGCAGAGTTAAATATTGATAAGACTACGTCCTTGTATGCAACGCTGGAATTTATTGGAAACCCTATTACTGCAATGTTTATTGGTGCATTTGTCGCTTATTATGTTTTAGGTCTTAGACGCAATATAGGGATGAGTAAATTATTAAATCATACCGAAAATTGCTTTTCATCTATTGCTAATATTCTGCTAATCATCGGAGCTGGAGGCGCATTTAACAGTATTTTAAAAACCAGTGGATTAAGTGATAGTTTAGCCAATATATTATCGCAATTAGATATGCATCCGATCTTATTAGCTTGGCTCGTCGCCATTATTTTGCATGCTGCGGTCGGTTCTGCAACGGTTGCTATGATGGGAGCCACAGCGATCGTATCACCTATGCTTAGCATGTATCCTAATGTCAGTCCCGAAATTATCACATTAGCAATTGGCTCAGGTGCAATTGGTTGTACAATTGTGACCGATTCACTATTTTGGCTGGTTAAACAATATTGTGGCGCAACAATGACCGAAATCTTCAAATATTATACCAGTGCTACTTTTATCGCTTCTGTCGTTGCATTACTTTGCACATTTTTATTATCAGGTATGATTTAATCATTCAACATAAGGAGTCAAAATGAATCAAATCGAAATTGAATGTCTTATTAAAGATAATCCTTTAGTTGATAAACTGATTAAACTTGAACCCTGTTACTGGTTTAATCCTAATATTACAACATTAGAAATAGGATTAAATTATGTGGGACTTGATCAACAAGATATTGCCGAGGCAAGCAATCGCTTAAAACGATTTGCCCCTTATTTAGCCATTGCTTTTCCAGAAACTTTAGCAACAAAAGGCATTATTGAATCTGATGTAGTTGAAATAGATCATATGAAAACAGCCTTAGAAGTACGTTACAATCAAAATATTGCTGGTAAGTTACTGTTGAAAAAAGATAGCCACTTACCTATTTCCGGCTCAATAAAAGCACGCGGAGGTATCTACGAGGTTTTAACGCATGCAGAAAAATTAGCCATTGAGCAAGGTTTATTATCTTATGAAGATAACTACAGCAAACTGTTTTCTGATGAATTTAAACAGTTTTTCAACCAATATAGTATTGCGGTAGGATCAACGGGTAATCTTGGCTTATCGATTGGTATCATGAGCGCCAAATTGGGCTTTAATGTTAGTGTTCATATGTCAGCTGATGCAAGAGAATGGAAAAAACAGAAGTTACGTTCTCATGGTGTGAATGTGATCGAATATGAAGATGACTACAGCGTCGCTGTCGAGCAAGGTCGCAAAGCCGCTGAGTCAGATCCTAGCTGTTTTTTTATCGATGATGAAAATTCTAAAACCCTTTTTTTGGGTTATTCCGTTGCTGGCGAACGTCTAAAACAACAATTTGACCATATGGGCATTGTCGTTAACCGTGAAAATCCCTTATTTGTTTATTTACCTTGTGGTGTAGGCGGCGGACCTGGCGGTGTAGCTTTTGGTTTAAAAATGGCGTTTGGTGATCATGTCCATTGTATCTTTGCTGAACCCACCCACTCGCCTTGCATGTTTTTAGGTGTTTATACCGGCTTACACGATAAGATTTCAGTGCAAGATATCGGTATTGATAATCTAACCGCGGCAGATGGTCTGGCGGTTGGACGCGCATCAGGCTTTGTCGGTCGTGCAATGGAACGTTTGTTAGACGGTTATTATACGTTGTCAGACCAAGAGATGTATGATTTATTATCTTTACTCAATCAAACCGAAAATATTCAATTAGAACCTTCGGCTCTTGCTGGTATGAAAGGCGCTATCATAGTAAATCACGATTTACAGTATCAGCAACGTCTACAATTAACACCGCAACAACTACAACATGCTACTCATCTGGTTTGGGCAACAGGTGGCGGAATGGTACCAGCAGAGGAGATGCAAAAATATCTTAATGCCGGCGCCAACTAACTAACCATGGCAGATAAATATCAAATGATGATATTTATCTGCCATGAAACGCATGCTTATTATTCTTTAACACATCAACATTATTTTATTCACAGTAAAATAAAACGAGAGCCTAGCGACTTAATCTAAGCGATGATAACAGATAACAGCGTTTAATAAACGCATATAAGCTGACATTGTGGCACGATATTCTGGATTTGGTGATAGATCGGGATGATAAAATAAAATCCAAATCACTTAGATATTCCTTATCATGTGAGCGAATAAAGATATAAAAAGAGAATATAAGGATAAGTCGACGATATTTAAAAAGTATGATTAACTTTTTAGGAACGTATTGCTTTCAAATTAAATGAATTATTTTTGTAATATTTGCTTATTTTTTAAAACGCTGTCAAAGTCAGCTACAAATATTTATCACAGGAGCTGTTATCGTCAAAACTGTTGTAGCAAGAACGAGTTTATGGATTGAATTGGTGCCAGTGGTCGGACTCGAACCGACACGCTTTTAAGGGCGGCGGATTTTGAATCCGCTGCGTCTACCAATTTCGCCACACTGGCATTAGAAGTGTAAATAAGTAAACGTTGGCAATTATACTAAGCTTTGCAATAACTGCAACTGATATTATGATAATGTGCTTTGAATGCCTAAAAAATCTACTACCAACGACGCTTCCACGCCGGCAATTTTTTCAAAATAGTATAAGCAGTTTGTTTTGCTATCGAATAGTCAATATTATGGTTATTGGCATACCGTAAAGTCACTTCATGCCATTTTTGGTCAAAGGTTTTCATGGTACCATCCTGATTGGCACAATATTTACAATAATTTTTAGATAGATCATGCAAAGGATAATCAGCAATTGAAGTCATTGGCATGCCACATGCAATACACATTTTCATTTTTAAAATCTCGATTAAATTAACTATTGTGATTAAATCTTACCTAACCTAATGCCTAAAAATCCTACTCTGACTAAGTCAAGATTACAAGATATTGTATGATAAAGCGCATAAAATTATTCTATTAAATCAAGCTCAACTTGTGATGAGCGTTGTTTAGACGGAGATTTTTGCTGAAGCATGGCTAAATAACGACGCTTATAAGCACGTTGTAGACACAAACGTAATACTTCCTTTTTTTGTTTATCAGTATAGCTTAACCAGCTGAAACGTTCTTCTCTTGACCGATAACAGCCTTTACAATACCCTTGTTTATCGGTTTCGCAAACACGCTTACATGGACTGGGTATATCAAAAAATTCAATCTGATCCAATACGTTATATTTCCTGTAAACAAATAATAATGCTAGTTAATGCCCTTTTAAACCAAAGCTTTCACACAGAATTTTAAAGCAGTCATCACAATCATGTGTTGATGCATTGAGTAATGTTTGGGTTGGTGCATGAATCAGTTTGTTGGTTAGCCGACGTGAAAATTCAGCAAGCACATCTTCAATATTCTCACCTTGCCGAAATGCATTTAAAGCTTTTTCTTTTTGTTCACGTTGTATACTTTCAGCATTTTGACGATACTGTTTTACATAATCAATCACAGAACGCGTTTTTAACCAATCTAAAAAATGTTCGGCTTGCTCTCGAATAATGTGTTGTGCTTCTTGAGCAGCTACCATACGTTGTTGTAGATTGTTCTCAACTGTTTTTTGCAAATCATCGACCGAATAAAGATGTACATGGTCAAGTTTACTGATCTCTTCTTCTACATCTCGAGGAACCGCTAAATCAATAAACAGCATTTGACGGTTATTTCTTGCCAATAAACTTCGCTCTACCATTCCTTTACCAATAATAGGTAGCGGACTCGCTGTTGAACTTATGACAATATCTACATCTTTAAGACGATTTGCAATATCAGGTAAAGAGATAATTTCGGCATCGATAAGTGCGGTTAGTTTAAGGGCTTTTTCTCGAGTTCGATTAGCTACAATGACATGATTGAATCGATGTGGTTTTAAATAACGAGCAATAAGTTCAATTGTGTCACCCGCCCCAACTAACATCACATTTAAATTTTGCGTTGTTTTAAATAGATTTCGGGCTATAAGACAGGCGGCATAAGCAACGGAAGCCGTATTTGAGCCTATTTTCGTTTCTGTTCGTACTATTTTCGCTACACGAAATACCGTTTGAAATAGCTTTTCTAATTTAAGTGACAAGCTATTATTTTGCTGGGCATAACAATAAGCTTGTTTAACTTGACCTAATATTTGGGGTTCTCCAAGCACCATTGAATCAATACCACATGCAACAGACATTAAGTGTTCAACTGCCTGCTGTCCTTGTTTCCAATAAAGCATGTCGTGATAATGTTGAATGTCAATATGATGAAACTGCCCTAGCCAGCTTTCTACAGATTGTTTTAAGTTTAAATAGTCAATTTGGTGCTCAAAGCTAAGATAAATTTCTGTGCGATTACAGGTTGATAAGATCACACATCCTTCAACTAAAGGGTGTTGATATAAGCTGTATAATGCTTTATCAATAATTTCATTGGGAAAAGCGAGTTTTTCTCTCAGCGACACGGGTGCCGTTTTATGATTGACACCTAATATAGTGATTGACATTGCAATTTTCTTATATAATTGTTTGTAAGATATGACGATTTATAGCACCTTTATAACAGGTTATTATACATGAAAATTTGAAAACGTTAATTTCTCATTACCTTTTTTATTCTTTTAATAATCAGTTATAATGTTTTACCTATTATTGATTAACATTGAAGAGGCAATTATGTTTAAATTTAAATACGCTTTGATCTTACTGCCTTTGTTACTTACAGCCTGTCAAGTTACCAAACATAAAGACACAGCAACCATTGAAGAACAATGGCAACTTCACCAACAAGATCTTAAGCAAATAAATGCTTTTCAAGTTAATGGAAGTATTGCTCATTTTAGTGAAAACTCTCGAAGTTATGGACGTTTTTTTATTGTTCAAAAATCGATAGATCGTTATGAAATCAAACTTACTACACCTGTTGGAACCAACATTTTAACACTAATTGCAGAACCGGATTATGCAGAAGTGATCGACAAAAATGGCAAGCATTATACTGATTATAATGTTGAAAGTTTGATGAATAAAATCGCCAGGATCGATGTGCCTTTAAATTCATTACATAATTGGCTTAAGGGATTTTCTAACGACAGTATCAACGATAAAATCGATAATTCGGGGCGTTTAGCATCAACCGAATTTTTGCAACAAGACAAAAAGTGGCTATTAAAAATATCGAATTACATGACGAAAACTTTTAATAATAAATCGGTAGATTTACCCGCAATGATCGAACTTAATCATGATAATGAACGAGTACGTTTAAAAATTGATAATTGGATTTTACGGTAATAAGGATTTTTCATGTATCAATGGCTTTCACCCGCTAAATTAAATTTATTTTTATATATTACTGGGCGTCGTCCTGATAATTATCATAATTTACAAACACTATTTCAATTTATCGATATGAGTGACAGATTATCTTTCAATCTTCGTGAAGATGATAAGATTAATTTAGTCACTCAATTTAGTGATATCCCTTCAGATAAAAATTTAATTACTCTCGCAGCCCAACGACTAAAATCTTATACTGGTCGACATGAGTTAGGGATTGATATTGCGATTGATAAAATAATTCCTATGGGTGGTGGGCTGGGTGGCGCATCATCGAATGCCGCAACGACGTTAGTTGCACTTAATCAATTATGGAATCTTAATTTATCACGCCAAACATTGATCGAGATTGGTCGTAATATCGGTGCCGATGTACCAATTTTTATCTATGGTCATACAGCATTAGCACAAGGAATTGGCGATCAGTTGCAATCGGTTGAATTTCCGGAATATTGGTATTTGGTCACCTACCCTAATATTGCAATCTCAACAGTCAAGGTGTTTAACGATCCAGATCTTAAGCGAGATACACCTGTTCGAAGCGTTAATGAATTGCTATCCTTAGATCAATTTAGTAACGATTGTGAAGTGGTGGTGCGCAAGCGTTATCCAAAAGTAAACGCAATCATTACTCATCTTTCGCAATTTGCTCCAACACGATTAACTGGCACGGGCGCTTGTGTTTTTACGCAATGTCAATCAAAGGCAGAAGCCGAAAAGCTACAAGATACGTTGATAGACTTTGATGTAAAAAGTTTTGTGACTAAATCGTTAAACAATTCTCCGCTTTATAGCAATTAAATCAAAATTTTCATTCACGGTTATTAACCCTTAACGAAATGGTTAAGGGATTTAATATTATTGTTCTGAATCATTTAATCCACAGAATCACTAGGAATCACATACAAGCGTCGATTATAATATTCAACACAGTACAAACCTTGATAAGTTTTATACCCCTGTCGAGATAATCTCGATTTTAACCATGCTTCACTTTTACCCAAATCCTCTAAAACATCATTTCTTGGTTTTTCATTTTCTAAGACGATAGCTGAAATATCTTTATCTCCTTTTTTAACGACCGTTAATTGTCCATTAGGCTCCAAAATCGCTTTTTCAACAGAATTGATATTAAAGACATTTTTCATCCGTAATAGTACGGCAAAGCTTGATATATCCAGATTTACTGATGTGAAAGCATCCAACTTTATTTTGCCTTTATCCATTAATACGATCGGATTACCAACAATAAAGGCTTTGGCATTTTGGCTATTTTTTTTCAGATAATTCGAGGTGTACATTATTGCCGTCCACATGAGTAATACAATTAAAAAATCATAAACGGTTAATTTAGGGTTATAAATAATACCGCCTGCAATACCCCCCAAAATCATGTTACCAATAAAATCGATACTCGACATTTGAGACAACGATGTTTTTCCGGTAATTTTTAAAAACAAAATAATGCAAATAAAGACAACCAATAATTTTAAGGCAATGACTAAAAAATCATAGTAATTCATTTTAGTATTACTCCAATAATTTATTGAACGATATGCATAAAATAGTAATCTTTAAAAGGACTGGAATCGTATTAAATATTTAAAGTTAGAAAAGAGAGTATTAATTATTTAACGTTAGAAATGAATCATAAAGTATAGTTAAGGCATTGTAACACAAACTTTTCAGATAAAACTGCGCTTTTTACCATTACATTATCAATTTAACAGTTTAATGTTTTATTGCGATGATAACGCAACGCAGGGAATAAAGTTTTCACCATATAGGTTTAAATCGATGACAATATTCCGCTCATTGTTTTATAACAATTAAGGATGAAATACATTATCACGAATATAACTTTAGTAATCAATAATATTAACGCATGATTTAAACAATCTTATTTTGACTAGCAATTTAAATAATCACATTTTTTTTATCTATTTGATTGATGATTTAATAAAAACGATTTGGTCTATGTAAAGCTTGCCAGAAAAAAGCAAATTCATCTTTTCATTCAGATAATGTTTTATAAATCGAGCAGGTATAACTTTACTAACTATTACCGTTTATGAGACAATCTGTGTTGTATTATCCTATTTTTAACCAAGTAATAGCATTATTTATAATTTTTTACGATTATCAATTGAAGTTATTTTCTAACTTAATATAGGAAAAATAAAAATGAGACAAAATCAAACTGATCTGGCTGCTCTATTTTTACGTATTGCTTTAGGTGTGATGTTTTTGGTTCATGGTTTCACTAAGTTACTCGTCTTTACACCATCTGGTACAGCACAATATTTTGAATCACTTGGATTTCCCGATTTTGTTGGTTATATCGCCATTGTCTTTGAAATTGGTGGCGGTGCATTACTGTTAGTTGGTATATTAACTCGTGTCATTGCTATTTTAGCCATTATTGAATTACTCATTATCACCGTTATCCATTTTAATAATGGATGGACATTCAGCAATACCGGTGGTGGTTGGGAATACCCTGCTTTTATGGTCATTACCGCTTTTAGTCTTGCACTATTGGGCAATGGTCGTTATAGCGTTTTAGGTCAAAAATATTCTGAACTTATTGAATAGTAGTTTGAATAAATCGTTTTTATTGATGCAATAATTGATAAGGAAGATATCATAAACATAAACGATATCTTCCTGAAATATACTCAATAAAATAAACTTATTTCGTTGGCAGTATTAAATAATAGAGAGTTTTTCCAGCGCCTTTGACATTCAATCAAATCATTCCGTTTTTTCAAAATTTAATCTATCTTTTTTTGTATGAACTCATGACAATTGATAACTTTTGCAAATCCTGCCAATGCTGACATAAAGCTATAATGGACTTTTTTAGCAGGGATGATTTCATCATTAAATTCAAGATCACGGGTTGTACATGCATCATGAATTAATATCGGTTGATAACCAAGTTCATTGGCACATCGTGTAGTTGAATCCACACACATATGGCTCATCATGCCACAAATGACCAGTTGTTTGACTGAGTGTTGTTGTAATTTTTGGTGTAAATCAGTCTGATAAAAACTATTGGGATAAGATTTTTGTATAATCAATTCATTCTCTTCACTAATTGGTAATAATTTAGGGTGAAGTTCAGCACCAACACTATCTTTAACAAAAAAATCAGCATTACTACCTTGTTTAAAATGCTGAATATAAAAGATAGGTAATTTTTTTATTCTAAAATCATGTTGTAGGTGCAACGTGTTGGTTAATGCACTTTCCGTATTGATTAAAGGAAATTTTCCTTCAGGAAAATAATCATTTTGTACATCGATGATGATCAACGCTTGTTTCATTTTTTACTCCTTAGTACATATAGATGACGAATTATGCGATAATCCTCTTATCATTAACATAGCAAGATGAAAGCATTCATTACTGGCAACTTTCAAAGTGAAAAAATGGACAAAAAAGATCGTGCAATACTAGATGAATTGACTAAAGATAGCCGTCAATCATGGAAAGAAATTGGTGAAAAAGTTTTTTTGACTGGTCAGGCCGTAGGTCAACGAGTTTTAGCAATGCAAACTTGTGGCATTATTGAAAGATTTACTATTGATAAAAAAACCGATTACTTACAGTTTATTACCATTTATATGAATTCTAACCAATTCAATTCATTTGAAAATACCGTTAAATCTTACAAACAAATTATCGAATTTTACAAAATCACCGGCGATGGGTGCTACTTTATAAAAAGTTGCTTTGATAAATTTGAACTAACTCTTTTTTTGGAAAAGATAGAACATTATTGTCGTTATAAAGTTAGTCATCAATTGAAAAAATTATCACCCCATAATCACGCTGAAAAATATACTCTATAAATTTCGAAAAATTAGGATGATATCCCATTGTGATAGAAACAATTTATACGTTGTTGAAACAGAATTTAAATTTACAAAAATTTAATAAAAAAACAAAAAAACAGTTGCGAGCAGACTTTTTATGTTATATTTTGTTCAGAAATTAGATTAATAAATCAACTTAATGGTTTTTATTTTATGAATTGTTTTTGCGCTTTTATTACTAAACATCATCATCACCATCATTCCTGAATAGTCTTCGGGCGATTGGTGCTGGAAGACATTTGGTCTTCCGGTGATATCGCGAAAGCAAATAGAAAACCCTCGGAAGATCAAACTTCCGAGGGTTTTTTGTTTGTGGTTTATAAATTTTTTGGACAAGTTGGAGAATAATATGTTGGATAATTCGCGTTTACGCATTGCGATGCAAAAATCTGGTCGTTTAAGTGATGAATCAAAAAAATTGCTGGCACAGTGTGGCATTAAAATTAATCTTCAAGAACAACGCTTAATCGCATTTGCTGAGAATATGCCAATCGATATTTTACGTGTTCGTGACGACGATATTCCCGGTCTGGTTATCGACGGTGTGGTCGATATTGGTATCGTGGGTGAAAATGTTTTAGAAGAAGAAGTACTTGATAGACAAGCGGAAGGGCAAAATCCTCAGTACAAAAAATTACGTCGTTTAGATTTTGGTGGTTGTCGGTTATCCATTGCTGCCCCGCGCGATTTCGATTATACCGGCCCTGAATGTTTAAATAATCTGCGTATTGCCACCACTTATCCTCACCTACTTCGTCGTTACCTTGCTGAATACAATGTGACATTTAAAACTTGTTTATTAAACGGATCGGTAGAAGTTGCCCCTCGAGCAGGATTAGCTGATGTTATTTGTGATTTAGTTTCAAGTGGCGCCACCCTTGAGGCGAATGGTTTACAAGAAATCGAAATTATCTATCAATCCAAAGCATGTTTAATTCAACGACAAGGCGAAATGCCACCAATTAAGCAAGCGCTGATTGATAAAGTCATGACACGTATTCAAGGGGTAATCCAAGCTCGCGAATCCAAATATATTATGTTACATGCCCCAACTCAGGTATTAGATCAAGTGGTTGCCTTGTTACCGGGTGCTGAAAATCCAACAATATTACCGCTTACAGGCGAACAAAATCGAGTCGCGTTACATATGGTTAGTAGTGAATCGCTATTTTGGGAAACCATGGAAAAGCTTAAAGCATTAGGTGCAAGCTCAATTCTTGTATTACCAATAGAAAAGATGATGGAGTAAAGTATGAAACTCTCTTATTGGCAACAATGTTCAGAACAAGAACAAACCGCTTTATTGACGCGTCCAGCTATGACTGCATCAGACTCAATTAGTCAATCTGTTGCAGATATTTTAGATCAAGTTAAGCAATATGGTGACGAAGCGTTAAAAGCCTTAAGTAACAAGTTTGATAAAGTTCAAATTAATCAGATTAAATTAAGCAACAGTGAAATTAAAATGGCAATCGATCGGGTTAATCCTGATTTAAAACAAGCTATGCAATTAGCTGTTGGCAATATTAAAAAATTTCATCAAGCGCAGGTTAAACAGACAGTAACTGTTGAAACAATGCCCGGCATTACATGTCAACTTGTAACCCGACCAATCAATTCAGTTGGACTCTATATTCCAGGGGGATCTGCGCCGTTGTTATCTACCGTATTGATGCTTGCCATACCCGCTAATATTGCAGGTTGTCGCAAAGTGATACTGTGTTCACCCCCACCAATAGCGGATGAGATCTTATATGCCGCTGAGCTGTGTGGCGTTACCGAAATTTATCAACTAGGTGGTGCCCAAGCTATTGCTGCCATGGCATTTGGTACAGTGTCTGTGCCTAAAGTAGACAAAATTTTTGGCCCTGGTAATGCTTATGTAACAGAAGCAAAACGTCAGGTTAGCCAACGCCTTGATGGTGCTGCAATTGATATGCCTGCGGGGCCATCCGAAGTGCTCGTTATTGCAGATAGTTCAGCTAATCCTGCATTTATTGCTGCTGATTTGTTATCACAAGCTGAACACGGCCCCGATTCACAAGTTGTACTCCTTACTCCCGATGAAAAAATGGCTCAAGCAGTATCATTAGAAGTCGATAAGCAGCTTGCACAATTATCACGGCAAGCTATTGCCGAGAAAGCGTTACAAGAAAGTCGACTTATTGTCACTCAAGATTTAGAACAATGCGTTGCAATCAGTAACCGTTATGGGCCAGAACATTTAATCATTCAAACCCAAAATGCCGATGAACTTGTCGAGCAGATAACCAGTGCTGGCTCTATTTTTCTTGGTGATTGGTCGCCTGAATCAGCTGGCGATTATGCGTCGGGTACTAACCATGTATTACCGACTTATGGTTACACTGCTACCTACTCCAGTTTAGGATTAGCTGACTTTCAAAAACGGATGACAGTTCAAAAGTTAACACCTGAAGGGTTAAAAGCCATTGGTAACGCAGTAGAACTAATGGCGCAAGCAGAACAACTCACAGCACACAAACAAGCAGTTACATTGCGTTTAGCTGTATTAAATCAAACGAATCAAAGGTAGGTATAGCAAATGGATATTAATCAATTAGTGAGAAAAAATGTACAAAAATTGACACCCTACCAATCCGCCAGACGTATTGGCGGTCAAGGTGATGTTTGGCTTAATGCGAATGAATACCCTGTTGCGCCACATTTTGAGTTAACACAGCAAACATTAAATCGTTATCCGGAACCGCAACCACAGCAAGTGATTAGGGGCTATGCACAATATGCCAGTGTACAACCTGATCAATTACTTGTCAGTCGAGGAGCAGATGAAGCGATTGAACTTTTGATGCGAGCATTTTGCGAGCCTGAACAAGATAGTATTTTATATTGTCCGCCGACATATGGTATGTACCAAGTTAGTGCTGAAACATTGGGTATAAAAACTAAGATCGTTCCGACAACAAAAGATTGGCAACTCGATCTTAACGGTATTGAACAAAATCTTGAGAATGTTAAGTTAATATATGTCTGTTCACCGAATAATCCCACTGGTAATTTAATCAACGCTGAAGATATTAAGTCCCTGCTTAATATGGCCCAAGACCGTGCTTTAGTTGTTATTGATGAAGCTTATATTGAATTTTCACCACAATCATCGGTAGTCAGCTGGCTAACTAATTATCCACACTTAGTGATTTTACGGACTTTATCTAAAGCATTTGCATTAGCAGGGTTACGCTGTGGATTTACGATTGCGAACAAACCCGTCATTGATACTCTACAAAAAGTGATTGCGCCTTATCCATTAGCCACACCTGTAGCGGATATTGCAGCACAAGCACTGAGTAAAGACGGTATCAATACGATGAAGTTAAATGTTCAATACATTAACAATCAAAAACAGAAATTTGCCGATCAACTCTCCCAATTATCCATAGTTGAAAAAGTTTACCCGAGCTGGTCTAACTATTTGTGTGTTAAATTTCAAGATGATAAAGATGTCTTTACTATCCTTTGGAATCAAGGAATTATTTTACGCGATCAAAGTAAATCAATGGGTCAAAAAAACATTATACGCATTTCCATTGGTACTCAAATTGAATGTGATGCGGTTATAACAGCACTAAAAACGATAGAATAGGAGTCATCATGTTACAAAAATATTTATTTATCGATCGGGATGGTACCTTGATTACTGAACCGCCTATTGATTTCCAAGTTGATCGTTTTGAAAAACTTGCTTTTGAGCCTAATGTCATACCGGCGTTACTCAAACTACAAGCCGCAGGCTTTAAATTGGTCATGGTGACCAATCAAGATGGACTAGGAACCAGTCGCTACCCACAAGCTGATTTTGACGGTCCACATAATCTAATGATGCAAATCTTTCAATCACAAGGCGTGAACTTTGAAGAAGTACTTATCTGTCCGCATTTTCCTGAAGATAATTGCCAATGCCGAAAACCCAAAATTCAATTAGTGCTACCTTATTTGTCTAGCGGTAAATTAGACAAAACCAATAGTCATGTTATAGGTGACAGGGTCACAGACATGCAACTCGCTGAAAATATGGGAATTAATGGACTCCATTATCACCCAACACATTTAAATTGGAGCGAGATTGCGCAACGATTAACCACAGCCGATCGTTATGCAAAAGTTGCACGACACACCAAAGAAACCAATATACTGGTTGAAGTTTGGTTAGACCGACAAGGTGGAAACCAAATCAATACTGGCATTGGTTTTTTTGATCACATGCTAGACCAAATTGCGACCCATGGAGGAATTAAGCTTAATATCCAAGTTAAAGGTGATTTGCACGTTGATGATCATCATACTATTGAAGATACAGGACTTGCTCTAGGCGAAGCATTGAAAATCGCCCTTGGCGATAAACGAGGTATTGCTCGCTATGCGTCGGTAATTCCTATGGATGAATGTTTAGCGAAATGTTCAATGGATATATCTGGTCGTCCTTATTTGAAATTCAATGCGCAATTTTCTCATCAAAAGGTGGGCGATATGAGTACGCAAATGGTTGAACACTTTTTTTACTCCATAAGTTATGCCATGGGTATTACCCTACATATCGAAACCGAAGGCGATAACGATCATCATAAAGTGGAAAGTCTATTTAAAGCTTTTGCCCGAACGTTAAAACAAGCAATCAAAATCGAAAGTGACAGATTACCCAGTTCAAAAGGAGTGTTGTAATGAACATTGTGATTTTAGATACGGGTTGCGCTAATCTTTCTTCGGTTAAATATGCGATCGAAAGATTAGGATACCAACCTATTATCAGTCTGGAACCTGATATCGTGCTTAACTCTGATAAGCTTTTCTTACCGGGTGTTGGTTCAGCTTCAGCTGCAATGCAGAAATTAAAAGAACGCAACTTAGTCGAGCTTATTAAAGTGTGTACCCAACCTGTTTTAGGCATTTGCCTTGGCATGCAATTATTGGCTCAGTACAGTAATGAAGGTCATGTTGACACATTGGGAATAATAAACGAAAAAGTGATTAAAATCCCCGATTGTGGACTACCACTACCTCATATGGGGTGGAATAAAGTCTACCCAAAAGCCGGACATCATCTATTTCGAGATATTCCAGATGGTGCTTATTTTTACTTTGTTCATGGATACGCGATGCCATTATGCTCAGCAACTATTGCAGAAACCAATTACGGCGAAAACTTTACCGCTGCCGTGCAAAAAGACAACTTTTACGGTGTTCAATTTCATCCCGAGCGTTCTGGCTTAGCCGGTGCAAAATTACTCAAAAACTTTCTGGAGATGTAGTCATGAGTGCCTATCCTACTATCATACCTGCACTGGATCTAATTGATGGCGCCGTTGTTCGATTACATCAAGGCGATTATGATCTCAAACGTGATTATGGCAATAACCCACTACTGAGATTACAAGACTATCAAAACCAAGGAGCCAAGCTATTACATCTTGTTGATTTAACCGGCGCAAAAGATCCCAATGCACGCCAAATATCCTTGATTCAAACCTTAATTGCGGGTGTACAAGTTCCTGTTCAAGTTGGTGGTGGTATCCGTACAGAAGAGGATATCAAAGCCCTACTTGCCGCAGGCGCCACTCGAGTAGTCATCGGTTCAACAGCCATTAAACAACCTCAACTCGTTAAGCAATGGTTTAACACTTATGGTGCAGATGCATTAGTGTTAGCGCTCGATGTACGAATTGATGAGCAAGGTAACAAATATGTCGCTATTCATGGTTGGCAAGAGAATTCGAACCAAACACTTGAGCAGGTAATTGACGATTATCTACCTTATGGTTTGAAACATGTGCTTTGTACCGATATATCTAAAGATGGGACACTTAGTGGTTCCAATGTCAAACTTTATCAAGAAATAAGTCAACAATTTCCAAAAATCGCGTTTCAAGCATCGGGGGGAATCGGACAATTAACAGACGTACAAGCACTACAAGAAAGTGGTGTTGCCGGTGTGATTGTCGGTCGAGCATTGCTTGAAGGTAAATTTACAGTTCAGGAGGCAATTTCATGCTGGCAAAAAGGATAATCCCTTGTTTAGATGTTCGTGACGGTCAAGTGGTCAAAGGGGTACAGTTTCGCAATCATGAGATCATCGGCGATATTGTACCTCTAGCCAAAAGATATGCTGAAGAAGGTGCTGACGAGCTGGTTTTTTATGACATAACAGCATCTTCTGACGGGCGTGTGGTCGATAAAAGTTGGGTTGCCAAAGTTGCAGAAGTGATTGATATTCCTTTTTGTGTGGCTGGCGGTATTAAAACCGTCGAAGATGCTGGGCAAATATTAACCTTTGGTGCGGATAAAATATCGATTAACTCCCCTGCTTTAGCTAACCCCGATTTAATTACAGAGTTAGCCAATTGTTATGGTGTGCAGTGTATTGTAGTTGGGATTGATACTTGGTACGACCAAGAAACTGACAACTACCATGTCTATCAATTTACGGGCGATGAAAAACGTACCGTTGCAACCAAATGGAATACCCTAGATTGGGTTAAGGAAGTGCAGAAACGAGGCGCCGGTGAAATCGTACTCAATATGATGAATCAAGATGGCGTTCGTCATGGGTATGATCTTAAACAACTTAAAGCGATACGCAAAGTTTGCCAAGTTCCATTAATTGCTTCAGGTGGTGCAGGCACAATGGCGCACTTTTTAGATGCTTTTCAAGATGCTGGTGTGGATGGTGCTTTGGCAGCGTCAGTATTTCATAAACAAATTATTAATATTGCAGAACTTAAACAGTATTTAGCTAACCACGGAGTAGAGATTCGATTATGTTAGTTTCCAATTCAGACAACCAATTAGACGCAAGTCAGCTTGATTGGCAAAAAGTGAATAACTTAATGCCTGTTATTATTCAACACTATGTTTCAGGTGATGTGTTAATGCTTGGCTACATGACGCCAGAAGCCCTTAAACAAACCCAAACTACTGGTAAAGTAACTTTCTATTCACGAACTAAAAATCGACTATGGACGAAAGGCGAAACCTCAGGACATTTTTTAAATGTAAAAAGCATTTCAACCGATTGTGATAACGATACCCTACTGATTTTAGTTGATCCAATTGGCGCTACGTGTCATACCGGTAGCAACAGTTGCTTTGCTAAGGCTAAAACGGAATGGGGGTTTTTATATCAATTAGAACAGTTGCTTGCTGCACGTAAAAATGCCGATCCTCAGTCATCGTATACCGCAAAACTTTATCATGATGGCACCAAGCGTATAGCGCAAAAAGTGGGCGAAGAAGGCGTTGAAACCGCGCTGGCTGCCACCGTACATGACCGAGAAGAACTTAAAAATGAGTCAGCGGATCTGATCTATCATTTGTTAGTTTTATTACAAGATCAAAATCTGTCCCTTCAAGATGTTATCGGTATACTAAAAGCTAGACACAAATAAAACGATACAATAAAGTGCGAAAACCTCGCACTTTACTCAATATTTATTCGGAATAATTTACCGAATGTCAGTCATCAATGACCTAACAAATTGGCAATTTCACACCATTAAACATAGCTTGTACTTCAACATTGTTATCACAAAGAATTAGTCTATCAACCGTTTGTCTATTTAAATGGGGTGAAAATTGACTGATGAAATCGTACATATAGCTACGTAAAAAGAGTGATCGAGCAAAGGCAATATAAGTCGTACTATAAGGAAATATATGGCCAGCATTAAGCACGACAAAATCGCTATCGATGTTTTCATTGACTGCCATTTTCGCCACAATGCCAACCCCTACACCCAATTTAACATAAGTTTTAATTAAATCCGCATCGGTTGTGCTAAATACAATATTGGGTAATTGTTTGGCATTAATAAATGCCTGATTTAAATCTGATCCATCATTAGAAAAATCATAGCTGACTAAAGGATATTTTGATAACTCTTCAATTGAAATCATATTACTTTTAGCCAAAGGATGATCCTTCATGACAATCACAGCTTGATTCCAATGGTAGCAAGGTAAAGCGATCATATCATCACTTAACTGCGAAAGATCGGTAATTATCGCAAAATCAGCTTGACCGGTTTGCGCTTGCAATAGACATTGTTGAGACGACCCTTGCTCCATATGCAAAATAATATGCGGATATTGTTGCATGAACTTTTGGATGACAACTGGCAAGGTGTAACGGGCTTGCGTATAGGTTGTTGTGATGGTTAAAGAACCTTGATTTGGCTGACTGAACTCTTTAGCAATGATTTTGATATCTTTTGATTTATTGAGGATTTCTTTAGCTAATGCAATGATTTTTTCGCCTACCGGTGTCACTTCTGAAAGATGTTTTCCTACACGGGTAAAAATTTGGACGCCTAATTCATCCTCTAATAATTTAATCTGTTTGCTTATACCAGGCTGCGATGTATAAAGTTTTTCGGACGTTAGCGAAACATTGAGATCGTTGTTCACCACTTCGACAATATAACGTAATTGTTGCAATTTCATGACAAAGGCTCCTTTAACTCTATACACTTCCCTCTTGATTAATACGTATTAAAAAAGAGGGAAATTATAAGGTAATTCCTTTCACACTTTAGCACAAACGACCCCACGACTTTATACTAAAACGTATACTTAACCTGAATGATATTAACAATCATTCAGGCGTTCTTACCTATTTTTTACTATTGATCCATTTGCCGTCGACGTATTGCATTACCCAACCAGTTGATTTGCCATTTACTTCTGATGTGACATATTGCTGTTTGCTTTTACGACTAAAACGCACAATTGATGGGTTACCATCAGGATCTTTACTTGGTGCTTCAGTTAAATACATAAATTTTTCGGGTAAACGATCTTTAAAACGCTGTAACTCTTCAATCAATGGTGCACGTGTTTCCCTTGATTTTGGAAAATTGTGTGCAGCCAGAAAGATTCCCGATGCACCATCACGTAGTACAAAGTGTGCATCTGACTTAGTACATTTAAGTTCAGGCAAATCGACCGGATCCTCTTTTGGTGGTGCAACATCACCATTTTTTAAGATCTTACGCGTATTTTTACAATCTGGATTGGTACATCCCATGTATAGACCAAAACGTCCTGATTTGAGATGCATTTCAGATCCACATTTTTCACATTCAATAATAGGGCCTTCATAGCTTTTGACTTTGAAGTTACCTTTTTCAACAAGCGATCCATCACAAATTGGATTATTACCACAAATATGCAGTTTTCGCTCATTATCAAGCAGATAACTATCCATTGCCGTATGACATTTAGGACAACGCTTACGAGCTCTTAACGCATCAGTTTCGGCTGTTTCTGACTCTTCTAAAATATTTAGTGTTTCATGTTCAGGGATTAAGTTAATTGTTTGCTTACAACGCTCTTTAGGCGGTAATGCATAACCTGAACAAGCAAGGAACACACCCGTTCCAGCCGTTTTAATGCCCATTTCACGTCCACAATTTGGACAGGTTATTTCTGGCGTTAAGACTAAAGGATTTAATTGCATTCCCCCTTTGTCTGGCGTTTGTTCAGCAATTTCCAGATGTTTACTAAAATCACTAAAAAACTGATCGAGTACTTCTCGCCATTCTTGTTTTTTATTGGCAATTTCATCCAGTGCATCTTCCATGCGTGCCGTGAAATCATAGCTCATAAGATCATTAAAATTCTCATTTAAGCGATCTGTAACAATTTCACCAATCTTTTCAGCATAAAAACGACGATTATCTAAACGTACATAGCCCCGATCTTGAATAGTTGAAATGATCGTTGCATAAGTTGATGGTCGTCCAATTTCACGCTTTTCAAGCTCTTTTACTAATGACGCTTCATTATAACGTGCAGGTGGTTTAGTAAAGTGTTGATTCGGATTTAAGCTAATTAAATCCAATTTGTCATTAACATTAACCGCCGGTAAAATTTTATCGTCACTATTTTTTGATAATTGAGGTTGCACTTTTGTCCAACCATCAAAGCGTAATGTACGTCCCTTCGCTTTTAAAATAAAATCTCCCGCTTTTACGGTGATTGTGGTGGAATTGTATTCGGCAGCGGTCATTTGACAAGCAACAAACTGTCGCCAAATAAGCTGATAGAGTTTGCACGCATCAGCGTCAACATCGCTAAGCTTATCCGCCAGTATTGTTACATCTGATGGACGAATGGCTTCATGCGCCTCTTGCGAATTCTTTTTACTGCTGTAAACATTGGCAGATTTTGGCAGGTATTTATCCCCAAAATTCTGACCAATATAATCACGCACCATAGTCAATGCATCTTGACTTAAATTGGTTGAATCCGTACGCATATAGGTGATGTAACCTGCTTCATAAAGACGCTGAGCTAACATCATCGTTTTTTTAACACCAAACCCTAAACGGGTACTTGCTGCTTGTTGCAAAGTGGAGGTAATAAAGGGTGCTGTCGGATTACTTTTGGTTGGTTTTTCTTCAATATTGGTAACATGGTACTGGCTTTTATTAAGTTCAGCCAATGCAATATCGATCGCTACTTTATCTTTTGGCTCAAATGCTTCATTTTTATAATGTGTCACTTGTAACGTTAATTGCGCTTTATTCTGCGTCATTAAATCAGCATACAGATCCCAATACTCTTCGGGAATAAAGGCATGAATTTCACGCTCACGTTCAACGACAAGTCTAACAGCAACCGATTGGACACGCCCCGCGGATAAACCTCGAGCCACTTTTTTCCAAAGTAATGGCGAAAGCATAAAGCCCACAACCCGATCCATAAAGCGACGAGCCTGCTGAGCATTTACCCGATCCATATCTAACATAGATGGTTTATTAAATGCATTTTTAATGGCTGTTTTCGTAATTTCGTTAAATACTACACGACGGTACTTATTGTCATCGCCACCAATCACATCTTTTAAATGCCAGGCGATAGCTTCCCCTTCTCTATCCAAGTCGGTTGCGAGGTAAATCATATCGGCATCTTTAGCTAATTTTTTAAGTTCTGATACAACACGTTCCTTACCGGGTAGAATCTCATAATGTGCTTTCCAACCATGGTAAGGATCCACGCTCATGCGACTGACTAACGCTTCTTTTTCTGAGCGTTTTACTTTCTTCTCGGCTTTATCTTTAGTCGTTTTCTCAGCGCGTTGGCTACTACCACTAACGGGTAAATCTCGAATATGCCCCACACTTGATTTTACAACATACTCTTTGCCAAGATATTTATTAATTGTTTTTGCTTTAGCTGGTGATTCCACAATAACAAGGGATTTTCCCATAATTAAACCTATTTATCCTGTAGTTTGTGTTATTTACTGTTACGCTTCACATCAAGAAGTGACAGTAAATCATCTTTTATTGTTGATACTTTTGTCGCATATTGTTCTTTTTGCTCAGCATCTTCAATAAGTTGCGTAATGGTTTGTGACAACGTACAACCACGGCGTTTAGCTAAATTCGCTAAGCGTTGCCAAACTAAAAACTCCAAATCGATGGACTTCTTCCGTGTATATTGTTGTTCTGCGTTAAAATGTCGTTTTCGTTTTGCCCGTATAGTCTGCTTCATGCGATTATCTAGATCGGGATTCAAATGCGATTTTATCCAATCAACAACGCTTGTTGGATTATGTTCTAACAGTAATAACTCATTTACGGCATGTTGAGCAGCACTTTTTTCAATATAGCGAGTTATTGGCTCGCCCTCTAGATGTTTTTTTACTAAATAGTGCCACTTCCAACCACATTCAAGGTTTTCGAGTTGTTGATATTTCATTTGTTCACCTTGTGACGCTGTAACTATAGAGATTATATGTAGCATAATCGTTTTACACAATAAAGAAAATTATTGCATTTGACAAATTTTTTATAAATCTGGTATCGTTCACCTTTTATATCGTTCTTTATTTAAGGAATCAAAAATAATGGTTAAAGCTGATGTTATTTATATTAATGGCTATATTTATACAGCAGATAAAAAAGATACAGTTTGTGAAGCGATAGCAATCAAAAATGGTTACATAATAGCAACAGGCTCCACAGATGAAATAAATAGCCATCACTATGTTGATAATGATACAGCAATTTACGATCTTCATGGTAAAACGATGATGCCGGGGATAATCGACTCACACCTTCATACTTTTTGGGGTGGCATGCAATTGACCTCATGTAATTTGAATTATCAAAGTTTAACCGTTGAGGATACTTTAGCAATTATTCAAAAACACTTGGATAAAGACAGTCAGAATAATAGCACACAATGGCTACAAGTTCGAGGTTGGTTAAGGCAAGAAGTGTTACCAATTGGTACCGATATTACCCGCTTCGATCTGGATAAACTCAATACTCAGCGACCCGTAATCCTTTTTTCTAACGATTGTCATACGTTAGTTGCTAATAGTATTGCGTTGCAAAAATTTGGTTTGGATAGAAACACACCCGAACCGACAGATGGAAAAATTGGCAGAACACAAGACGGTGAACTTAATGGCATTTTAGAAGATGCACCGGCTATGCGAGCTTTTGACAGCATATCAAAATTGACGGAAGAACAAGCCGCACATATTGCTAAATTAGCCCAAGCAGAATTAAACAAACAAGGCGTAACAGCCGTGATGGACGCTCGGATAACCGAAAGGCAAGCCGATGCCTTTTTAAAGTTGCAACAGCAAGATCAACTTACCATTCGGTTATTTGGTGCACGAGAGTTACCGCCAGATGATGTGACATCCATTGAAGCTATTCCGGCATTACTCGAAAAAGTTAAACAGTTTGCAAACCGTTATGATGATAAAAATTGGCAACCTAAGCCCGGTATTAAAATTTCACATACTAAACTGTTTGTTGACGGGGTAATGCAAGCACCATTAATGACAGCAAGACTATTGCAACCTTATCAGCTTGAAGATGAAAAAGATCGTTATGGTGATTTGTACTATTCAACTGAGATGCTAAATGCTTTAATTTTAGAGTCCTCTCGTGCCGGTTTTCATCCTCATATGCATACTGTTGGTGAAGGTGCCATTGAAGTAGTGCTTGATGCAATCGAAAAAATGCGCCAAGCATTACCAGATGCCGATATCCGCCCAAGCACAGCGCACAATGAACTTAGTGCTGCGCATCAATATGCAAGGTATAAGCAATTAAATGCTTGTGTAGTGTTTTCATTCCAATGGGCAGGCTGTAGTGCGGCTATGGTTGAACAATATCAAACACTATTTGGCGAAAAGCGCTATTACGGTTTAGAAGCCCACGGGCAATATATCGATGCAGGCGTCAACTGCGCCTTTGGTAGCGATTGGCCAATTGATCCATTAAATGAATGGTATGATTTTCAAATAGCCATGACCCGACAAATTGATGCACAGCACCCACGTTTAAACAGTGACCGTAATTTAACCGCGACCGAAGTTTTACGCTGCGCAACCATTGGCGCTGCTTATGTGCTAAAACAAGATGAGTATATTGGCTCAATTGAAAAAGGTAAATTTGCTGATTTGATCATTCTAGATCGCAATCCATTTACCATTCCAGCAACCGATATGCAAAATGTGAAAGTGTTAACGACTATTGTCGGTGGTAAAACAGTTTATCAACAAGACTCGTAAAAACTATAGCTTTAGATAGTTTGAAAAATAGAGCCAACCTAACCGTTGGCTTTATTTTTGTTTAGTCATTACGTCTTTATCGTTTATATGAATAATAGGTACGTTAGCAAATAAGCAAGCTGTTCCCCACCTAGAACGGATAATTAGTTTCTTGTTAGTTTTAATAATTTAATTACTATATACATTAGCAATCAGTACTGAAAGTAAGAATAATGGTAAATGCTTTGGTTGCACATCTGTAACAAGGAAAATCAAAATTACTTTTGATTTAAATTTTCTTACATTTTAAAACATTCATCCAAAATATCACTGTTATTAGAAAAGCTTTGAACAATAATTTTCCTATAAATATTTTTTTCACTACTTCATATCAAATTCACAATAATCTCTTTTTTCTCCAATTTAAAATACAATAGATTTTATGAACAAATTACCTTGGCTTTTTCAATTTTTTATCCTTCTATGCTTATCCATAATACAACGCTGAACATAAATATAGGTCACGTCTACGAGTTTAAATAATCAATTTTTATTAAGATTTGTTTAGAAATAATTCATATTGAATGATCTAATTCAAAATTTGCATAATTTAATGTCAATATAATAAAAATTAACTTGCATAATTATAATAATATGGGAGAATTCCCTGCCGCTTTTAGCGGGTAAAAAGGCAAAACTATACTTAGTAGTTTTTTATTGTTTTTTGGGACAGAGGAGCAAAGTTAGTCATGTCCGCAATAAAAATGAAACGAGTTTTAACCACACCTGCATTGATTGCATTTGGTTTAGCTTATATGGTTCCTTTGGGGATCTTTACCACTTATGGGGAAGTCACTGTTACAAGTAATGGACACTTACCTATAGCCTATATTATCACTCTAGCAATGATCTTTTTCACAGCATTGAGCTATTGCCGCATGGCCAATAAGCTACCAATTGCTGGTTCAGCCTATTCGTATGTTCAACGTACTTTTGGTGGAAAAGTCGGTTTTTTGGTTGGTTGGGCTCAAATTTTAGATTACCTTTTTTTACCAATTTTAAATTATTTGGTTTTAGGTATTTATTTAAACGAAGCGTTTCCAGCGATTCCTGCACCCGTATTTGTTTTAGGATCTTTAATTGGCGTAAGTTTACTCAATTATTTGGGAATCAAATTAATTAACTCGGTTAATTTCACTTTGATCATCATTCAAATGATTTTTATCGGTTTATTTATCTTTTTGACATTTACAAACGTTAATTTAACGCCTGATGCTATGATGAAACCATTACTAGTTAATGCTGGCGATTTTAGCGGATTACTTTCTGGTGCAGCAATATTATGTCTGGCTTTTTTAGGGTTTGATGCTATTGCGACATTAGCAGAAGAATCGAATGATGCCCAAAAATCGTTACCAAGAGCAATTATCTGGACTGTCCTTATTGCTGGATGTATCTTCTTAATCGTTTCTTATTGTGCTCATTTAGCCTATCCAAATTGGACTGATTTTGCAGAGAATAAAGATACCGCAAGTTTAGATGTTGTTCGTCGTGTGGGCGATATTAGCCGGTTAGGTGGAGAGTTTATGTATAACTTCTTCCAAGCGGCTTATTTAACTGGTGTATTTGCCTCTGCAATGACTGCACAAACCAGTGTTTCACGAATTTTCTATGCAATGGGTCGTGAAGGTGTATTACCAAAGCAGATCTTTTATCGTATTCACCCTCGTTTTAGAACACCTTATTTATCTATAATATTTGTGGCATGTTTTTCATTATTATCGTTGGTGTTAAGTTTAACATTGGTTGTTTCAATGATTAGCTTTGGGGCGTTAGTCGCATTTACTTTTGTCAATTTATGTGTAATTAAAAGCTATTTAGGTGAAGGTCAAACCAAAACATTCGCGTTAATCATCAAATATGGTCTTTTACCGGCAATTGGTGTTTTACTTTCTTTATGGTTGTGGACTAGTTTAGATGCGACAGCCATGGTAGTTGGTTTAATTTGGCTCGCTATTGGATTTTTCTATCTGATATATTTAACTAAGGGTTTTACAAAATTATTGCCATCTATTGATCCACACGAATTAAATTCAATCATCAAAGATTAGCTTAATTTTTTCAAATAGTTCTACTTAAAAGTATTCAGTTCTCGCCCTTTTAAAACCATTCCGTCGACCTAAGTCGACGGAATAGATATGTTTATAACATTCTGTTTTGATAAAGATTTATCAATTATTCACCAAAACCAGTAGCAAATAATTCGCGGATTTCATCCATTGCAGCTTGCTCGTCTTCTCCATCACAGATGATTTCAACAGTTGAACCACCTTTTACACCTGCTCCAAGCAATCCCATCATACTTTTTAGTTTAATTGCTTTGTCGTTATAAACAAGCTCAATTGATGATTTATAGCGACCGGCTAATTTAACTAATGCCGTTACTGGGCGCGCATGAAGACCGGTTGAATTTTTTACTACCATTTGCTCTTTTAACATACTAAGTCCTTCTTTCTATCTTAAGTTAATACAATACCTAGTATTTATATCATAAAATAATCTGTTTTGCTCATTTTTAGATATAAATTTTTATAATTTATACAAAGCTTTTTATTAATTTAAACTTAATACTATTTTATGCCCAATAATATCTGACTACATGAAAGAAAACAGGCGCTGCAAAACAGATTGAATCAAAACGATCAAGTACACCACCATGTCCGCCAATTAGGTTACCCCAATCTTTTACCCCCCTATCACGCTTTATGGCAGACATAACTAATCCGCCAAAAAATCCAAGCAAGGTGATCATGAGAGAAATTAAACCAGCTTGAATAAAACTAAATGGCGTAATCCAAAACAGACAACTACCAATAAAACTGGCTGTAATTATGCCACCAATAAATCCTTCCACTGTTTTTGATGGTGATAGATTTGGGCTAATTTTATGTTTACCAAATAATTTACCAAAGACATACTGCAAAACATCTGACATTTGAACAACTAACACCAAAAAAGCAATAAGTAATAAATTTCGGTCGTGATAGCTATCAATTTGGAGTGACAATAAGGCAGGTACACAAGAGATATTATATACGGTGATGACTAATCCCCATTGTACTTCGGCCGTTCTGTCTAAGAATTTAAATGAGGATCCAGTAACTGTGGCTAAAATCGATAAAATTAAAAAACCGTATACTGGAATGAATATGCTAAATAGACCATACCATGAAACAGCGACTAAAATATATTGCGCCGGCAACGCTATTCCGAAAGCAAATATTAAAACGTAATAATCATCTCGGCTAATACTGGTCAGATTAAGAAACTCGCGTAATGCTAAACCCGATACCACGAAAAATAAAAAAATGACGGCTAATTTTCCGATCAAAAAAGCAGTACCTAAAATCGCCACCATGACCCACCACGCATTAATGCGAGTATTTAAATTATCAATAACCCGATTAGGTGATCGAATTCGATGTTTTAACATGAGTCCAATTAACGAAGCAACGATTAAAAATAGAGTAACGCCCAAAAATAACAATAAAGTATGGTATTGATAGTTAGACATCTATTTCCTCAAACTGCTGATTCTTTTAATACTTTAAAAATGAATGTTGAAATCATTTTACAATAAATTATAAATAATACGACTGGCAAATCCGCCTATAAATAGTAAAAGTTGGATCATCACTGTCACTAATTGAATTTTAAAAAGTCGTAATGTCCCTTTTTCGCGCTCATACATTGTTTGAGATTTAGAAAGATCAGATTTAATTAAACCTAATTTTACAAGCGCATGATCTAACTCTTTCAACACTATTGAGGGTTCATGAATATATGGCGTCAAATATTCAAAAAGTTTGATATCGAAATTAGTCCTAAGTGCATAATATTGACTTATTAAACCAAAAATAAAAACAAAAAAACAGATTAAACTTATCAGATTTGAATCATTAATTGCCAGATAAATAAAACCAATGACCAACGCAGAAATTGTTAATAACCCAGAAAAAATATTAATTTGCTTACTTAAAGAAAGCAAACTACACAATGTCACAATTTCAGTTTGATTGATGTGAAACTGTTTTCTATTATGATCAGATTTCAGCATGTAGATTTCTGCTCCATTCTATTAATATTAACCGTTGTCTAGTTGAAATAACAATATTACGCCGACATGTTCTTACCTTAGCTATCGCATCATCAACATCCTTGGCTCGATGAGTCCACAACAACCACGCGATAACTGCTGTCGCACTTCTTGAATAACCTAATGCACAACAGACTAACAATCGACCTTGCAGTCGATATTGTTCAATGATTTCAGCCGTCATTTGACATTGCGCTTGCGTGAGCGGTGTCATATCCAAAATGGGCATTAGCATATAATTACCTTTAAATTGACCTATCGGCAGTTCTGCACATAAATCAACAATAGATGTAAATTGATTGTGTTTCAGATAGTACGTTGAAGGAATTCTACCTAAATAAACGTTATCCTCAATGAAATTGTTTGGATGGTGCCTAATCGTCCATAAACGTGAATTGATCCACATAATGATAAAATAAGGGAAATATAATAAAATAACGACGAGTGAAAAATGCCCATTAGATTGTTTTTGATATCCTTTTGCACCTATCAATAAATAATTAAGCGCGACCAACAAAAATGCCCCAGAAAGCCAAAATAGCCAAAGTCCCCACCCCTTCATATAAATGGCCAAACTCATGGTTAACAGAGTTAAACAACAATAAATAAAAGCCCAACGGTACTGTTTTGATAAAAACGCTAATTTTAGGGTAAATATACCATCATTAGGCCATAACCATATGCATAAACACCCCACCCATACACCAGTTGGGATATCAAAAAAATGATGTTGCCAGGTTGTTAATACCGATAGCGCAATTAACAAACACCAAATATGCAAAATATTACGGAAAAAAGTCTGAAAATAATTAGCATAGAACTGCCATAAAATAATAAGTAATGTGATATGTAATGATGGGGCTTGATTAAAAGGTTTATCAAATCCCATAAGAAAATCAAAAAGTAAACCAAAAAATCCGTCCATAGCTGGACGATCAAAACTGAATTTAAGTGGGAAAAGAAGAAAACAACAGACACAAATAATTTGTGCGGTTAATAATCTAAAGCAAAGTATTTTTAATGACTGATTCGATTTTGCTAGTAATATAGCAAGTCCATACATTAAATCTATCGACCAATAGGGCACAATCGTCCATGACCAAAGTGGTATGAGCGTTTCCCAATTAAAAACAATGCTACTGACATCATTACGTTCAGCTGTGAATGCATTGCTAAAATTGTAACTAGCAAAGAAGAATACTGTTAACCCGATAAGCCATAAACATTTTTTAATGTTTAATTGAATAGAACACTGCTTCATCATAACATTAATCAATTAATCAATGCGCTGAGCTAATGACACCGTAAAAATCCCCCACTGATCAATACGCATTGTGACTTTTCGAAAGCCTGCTGCCATGACAAGTTGATCCATTTCAAGCTGTGTCCGTCTGCGCATTATCCATGGTTGCCCGTCACGATGTGAAGTTAATGCTCGGGCAATAAACTCAAGTTGAGGATGCCAAGGTTGATTGGTATAAATTAAATATCCACCTTTGGGGATAGCATCCGCTAAACCCGATAAAGATTCACGTAATAATGAATTATCACTAAACAATTCATACAAACCAGAAACGACAGCTAATGTTGGTTTAGGCGATAGGTCAGCTAACTGCTGTCTGTTAAAAGCATCGCCCTTTTCAAACTGTACAAGGTGACTCAAGCCTAATTCAGTAATCAAATTTTGACCATCACGAATATTAATATCGCTATAATCTCTAAGGAGTACTGAATCAGGTTTCTTGGCTAATTGATTAATAGTCTCAAGAATATAACGTCCATGACCTGCTGCTATATCAACAATATTGACGATATTATCGTGTTTTTGTAATTGCGATATGGCTAATTTTAATAATTCTTCAAGATGCATTTTACGTTGCCGAATTCCTCGCCAACCCATTGATTGCAAATAAATATAGTCAAAAAACTGACCTAATTTTGAACTTCCTGAAGGTTGATTACGATAAACATAATCCAAAGTACTACCTGAGTCGAACCCAGTTTCAACTCCAAGTTTGATACCATCAGAAATTTTACTGGCATATTTCAAATTAGCTTTGATGAATTTCCAGTAAAGAGGTTTAACTATTCCCTTAGCAGGCAATGATAAATTATCGGCTTCTTGCTTAGTATAACCAACAAGGTCTGCGTTAACCAAAGAAGGAATATTCGGTTGATTTGCAAAGCACCCTATAATAAAACGCCTTGCTCTTTCAATAGCGATATGGCGTTCTTGTTCACCAAACGTGTCATGATAAAAATTAGGCAAGATATGAAATTCTTTTTGAATAGTACCTAAATTTTCATAAAACTGCTTTTGAGGTTTGCGTCTGACAACAAAATCAGAACCAGAAACAAGTATTTGAGTCGGCACTGTTATTGCATTAGCATCTTTAACAATACGATCAGCTACAGAATATAAATCAAGTAGCAATCTGACTGAAATTGGTCGAGTGATTAATGGATCTTGATTAAATGATTCTGCTCGTTGTTTGTCATGAGTCAATAATCCAGATTTAACGTAACTATTAACAAAAAAATTACCTTTCAGATTATATAATAATTTTAAACCAGGTACGGCCAAAGGAACATAAAGTTTTACACGAAAAGCAGGCGCACCTAATACTAATGCCCGAATATTGGGGCTATAATCATGCACCCATGCACTCGCAATGACGGCACCCACACTTTGTGCAATAATTGCAATATCTTGTTGCCTTAAACTATATTCATGGGTAATGTGTTCAATAAAAGCATTCGCATCCTTGATCAGCGTAGCAAAATTGGGGGCATCGCCTCGTTCACCTTCTGATTGTCCATTACCTCGGGCATCCCATGCAAAAATGTGAAAATTAGGTAATTCAAGTTCGTCGGCAAGATGCGCTATTCGACCAGAATGTTCATGTCCACGATGAAAAAGCACAATCGCTTGATTAGGTTGGATATCGGCATCTATTGCAGGCCAGTAGCGATAAAATATTTGGCAACCATCATGGCTTGTGAATGTTTTTTGTTGCTGTTGACGCATCGACAACTCCTTGTTAAATTTTAGCTTCTTGCAAACCTTTTCGAATTCGATTCACAGTCGTCCATATGAGTAAAAAAATAATTATCCCTAATAACGCATTTATCCAATTCAAAGGTAACAAACCGGTAGCAATGCCTAAACTGATTAAGCTAAAAATAAAAGCTCTATCACTTTTTCCCATTGGACCGTCATACCGTCTGGATGCACCAATTAATAACCCTAAAACACCACTATATTCAGTAAAAAAAGACAGTAACACAATCAATATCACTAAACCAGTATTGACACTTGGCACCTGAATAAATACTAATAATAGCGCACAATCGGAAATAACATCCGTTATTTCATTTAAATATGCGCCTAAATTAGATTTTTGATGATACTCTCGTGCTAACATGCCATCAATGGCATTGAGCGCCATTCGAATAAACATCCATATTGGAATTAAGAAAAATAGCCAAAGATATTCAATAAAATAACTCAAAATCAAGGCGATAAAAATAGAGCCCATACAAGCGAATAAGGTGACCTGATTAGCGGTAATGTTCGCACTATAGAATTTCTCAACGCAGGGACGAAGTAACGATTGAAATCGGGATTTTAATTGATAAATTGATAACACAAACAATCCTTTTATAAATTATCTTTTTACTATTACTTACAGTGAATCGTCATGTACTTTAACATTTAAACAATCCGTTGTAACTGGGTATACTTTAATGAACTTACCATAAAATGCAAACGATTAAGCACATTTACTTCGCCTGCACCATCATCAAAGTCTAAATAGAGTAAGTTAAGTTTTGGATTAAGATCTCGCATTTTTTTTTCAACACCTTTAGATACAACATGGTTCGCAATACATCCAAACGGTTGCAGGCTAATAACATTGTTAATTCCCTGTTCAGCAAATGTCATGATGCCAGCAGGAATCAACCAACCTTCACCATATTGATTCGCCAGATTTAAGATTTCTTCAGCCTTTTTAGACATATCGCGAATATTATGGAAAGGTTGATAATACTTAAATTGGGACAAAATTTTATTTGTTTTATCAATATACCGATATGCAATCTTTTCAAAAAAGGATATTAGATAAGAGATATAACTCTTTGATGAGAGATAATTATTGACATTACTATCATAATTAACAAAACATTGCGCAAAAAACTCAATCATTGGTGGAATAACCGGTTCAATACCCTGCTCGACTAGCCATTCAACACTGTGTTGATTACCAAAACTATTATATTTAACGTAAATCTCTCCCACTATACCGATTTGTGGACAATCTTTATGGTATGTTTCAATTTGATTAAAGTGTAGAACGGCTTGCGTTAATAGTTCGAAGATGGCCTTTTTACCTTGCTTTTGTTGAATAAGTTGTTGCAATTTATGCATATAAAGCGCTTTAAGCTGATCAGCTTGTTGTTTAACTTTCGCTCTTGGCGCAATAGCGTAATACATTTTTGATAGTGAATCAGCAAAAAGCATCGCAAAAAAAGTTATCGGTAATGTTTTAAACCAATTTAGCTTAAAGCCAGGTTGTTCTATTTCATTAATATTTCCAGTACTAAGTGAAATTATGGGAATATCTTCAAAACCATTACTGATCATCGCTTTTTTGATCAACGATAAATAACTACTCGCTCGACATTGTCCACCCGTTTGAGTTATCCCTATTGCCACATCATTACGGTCATATTTACCTGAACGCAGTGCTTTAATAATATCCCCAACAATAATTGTTGCCGGATAACAGATTTCGTTATTGCAGTATTTTAATCCCCATTCGACTGAACGCTTATCTGGTTTAGGTAATGTTTCCAGTTTATAACCCGATAACGCAAAAATTGGCGTTAAAAGCGGAGAATAAAAATCGGAGATAAACGGTGCTAAAATGGTTCGACGTTGCTTATCTTGCTTGCTAAAAATAGCCGTTTTTTTACGTTCAACTATTTTTAGCGGTTGCTGATGATTCATTCGTATCGATTCAATAATGGAACGTAAACGTAATCTGACAGAACCCGTTGCGGTAATTTCGTCAACACGAATTATCGTACCGGTTTTACCTTTTGATTCTAAAATTGCTTTACACTCATCGGTAACAATAGCATCAGGCCCGCAACCAAATGAATTAAGTTGAACAAATTGGATATTATTGGGTTGCTCTGCAACGAATGAAGCGGCTGCATATAAACGATTCGGATAGCTCCATTGTGAACAAATTTGAAGTTCTGGCGATAACTGGCTAATGCCACCTAATACAGAATCTTCAGTAATCACATCACAACCAAGCGCATTTAAGATTTCAGGTGTTTTATGGTTTATTAAACTATCACTATGATAAGGCCGTCCTGCTAAAATAAATACATATCGCCCTGTTTGTTTGGCATTATCTAATACTTCAATCGCTTTGTTGTAAAGATTCTGTTTAAACTGGGACTGTGCCATTAATGCTGCCGAAAAGGCGTTATCAATGACTTTTTTCGCTATACCTAATGACCGTAAATATTGAACACAACTTTTTTTGAGTAACTTCATATCCGTGAAATTCATCACAGGATAATCAATCGGAATACCATATTTTAATTCTGGATTGATAGCACTATGTATGACTTCTGCATAACTACTCACAATAGGACAATTATAACTATTTACTGCATTATCAAACTGGGATGATTCAAATACGACCATAGGCATAAAAATACGATCCACTTTTTGACTTACTAATTCCATAATATGCCCATGTACTAATTTAGCAGGAAAACAGATACTATCAGACATCACTGTACCTGCTCCTTGTTCATAAATTTTATGGGTCGAATAAGGTGAAAGTATTACGTTGATACCGCTTTGAGTCAATAACGTATGCCAAAAAGGAAAATTTTCATATTGTCCAAGAACACGAGGTATGCCTATATTAATTTTTGCTTGAGGATTTTCGACAGTTATTCGATCAAACAAGAGCGCGTTTTTATAATCAAACATGTTAAAAGCATGATTATCTTTATATTGATTATTACTTAAGAAACGTTCACATTTATTACCGGAATAATATTTTTGCCCATTGGCAAAACGGTAGATCATAATATCACAATTATTTTCGCACCCCTTACAGCGAGAAGGTTTCGCTTTGTTATCTTCAGCTTTTGCTAAGTTATCCAGCCCAATAAATTGTGAAGGTGTATTATTTTCAATAAAATGATTTTTTGCCACTAAAGCAGAGCCATAGGCGCCCATTAATTCAGGGATATTTGAGCTGGTGATTTGCGCACCGGTTAATTGTTCTAAGGCTCGAAAAACAGCAGGATTCTTAAAAGTTCCACCTTGCACGACGATATTATTACCTAATTTACGCATATCGTGCAGTTTAAGCACTTTATGAATTGCATTTTTAATCACTGAAAACGCAAGTCCAGCCGAAATATCCCCCATGGTGGCATTTTCGCGTAAGGCTTGTTTAACTTTAGAGTTCATAAACACAGTACAGCGTGTACCTAAATCACAAGGATGAGTTGATTGACAGGCCGCATCGGCAAAATCAATGGTATCTGAGTTTAATGATTTAGCAAAAGTTTCAATGAAGGAACCACACCCTGATGAACAAGCTTCATTAAGTTCGATATGATTAACCACACCATTGGCAATAAAAATGGATTTCATATCTTGACCACCGATATCCATGATAAAACTGACATCTGGATCAATATGCTTTGCTGCGGCAAAATGCGCCATCGTTTCAACTAAACCATCATCAATACCAAATGCGGCTTTTAATAACTCTTCGCCATAACCGGTGACACCCGTACGCAAAATCACAATATCTTTATTGGATGTCTCAATTTCTTTTTTTAATTGAGATAATCCATTAATCAGTGCACTAATTGAATGACCGTTATTGGGGGCATAATAAGTAAACAGTAGTTCATCATCTTCACTAATTAACGTAATTTTGGTTGTCGTTGAACCACTATCTATGCCCAAAAAAGCATTTTGCTTTTTATAATCTGCGATATTTAATCGAGGAATATCGATATATTTCCGTCTTTTTTTCCAGTCATCAAATGATAAGGCTTCATTAAAAAGAGGAGATAATCGAAAAGATTGATTCACTGCAATTTTTGTTGAAGCATTTAATTTCTCGATAAAACTATTAATTGAAAGTTCAGCACGTTCAATCGGATGAATTGCCGCTCCCCAAGCAGACAACAATGTTGGATAAGGCGTTTCAACTAGCTGATCTTCACCTAATTTCAACGTATTAAGCGCTGCTTTACCTAAGGTTGGAATAAAGGAAAATGGTCCACCAATTAACATCACTTTAGGAACGATATCATAACCACGAGCTAAGGTATTAACAAGTTGAATACAAACGGCATGTAAAACAGAATAGGCGATATTTTCTTTTGAGACGTTACGACTAATAAGATTTTGGACGTCGGTTTTGGCAAAAACGCCACAACGAGAAGCAATAGGAAAGATTTTGTCATGATGTTGAGCGAGTTGATCAAATTGTTGAACAGGCGTGTTTAATAAGGTTGCCATTTGATCGATAAATGCCCCTGTCCCACCTGCACAGCTTCCGTTCATTCGAATATCGGGCGGGCGATCGGGAAAGAAGAAAATCATCTTACTATCTTCACCGCCAATATCAATTAAGGTTCTGACTTCGGGATAGTTGCGCTGCACAACCTCCGATGCCGCCACCACTTCTTGGATAAAAGGAATATCGGCTTTTTCAGATATTCCCATACCAGCCGAACCCGTTACCTTGACGGATAAACAAATATCATTACCAAACTTTTGTTTAATTTCATTAAGTAAATTGAAGACTGTCGCCACAATATGTGTATTATGACGAACGTAATTGGTATAAACAAAATTGTCAAACTCATCAAGTACAACACATTTCGCTGTTGTGGAACCCACATCTAAACCAAATTTAAATAATTTTGACATAAGCAGCACATAATCCCCAAAGCATCCATTACTTTTTAATCGATATAATCAATATCGCTTTATTTTTTATGTGTAATAATTATAGCCGAATCTTACTTTTTTTTAATCAATTTGGTTAAAAAATATCTTGTTATAAAGTTGCGTTTTTAAAATCCTATTAAATCAATTTCTATCAGAGAAAATAGTTAGCTAAAACCATTTTTAATAGGGTGAACTAACTATTTTTTTGTATCTTTTATGAGGATAATAATATGTATTAACTCATTTTTTCTAATCCCTGCTTGGCGATCGCGATAACATTTTTTAAATCTACACCTTGCGCTTTAGCAGCAAAAATACAACCACAATAACATTGTCGATAGACATCATATTCTTTGCAAAGCTCGATAGAACGTTTATAACCATTATTTTTTTTAAAATCGGAAGGGAGATAATTCACCGAAAAAATTTCCTGAATTTCAAAACCCAGTTGATTGATTTTCTGGCTGTTTTTTTTAGGACTTAACGTCAATGCACTCGCAAAATAATCAAATCCCAATTCTTGCGCTTTAATCGCTGCCAAATCTAACCGCATTTTATAGCAGAGATGACAACGCTCTCCTCCTTCGGGTTCATCACGCAAATGCCCAACTTGTTTAACAAACTCTGCCGGTTGGTAAGGTGCTTCTAAAAACTGGACATTATGCCCTGTTTTCAGGTTAAAATCGTTGATGAATTTTTGTTGAACCAGACTACGGTGTTCATATTCAACTCTTGGATGAATATTCGAATTGGCAAAATAGATAGTAATATCAGCATACTGCGCTAAATACTCTAAAACATAGGTACTACATGGTGCACAGCAACTATGAATCAATAATTTAGGGCGAACTGCTTCGTGCTGCCAATCCGCAATGACTTCTTGTAAAACAGAATCGTAATTGATTTTGTTATGAGGATTTAATTTTTCCAGTATATTTTTAGCATTAATTAACATGATGACTCGTTTATAATTTTGATGATTAAAGTCTTTTTAAGCTGCGCTATGATATAGCGATAAACGCAACCATTCAAGCTTAGCATGTAATTTTTTATACTGAAATAAAGGTAATAACTAAAACTTTTTGATAATCTAATTATGACGTCAATAGCGTGCTTTTACTCAATAGTCATTAAACCTGAAGTTTATTCAATCATCTAACCTTGTTCATTGATTAACTTATTAAAACAAACTGTTATACTGATTAATTATTCATCTCAAAATCGATATCAATAATATTAGTGCCCTGACACTTTAGAAAATAAGTTTATAATAATTACCCCAAACATGATAAATCCCATACCGATTACAGCCGCTAAGTCCAAAGTTTGTTTCAGAAAGATCCAAGCAATCAAACTAATAAGCACAATACCAATTCCTGACCAAATCGCATAAGCAATACCTACGGGAATGGTTTTTAATGCTAAGGAAAGAATATAAAATGATGCGCTATAACCAACAATTGTAATAATAGAATAAATAAGATGGGTAAACCCATTCGATAATTTTAATGAAGATGTAGCGATAACTTCACAAATAATAGCGAAAAAAAGATAAAGATATGCATTCATAATAATACCTATAGTCATTTGAAAAACAAATTTATTGGTTAAGTTTAACCTTAACGTTTTGATGTTTTTTAACCTATCATACCTTAATCAATAATATTAAAGCTTAATTATGGTTTCATTTCATCATGCTAATTTGAACAAACAGGTAAACTTGAAAGCTATCAAAGCTAGAAAATTATTAAAAAGGAATATTAAATGGTGGGTTGTGAGGGGATCGAACCCGCGACCAATTGATTAAGAGTCAACTGCTCTACCGACTGAGCTAACAACCCATAAAAGTATTTTCGAAGTATATAGTAAACTTAATTCAAAAGCAAATTAGCTATACAAATTTTTTTTGTAAAACATTGATATTAATCTTAATATATCATTTCTTACCTTAACGGCTCATGGTCTAATTGCACATACAAGATGTATCATTTTATAGTGGTAGTACTTTATTAACCTTGATAGCTATCAGTTAACATACAATTTCAGATATCATCGATAAGCAGTTATGTAGCAAGGTAAAAAAATCTCTCGCTAATTTAGCGAGAGATTTTATTGGCAAGACTATAAATTTTTAATCGCAAGATATTGTTCTTGCAACTTGGTTTTATCATCAATATAGCCTTGCTGTTTTTCTTTCTCTTTGGCAACGACTGCTGCCGGTGCTTTATCTACAAAACTGGCATTCGATAATTTACCGGCAATACGGGCTATTTCACCGTCAATACGGGCTATCTCTTTTTCAAGACGCGCTAATTCATCGTCTTTATTAATTAAGCCAGCCATTGGCATTAATAGCTCAGCGCCATCCACCAATTTAGTTACTGACAATGGCCCCGTTTCACCCTCATCTAATAAGACAATTTCGGATAACCTGGCTAACGATTCAATGAAATTGATATTATCACTGATGATTCGATGAACTGTAGGCGAAGCTTTACGAATCAATAGTTGCAATGGTTTACTTGGTGCAATATTCATCTCAGCACGAATATTTCGAACAGCAATAACCACATCTTTAATCCAGTTAATATCCGCAACGGCTTGGTCATCAGTATGCTTGCTGTCAAATACAGGCATCGGCTGTAACATAATGGTATCGGCTTTAATCGCCATTAACGGTTTGACACTTTGCCAAATCTCTTCTGTAATAAAAGGAATAATTGGGTGTGCAAGTCGTAATAATGCCTCAAGAACGGTGACTAAGGTATGACGGGCAGCACGTTGTTCGGCTTGTCCACCATTGGCTAATACTGATTTAGTCAATTCTAAATACCAGTCACAGAACTGATTCCACGTAAATTCATATAAAATATTAGCAGCTAAATCAAATCGATAAGTATCAAAAGCTTCACGATAAGATTTTACGGTTTGGTTAAATTCAGCTAGTATCCATTTATCCGCTAATGAATAAGCCAGATCGCCACCTTTGAAACCACAATCATGTGCTTCGGTGTTCATTAGCACATAACGGCTAGCATTCCAAAGTTTATTACAGAAGTTACGATAACCTTCTAAACGTTTTAAATCCCAATTGATATCACGCCCAGTTGATGCAAGCGCCGCTAAAGTAAAGCGTAATGCATCAGTACCATGTGCTTCTATCCCGTTTGGAAACTGTTTTTCCGTACGTTTGGCTATTTTTTCAGCCAATTGAGGTTGCATCATATTACCAGTACGTTTTTCGAGTAAATCAGCAAGTGATATCCCATCAATCATATCTAAAGGATCGATAACATTTCCTTTAGATTTAGACATTTTTTGCCCTTCTTCATCACGAATTAAGCCAGTCACATAGACCGTTTTAAACGGAACTTGAGGTTTGCCATCTTTATCTTTAATAAAGTGCATGGTCATCATGATCATTCTAGCTACCCAGAAGAAGATGATATCAAAGCCTGTAACTAAAACATTCGTTGGATGAAAAGTTGCTAAATCATCCGTATTTTCTGGCCAACCTAACGTTGAGAATGTCCAAAGCGCAGATGAAAACCACGTATCAAGTACATCTTCATCTTGAGATAAAATAATATCGTCAGATAAATTATTTTCACGTCGAACTTCAGCTTCATCTCGTCCAACATACACACGACCTTGCTCATCATACCAAGCAGGAATGCGATGTCCCCACCATAATTGACGTGAAATACACCAATCTTGAATATCATTCATCCAAGAAAAGTACATGTTTTCGTACTGTTTTGGTACAAATTGAATATCGCCATTTTTCACCGCATCAATAGCTGGCTCAGCTAACACTTTAGCTCGAACATACCATTGGTCAGTTAACATTGGTTCGATCACAACTCCACCACGATCACCATAAGGAATGGTTAAATCATGCGGTTCGATTTTTTCTAAAATAGCTTGAGCTTCACATGCAGCAATGACCGCTTTGCGTGCTGCAAAACGCTCTAAATTTTTGAACTCAGACGGAATATCAGTTGAATAGATATCGCTTGCTTCACCATTGGTATCAAAAACTTCAGCTTGTGAACGAATATCACCGTCAAATGTAAAAATGTTGATCATCGGTAATTGATGTCGACGACCGACTTCGTAGTCATTGAAATCATGCGCAGGTGTAATTTTTACACAACCGGTACCTTTGGTCATATCAGCATGTTCATCGCCAACAATCGGAATACGACGGTTAACAAAAGGCAATATCACATAGTGACCAATTAAATCTTTGTAACGCGGATCTTCAGGATTAACAGCCACACCAGTATCCCCAAATAGCGTTTCGGGACGAGTAGTTGCAACTACTAAATAGTCTTTGCCATCAGCAGTTTTTGCGCCGTTAGCTAAGGGATAACGCAAATGCCACATAGACCCTTTTACTTCACGATTTTCAACTTCTAAATCAGAAATAGCTGTACGTAACTTCGGATCCCAGTTTACTAAACGTTTACCACGATAAATTAAATCCTCTTGATAAAGCCTTACAAATACCTCTTTAACGGCATTAGATAAACCTTCATCCATGGTAAAACGCTCACGATCCCAATCAACCGAATCACCTAAACGACGCATTTGCTTAGTAATGCTTCCCCCTGATTCGGCTTTCCATTGCCAAATTTTTTCAATAAAAGCTTCACGACCATAATCATGACGGGTTTTACTTTCTTCGGCTGCGATTTTACGCTCTACCACCATTTGCGTTGCAATACCGGCATGGTCAGTACCAGATTGCCATAATGTGTTATGACCTTGCATACGATGATACCGAATCAACGCATCCATAATCGTTTGTTGGAACGCATGTCCCATATGTAAACTACCTGTCACATTAGGTGGTGGAATCGCTATGCAATAGCTAGGCTGGGATTTGTCACCGTTGGGTTTAAAATAACCGCTCTGTTCCCAATGTTGGTAAATGGGCTGTTCGATTTCTTGTGGATTATAAGTCGAATTTTTCATATAAATGCATTAATCCTAATTCAAGGCATAAAAATGGAACTATTTTACAATAAAATAGAAAAACAATAAATTGGCTTAATACTACCATAAAGTATTAAATTTGCTGTTTGAAAACTTAATGACCAAGCATAGCAATACTAGCCATTATGTACATAATATGGGTATTGTTTTCAGATTAAAACCACTTTCTTTATACGTTTTATACCTATTTCTGGCAAGTGATTTCAATCGTTCCTCAACAGGCACAAAATCAATAATATCATGATATAATCCAGAAAATTCAGGGAATTGTTCCTGCAAATTAATCAATAATTGACGATTACCACTACTGCGTTTTTGAGGCCAACAGATTTCAACAGGTGATCCCCCTTTCATTCCTTCGCCGACTAAATTATGAGGAACAAAATTATCGGTATCCAGTTGCCAAAGGTATTCATCGATACGTTCAGCTTGAACTTGATCTTGGCAAGCAACCAACACTCTTTGTTTTGCCTGCCATGCCTCGACAATTTTTTGGCAAGCGAGTTTTTCATAAAACAATATGCCTGTTTCGCTTGCTTCTGTTTGGTTTTCTAACAGATAGAAAATCACTTTTTTCATAAAAATAGTAATGCCGTCTTATTGATCTAACAAATATTGAATCAACATAGCAACCGGTCGCCCTGTCGCACCTTTGTTTGCACCTGATTTCCATGCTGTACCCGCAATATCTAAATGTGCCCAATGGTATTTTTGAGTAAAACGAGACAAGAAACATGCCGCTGTAATCGTACCACCATCACGCCCACCAGCATTGACAATATCGGCACACGTTGATTTAATCTGATCTTGGAAATCATTATCCATTGGTAAAGCCCATGCTTTATCATCTGCTTTATTGGATGCATGCACTAATTGTGTTACTAACTTTTCATCATTTCCCATCACGCCCGTATAATGATGTCCTAAAGCCACAATACATGCACCAGTTAGCGTTGCAATATCAATCACCGCTTTTGGATTAAAACGCTCAACATAAGTTAGTGTATCACATAAAACTAAACGACCTTCCGCATCTGTATTAATCACTTCAACCGTTGTACCTGACATTGTCGTTAAAATATCGCCAGGACGATAAGCATTACCATCGGGCATATTTTCACATCCAGCCATAACACCAACCACATTAATTGGTAAATTTAATTCTGCTACAGCTTGCATTACGCCATAAACGGTAGCTGCGCCACACATATCGTATTTCATTTCATCCATACTTGCAGCTGGCTTAATTGACAAACCACCAGAATCAAACGTTAATCCCTTACCGACTAAAACAATAGGTTGCGCTTTTTTGTCTTTTGCACCGTTGTATTCGATAACTGTCATTATCGATTCATTCTGTGAACCTCGACCTACAGCTAGATAAGCATTCATATTTAATTTAGCGAGCTCTTTTTCACCTAAGCACGTCGTTTTTAATGATTCATAAGTTTTGTCTAGCAATTTACCCTGTTCTGCTAAATATTGTGCATTACAGATATTTGAAGGCATATTAGCCAGCGTTTTTGTAGCCAAGATAGCATCAGCAATAATTTTACCCTGTTGTAAATTGCAACTAATCGATTGCGTTTGTTCTTTATCACCATAAATCAAATTAACTTTAGCAATATTCAGTTTGGGTGCTTTTTCCGTTTTGAATAGATCAAAGTGATACGTTATATCATTCACAATTTGCGGTAATTGTTTTGCAATGATTGAACTATAGGCAGTATTGACGGTTAGTAAATCCCAAGTGAGGCTCTTAATATTTTTAGCAACTAACTCTTTCACCACATTTTGAATCACTTTTTTGGCTTTTGAAAAATCAAATTCTTTACATTTGCCACAGCCAACCAATAATAACTTTTGAGTAAAACCAGCTATACAAGGGTACAACAGAGTGGTTTTTCCTAATTCACTACTAATATCACCACTTTTAATAAGTTGGCTAATCATGCCATGAGTCAATTCATCGATTTCATTAACAATGTCTGATTGTTTCTTACTTGAATCTATTGAAATAACTAAACATTCTGTTTTTTGATTCGTTAAAGTATGACTGTTTTTGATTAAGAATTCCATAATGTTTCTCGTGTAAAAGATAATGCGAATAGTAATATTTTATCGATTCATCATGGGATAGCAACAAAAAGATAACTAATCACTCTTATTTCAGTTTATAATAATTAGATCTGAAAAAACGTTTAATTTTGTATAGGTAAAATGTGATAATTCGTCGATATTTAGTTAAAGAGACATTGAAAACACAAGGTGCTATTTTGTTTATCTTGCTCCTTATTTTCTTTTCTCAAAAATTAATTAAAATTTTATCGAGCGCGATCGAAGGAAATATTCCTCGTGACTTAATCATGCCCTTGTTAGTCTTGGGTATTTCTAATATGGCTGATTTGATTTTACCTTTAAGTCTTTTTTTAGGGGTGCTTATTACATTTGGCCGCTTATATTCAGACAGTGAAATGGTTGCTATGCATGCCTGCGGCGTGAAAAAAAATGTCACTTATCAAGTCGTTTTTTTACTATGTATCTTCACCTGCTCGTTAACAATGCTAAATACTTTATGGTTCGGGCCTTGGTCAAATATCAAGCAAAGTCAATTAATTGAAAATGCAAAATTAAATCCAAGTTTAGCGGGATTATTATCCGGACAATTTCAACAAACTCCTGACGGAAATTCGGTCATCTATATTGGTAATGTCAATAATAACAATTTAGAAAATGTTTTTATCGCTAAAGTAAAAACTAAAGATAACGAAAGACCCTCGATCATAATTGCGAATAAAGGCAAAACCGGCCATGACAAAGAAGGCAATCAAATTATTACGTTAGAAAGCGCCAATCGTTACGAAGGAAACATACAATTACAAGATTTTCGTATATCAAATTTTCATAATTATTTGGGAATTATCAAACCTAAAGAATTGGATATGAATAGTGATGATGAAAAAATTGATGTACAACAGCTCGGATTAACTGAATTGCAAACGCTGAAAACGCCCAAAACCAAAGCTGAGTTTTATTGGCGGTTAACACTGATTGTTTCCGTTCCATTAATGGCTTTTTTAGTTATTCCACTGAGTGTCACAAATCCAAGGCAAGGCAGGCTTTCGCAAATCTTACCCGCTTTACTGCTCTATTTGGTCTATTTTCTGTTAGCCAGTTCAATAAAAGCAAATGCTGGGAAAGGCCGTATGGATGCTGAATTTTGGTTTTACTTAATTAATATTACCTATTTTATTATTGCATTGATATTAAATTGCTGGGATAGCATCTTCATGCGTAAACTTCGTCTAAAATTCAGTAAATCATAAAGGGGAAAAATGTGTTTTCGATTTTAGATCGCTACATTGGTAGAACAATTTTAAGCTCAATAGGTCTGAGCCTGTTTTTACTTATTAGCTTGTCAGGGATTATTCGTTTTATAGACCAACTCAGAAGAATAAAAGGTGATTATGATGCTTTTTCAGTTGGTATATATACGGCCTTAATGACACCTAAAGATCTGGAAACTTTTTTTCCAATGGCAGCATTGTTAGGCGCCTTAATTGGATTAGGGTTACTGGCATCTCGAAGTGAGCTTATCGTTATGGAAACGTCTGGTTTTAGCCGTTTTAAAATTGCAAAAGCCGTTATGAAAACGGCTATACCATTAGTGATTATTACTATGGCAATCGGTGAATGGGTAGCCCCTGAGTGTGAACAAACTGCCCGTAATATGCGTTCTGTAAAAATATATGGCAATTCGTTATTAGCTGAACAAGGTAGTTTATGGGCAAAAGATGGAAACAATTATATTTATATTGGTCGTGTTAATGACGATAATTCCATTAACGATATTTCAATTTATGCGACAGATAATAATCAATTATTGTCTATAACCCATGCTGATTATGGCATATTTAAAAAAAATGAATGGACATTAACGCAAGTTGAAAGAAATGACTTTAGTGATCCGGTTAAAGTAAATGGGACAAATCTGATGTCCATGAAATGGGAAACTAACATCACGCCGGATAAATTGAACATTGTTGCTTTTGATCCTGATTCGCTTTCTGCTACAGGACTTTATAAATATTCACAATATCTGCACAACTCGGGACAAGATACGAGCTATTATGATTTACTTTTCTGGAAAAAAATCATAAAACCGGTCTCTGTTGCTGTCATGATGTTACTTGCCCTCTCGTTTATATTTGGCCCACTGCGAAGTGTGTCAACAGGTGTTAGGGTCATCATCGGCATTAGTTTTGGGTTTATTTTCTACATAGCCGATAACTTATTTGCTCAAATGAGTATCGTTATTGGTATCTATCCAATCATAGGATCGTTAATAACCAGTTTTGTTTTTTTACTGATAAGTTATGCACTATTTAAAAGAAGAAATTAAACCAACATACCCTAAATGTTTGTTGCTCTTTTTACTTACCATTTAACGCCTATCATTCAATAAATGAATGATAGGAAATCAAGATTTATGTTTTTCAAAAAGAGATAAATATTCCCTATACCCCTCTTCGACCAGTTTATTAACCGGAATAAAACGTAAAGCAGCAGAATTAATACAATAACGCAATCCACCTAACGCTTTAGGCCCATCATTAAAAACATGCCCAAGGTGAGAATCCCCTTTTACAGATCGGACTTCGGTTCTATGCATACCATAACTGTTATCTGCTTTTTCAAGAATATGATGATCATTAACAGGACGAGAAAAACTTGGCCAACCACATCCAGAATCAAATTTATCGTAAGAAGTAAATAAAGGTTCACCGGATACAATATCGACATATAATCCTTCTTCATGATTATCATTAAACTCATTTTCAAACGGTGGTTCTGTGCCATTTTGTTGCGTCACATGATATTGCATAGCGGTTAATTTAGAAATGGCTTGGTCTTTCGTAAGTTTATTCATAAGTCACCTAATAGCTAATATTGAAGAACTTAATTAGCAAAACAGCCTTTAAAGCTAACTATTTTGCCAACATCGATTGTAAAACTTTATCTTTAAGCCAAAAGTAATGATATAAAGCCCCGAGAATATGTACCAAAATTAATACGGCTAGCAAATATGAACTGATTAAATGAGTGCTATGGAAAAACAGATAAAACTCATTTGGCATATCGATAGCAGGGATGGAAACAAGACCAAAAACATTGAGCGGGCGACTACTCATCAAATACCCAGATAACGGAACAATTAACAGAAAAATATAGATAAAGCCTTGGGTAGATTTTGATAAAATTCGCTGTAATCTTTGATGTTTATCTAAAACATCAGGGATACCATATTGGATAATTACTTTAATACGCCATATTGTTACAATGAAGACTAAAACACCAATTGATTTATGTAACAAATAGATATTCGGCATCCCTCCCAAAAAATGAGATAGAATGATTTTAAACATAATCAGCAAAAACGCTAATATAACTAGCACTGCTGATAGCCAATGTATTAATTTTTGTTGACTTCGATACTGAGGGTAATCTTGCATAACTTACTCACTTTTAGGTTTAGATTTATCTTGCCAATGCTGTGACAAAAATGACGAACGCCCGGACAATTGATAATAACGATTGTAATGTTGTGACTGTTTTTTATAAAAGTCTTGATGATACTCTTCAGCTGGATAAAAAGCGACAGCGGGTTCAATAGCGACTTGAATCGGGTGAGTAAAACGACCACTTGCCTCTAACTCTTTTTTCGATTCTAGTGCTAAATTATGTTGGAATTGATTATGATAAAAAATAACCGGACGGTAAGAATCTCCTCGATCAGCAAACTGACCATGTTGATCCGTAGGATCAATTTGTTGCCAAAAAATATCTAATAACTTTTTATAACTAATTTTCTTGGGATCAAACGTAATTTGAACGGCTTCAGTATGCCCGGTATCACCTTGACATACTTGTTCATAGGTAGGGTTTACTACATGCCCACCCGTATAACCCGACACCACACTAATAACACCTTCGTATTGATCGAACGGTTTGACCATACACCAAAAACAACCGCCGGCGAATGTTGCTTGCTCATATTGTTGCATAATAATCTCCAATAAAAATGATTTTAAAAGACACCCCTTGAAAAAGCTTAAAAAATCACCATTTCACAAGCTAACCATCTCAGTTTTAGGAGGATCGAATATGGCTAGTGGTTGGGCATCTGACGATGCCGTTAATCAACAAATTGAAAGCACCATTGCTGATGCTATCGAAAATGCTAGACGCCAACTTAAACAAGGTGCTCAAAGTGCTGATTTCTGTATTGAATGCGGTGATCCTATTCCAAAAGCACGAAAGCTTGCATTACCTGGCGTACAATATTGTTTAAACTGCCAACAAGAACTGGATAAACAGTCTGCTAAAGCGGCGATTTTATATAATCGTCGAGGCAGTAAAGACAGTCAACTACGTTAAAATTTTGTTTATTGCCTAATTATAAAATTCATTGTGATGTTGAAAACTGAAAATCCGCAACTATTTCGATTTAATAAAATCGTTATCTTATAAAAGATAACACGTTTTGCGCTTATTAACATCTTTAAGTTAATCACTTTTTTTAGTTCAGCTTACATATAAAGATAAGGATTAAATCATGATTAGAGCGTTACTGATTTCATCATGCAGCTTTCATAAGTAGAAAAACAAGCAACGCTCCTTTTTTTATACTATTCATAACCAAAACACATAGATAGCGAATGTATTTTAGCAATGGTCGTCTACTTTTTTTTATCTGGATGAGGATCTTTTACTGAATCGCCCTGTCCTGAAACAATATACCAACCATTTTTGATATGTGGTTTTTTGTTATGATCCGGACATGGTGGTAAGGATTTTTTACTTTGATTGGAAAAAGTATAACCGCAATCAGCACACTTATAGGTGCCGGCTGAAACATCACTACCGTATGAAGCAAATTTTTGTACCATTATTAGCTCCTCGTATGTTGTAGGTTAGTGATAAGCACATTACTTATCACTATTATATATAAACGTCTATCAGTAAAAAATCAAGTTTAGATTTGATTAATTTACAATCCAACTGACAATAATTTTCTCATTAATTTTTCAAAAATCAGATATAATAAAACCTGCATTTCAAGAAAAAACACGTTTTTAACAAAAATTCTTCATAAATTAGAACTCACTAAATTTAATCTCGACCATTTTAAATTTAATTTTTTATTTCTCTAAAAAGGCATGGATCAATGCTACTTAAAATAACTTTTTAATTTGGAGGTTGGAAATGTATTTACTACAAATGGCACCGAAATTTTTACTTGCACTCATCATTTTGCTTATTTACGTGAAACTATCGGGTAAAAGTCAAATTGCCCCGATGTCTCAGTTAGATCAGGTTGGTAGTATGGTAATCGGTGCGTTAGTCGGGGGAGCTTTACTCAGTCCAACCGTTTCAGCTTGGGAAGCCGCTGGGCTTGTCGCAATTTGGGCAGCGTTATTAATTTTAATTCGCTTTATTAAATCAAAAAATTCTCGATTAAGAGATGCGATTGACGGTGAAGCAATTCAGTTAGTTAAAAACGGAAAATTATTAACAGATAATTTTGCCAAGGCAAACTTGCCTGTACGTGATTTTGAAACTTTAGTGAACATACAAGGAATATCCTCATTTAGTCAATTAAAACAAGTTTGGTATGAATTAAATGGTTCGCTAACCATTATTAAGAAAGGTGAAAAAGATATTGCTGAACTGATCATCGAAAATGGCTGTATTAGTCAAGATAATCTTGAACAACTCAAAAAAGATGAAGATTGGCTCATGCAGGAAATCCATAAACAAGGATATGAAAAAGTCGAAGACATTTTTTGTGCAGAATGGTTTGATAATAAACTCATCATCTACCCATATGATAAAACTGAAAATAAGTCAGCTTAAAACCCACTTAAAAAAATAATCACCTAATTAAATTAACTTTAGCTAATTAAACTTGTTAGTTAAAGTTATTTAATTGCACATTGGGATCCATAATATCTTCTATCGTATACTTTTCGAGCTCTTTCAAAAATGCTTCTTTAGCATCTGACAGATAGTATTTTAAACGACAAGCAGGACTGATATGACAAAATGATAAACTGCAATTAAGAAGATTTAGCGGTTCAATTTGTCTAACCACAGTACCAATATTAATCAGTTTTTTTTCTATTTTTAATTTAATGCCACCATTTTTTCCTTGCTTGGTCTCGACATAACCTAATTTACTTAAATTATAAACGACTTTAACCAAATGATTTTTAGAAATTTTAAAATAATGACTAATATCTGCGATACTGACTAGCTGATCACCATCTACCGTGGATAAATAAAGAAGCACACGTATACTGTAATCGGTAAAACTTGATAATTGCACTGATTTTTCCTATCTACTTAAAAAACTTATCATCTCACATTATAGGCAATATCAATGATTAAATTAACCCTCTTTTTATGACTAATTGAATTTTTATTACCAAGTTAAAAAACTAAATTATCATGGTGTTATCCTCATCAACAACATGAGGATAACAATCAGTTTAAGTTTTGTTATGCTGCACAATAATTTAGTATTTGATTTAGATCTTTACTGGCTTGAGAAGTCATACGAAGATCAAATTTATCTTGTAAAATATTCAATATATTGTCGGTTAAAAATTCAGGCATTGAAGGCCCTGCATAAATTCCTTTGATACCTAGCGACAATAATGTCAATAATATAACTATAGCTTTCTGTTCAAACCATGATAAAACCAAAGTCAATGGTAATTCATTCACGCCACATCCAAAAGCTTCAACCAACGCCAATGCTAATTGCACTGCGGAATAAGCATCATTACATTGCCCAATATCAATTAATCGAGGGATGCCGTTGATATTGCCGAAATTTTGCATATTAAACCGATATTTACCACAACCTAAAGTTAAAATAACACTATCTTTAGGGACTTGATTTGCCATTTCGGTATAATAATGCCGTTCACTTTTACTGCCGTCACATCCACCAATTAAAAAGAAATGCTTAATATTACCTGCTTTAACTTGTTCGACAACCGTTGGTGCTACATTTAATAAAGTATTACGGGCAAAGCCGACAGTAATAAAATGCTCTAATTCCGTGTAATCAAATCCGAGTTGGTTCAATGCACACTCTATAACGGGACTAAAATCATCTGTTTCAATATGAGTGACACCTGGCCAGCCAACCATACTTCGGGTAAAGATGCGCTCTGCATAGCCTTTAGTAAAAGGATTAATAATACAGTTAGACGTCATGACGATAGCGCCAGGAAAATTAGCAAATTCAGTCTGTTGATTTTGCCAAGCTGTACCGTAGTTTCCAACTAAATGTGAATATTTTTTTAATTCAGGATAAGCATGAGCCGGTAACATTTCGCCGTGTGTATACACATTAATGCCTTTATCTTGAGTCTGTTCTAATATCAAACGCAAATCATGAAAATCGTGACCAGAGACAAGGATACATTTACCTGCAACAGGTCTAGTATTGACTTTAGTCGGGATAGGATCGCCAAATGTATTGGTAGCGCCGGCATCAAGCATTCCCATTACTTTATAATTCAATCGTCCTATTTGCATGGATAATTGAAATAATTTATTAATGTCAGAAGGATTATCGCCAAGAAAACTCATCATTTCATGATATTCGGTGTAAATATCTTGATTAAATTGCCCCAAAACAGCAGCGTGTTCCATATAAGCAGCTGCCCCTTTCAATCCATATAGTGCTAATAAGCGCAGTCCAATGACATCCTTTCCGACTTTATCTTGATCGTGCTTTAACATCACTAAAGAAGAAAAATCCAATAATTCTTGCTTAGTTTTAGGAAAATTTAATTGGGCTACATAGGTTAACGCAGGTAAATGTTCATTAAATTGTAGTACAGCAACTTTGGCTAGCTGTTCTAATTTTTGAGAATAGATATCGGCTTCTGCAAGATACGCCAACATTCTGTCTGCATCAAAATTCACATTAGTTAACGTTGAGAAAAATGTTTGTGCACACCATCTATCGATTTGTCTGTCCACAATGTCATGTCTACGACAAATGGCCGCCCAAAATGAAACCTTTTGCAAACTGGCGACTAAAACATCTTGAAGATCAGAAACTTCTGCTGTTTTACCACACATTCCTTTAGAATAACTACACCCTTTTTCATTTGATTTTATTATTGTTTGCTCACACTGAATACAAAACATCATTACTCCTGTTTTCTTTCCTCTTACTAAAACAGGTATATAAAATACATGTTTAAAATAAAAAAGAAAAGTGAATTTACCAATTTAATTTTTTTAATAAACATGAAAAATTTGAACTTATATTGAAACTAAGAGTTAGAATTCATATTGTTATGCCATTTAAAAGATAGACAATTTGATAATTACAATTAAGGAATACTAGAAACGCTTCGCTCATCCTAAGCCTAGTTAGGATATTGTCTGATGATTTCGATAAAAATCGGTTTTCAAGCCAGATCGAAAATTTGCTTTTCCATTCATTTCTTAAATAAAAAATTAAAATTATTTACTTATTTTAACTTAATTCAATAGGTTACATGTAAGAAATATCAAATATTAATCGCCAAAATAAATTTGATTAAGTGATTAAAATCAGAAATAATACTAAACCGATTATTCTAATCATGCATAATTATTGATTAAATATTAATTGATATTCATGTCATTATAAAAAAGGTGAACTACAATATACTTAGACGGGTAAGCAGTTTGTTATAAATACAAACCATAAAAGATGACATCAAATGTTAATGGAGTAAATATCCTTGGTTGTTCCTCAAGTTAACCGAACCCAGTCAAATGACAAGTAATTGTTGTTATTTAAGCATCAATTTAATGCCATTAAAATCAAAAAAATAATCTCAAAAATAAAATCTTAACCTAGTATGCGTTAATCTATTAAGGAATAGAGGTTAAAATCTTAAAATTAATAAAGTTTTAACAGGAAAGAAATATGTTTACTGATTCAAACACTAAACAAATAAGTTTTTGTTTTCATACTCAGAAAAAAAAATTTATAAAATGGAAAAAATTAGCCAAAAAAGCCAATATGACGTTATCAGACTGGATTGTTAAAAAACTTAATTCAGACATCGATATTGTGTTACGGGACATTGTTCTTCCTAATGATATCGAAAAAGATGACAGATGGCTGATAAAATTAACTATACCCTCAGTGATAAAAGGTTATTGGGTCTATTGTTCAAGAGAAAGGAAAATGAAATTAGTTAAATGGATCACCAATAAATTAGATTCCTAATAAGGAATTAATCAAGACCAACTTTTACAGAATAATTCTATAACGCAACGATAAGGTTATAGAGAAACAGACTAAAATAAAACAGAAATATGATAAACATTGAGCGGTTAATCAATTTTTTTTAAATTTCTATTGACGTAGAAATTAAGATGGGTAAAATGCACTGCATTCGAAACGCATTTATTTTTAACGAATCGTTTTGAGCCCGGGTGGTGAAATCGGTAGACACAAGGGATTTAAAATCCCTCGGCCTTTTTGGCCGTGCGAGTTCAAGTCTCGCCCCGGGCACCACATCTATCTCTCTTTATCCTTCTTTCATCGACTTATTTTATCACTGTCTTAACGACACCTTTGTAAGCATATTATTACTAACTTATATCAACATTTTACTAAAAAACTTTATCAATCATTTAATTAAAGATGTTTTAGTTGTTTAATAAAATTCAATTTTTTAGATAAGTCAGATCCACTGCTTGAACAAAAATAATGTAATCATCCATAATGTTTAATGGATCAATAGCTAACGGCTGAGTATGCTCAAAAAATAGCGCTATAATTAAACTTTTTAGTGACAAGATTAGTTTGGTAAGGAAATGTTATTGGAGTAACTTTTATCTATGATATTAACAACTCTAAAATGAATTATTGCTTAGAACGCAGACCCAAAATTTTTGGGTCTGAAGATTAAACACTAAATGACGAACCACAACCACAAGTCGTTGTTGCATTAGGATTATCAACCACAAAACGTGAGCCTTGTAATCCTTCTACATAATCAATGGTACCGCCAACTAAGTATTGTAAACTCATAGGATCGATAACCAACGATACCCCATTTTTCTCTATGGCTAAATCATCTTCGTTTACTTTCTCGTCAAAAGTAAACCCATACTGAAATCCACTACATCCTCCACCTGTAATATAAACCCTTAATTTAAGATTTGGGTTTTCTTCTTCGGTGACTAACGCTTTTACTTTATTCGCTGCAGCATCAGTAAAATTAATTGGTAAAGCATTGCCCATTTTATTCTCCTACTGTCTTGATCTGCTTATTATATACTGTGTAAAAAAGAAATTACAAAATGAAAAACTCTATTATTTAAATTTTTGTTTAGTTGCTTGAAATAATTTTGAAACTATGAATAAATACCACCATATTTCTTCAATGAGAATACAACATATGTTTACAAAATCATTAAAATCCGAAATATTCTTTCATCAAGCTTTATCCGTTTTACCTGGTGGCGTAAATTCACCTGTACGGGCTTTTAATGGCGTGGGTGGAATACCCTTATTTATTGAGCGTGCCAATGGTGCTTATATTTATGACGTTGATGAAAAAGCTTATATCGATTATGTAGGCTCATGGGGTCCAATGATTCTTGGACACAATGATCCAGACGTAGCTGACGCAGTCATTCACGCTGTGCGTAATGGACTCAGTTTTGGTGCTCCGACCGAAATTGAAACTAAAGTCGCCAATTTAGTCACTGAACTTATGCCATCGATAGAGATGCTACGCATGGTCAACTCAGGTACTGAAGCAACCATGAGTGCAATACGCGTGGCACGAGGTTTTACCGGGCGTGATAAAATCATTAAATTTGAAGGATGCTATCATGGTCATGCTGATTATCTATTGGTAAAAGCTGGATCAGGTGCTCTTACTTTTGGACATCCGACGTCACCCGGCGTACCTAATGATTTTGTTAAGCATACTTTAGTATGTGATTATAACAACCTTGAATCAGTTAAAAAACAGTTTGAACAATATCCAAATGAAATTGCCGCGATTATTATTGAGCCCGTTGCCGGCAACATGAATTGTATCCCGGCTAAAAAATCGTTTTTACAAGGATTAAGAGTGCTTTGTGATGAATATGGGGCATTGTTAATTATTGATGAAGTGATGACAGGATTTAGGGTAGCACTAGGTGGAGCGCAAGATTATTATGACATTGTCCCCGATTTGACTTGTTTAGGTAAAATCATTGGAGGGGGAATGCCTGTGGGCGCATTTGGTGGTCGTGCAGATATCATGCAACAATTAGCGCCAACCGGACCAATTTATCAAGCTGGTACGCTTTCGGGTAATCCTGTTGCCATGGCAGCCGGATATGCAACCTTAACCAAATTGATGGACGTAGGTATTTATCAAGAATTAGAGGAGAAAACTAAAACGCTAACAAACGGACTTTTATCCGCTGCCAGACAGCATAAAGTTCCTTTTGCGGTTAATCAAGCGGGTGCGATGTTTGGATTTTTCTTTACAAATGCTTCCGAAGTAAGCAGTTATCAAGATGTAATGAATTGTGATATTGAATTATTCAAAAAATTCTATCATCATATGCTCACTGAAGGTGTTTACTTTGCACCGTCAGCTTTTGAAGCAGGTTTCATGTCACTTATGCACACAGATAAAGAAATCAATCATACTATTGATGCAGCAAGTCGTTTTTTTAGTAAGATAAGTTAAATTGATGACACAAAGTTTTTGATACCATTAGCGATTAAAATATTAAACTATTAACATAGGTAATTAATTTATGGTTAATCCACTTAAAGAAGGTGAAAAAGCACCTCAATTTTCGTTGCCTGACCAAGATGGAGAGCTAATAAGCTCTAAAGACTTTAAAGGTCAACGTATGTTGATCTATTTCTATCCCAAAGCCATGACACCTGGCTGTACAGTTCAAGCTTGTAATTTACGGGATTGTGCTGATGACCTCAAAAAATACAATGTGGTAATCATTGGCATTAGTACAGATAAGCCAGAAAAGTTATCAAGATTTTCAGAAAAAGAATTATTAAACTTTACGTTGCTTTCTGATGAAAATCATGAATTATGTGAAGCTTTTGGCACATGGGGTGAAAAAGAGTTTATGGGAAAAACCTATGACGGCATTCACCGTATTAGTTTCTTAATTGGGACTGATGGAAAAATCGAAAAAGTCTTTGACGATTTCAAAACCAGTAATCACCATGAAGTGGTTTTAGATTACCTCAAAAACCACTCAAAATAGACATCTTAAAAGCAGATTAACCTAATCTGCTTTTACTTTATCAAAACTATTAATCTCATCCGGATTTGGCCAAGCATTAATAATTGCTTTGACTAAAGTGGCAAGTGGGATAGCAAAAAATATTCCCCAAAATCCCCATAATCCACCAAATACAATCACCGCTAAAATAATTACTAATGGATGAAGATTCAATTTCTCGGAAAAAAGACAAGGAACTAACAAATTACCGTCTAAAGCCTGAATAAGCACATAAAAGAAAATCAAATACCCAAATTCTGGACTGATGCCCCATTGGAATAGAGCAATAAGAATAACCGGAATACTTGAAATAATAATCCCAATATAAGGAATCAACACCGAAAGCCCAACAATTACCGCCAATAATAATCCATAATCTAAACCAAAAAACCAAAATGGAATATACACGCTAATACCTAGAATAAGAATATGCAAAACATTGCCTACAATATAGTTAGCAATTTGCGTATCCATTTCAGCGGCGACTTTATTTAACACTCCTCGATTTTTAGGCAGAATACGAGAACAATATCCCCATATTTTTGCTTTATCTTTCAAAAAGAAAAACATCATAATAGGGACTAGCACGGCATTAATTGCAACTGAAACAAGACCAAACAGGGAAACAATAGAGAATTGTAATAACGAATTTCCGGTTTGCACGACCCTGCTAGTAATGCCTTGAATAATAGAATCAAATAATCCAACATCAATCAGTTCGGGGTAGTGTTCCGGCAGTGATGTCAAAAACTTATTAGCAAAATTGAGCATGTTTGGAATATTGGTTATCAAACTAATACTTTGTTGCCAAACTAAAGGTACCAGAATCATAAAACATGCTAAAACAACAAGAAGAAAAATGAGTAATACAATGATAACCGCAAAAGTGCGTGGAATGCCCTTTCGATACAAAAAATTGACTGGGGTATCAAGCAAATAGGAAAGCACGATTGCAATGAAAACGGGTAAAAGAATTTTATTAAAAAAATAAATAATTAAAAACAGGAAGACTAAAACCACTATCAACGATACCACATGCGGATCACTGAATCGTCTTTTATACCATTCCACAAACAATTTAAACATTGCAAACACTCCTATTTTGCTGTTTATATTAGATTAAGTTTCAATACGATAAATTATAAGCCCAATGCATTTATCGTTTAAATCCACCTAAAATACCACGAGTAATGCGTCGACCGATTTCATTGGCTACTTGTCGCGTTGCGCTTCGAGCAACTTTTTGCGCAAAGCCATCTTGTTGACCACCTCTTGGGCCTTTATGACCAAAAAACAGAGAACTTAGCATATCTAACCAACCACCACTACTGGATTTTTCAGCTGGTTCTGTTGAATTATCATCATCAGCTGATTGAACGTTAGCTGAATTATCCAATGAAAAACCTGCTTTTATTTTCTCATAAGCGGATTGCCGATCGACAGTTTTAGCATATTTATCATAAAATAGCGATTGTTTAATAATCTCAGGAATTTTTTCAGGTGTAATTGGACCAATTTTAGAATTTGGTGCAATAACAAAACCACGCTCGACCATATTAGGACGCCCTTTCTCATCTAAAAAAGAAATTAAGGCTTCGCCGACAGCTAATTCCATAATCACTTTTTCGGTATCTAAATTGGGATTAGCTCGCATAGTTTGAGCCGCGGCTTTTACTGCTTTTTGATCTTTAGGCGTAAATGCCCTAAGCGCATGTTGGACACGATTGCCAAGCTGACCAAGAACGGTATCGGGAATATCGGTAGGATTTTGAGTAACAAAATAGATACCAACGCCTTTAGAGCGAATCAGTCTGACTACCTGCTCAATTTTCTGTAATAAAGCGGGGGTAATATCATTAAATAGTAAATGCGCTTCATCAAAAAAGAAGACTAATTTAGGTTTATCAGGATCACCAATTTCAGGCATATGTTCAAACAGTTCTGACAGCAACCACAACAAAAAAACAGAATACAATTTAGGTGAGTTATATAATTTATCTGCAGCTAAAATATTAATCATACCGTGACCGTTGGCATCGGTTTTCATTAAATCTTGAATATCAAGCATAGGTTCACCTAAAAAATATTCTGCCCCTTCTTGATCAAGCGATAATAAACTGCGTTGTATGGCACCAATCGATGATAAAGAAATATTGCCGTATTCAGACGTAAATTTTTTTGCATTATCACCAATTAACTGCACTAAGGCTCGTAAATCTTTAAAATCCAGTAATAAAAGATTATTGTCATCGGCAATTTTAAATACCAGTTGTAATACATCTGATTGAATATCATTAAGATTTAATAATCGTGCTAATAAAATTGGACCAATATCCGAAACGGTACTTCGCACCGGAATCCCTTTTTCAGCAAACACATCCCACAATTCAATGGGCGAGGCTTCAGGTTGCCAATCAGTTACCCCAATGCTTGTTAGGCGTGCTTTAAGTTTATCTGTTAAAATCCCTTTCTCACCCAAACCGGTCAAATCCCCTTTAACATCAGCCAAAAATACCGGTACACCTATATGAGAAAAACTCTCTGCCATTTTTTGAAGCGTCACTGTTTTACCGGTACCTGTTGCACCAGAAATGAGACCATGACGATTAGCTAATGCGCTGATAATAGATAAATCCTTGCCATTGCTTTTGGCTATAACGATAGATTCACTCATACATTAAATCCTCATTAAATTGCTATTAAAACAATCAGTAATATTGTAAGCTAAGAATGCAATATCGACGATTTAACCATTCATTAGCCAACATAAGGAGCCACTATGTTTCCAGAATATCGAGAATTAATTTCAAAATTAAAAAATACAGATTTACGATTTCAAAAATTATTTGATCAACATAATGCTTTGGATCAAAAAATTAAAAATATTGAGTCAGGTATCGAAATCGACACATCCGAAACTATCGAAAACTTAAAAAAACAGAAACTTAAACTTAAAGATGAAATACACACAATCTTAAAAAATCAGGCATAAATACGGGATAAAAACATCAATAGCGTATTAGTCAATCTTTATTCAAAAAATTAGTGTTGTGAAAACAATGTTGATGTAGGTGCTTTTATCAAAAGCAATAAATATAAATAAACCCCAAACAAGGGGTTTATGATGATAACAGATAAAACAAAAACTAAAAAATTTAATAATAAAGCGAATTTTTACTTGTTTAATTGTTCTTTTGTCGTTCTTTTTTTACGATTTTTAATCAATACAATAATATTTTTATGTGGAGTTTTCATATTTTAATTTCCTCTTTTTGTTATAGTTATCACACCACGAAAATGTATGGAATTTTTAAAGAGTGACTAGCAATATCCTTATCAGGTATTTTGTATAAAATACTCGCCATCTCCAATAATGGTAGTTACTTTAGCATAAATTAACGGTATTACCAATTATTTTGGTTATTTAGTAAGCGACTTCCATATCGCCTACTTGCGCTACCAACAAATTTAGAACCATTGCCCAAAACGTTTTATATAAATTCGTTTCATTAACTGCGCAACAAAACAATAAGATAGTAGTGTGGCAATTAACCATGGGAAATATGACCAAGGTAAAGGAGCAAGACCAATCAAACTTCCTATTGGAGAAAATGGGATATAAATACCTACGACCATTATCAATAATGTCATCACAATGACCGGAAACGCTGCTGTACTTTGAACAAATGGAATTTTTTGTGTTCTTAACATATGCACAACTAAAGTTTGTGAAAGTAACCCTTCAATAAACCAACCAGAATGGAATAATGATTGTACTTCGACACTATTTGCACTGAACACAAACCACATTAACGCATAGGTAGTAATATCAAAAATAGAAGATGTTGGTCCAATCCAAATCATAAATCGTTTGATATTTTGCGCATCCCATTTACGAGGCTTTTGTAAAAACTCATCATCCATTTTATCCCAAGGTAATGATAATTGTGAAATATCATACAATAAATTTTGGATCAACAAATGAATTGCTAGCATAGGTAAAAAAGGTAAAAATGCACTGGCAACTAACACCGAAAAAATATTACCAAAGTTTGAACTGGCAGTCATATTCAAATACTTCATAATATTACCGAATGTTTCTCGACCGCAAATTACCCCTTCTTCTAACACCATTAAACTCTTTTCAAGCAAAATGATATCCGCTGATTCTTTCGCAATGTCGGTTGCAGTATCCACCGATATACCAACATCGGCGTCACGTAATGCAGGCGCATCATTGATACCATCGCCTAAAAAGCCCACTGTATGACCATTTTCTTGTAATAAACGGATGATTCGTGATTTTTGTAAAGGTGTTAATTTAGCAAAAATAGTACGTTGCTCAATTTGTTCTTTGAGTTCATCATCATCCATTTTTTCAATTTCGGTACCCAGTAAGGGAGTTCCTGGCTCTAGCCCCACTTCACGACACACTTTTATGGTAATAATTTCATTATCACCAGTTAAAACTTTTACCCCTACACCATGTTCATTTAATGCAGAAATGGCTTCGTATGCGCTCTCTTTTGGCGGATCTAAAAACGTTAAGAACCCTCGAATTGCAAGATCAGTCTCATCTTGGACACTGTATTGCGTTTTTGTTTGTGAAGCAGAAATATTTTTTAATCCCACCGCTAAAACTCGGAATCCTTCTTTATTGTAGTTATGAGCAAGTTCGATTAACTCTTGTTTGCGTTTTTCATCTAATGGCAAATATTCACCGTCTTGATAAACATAACGAGAAATAGACAGCATCTCTTCAACGGCACCTTTGCAAATCATCAAATGATCATCATTACCATTTTGCACCACAACCGATAAACGACGACGAACAAAATCAAATGGCAATTCATCAATCTTTTTATAAAGTCCAACCCCGACTTTTTTAACACTGGTTTTCTCTTCAGTGAAACGGATAATGGCTTTGTCCATTAGGTTTTTCATACCACTTTGATAATAGCTGTTTAACCAAGCGAGTTCTAATACAGCTGGGTCAATTTGACCATGACTATCAAGATGATGTTCAAGGATAATTTTATCTTGTGTCAATGTACCCGTTTTGTCGGTACATAAAATATCCATTGCACCAAAATTTTGAATCGCATTAAGACGTTTCACAACAACCTTACGCTTTGCCATTCCAACCGCACCTTTAGCCAGGTTAGCACTGACAATCATCGGCAACATTTCAGGGGTTAATCCAACCGCTACCGCCAAAGCAAACAAAGCCGCATCGCCCCAATCCCCTTTTGAAATACCATTTATCACAAAAACAATTGGCACCATAATAAGCATAAAACGGATCAGTAACCAACTAACACTATTCACACCTCGATCGAATGACGTTTCAGCACGGGAACCAACAATGGATTTAGCTAATGATCCAAAATGCGTGTCTGCACCTGTGGCAACCACAATTGCCTTAGCCGTTCCACTTACCACATTCGTCCCCATAAAACAGACGTTATTCACATCAAGAACATTATCTTTATCAATATCCGATGCATTAATTTCATCGGTTGTCTTTTGTGAAACGGCGCCTAAAGTGTCATATTTTTCAACAGGTATAGACTCACCTGTCAGTACCGCTTGGCTGACAAAAAGATCCCGTGATTCAATTAAGCGGATATCCGCAGGAATCATATCCCCTGCCGATAAAAAGACAATATCGCCAGGCACAATCTCGCTTAACGGAATTTCAAAATGTTCAGGATTCATATCCTTATGCGGACGTCTTAATACCGTTGCCGTTGTTCGAATCATCGATTTGAGCGCTTCAGCGGCTTTATTAGATCGAAACTCTTGCCAAAAACGCAATAAACCACTTAATGAAACCATGGTTAAAATGATAATAATACTGGTTAGATCGGTTTCTTCCCCCTTTTGTAAAGGTAACCAGAAATCCGTGACAAAACTAACCACCGCTAAAATAAGTAACACAAAAATAAATGGATTATTAAACGCCATTAATAGTTGCATAAATACTGAAGGGACTTTTTCTCGGGCTACTTCGTTTTTGCCATACTCTTCTAATCTTGATTTTGCATTTTCTTGCGTTAAACCGGACAAGCTCGATTGAAATTTAGATAAAATGCTATCTAAGCTATGTTGAGCTTCATGAATTGCTTTAATATCTGAGCTTGTTTGTGAATGAATTTTTGTAGTGTTTTTGGTCATCTTATGTACCTATATTCATAATTTTTTAGACAAAAATATGCCTACTCACTGTTAAAAAATAACAATAAGCAAAGTAACTAATTGAATAGCTAAGACTTTAATGCAACAGCATGACCGCACTCAAAGCGATGGCTGAGCAAAAAATAATTTAGCGAGATAATTTAATTAAGAATTAGATACAACTCGGTGGTTCTAAATGTTTTTCTGAAAAAAGTAATGAACACAACATTAAGATGTGCGCACCATGATGTTTTGAATTTGTGTGATAGCGTGTAAAAAATTGCATATCGTTCACCGTTACCGTTCGATCAATTTCGGCGCGTGAACTGAAAAAATGATTATTTAGACAGGTTCATTAACCGATAATGATTTGTGTTTGAATACATCTCCCCATATATGGGGTGACCCGATTGAGCGTCCATAGTTCTCCTATAAAATTGAACTCAACACTTTGTATTTCAACTTTTCTTAACCCTCATTTTTAACCACCTAATAGTTAAAAAAGTAAGAAAAGCTCAAAGGCGGGCAATTTATACGCCTTTAGCCAAAATAAGTCAACCAATAATCCTTTAAAAAGGTCATAACAGCTTAAAAACAGCACTTATCGCCCCAATAAATGCTTTTTTGTATATAAATAATACACACAAAACTTAATATCATTTACAATAACTAATACTGTTCAACGCAAGGAAAACGAAAGTGGAACTCATAACATTACTCGATACTAATTGGTTAAATTTCGTGATCATTTTCGCACTTTCATTTTTATGGTTTTTCAATCGAAAAAGATCACCCAATCAATACCTCGATAATATCATTATATATGCTGATATTTTAGAAAAGACACCTAAGCCAAAATACCAAAAGGATTACTTGAATAATATTAAAAGTAAACTTCTTTGGGACAAGGTCTGTTTTTATCAAACCGGTGACATGAATAAAGAAAGAATCGCAATTTCGTTAATTAATGCTGACATTAAAAACATCATCAATTTATTACAATTAAATTCACTAACCCAATACTTTTGTATCAGACAAAATAAAATAACGGCAGTCAATCCTTTTTTAGTTAAAGAAGTCATCCTATTATGTGTTGGGTTCATTCTCGCTTTTATTATGGTGATATCGAATCTTGATACCGTTTTTAGATCAAATTCAATGATTAATATAATCATTGCCTCGATAACCATTTTTATTATCTTATTGATTGCAACTCAGTTCGCCATAGCGCCTTTAAAAAGGCTTAATACCTATCGATTGATTTTGAAAGACGACACTTTTTTAAAGCGTGCTAATGATCAACTAGTTCGCATTATTCAAGAAAGTAATAATAGTAATCCTAGTTTTGAAAAATCCATAATGAGTAAAGAAGAATCGCATCAATCATAACCCAATTTCGAAGGCTTTATCTGCTGTGGTAATAAATAAGGCGACAAATCTGGGCTTTACGTCGCCTTAATAGTTATATGGGAACTAAGCACGTATATTTAAACGGGCATTTTTAAGCTGCTCTACAAGTTCAAGCAATGATTGATTTAACTGATTCATAAATTGTTGGTAAGAAAACGCCTTTTTACTGATTTCATCTAATTGTCGTTCCCAATGCGCAGTCATATCGGGGATAGACATAATATCTGGTAACGATAAAATTAACTTACGTCCAACTGGAGTGGCACGAATTGTTTTGCCTTGTCGTGTTAAAAATTGACGTTTAAATAACAGTTCTATTATTCCTGCTCGGGTTGCTTCTGTGCCTAAACCATCGGTTTCCCGTAATATTTTTTTTATCTCTGGATCTTTAACGAATCTTGCAATGCCTGTCATTGCGGAAAGTAAAGTTGCATCATTAAAAGGTTTAGGGGGTTGTGTTTCTTTACTGATAAGTTCAGCATCGATACATTGCACTGCCTCCCCTTTTTTCACTAATTTAGTTAACAATCCATTACTCTCTGCATCCGCTTCGGATTGATCAGCTTGTAAAGTTTTCGTTCCAAACAACGCTTTCCAGCCTGCTTCAAGCATTTGCGTTGCTCTAGCAATAAATTTTCCACCTTGAATATCAACATCAATTTGTAATTCAGCGTATTTATATACAGGATAAAATTGTGCTAAATATTGGGTTGCAATCACCTGATAAACTAATTTTTCATTATCCGTTAAATTGTCCATTTTAGCCTTGCGCTGTGTTGGAATGATGGCATGGTGCGCTTCAACTTTTTTATCGTTCCAAGCTTTTGTCCGCAAACTAAAATCAGCGTTTTCAATAGCAGGCTGTAAATCCGGGCAATTATTTTCGATTGCTAATTTTACACTGATTATTTGGTTAAGATGCTCTTCGGGTAAAAAACGGCAATCGGATCTCGGGTAGGTGATCAGTTTATGCTTTTCATATAATGACTGGCAAATATCAAGCACATCTTGTGCACTTAACCCATTTTTTTTAGCCATCTCAATTTGAAGAGCAGATAAATTAAATGGCATAGGCGGTGCAACTTCTTTCTTTTTGTTACTGACTTTCTCAATAATACCGGTTTGATCTTTAATTCTTTGACAAACATTTTCGGCTAATGCTTTGACTAAAACTCGCCCTTCTTCATCTTGATAGGGAGCACAAGCTTCGCTAGGTTGCCACTTGGCCTTAAATATTTCATTATGCTGGGTTTGAAGTACAGCAAAAACTTCATAAAACGGTTTGGGAACAAACTTTTCAATATCTAAATCACGCCTTACCACTAAACCAAGAATAGGCGTTTGTACCCGTCCAATGGATAACACTCCTCGATACCCGCCTCGTTGCCCCACCAGTGTACAAAGACGACTCATATTAATACCATACAACCAATCAGCACGGGCTCTTGCAAGCGCTGACGTAGAGAGCGGAATAAAATCTTGATTACTGCGTAATTGTTCAAGCGATTTTTCAACTGCACTGGCATTTAAATCACTAATCAAGCAACGCTTAATTGTTTTGCGTTTATCGGGCGTGAGTTGACAATAATTCAAAACTTCATCGACTAATAATTGCCCTTCTCGATCTGGATCGCCTGCATGTACAATCTGATCGGCAGATTTAATCAATTCGACTAAAATATCAAATTGGCTTTTTGTACTCCCTTTTGGCATCAAAATCCACTTTTCCGGAACAATAGGAAGATCATCAATCACCCATTTTTTAAAGCGATCATCATACACTTCTGGGGTGGCTTGTTCTAAAAGATGTCCGATACACCAACTCACAATATCGCCATTAGCGGCTTTGATAAAACCCGTTCCTTTTTGATGTGGTTTAGGCAAAACATCGGCAATAGCCCTTGCTAGACTGGGCTTTTCAGCAATAAACAGACGATAAGTTTGATTAGATTGCATAATTATTAGTCTTAATCATAAATTTGAAACAAAATAAGTTTGATAGGATGATTTAACGCTAAAATTTAAATGATTTAACATCTTCAATAACAATGCCTTGTCAGCATCCCTACAAGGCAGAATGCGACAATAAAAACAAATTAAAATATGTTTGTCTAAACACATCAAACCTTGTTCTTTTCGACTTTTTTGCTTTGTCGTGTACCATTCAATCTTAAAACCCGTGTGATAGGCCAAATAAGGTAAGGCTCCATAAATTATCATATTATCCTTTAAAATTTCCAATCCTGCTGAGTCTGTTATTAATGCTCAATAAGGTTGAAAATTGTTACATAAGTCTTAACGCCATTCAAGCGCAATAATTTGCAGATAATCATTTTCAACAATAAACACAAAAATAACCTAATCTTTACAATGCATTAAAAGAACATAACTAAGCTTAGTCTGTTTAAGTAATCCTAATACCCTAAAGAAGACAGTTATTATTTATAATCTTATCACAAGGCTGAAATCAACTAAGATTGAAAGCACAACACTTATCACTTTGCCAATACATCGTCAACAATGCATGTTAAAGCTTTTAAAATATCATTTAATTGATTAATTATGTTACAAGATTCAGCTTTATCATTTTTTAGTTGTTGTGATTTTAAAACGGGTTTTTACCACCATTTTTTGAACTTAAGCCAAATGGCAGAAATAATAGAAATAACAATAAGAATCAAGATTAACCCAACAAAAGACCAAGGATGCTCACTAAACGGAATACCGGCAAGATTGACACCAAGTAAACTGGTTATAAACGTGATTGGTGTAAATATAATGGTAAATAGTGACATTAAATAGATTCGTTTATTGGTCGATTCTGCCAAAAAGCTATTAATTTGCTCCATAATCGAGGCAAGACGCAATAAACAACTATCGATATCTGACACATAGTGGCTTTGTTGATTAGAAATATCATGTAGACGTTGGCGATCGTTATCATCAATCCAAGAAATCCTTTCGGTTGAAATTTTGACAAAAATATCCCGTTGTGGAGATAATAATCGACGAAGAATGATCAACTGTTTACGTACTCGACCAATTTCTTTATGTGAAAGAATTCGCTGATTTAATACTAAGTCTTCAAGTTTAACAATTTTGTTATGTACACTATCAAACGATAAATTGACTTGATCACTAATGAGTTCGGATACTTGAATTAACCAATCAGCAACATCAACAGGCCCTATCCCTTTTTCTAAATTATCTTTTAATTGGAAAATCGCATCAATTTGTTGATGTCGGGTCGAAACAATTAGATTATCGGTAATATAAAAACGGAAGGTTACAATCGGATCGGGTAATTCATTTGGCGTATAATTGACACCTTTTAATACGACTAAAATACCTGTATCAAAACGAATTTCTTTCGATATTTGGTTGGGTTTAATTAACTCATTTTTCACTAAATCCGGAATCAATTTTGTCTGATTAATCCACTTAATCGTTTCGGATTTAGCAAAATCCAGATGGATCCAACATGGCTTTTGCACCGTCGCTTGGCAATCATTATTTAAAGGATTGGCTTTACCTTTACCATCAAATTGACAACTAAAAACAGGTTTTGCTGATATAAGATCTGAAACAGGAACGGAATTTTCACTATTTTCATTCGTCATTATAAGCCCCATTTGTTAAGTTTTCTTAATTATATACTGAAATTGCTTAAAAATGGAGCGATTGATTAACTTAATTTATCAAAATTAAGGCATTAAATAGAGTTGCGGAACCATAGCATTACTAGGGTGCGGAATAATACCTAATTCAACCCCATACCAATGATTAATATTTTCAACAGTTAATACTTCAGCAGGTACACCTTGCTTAACGATTTTTCCCTGACTAAGAAGCAACACTTTATCCGCATACAAGGCAGCCAAATTAAGATCATGTAACACACAACACACTGCCAGTTGCTGTTCTTTGGCGAGTTGTTTTAATAATCGCAATGTATGTTGCTGATGATACAAATCTAATGCTGAAGTGGGTTCATCTAAAAAAAGTAGCTTTTCAGTTGGCTCCTCTTGCCATAATTGTGCCAAAACGCGAGCCAATTGGACACGTTGCTGTTCTCCGCCTGACAAGCTACGGTAATCACGGCTAGCCAACTTCAAGCAATCAGTTTGTTGCATAGTTTCGTGAATGGCTTGTTCAAAATGAAGTTTACCGTAAGGTGCTCGCCCCATTGCCACCACTTCTTTTACCGTAAAAGGAAACGTCATCTGGCTATGCTGTAACATCACCGTTCTCACTTTAGCTAATTGCTTAGCAGACCATTGTGTCATCGCTTTATCAAAAAGATAAATATCGCCAGATGATGGGGTCTGATAACCCGTTAAAAGCCGTAATAAAGTTGATTTACCTGCACCATTAGGACCAATGATAATGGCAATTTCGCCAGCTTGAATATCTAAAGACACATCATCGATTAAACACCGAGTACCACAATAAAAAGTTAAGTTTTTTGCTATCAACATCGTCAAATTATACCCGTTATTTGTGCCTTAAAATGAGCCAAAGAAAATAAGGTCCACCAATTAAACTTGTCAATAACCCTACCGGTATTTCAGTCGGTGCAACAACCGTTCTTGCCAGAGTATCGGCAGAAAGTAATAAACAGCCACCTGCCAATGCCGATGCAGGTAATAACACGCTATGATTAGCCCCAATACGTAATCGAATCATATGAGGAACTACTAAACCAACAAAAGCAATAATGCCACTTACTGCAACCGATGTACCGATTAAAATAGCACTAAGCACCAACAAATATTGCTTAATACGAATAACATTAATACCTAAATAGTGCGCATCTTCATCCCCCAATTGCAATATATTGAGCTGATGAGAAAGGACCAAAATGGCTAACAAAGCAGGGATAATTAACGAAGTAGCAACTAACACTAATTCCCACGATCCTTTACCCAAATGCCCCATTGACCAAAGTGATATTTGTCTTAATTGTGCTTCATCACTAATATAACTTAGGCATCCCATTACTGCTCCGATAATGGCATTGATTGCTACACCCAACAACACCATTTTGGCCAAATTACACTCGGCATGAAGACTGTAAAGATAGATCAGAAAACAGATGAATAAACTACCCAAAAAAGCAGCCAACATTTTTCCATACAGCATCATAATTGGTGGAAAGATAGTCGGAAATAAAACTGACAAACCAACCAACAAACCAGCGCCACTGCTGATACCCAACAAACCTGAATCCGCTAAAGGATTACGAAATAATCCTTGCATGACAGCGCCTGAAGTTGCTAATGCCATACCAACAATCACTGCTAATAAAATACGAGGTAAACGTATATTCAACCAAATATTCATCAATGGATCATCAAATGATAATGACAATAACTGAGAAACTGGAAATGTTAAAGCACCCGTATTAGCTGATAAAACCATCAAAACCAACAGCACGATAAACAGTCCCCATAACAATGAACGATGACTATAACGTTGCACTCACTATCCTCGCTAAAAATATGGATTTAATTACATTCATGCTATTTTAATGTTCAAATTTAAGATTCGGATCAATAACAGTATAAGCTTTATTATTAAGTTGCTGATGCGCTATTTTATCAATAATGACTTTCGCTAAATCGATACGATGAATCAGTCCATGTACCTCTTGCTGAAAATAGCATTTTGCATTACCTGTTAGTTCCCCATTTTGTAATCCGCCCGGTCTTAATATAAGGTATTTTAGCGTGCTAGTTTGTAACCAAACTTCCGCTAACGATTTTTCACGTACCGCATGTCCAAACGCTTGTTTAGCTCGTAAAGATAATGTTGACCATGTATCACCACAACCTAAGGATGTGACTAACACCATCTGCCTTATATTGGCTTGTTCAGCACAATCAATAATAATACGTTGTGCTAGATAATTTCCGGTTTCCCCACCCAGTGTTGAAATAATTGTGGCGTCAGGTCCGGCTAATGCACAAAGCTGGCTAACCATAGATGAGTCGGTCGCATCACCGACATGACACTCAATACCTTGCTCACTTAACTGCTTGGCAAAAGTTTCGTCTCGTACCAATGCAATACAACGCCAACTTGGTTGGCACTGTTTAACTAACTGACAAATCTGATAACCCGTACCCAATTTTGGACTGACACCAAAAACTAATATTGTTTTCATGCTATTATCATCTCAACATTAGTTAATTTTATTTGCTAATGCTCTAAATTTTTCTAACTGATCTTGTTTTAACTGATGTTTTTCATCACGACCCACAAAAATTTTAAACATTGATTGTCCCATATGATTAAGAAAGATCATCGAAGCTGTCGACATTTTCATAAATTTACGTTCAATAAAAGCAATATATTGACAATGTTCAGCTTTAATATGACCACTTAATCCTTTTTGATGACGTAAATTGAAATATTTTTGACTATGCGAACCTGGCGGTAATTCACCTGAAATTTCAGCAATCACATCTCCGGTATGGATCAAAAATAACACATCGCCCCAAGTTGTCACTTCATCCCAAATCATATCAAAATATGAACCATCAACAATTTTCGCATCCGGTAAGGCTTGAATAACTTGCGTCAAAGTCACTTGATGATCTTGAGCAATTTTTTCTAATAACTCCTCGGGATTTGTTTGCATATAAGTTGAAAGATTACTGAGATGAGTTTGCTTATCTACCATGTTAATATCCTTTAATGATGTGAAATAGGTTGATTATTTTTCTTTTCAGAATGTGCACCAGGCATAGCAGGATGACCTTTCATTGCTTGCTTAGCCTTTGCCATTTTATGCTGTAATTCAATATGTTCGGGGTTGTTCAGTTGTAATAACAACTGCTGCAAAGCTTGTAAAATATTGCTTGACCAAAAACGACCAGATAATGTCAGTCGTAAACAATGATCCTCATCTTGAAGTAAACCAACTTGATGCCACTGTTTAATTAAAGGATCAAATAAATGACTATGCTCGGTCAATTTAGTCAAATCCACTCGACCTTTCTCAATGCCTGCTTGTAATTGATGTAACCAATCCCCTAATAAGGATTTACCTGTTAACATCATTAGGGGTTTTTTGCCCTGATCAAGTTGCATATAATACTGATTTAAGTCACGATGAAGCATATACGAATGCGTATCTAATTTACCACCAGCACACGATCCAAAGCCAAAAAAATGCGAACCTTGCTTAATCAAAAAGTTGTACAAGTTACGTTCACGACTTGTTTTAGCCCAATGCGCATTGGTCAAATGAACCCACCCCTGTTTAGCTAAAAACTCAGCACCTTGATGATAAAAATGACATTTGTCACTTACTGACGGCAACGCTATACGGTTGTTTTCTACCCCTTTTGCTAACGGTGTGGTAGGTAGTAAATTTAGTGAATAAAGATCAACACCATCTAACGGAAGATCATTGACGATTTCAAGATCACGTTGCCAAGTTTCAATAGTTTGATTAGGTAAACCAAACATCAAATCGCAGACTAATGCCACACTATCACGTGAAGCAATACGCTCAAAATTTTTGATAATTACTTGTTCTGTTGATTGACGACCTAACTTCTGTCTGATTGTCGTATTGAAGGTTTGTATGCCAATTGAAAATCGATTAGCACCCGCCTCAATATAGCTATCCACTTTTTCATCATCAAAATCAGAAATACGCCCTTCTACCGTAATTTCGCAATCGGGGGCTAAAGGCGCATATTGCTTAAGATAACGGATAACGCGTGCTAATTGCCCGGCAGCTAAAGCCGAAGGCGTACCACCGCCAAAATAAATGGCATGAACGGGGGCGGATTGCATGGCTTTATTATTAATTTCCAATGAAATTTCTTTCAATAAATAATCGATATAAGTACTTGTATCAAATTTACGCAAGGGGTTTTGATAAAAGCCACAAAATTGACAATGAATGTCACAAAAAGGAATATGAATATAAATAAGACGCTTTCGACCACGCAAATCAGCATTTTGAATTTCTTGCCATTTTTGTTCAATTTCGTGTGGGGCAACGGGTAAACTTGCCTGTAAGGGCATAACCGCCCAGCGATCCTTAAAAGGAAGTGCTGAATTTAACGCATAAAAAGGACTAACATCTAAAGATTTCATAACTGCCATTCTGATTAAATATTCTGTAAAGATTAAATAATAATTATTATCATTTATCAATATATTTTATTTAATTTTTTATTAACCATTTGATACTTTGATAGATATTTTTATTTTTTCAATGAGTGATGAGATTCTTTTACTACCAATTTGAATCTCCTTTTTTCAATTTTTTGCCATTTTTAACAAAATAATCACTTATAACATTCATTGTTCTTACTCTATTTCCCCTTAGTTTTAAACCGAATATCCAACTAAAACGTAAAAATATCACCATATCACTATTGATAATAGTTCTCATTTTCAATATAGTGTAATGCAACTGTATTTTAGCTATAGGAATTATGTAATGATTAAAAAAATATATACAAACCTGAGTGTTATTTTACTTATACTTACATTATCAGGTTTAATAAATATCAGTTCAGCTAATCAAAGAATTGTCATTGCTGGGGGATCGTTAACAGAGATTGTTTATGCTTTGGGAGAAGATCAACAAGTGGTCGGTGTTGATAAAACCAGTACGTATCCGGCAACAACTCAACATCTACCCCAAATTGGATATTGGAAACTGCTCAACATAGAAGGTATATTATCGCTTAAACCAACGCTATTTATTGCCTTTAATGATATTGAACCCGACAACGTTTTAACACAAATGCATCAAGCTAACGTTGACGTATTGGCATTACCACGTGTCCCAGGCACAGTTGAATTACTTTATCAAAACATTGAAAAGATTGCTCAAAAACTCAACAAGCAACATGAGGGTAATCAATTAATTACCAGAATAAAAACCCATCTTTCCAAGCTACAAGACAAGATTAAAACGCATCCCCAAAAAACCAAAGTATTATTCATGATGACAATGGGAGGAAGTAATGCCATTGCCGGTAAAAATACCACCGCTGACGCCTTAATCACCATTGCAGGTGGTGAAAATCTAGCGACGCATAACAGCTATAAAAATTACAGCGCCGAATCGCTAATTGCGATGAATCCTGATGTTATTTTATTAAACAGCCATTCCATACAACAATTAGGGGGTATGGATAAATTACAAACGATATCTGGCATAACCGAAACATCCGCTTACAAAAATAATCGAATTAAAACCATTGATGACAGTTATCTTTTTGGCATTGGGCCACGAGTGGATGAAGTTGCTACCCAGCTTTATCAAATTTTTTACCCAGAATAATCAATTGAAAGTACTTTAGATTATTCAGCATTAAAGGCATTTAACAGTAACGATAAAACAATCAAGCATCACGAAAACTGTTTTTAACGAATGATAAAAATCATTTAATTTAGATTAGTAAGATTGAAGGTTAAACATGTTATACATTAAGAACTTAAAAAAAACGGGCACACTAGCTTTAGGCTTAACATTCGTTATGCCTGCCATAGCAACTGACAAACATGATGATGAAAAAATCAACGATGTCATGACAGTAACGGCACACGAATCAATCAAACAGCCGGGTATCAATACTGAAATTTCCGAACAAGATATTCGACGAGACGGCGGAACTAATTTTGGCACGCTTATGCGCTACCAACCATTGATTTCAGCATCGGGCAACATATCGGGTTCTGGCAGTGGTAAAAGTAGTTGGGACAGAGGAGGCTTTACAGGTTACAACATTCGAGGATTAGATGCTAATCGCGTTTCTATCGATATTGACGGAATGCCACTGCCTATTGCACAAGGACGCGTCAATTCTGTCGGGCGAGCGGGTTTTGGCTCGTATGGAATAGGACGCGATTACATCGATACCTATATGTATAACAAAGTCGATATTCAATCTGGTGCAACTTCGGTAAGTAATGCCAATAATGCACTTGGTGGATCGGTGTCGTTTCAAACTAAAACTGCTAGCTATTACCTCTACCCCGGAAAAACCAGCTATTTTGGATTCCAAAATAATTATGACAGCACCGACAGAAGCTATCATCAAGGTATCACATTAGCAGGCGGTGATGATGAACTAAACGGAATTATCGTATTAAGTCGTCGTGATGGGCAGCAAGGAAGAAATTACGGAAACTCAATTAATAACTATCCGGAAAACTACCATTCAAATTCAATCCTTGCGGGTTTCAGCTGGCAAATGACTGATGAGCATCAACTTAACACAACTATCGATTACAATAATAAAACTAAACATTCTCATTATGATACATGGGACAAAAATGGTAAAAAAATTGAATCGCATGATAAGCAACGAAGTAAAAACAACCGCTTCAATTTGGCGATAAAAGATATATGGACACCAACCAATATTAATTGGATAGATAGCCTGACAACGCAATTAAATTATCAACGTACGAATGTATATGACAGCACCTATCTAAATCATACAACAAATGGTCAATATAACATTCAAACCAATTACAATACTAAAGCCTATAATTTTATTACCACCTTGCTAAAACAATATAATAATCAAAAAATAAGTGCTGGTTTAAATGGTAAATGGAGTGAGGACGAATCGCCATTTTATACATCAGCCAAACCAAGATATGGAAAGATTTTCCCTGACGGAGATTACACTAAACCCCAAGCTGACAGCCGTACTTATCAACTTGGTGGATTTATTGAAGACCGAATCGCCTTCAATATTAATGATCATCATAACTATTACTTAGTACCTGGCATTCGAGCAATTTATCAAAAAACAAAGCCACGTCATTTAGAAAATATGGCTGTCACCATTGCAGATGCATCTAGACTAAGCCAACAATATAAAAGTAACAGTGATTTCCAGCTATTACCTTCACTCGCTTTGATGTACGACATCAATCCTAATTTTACAGCTTACCTACAATATAAACGCAGCGCACAAATGCCAAACCAAAATCAACTTTATGGTTCTTATTTAGCGCATAGCACCATGTATGTACTGGTTGGTGACTCTAATCTCAAAACCGAAACAAGCGACAATTTTGAATTAGGTGTTAAAGGTCATCCCATGACAGGAATAACCTTATCCACCGCAGCTTTCTACAATAAATACAAAAATTTTATCGCTTACACACGCTATAAAAAAGATTTTGTCGGAACGGGTAATCGACTGGTTTATCAAGCCGAAAACCGTGATAAAGCGCACATTTATGGTGCCGAATTAAGCAGTGAATTTAATTTTGGTTCATGGTTCGACCAAGCTAATGGCTTAACAGCTAAATTTGCAATCGGCTACAACCAAGGTAAATCAAAATCGAGCTATTTAGGTGACAAATATGTTGAAATGGACTCTATCGCCCCACTCAAAAGTACCATTGGTTTAGCATGGGATGATCCAAATAAATTTTATGGTATTGCAATTAATGCAACTTTCCAAAAAGGCAAAAAAACCACCCCAACTTCACGGGAATCCTATAACAATGATGGTAAACCCATTCCTGATTCAAAAGAAGAATATTTTAGAATCGCAGGACATGGAGTCATTGACTTAACCAGCTATGTTAACATCACTAAAAACGTCAAGTTAAGTGGTGGTATTTATAATCTTACTGACCAAAAATACTGGGATTATTTAAGTAATAACAAGTTATATCGTTCATCTGATCGTAAATACCTCGATCTATTTACTGCACCGGGTCGAACATTCCAACTCGGCTTAGATATCGATTTTTAAAATCGCCTGATAACATAATGTTGACAATTAACCCGCTTATGCGGGTTTTTGTTAGAAAAGGAGAGCAAGCTAGCCTAAAATTCGGTACATCAAAAAAAACAACAAATCGAATTGAACACGTTTCAAATTTATTCAATAATATGGCGCTGAATAAAGATTAATTATCCTATCGTTAATGGCTACTCAACAGACAACTATTAATAAAGCACAATTAATCAAATAATTATTTAAAAATAACTCAATTTTTCATGAATAAATAATCATCATAAAAAATATTACATGTAATATTTACATGTAATATTTTTATGATAATATTGTTCACATTAAACACTAACAAAATCTTAACTAATTTTTATGAAAAAAATGAAAGAGACAAAAAGTTCGGCTTTTTATCAGCAGCAGTATCGACAACGTCTGCGTGATCAGGGCTTAATCAAAAAAGAAGTTTGGATTTTGCCAGAAAATACTTCAAGGTTACTCGATATTGAAAAGCAATTTCGACAACCTTTGGTAATAAACAACCAGCGTTTTAATGATAAACAGGAATATAACGAAATGAAAAATAATAAAGTTTGGTTAATTACAGATCTTTATGATGAATTAAACAATTCTGAATTAGTTAAACAAGGTTCTGCAAGTATCGAAATCATTGATGGTGTTGATGCTTGTTTGCATATTATCATGCATGAATATGGTGACTTACCACTATTTTTAAGTGTATCAAATCAACAAATTATTGTTGAAGCGCTACTTTGGCCTGTTAATATAATTAAACAACCATCCCAATTTAACGAAGAAATTTTATGTACTCGTAAACTTTTCCCATTATCAACCATTGCGATTGAAAAAACGGGAGATGGCTCAGTTAACTATATTATGTATGGTGCGCTTAGTGCGACATCGATACTAAGTAATGTCATTTATGAATTAGAAACCTTATCCGATAATGTGATCAAAGCGACCGAAGCTTACGAACATTACTTTAATATTTAACTACAGAATAAATATCAACAATAAGGAGATTAAACAATGACCATTTTCAAAAAACTGATTACGGCACTACGAGGCGGTATTAACGAAGCCGGTGAATCCATTATCGATACCCAAGCTTTGCGCATATTGGATCAAGAAATCCGAGACGCCGATGCAGAACTCAAACAAGCGAAAGAGTCGCTAGCGAACGTCCTTGCTCAACAAAAAATAGCGGAAAAAGAAGCAAAAAGAGTTAAAACTCAAATTACTGAATACGAAGGCTACGCAGTAAAAGCATTAGATTCAAATAATGAAGAACTTGCATTAGAAATTGCTGAAAAATTAGTGACACTTGAAAACGAACATGATAACTACCAAAAACAGGTGACCTATTTTTCTGACAGTGTAAAAAACTTGCGTCAAACCATTTCACAAACTGAAATTAACATTCGCAATTTAAAACAACAAGTTGATATTGTCAAAGCGACCGAAAGCGTGCAAAAAGCTCAAACTGCGATTGCTCAACGTTATGGAAGTTCGACCGCTAAATTACAAACGGCGTTAGATTCTTTAGAACGTATCAAAAAACGTCAGGAAAAAAATGCTGCCATTATTGAAGCAAAAAATGAACTGGCAACAGCAGAAAATGAAAGTTCACTTGATAACAAGCTTGAAGCAGCAGGAATTAAAACAGGCAATCAAAGCGCGATGGCAATTTTAGCCAGATTAAAAGAAAAACAAACAAACTAAAATAGTTATTTATTTTTTAAACTTAAAAATTATAAATATCGCTATTTGGAAGAATGAAATTTAAGGAAATATAATGGATCTTTTCTGGGGAATCTTTTTTTCTTTTCCAGTCGTCATCTTTAGTGGATTAGTCACGATTTGCGTACTGTATTGGTTGGTTGCATCAATTGGCGTTTTAACGGTTGATTGCTTAGACATTGATTTTGATATAGATGTCAAACAACTATCAACTGATAATCCAGCTTCAGGATTTAGCGGTTTACTCATGAAGTTAGGATTCAACGAAGTCCCCATGACATTAGTCATTACCCTAATCTCTTTATTTGGATGGACTATCTGCTATTTTTCATTTCGTTTTTTCATGATACCAATTAGTCATTATGCGCTAATTTACTACTTATTAGGATTAATAATTTTCATAACGGCCTTTATCGCGGCGGTGTACTTAACCGCATTTACAATAAAACCTCTACGCCCTATTTTTAGCAAACTCAATACAGCCAATAGTCATAAATCATTATTAGGTCAAACTGTTGAAATCCGTTCCAGTACTGTCAGCGAAACCAAAGGTGAAGCAACGTATGAAGACGGTGGAGCAGGTCTAATCTTACAAGTTAGATGTAACGAATCATATCAATTCAAACGTGGCGATAAAGCCATTTTGCTAAGCTATGATAAAACAAATAATAGCTATGAAATTATTAGCCTCGACGAGTTTAATGGATAACAAAATTATTTTTTTGGAGAAAAACAAATCATGTCAATCAATCAAGATACAGTCATATTTTTCTTGTTAACAATCGGAATTATATTCCTTGTTATTGTTGGATTTTTCTTATTATTCAAAGCATTTTATATAAAAGTGCCGCAAGGTACTGCACTTATTGTTAACGATATGACGTCAAGACCGAAGGTACACTTTACTGGCGCGTTAGTCTATCCTGTAATCTACAAAAAAGAATTTATGAAAATATCATTGATTACTTTTGATGTGGAACGTCGAGGCAAAGACGGATTAATCTGTAAAGATAATCTACGTGCAGATATTTGTGTTGCCTTTTATTTACGTGTCAACGAAACCACAGAAGATGTGTTAAAAGTGGCAAAATCGATCGGCGTTGATCGTGCATCAGATCAAAAAGCCGTCAGCACCCTATTTAGTGCTAAATTCTCGGAAGCGTTAAAAACGGTTGGTAAACAATTCGAACTTGCCAAACTCTTTGAAGATCGGATGAATTTCCGTGAACGAATCATTGATGTGATTGGAAAAGATCTTAACGGTTATGCTTTAGAAGATGTCGCTATCGATTACTTAGAGCAAACTCCGATTAAATCGCTTGATCCGGATAATATTTTTGATGCAGAAGGGATTAATAAAATCACGGCTATCACCGCTATCCATAAAGATGAAACCAACAAACGGGAAAGAGATCTTGAATTAGCCTTAAAGAAAAAAGACACAGAAACGATTGAAGCTAAATTAGAACTTGAGCGTCAACAAGCCGATGCCGAAGCCCGTCAAAAACGTGAGATTGAAACGATTCGAGCACGTGAACAAGCTGAAACATTAAAAGTTCAAGAAGAAGAGCGATTAAAAGCTGAACAAGCAAGAATTCAATCGCAACAAGAAATCGAAGTTCGTGAAGAAAACCGGCTGCGTGAAGTAGAAGTTGCACAACAAAACCGCTTACGAGCAATTGCCATTGAAGAAGAACGTGTTGAACGTGCTCGATCACTTGAAATCGTCGCTCGTGAACGTGAAGTTGAATTACAACGAATCGAAAAAGATAAAGTTCTTGAAGAAGAAAAGAAACATATTGCCAATGTGATTCGTGAACGTGTAGCGGTTGAAAAAACCGTTGCGATTGAAGAAGAAAACATCAAAGAAGTGCGCGAAGTATCAAAAGCAGATCGAGAAAAACAAACAACAATTATCGAAGCCGAAGCACGAGCAGAGCAAGAATTAGTCAAACAAGTTAAACAAGCCGAAGCGGATGAACAAGCATCGAAACATCGTGCGGTCGAACTTAGCACCATGGCACAAGCCGAACTTGAAGCTGCTGCAAAACAAGCCGAAGCGAAAAAACAACTTGCTCAAGGTATAGAAGCGGAAGAAGCGGCAATTGGACTTGCTGAAGCAAAAGTACGTAAAGCACGTGCCGAAGCGGAAGAAAAAGAAGGATTAGTCAAAGCCAACATTACCGCTGAAACCTTATTAGCAGAAGCAAGAGGAAATCAAGAAAAAGGATTATCTGAAGCAAAAGTCATTGAAGCGAAAGCGACAGCAATTGAAAAACAAGGTCTGACCGAAGCGAAAATATTGGAAGAAAAACTATCTGCTCAAGCACGTGGTGATGAACGCATTGGATTTGCTAAAGCCGCTGCAATGAAAGAACAAGGTCTGGCTGAAGCACTGATTATACGTGAACGACTAACTGCTGAAGCAAATGGTTTAATTGAAAAATTCCAAGCAATGGGCACCATGAGTGAACAATCTAAAAATCACGAAGAGTTCCGCTTGGCACTCGAAAAAGGCTTTGAACAAGCAATGGCAGCAATTGCTGCGAATAAAGAAATCGCTAAAGAACAAGCAGACGTACTTGCAGCTGCATTTAGTAAAGCAAATATTGAAATTGTTGGCGGTAATGACAACTTCTTTAACAGCTTCTCTAAAGCCATTAGCGTAGGTAAAGCAATTGAAGGAACAGTTAACCAAAGCCCTGTTCTGCAATCTGCTCTACAATCAGTCTTATCACGCCTATCCGGAAATAAAGACATTGATATCAAAGACACATTAAAAAATACTGATTTAAAAGCATTAGCTAAACAATTTTTACCATCGGATAGCAAAAAAGAAAGTGACAGCTAACCCAACTGCACATTATTGATAATGATTAAAACAACATTATCACTATCACCTGTTTTCGGTAAGGCAATAATAGCCTACCGAAAACAATCGCCTTTCTGGATAATGATCAAGAGTTAAAAATGGCAGAAATAGAACAAGAAAATGAACAACAAACAACACTCGATAAAGCGGTCGCCGAAGGCGGTGCTTATGAAATCCTTCGTAAACGTTTGACTTCGCTAGGACAAGAACTAAACCAAAAAACCGAAGCCCTAAATCAACAACGACTGACCGAATTTGGCAAAAGTGACATGTCAATTATCGGACGTATTCGCATCAGAACTGAAAATAACTGTATCGCCAGAGACATAGTTCGATTTGGTGATTGGTTACTTTTTGGTTACAACGTCTTTCTAGGATTAAAAAAAGAGACCAAAATCGAAGACGTATTCTCGCTTTATCAACTTGTAGAACGAGATGGCAATTACGAAGCCGATTCGGTTGATCTATCCAATACCTTTTTAAATATTGATCGCTTTGTTCAAGATTTTAATGAACTCTACACCTATTATAAAAATGCACAATTACTCCAATTAGTTGAACGAGATGGAAAGCTACTTGCCAGTTTCCAAATTGGTGAGCGAGTCAGTGACATTCGTGTATTTCGTTGGTCAATTTCAAGTGACAAAAAAACCATTGATTACATTGATAATCGTGGTGAACGTGATATAGCGCTACCACCAGCTTACGATTTTGAATGGATTGAAACCACACGTGACAATATCGTCAATGGACGATTCCCTCATGTAAATATTTTAGATACTGTTTTTGTTGAAACCATTGGCGGTGACTTAACCATAAAATGTGAAAACAACACCAATGACGGGCTGGGAATCTACAGTGAAGAAGTACTCGACAAAAATCAATCCATTAATGATGCCAAAATTGAATACGCAAAAGTCGGATCCTTAATTTTGCTAAAAGTCTTACCGTATCGTGAAGAAAATTGGCGCTATTTAATCTATAACACCCTCACTCAAAAAGCCCAACGCATCGATTTTATTGGACAAGCCTGTATTCAGCTACCAGAAGATCATGGTGTAATCTTTCCTGGTGGATATTATCTACAAAATGGGGAATATAAAACTTTCGATCAATCCATGTCGGGTATGCGATTTAGACGTATCAGACGTTCACCCAATGGCGAAGATGTCCTTTACATATTTTATGAACCAAGTTCAGGTCGCTTAGCATTGTTCAACTACAATATGATCGAACGAAAACTTGATAATCCAATTTTAGGTCATGGTTATGCAGTGTTTGAAGACGGTCGAATGGTGGTATTTGAAGGTGAAAATAACGACCCGACTCGTGTTCATCCAATGCAAATTTGGCAAACCCCCTTTTATAGTGACGAATTTGCAGCAACACAACCAACTAACAACAGTTTTTTAGGCAAGATTGGTAATGCGGAACTGGTCAGAGGGATTTCAGATCTTTACTTTATTGCACGTGAAATTGATAACCAATCGGTTTCATCCCAACTATACAGCAAACTAAGTGAAGACACAAAACGGTTATTTGACAGCTATTTTTGGCTCAACGATGAAAAAAATCTATCTTTTACGCCTGTACTACGTAACATTATACAAACGAGTGAATTAGTGATAGATGAATATGAAAAAGTGGAAAGCATACGCCGACAATCTGAAAGCGCCATGCGTGAAGCGATTTCAAACCAACAAGACTTATTAGCCAAACTCTATCCCGACAGCTGGCAAGAAACACAAGAATATGTCGATGCGCTAAATGCGATAAAAATGCAGCTAGGTAGTTTAGTGACATTAAGAACCTACCGTTATATTGATTTGAATCAGATCGACATAATGGAAAAAGCCTTAAAAGAACGCCAATCTATCGTATCATTAGCGACAGCCGAATTTTTAGGCAGTGACAAAGCCCTTGAACCGTTTATCACCCAAATAGATGAAATTGAAAAATATCTTACTAAAGCAGACACAGTCGCCAAACTTATCGAACCGATAAAAACCGCTGACCAAATGTCTGAAAACTTAGATATGCTTTCACAATTAATGGCATCATTAAAATTTGATGACGTAACACTACAAACCAAAATTATTGAATCGATCGCCGAAGTTTATGCCAAACTCAATCAAACCAAAGCACGCATTAACCAAAAACGGAAAAATCTATCCAGCGTTGAAATGGTGGCGCAATTTGGTGCGCAATTCAAACTATTTAGTCAAAGTATTGCCAGTGCATTAAGCTTAGCCACCACGCCAGAAAAATGTGACGATGAACTATCAAGGCTATTAGTTCAACTTGAAGAACTGGAAAATCAGTTTAGCGAAAGTGAAGAGTTTTTAAATGACATACTGGCAAAACGTGAAGAAATCTTAGAATCATTCGAAACGCACAAACAAGCACTACTTGAAGATCGAACAAGACGAACGGAATCGCTACTCACTGCTGCTGATAGAATTTTAGACAGTATTCCAAGACGAACCGCAAAATTTTCAGATCAAAACGAACTCAATGCCTTTTTTGTTGCCGATCCTTTAGCGCTGAAAATTCGTGAAATAGTCGAAAAATTACGTGCACTTTTTGATAATGTCAAAGCTGATGATATTGAATCACGCTTCAAAAGTGCCAGAGATCAAGCAATACGTTCTTTACGTGACAAATCCGAAATCTTTGAATCGGGTGGAAATGTCATTAAATTAGGGCCAAGACATAAATTTAGCGTCAATACACAAGAACTTGACCTTACCATTGTACCCAAAGAACATCATCTTTACTTACAATTAACGGGTACCGATTACCAAGAAAAAATAGTCCATCCAAAATTAGAAAGTTATCAACCTTTTTGGACTATTTCGCTTGAATCTGAATCCCCTACTGTCTATCGAGCAGAGTATCTTGCCTATTCGATCATCAACTCGGCATTAAAAAAAGAACATAATTTAAGTTATGAAGATTTAATCAGCCAACTTAATCAACCCGAAATTCTAAATAAAACGGTACGTGACTACGCTGCCTTACGCTATCGAGAAGGTTATGAAAAAGGGATACATGATCACGATGCGGTAAAAATATTATCGAAAATTGTTCCACTTGGTGAAGCCGCCAAACTACTCAGATACAATCCTCTAGCACGTAGCTTAGCGATACTATTTTGGTATCACAATCAAAAAAATGATATCGTCAGATTATGGCCAGAACGTGCCAAAACGTGTAAGGATATACAAGCATTATTCGGACATGAAGAAGGATTAAAAAATCTACAGCACGAAATATCGGTTGAACTCACTCTATTCTTACAAAAACAGCCAATCGAACATGAACCTTACCATATTAAACAGGCAAGCGAATACTTAAGCTATGTCTTAGCTGAAATTCCACAACAATTTACGTTAAGCAAATATAGCCATTATTTATATGAAGGATTAAATACTCGATTAGAAGAATCGCACATGTGGAGTGATTTTAACCAATCGCAATTAAATCTTAAAAAACGACTGGCTGACCGTTGGAATCTTATTGAAAGTTGGTTTAAAGGGCTTTGTACCCTACCCCAATATCAAAAATTGAGTGAATACATCGCCGAAGCCACTTTACTATGCATGCTGGATAAAGAAAGTAACATCACTTTAGCAATCAGCGAAATTGAACTGGATATCACCGTCAATGATTTATTAGGTGAACACCCTTCAATTACACAAGGGGGGTTACAAATCAATCTTGATGACTTTTTTAGTCGCATGCGTAAACAATCACGTGTCGTCATACCGCAATTCCAACATTACCAAAGCCTGCGTCAAGAAGTGCTGGATGAACAACGTGAGCAATTACATATTGAAGAATTCAAAGCTAAACCACTCAGTTCATTTGTGCGTAATAAACTGATCAACCAAGTTTATTTACCAATCATTGGGGACAATTTAGCAAAACAAATGGGCACTGTCGGTGAAAGTCGCCGTACTGATTTAATGGGGTTATTACTACTCATCTCGCCACCAGGTTACGGTAAAACAACCTTAATGGAATATGTGGCTAATCGACTTGGCTTAATATTTATGAAAATTAATGGCCCAGCACTAGGTCACAGCGTATTATCATTCGATCCACAGCAAGCGCCAAATGCCACCGCGCGACAAGAACTTGAAAAACTCAATTTAGCGCTCGAAATGGGTAATAACGTCATGCTTTATATTGACGATATTCAACACACTAACCCAGAATTTTTACAAAAATTTATTTCGTTATGTGATGGTTCTCGTCGTATTGAAGGGGTATGGAAAGAAAAAACCAAAACCTATGACCTACGGGGTAAAAAATTCTGTGTCATTATGGCTGGCAACCCTTATACCGAATCGGGTGAGGTTTTCAAAATCCCTGACATGTTAGCCAACCGTGCAGATATTTATAACTTAGGTGAAGTTTTAGGTGGCATGGATGAAGTGTTTTCATCAAGTTACATTGAAAACTGCTTAACATCAAATCCAATATTATCGCCATTGGCACTACGTGATCTTAATGACCTATATCAGTTTATCGACCATGCGCAAGGAAAACCGCTTAACACCAACGAACTTAGCTATGCCTATAGCCAAGCGGAAATTAGCGAAATTGTAGCCGTACTGCGTCATTTACTGAAAATTCGAGAAGTCGTCTTTAAAGTCAATCAGCAATACATTATTAGCGCAGCGCAATCCGATAAATATCGAACAGAACCGCCGTTCAAGTTACAAGGTAGTTATCGAAACATGAACAAATTAGCCGAAAAAGTTTCTTCCGTAATGAATGATGAAGAACTCAACCAAATTATTGAAGATCACTACTTGGGCGAGGCACAACTGCTGACCAACGGCGCAGAAGAAAATCTGCTTAAACTTGCTGAAATTCGAGGGGTGTTAACAAAAGAACAAACTAAACGTTGGCAACAAATCAAAGCTGACTTTATGCGCAATAAAACACTAGGTGGTGACGAAGCGAATACCGGTAACCAAATTGTTACCCAACTAGCTGACTTAGTACAAAGTGTTCAAGCATTAAAGTTATAAACTGGTTATTTTATTAAAAAAGCGGAAATTAATTTTCCGCTTTTTGTTAGAAATGATGATCATGATTCAATTAGGTTAAAACAAAATTGATAAACAATTAAACCAGACAATAATTTTTGGAGGGCTAAAATAACGATAAAAATATACAAATGAGTATTAAGGAAAACATATAACTTATATAAAGAAAACATATTACATTATCTAATGAAAGAAAAATTTATAATTCCGGAAAAGAATACATTGAAGCTACTTAAAAAAACTTATTATTTGTATGACCTATTTTGAGGATCGGATGCAATCAAGTCCCGCAACCAAAAAGTTCTAAAATCATCAATGGAAAACCTTTTGATATTAGACACCTCGATTTTTCCGTACCTATCGATATCTTTTCATCTAAATTTAAGGGTAATTATAATTAAGAATCTTTAGAAAAAATGACGTCTCCTTATGAGGATGAGGTATTTTTTTATATATGCCACAAGGTAGCAATGAGTTGAAGGTATGGTAATCATGAAAAAATTAATAAACGTTTTTTTACTTAGTAGTTTTCTGTTTTCTTGCGGACAAGCACAAAAAACAGATAAACAAATAATTCAAGAAACTATCTATACTTTAAAAGTTACTTCCGGTAATCCGTATGAATCTTACGTAAATAACATGGTTTTGGAAAAAAATTATTTAGCAGGTTCGAGTGATAGTGAATTAATTATTAATGATCTTATATTAAAATCGGGAAAACAAAAATTACAAATTGTCTTATTACCAAATGATGGAAATAAAACGGTAGATAAATTGGGTATTGATTACCTAACATTAAGTATTTATAAATATAATAATGGATATTCATCTTATTCAGAACAAAAATCGACTTTAATTTACGAATTTAAATTGGATGATCCACATGCAGAAATGCCACTAATCACCAAAGAATGGATTTTCAATATTGATGTTCCGTACAAACTAAAAAATTGGGAACACAGCATAGATTTGAGAAAAGAAAATAAGGATAAGTTACTTAAAGAAGTCGTAGATTATTATAACCATTTAGCTAATATAATTAATAAAGGCGATAAAAAATCTTTCTTGACCATTATGAAAGTAAGAGATTCCGAAGTCTTTAAATCATTATATAATGATACTGAATTAATTAAAGAAGATGAACAATATATAGACAATAGATTATCTAAAAGTATAGGAAATATACAACCGATCAAAAATTATAATATTATGTTTTATGGAAATGGAAGATTAGTGACATTAGAAGACAAAAAAGGCGAAACTCCGCTGTTTGCAGAAGATAAAAATGATATTTACTCATATCAAATCTATCTCCATCGCCCTTATCCTAATGCACCATTAGAAGTAATAAGATAGGTAATCATGACAAAATTATATATTTTTACTTTTTAGTCATTTATTTTTCCCAAAAAAGCTCGCTTTTAACGAGCTTTTAATCTTTTACTATGGTTGACTTTTGCTATACTCTTTTAGGATTTCTTTTGCCGTTTTACCATCAAGTTTTTCTTTCAATATTTGCTGAATTTTAGCTTCGTCACCTCCAGTTTCAAAACTAGCGGCGAAAACAATGTTAAATATTGCCTTTTTGAAATTATCGCTATCCTCTCCTTTTAAAGTTTCCGATATTTCTTTCATTGATGTTTGAAATGCTGACTTAGATGAAGCGTCAACTTTAGGTGAACCATCACCACATCCAACTAAAACAAAACTAACAACAAATACAGCTAGTAACTTCTTGAACATGTATAATGTCCTTTTGTTAATTGATTTTTTTGTAATTATACAAAATTAGCCATCGAAGGAATATCGATTATTTTATCCAACAAAAATAAATAGGTAATAATGCCCTTATGATTGTATTATCATCGAAGAAAAACGCAAATTCATGCACCAAATGCTCGGCGGACCAAAATTAACGGCAGTCAATCAGCCTCAACTGTTGGCTTAATAATTTAGGGAACTGCTGGTAATTGCGATTCATAACGCTTCAGAGTGCTTACATGTTAAAAATACAGATGTAAACAGTTGTAAGGCTACTGCGTAACTAAATGTAGTATGTCGCAGCTGTCATCATAGACTGAATATGCTGTCGCGCATAACCAAACAACCAAAGCTATCACTCTCCAATAAGTAACGCCATTATTTTTTAATAGATTAAATAAACCGACAAGAACCAGAATCGAATTTAAAAAATTAATTGAATAAATAAATAAGATTACGCTAATTCTAAGCAATGTTGGAACGTGATATGCGTTGAAAATAGAAGTAATTGCAAAATAAATTACAATTAGAATCACACTAAATAAAACACCGAACACCCAAAAAGTTACAGCTAGACCTAGATCGCCTTTCACTAATCTCTTAAATATATTCATATCTGTTTCTCGTGTATAAATAAAGCACACTATACAGCCAAATACATTATTCACAAAATTATTTACGGGTGAATTTATGAATACTGATAGCTCGAAAAGGCGAGCATCTTATATACTTTGCCTTCTTTTGAAGGCTTTTTTAGAGATGATTATGACTAAAAAAATTTTGTTAATATGAAAATCAAAGATAGGTTTTAGAAAGTTTATGAGTTAATAAACTGCGAAATTAATTTTCACCTTACTTTGCACATACGTGGTGAATTTAGGTGGATTATTTGGCTTGTTCTACTGGATGTTTATCCTAGGTTTTGCAGATTCAATGGCTTTTACAATTAGCCTATTTACAGTATTTTTTTGTTGCTGAATTAGAATATACCGTAACGACACCGTTAATAGATTGGTGTTGTCAATCCTATAGAATCATATTAGATCGTGTTAAAAATTCTAAAAATCAAGTATCAATGGGATTTAATCGTGGTCGGGCATTGTGAGTTATTGATGAAATGGCGTCCCCTACAGGATTCGAACCTGTGACCTACGGCTTAGAAGGCCGTTGCTCTATCCAGCTGAGCTAAGGAGACATGTTATCATTGATTTGTTGATTTAACGCTGTGTATTATATAAAGCTATTTCGATCCGTCAATGATTTTTAGTCGTTTGTCTGCTTAGATTATCAAAATATCATCAATTTATCGTTTTATTTGTCTATATTTGCTAATCGTTAAAACGGTATTTGTAGGTTATCTGTTTATTGGTTTTATTTAACTTCTATCGATCACTTAAACATTTTCCATTTGGAAATTTTAATTCTAAATTTCTATCAGTTTATTCTTTCCGCCTGTTTTTAAATTTTTTCGAATTAAGTTTAATTGTAATTGATATTTATTTAGCATTGGCTATCTGCGCTTTTAACATAGCAAGCCTGCTTTGTCCTTGTTGCATATTCTTCTCAGGGGATAATTTTGTTCGTTCATCCGTCCAATTGAGATCATCTTGAGGGAGTTCCAGCAAAAAACGGCTTGGCTCTACGTAAACTGTTTCGCCAAATTGTTTGCGTTGACGACTAAAGGAAAAAGTGAGTTCTTGTTGTGCTCGGGTAATGCCAACATAAGCAAGACGACGCTCCTCTTCTATATTGTCCTCATCAATACTGTTTTGATGCGGTAAAACGCCTTCAGACATGCCAACCAAATAGACATAAGGGAATTCTAATCCTTTAGATGCATGAAGTGTCATAAGCTGAACTTGATCGAGTTCTTCTTCAGATTCGTTGCGTTCTAGCATATCCCGTAAGGTAAATCTTGCTACGGCTTGTTCAAGTGTCATACCTTCGTCAATGTCATCACCTTGTAACATATCATTTAACCAACTGATTAATTGCTCTACATTGCGCATTCGCATTTGTCCTGCGGTTGGTGAGGGTGATGTTTCATAAATCCAACTTTCATAATGGATTCCATGCAGTAACTCGTGAATAGCTTCCATGGGTTCATTATGGGATTTTTGAATTAGTGAATCAAACCATTGAATAAAGAGTTGTAGCGTTTCCATTCGTTTGCCAGATAATACTTCCGTAAGTCCCATATCATGACTTGCTTGATATAAACTGACAGCTCGATGATTTGCCCATTCCCCTAGTTTTTGGATCGTGACTGGCCCTATTTCACGTTTTGGCGTGTTGATAATGCGTATGAACGCATTATCATCATCGGGATTTGTCAATAATCGCAAGTAAGCCATGAGATCTTTAATTTCAGTTCGAGCAAAAAAGGAAGTCCCCCCCGAAATTCGATAAGGGATCCGGTATTGCATTAACATTTTTTCGATCAATCTGGCTTGATGATTTCCACGATATAAAATTGCATATTGACCATATTGGCTATTATTCGCAAATCGATGACCAATTAAATCATTGATCACCTTTTCGGCTTCGGACTCTTCACTATCGGCAGAGATAACTTTAAGCTGTTCACCATAACCCAGTTCTGAAAATAGTTTTTTTTCAAATATATGGGGATTATTTTCAATTAAAATATTGGCAACTTTTAAAATTCGCCCAGAAGATCGATAATTTTGTTCGAGTTTTATAACTTCTAGATTAGGAAAATCTTGTTGGAGTAAAACTAAATTTTTAGGGCGGGCTCCTCGCCATGAGTAGATCGATTGATCATCATCGCCTACAACAGTAAATTTGGCTCGATTACCGACTAATAATTTAATGAATTCATATTGACTGGTATTAGTATCTTGATATTCATCAATGAGTAGATAACGAACTCGATTTTGCCATTTTTCTCGAACTTCTTCATTATTTTTTAATAATAAGGTAGGCAATAAGATAAGATCATCAAAATCCAAGATACTGCAAGCTTTTAATTGTTTTTCATAAAGCTGATAACAATGAGCAAATAACTTTTCTTTGTTGGTTTGAGCCCTAGCCATGGCTATTGTTGAGTCGACAATATCATTTTTCCAATTCGAAATAGTTGAACGTAGTTGGTTAATGAGATCTTTATCGCCATCTAACCATTGTTGAGTCAGTTCTTTGAGTAATGCAGTTTGATCATGATCATCAAATAAAGAAAAGTTAGCTTTAATGCCAAGATGTTTATATTCTCGACGAACGATATCCAAACCCAGTGTATGAAAAGTCGAGATTTTAAGCCCTCTTGCCTCTTGTTTGCTGAGTGATTGAGCAATACGCTCTTTCATTTCACGCGCGGCTTTGTTGGTAAAGGTCACAGCAACAATGTGGCGTGGCAAATATTCCTTAACACGAATTAAGTAAGCAATTTTGTTTATTATAACCCGAGTTTTTCCCGAACCTGCACCGGCTAAGACCAGGCACGGGCCAGAAACATATTCAACAGCTTGTTGCTGACTTGTATTTAACCGCACAGAATTTAGACCTTTATGAAAATGGCTTAATAGTATATAACGATTTGCTTGTCACCTGCAATTACGCTTAATTTTTAAACAACCATAACAACAGGATGACGCTGGCAATGTTACTGAATAAAGTTTAAAGCATGTTCGACAACTTCAATCCCTGCCCCTTTTTTATATGCATTTTCGCTAAGATAGCGTCGCCATTGTTTTGCACCTTTTTGTCCATTAAAAATACCCAATGTATGACGCATAATGTGATTAAGTTGAGCACCTTGTAAAAGTTGTTGTTCGATATAAGGATAAAGACATCGTATTGCCGCTATTGGATCTATGGGTTGCGTATCTAAGCCAAAGATTTGGGAGTCAATTTGTGCTAATAACATGGGATTCTGATAGGCTTCTCGTCCCACCATGACGCCATCAACATAATTTAAATGGTGTTTTATTTCGTCGATCGTTTTAACACCACCATTGATGGCTATAGTTAAGTTAGGGTAATCTCGTTTGAGTTGATAAACTCGTTCATAGTCAAGTGGTGGAACTTCACGATTTTCTTTAGGGCTAAGTCCGGATAACCATGCTTTACGTGCATGTACAATAAACGTGTTAGTATAAGGTAGAACTGTTTCAATAAATTGGCATAAAAAAGCGTAGCTATCTAGATCATCGATCCCGATTCGTGTTTTAACCGTTACGGGGATATCAATTTGTTCTTGCATGGATTCAATACATTTAGCCACTAAATCAGCATTTCCCATTAAGCACGCACCAAACATCCCATTTTGAACGCGATCTGAAGGGCAGCCAACATTAAGATTTACTTCATCATAACCATGATTTTGAGCTAATTTAGCGCACTGTGCTAATGCATTGGGATCACTTCCGCCAAGTTGTAAAGCAATAGGATGTTCATCGACGTTAAAATCAAGGTAATTCCCTTTACCAAATAAGATTGCTCCTGTTGTTACCATTTCGGTATACAGTAAAGTTTGTTTAGTCAATATCCGATGAAAATACCGACAATGTTTATCGGTCCAATCAAGCATGGGTGCTACAGAAAATTTATTGTTTGTTGATTTCATTTATGTACCAGATTTAAAGCGGTAATTAAATTATGAAGCAAATAACTAAACATATATTCTATCATAAAACATAGAATACAATGATGTTAGGGTTTTGTGTTTAATTTAGAAGTGTATCAATAAAAAGTGCATAATTTAACTTGTTTTTTATCTTGTTATATTGGATTTTAATTTATAAAATTATATTATTTAATTAAATCAATAGTTTTGTTAAATCTTTAAAAGATTACTTGTTAAAAGTCTTAAAGTTATTAAAAGTATCATATTTATACGAGCAACCTATTTATTCATCGTAGTCTTTATTTGCTGTAGAATTTTAATTAGTTGCGCAATAATGATAACTATTTATGAAAGAACAAACTATAACAATAAACCCCAGTTAAATAACTGAGGTTTATTTGGTTAGATTAATCAAATTTCAAATGGTCAAAAATGTACACTAATATAGCAAGTGCGAATTTGCCTATAAGATAAACAGAAATACACACTAATCCTATTATGAAAAGAAACGCCAAAGTAGTTGCAAGTGCATCGACGATTTTATTTTCAATCCGTAGATGATCATTAGAATTTGAACTAATTTCATTTGTGGTTTCATCAGATGTATCAGAATATAATACATTGTAATCCACTTTACACATGCCATAGACATGATACTTACGTTTCTTTAGATCAGGATAATCATCTATCAGTCTATCAAAACGCTTTGAAGTTAATTCAACTCCAATGGTACCTTCAATTTGTTCGCCGTTTCGCATTGCTACTAATTTAACAATTGAACGATCAGGATCCATCAATATTGCTATTGATACTCCCCTTTCACTGTTTTCGGATAAAAATCCGATGATTTTACAATCTGACATAATGCAATTTTTTTAATTAGGCATGTGAATTACTTCACCAGTAGGTAGTTATATAATTCATCATTGTGAATTAGACTAACCTGTTTTTATGTTAGACCGATAATCGTTAAATTTCAATATTTTTTTAATCCCCCAAAGTGTTTTACTCAATTCTACAGTAATAATTTTTTTATCTCTTTAGTTAGTTTATTAAACTATATTGAATCAATTTAGCTTTTTATCAAAACACCATCAGCGTTAATATTAACTGTATTACCCAGTTATCATCCCAATTGATTTTAATTAATCATAGATTTCCAGCTAATTAAATAGCTTTTTTATTGAAAGAGGAGTGAAATGAATTGCGTAAAATTTATAGATAATTTTATTTTTTATATCTAGGTAACTTTGGGTTAATTAGATGCAATATGATTGATAATTTATAAAGATATATTATTTAATTAATTCAATAGTTTTGTTAAATCTTTAAAAGATTACCTGTTAAAAGTCTTAAAGTTATTAAAAGTATCATATTTATACGAGTAACCTATTTATTCATCGTAGTCTTTATTTGCTATAGAATTTTAATTTGTTGCGCAATAATGATAACTATTCATGAAAGACCAAACTTTAATAATAAACCTCAGTTAAATAACTGAGGTTTATTTTGTTGAATTAATAAAATTCCAAAACTATGGCCAAGAAAAAAATTCTACTATATATAGAACAAATTTACCTAAACCAAAGAGTAAACAAGCCAGAATTCCAGATATACAAATAAAGAAGAGTATATGTATAAATACATGTTCTAGCGTTCTATGATTTCTCGGTACAGTACGAAACGTATTAGGATATAATACATTTTTATTTACTTTACACAAGCCATAGACATAATACTTACGCTCTGTTGGATCTGGATAATCATATAACAGTCTATCAAAATCCTTTGAGGTTAATTTAACTTCAATAGTACCTTCAATTTTCTTGCCGTTTCGCATTGCTACTAATTTAACAATCGAACGATCAGGTTCCATCAATATTGCTATTGATACTCCCTCTTCTTTTTGTTCGGATAAAAATCCGATTATTACAAAATTTGACATAATGGAATAAATTAATTAAATTTGTGAATACTTCACCAGTAGGTAGTTATATAACTCAACATTGTGAATTAGACTAACCTACTTTTATACTAAACCAATAATTCTGAAATTTCAATATTTTTTAATACCTAAGGTTTTTTACTCAATTCTACAGTAATCATTTTTTTATTTCTTCAGTTAGTTTATTAAACTATATTGAATCAATTTAGCTTTCAATCAAAACGCAATCAGCGTTAATATTAACTGAATTAGCCAGTTATCATCCCAATTGATTTTAATTAGTCATAGGTTTTCAGCTAATTAAATAGCTTTTTTATTGAAAGAGGAGTGAAGTGAATTGCGTAAAATTTGTAGATAATTTTATTTTTATATCAAGGTAACTTTGGGTTAATTAGATGCAATATGATTGATAATTTCAAGGCAATGAACCCTTATATCATTCAATAAAAACCCCAGTTAAATCAATAACTGGGGGGGTAAAATAAATTAAAAATTTAATTTATTTTTTGGATTGAGACCATGTTTGATGTAAATCGCGAATCTTATTTAAATCTAATTTCATCAACTTCAATGCAATATGAAACTTCGTATAAGAATCAAAATAATCTTTGAAATTATCAAAATAATCACTTTTACTTATAAAAGTTTCAGTTTCACTAACAATGATATCTTCATCAAAGCGAAGAACCAATGAGTATTCTAAGTAAGGGAAATAAGTATAAACTAAGATTTCACATCCTTTTACCTCTTCACTAGAAAAACAACCGTACTCAGATTTTCCTCTAGGCATACGTCTAAATCTTTTTTTCATGATTTAAATATTTTTTAGTTAATAAAATTTTTAAATTCATTAAGGCATAGGTAAATTATACTTTTGTAGTAAATTAATTTTAAAAATTAATTCTAGATTAGATTATATAGATAATCGGATTAAGTCAATTACATTCCTAAAAGTGATTAATTGTGAAAGTCTATAATATTGATATCTGAATTCATAATATTTTTGCTCTCTATTAATAAGGAAGTTGTGAGTTTCATAAACTTTTAAATAATTCTTTAGTTTTAAATCAAGATGACTCTGAATTGATTAAATGCTTTATAATTGATTATTCAAGCTATTTCATGACGATTTTCGTTTATATCATGCAATAAAAACCCCAGTTATACCAATAACTGAGGGGTAAAATAAATTAAAAATTTAATTTTTGAGAACAGAAGAAAATTTTATAAGAAAGAGTATCATGCGTGCATTGATATTACACAATCCCACAGCGTTAACAAACAAGGTTTCAAGAGTAAAATCACCCGCTAGATTATCAATAAAGACTTGTTCACTTATCGTAGTTTCTGTTGATTTAACTGTTTTTCCATCAATACGAAGTACCAATAAGAACTTCTTAATTTCTTCAATTCGATAAACAAAGATGTCAATTCTTTCTTTCAAATTTGGACAGGAAATATAACCTAATTCGGTTAATTTCTTGTCGTCACTTCTTTTTTTCATGAGTTTAATATTAAAATTTAACAATAATTTAAATTCATTAAGGTATAGATAAATTATACTTTTGTAGCAAATTAATTTTAAAAATTAATTCCATTCTATACTATATAGATTATCAAATTAGGTCAATAACACTTATAAAAGTTATTAGTTAATAAAGCCTATAATATTGAGATTTGAATTCATAATATTTTTGCTCTCTATTAAAAAGTAAGTTGTGAGTTTCATAAACTTTTAAATAATTCTTCAGTTTTAAATCAAGATAGCTTTGGATTGATGAGATATTTTATAATAGACTATTTAAATTATTCCATGACGACTTTTACTTAAGTCAAGCAATAAAAACCCCAGTTAGATCGACAACTGGGGGGTGAATTAAATTAAAATTAAAATTTAATTTTTAAACATAATATAACTTTTTAAGAAAGACTATTATGCGTGTAAAGACATTACACAACTTCACTGTTTCATCAAACAATTCAAGACCTGAAATACCAGATAAATGGTCATTAAGGACTTGTTGACTTATTATCGTTACTGTTGTTTTAATGGGATTTCCATTAATACGAAGTACCAATAAGTACATCTCAGTTTCTTCGATTTCATAAATGAAGATGTCAATTCTTTCTGGCAAATTTAGACAAGGAATATATCCGAATTCGATTAATTTCTTGTCGTTGTTTGTTTTTTGATTCATAAATTTGTAATTAAAATTAATTATTAATTTAAATTCATTAAGGTATAGGTAAATTATACTTTTGTAGTAAATTAATTTTTTTAAAATTAATTCTATTTAATATTATATAGATAATCGACTTAAATCAATAAAAAGATTAAAAATTATGAATTGAATAAGTCTATAATATTGTTATTCCAATTCATAATATTATTACTTTCTATAAATATAGATATATCTTTATTAAATATCATTTTATTTGTTTATATCATTATTTACTTTTTTGAAAGGTATTTTTAGGGATCGTTACTAACTACTTTCGATGGGTATATGGAATATTTTGTTTAATGTTCCTTTCTCAAACTCACCATGCTTTATATAATAAAAACCCCAGTTAGATAACTGGGGTTCTTTTGGATCAATAAAAAGTATTAAAAATAAATTAACACGATTTAGAAACCAAATAAACTAAGGTAGCCATCATGATAATCAGAATCATCACTAGTAATAACGTTAAACGTGATTGCTCTGAAGTCATTTTTTGTTCGCCAAATTGTTCAAATTCGTGTTTGAAATTTAAATCTCTTTTTGTAGATTCTTCTATAGATTCTTATTTTTTCTTTTAAAAGAATCTATAATCAATAACATACCTCTTTTCAACCCATTAAATAAAGACGATAAAAACGGCTTTATCCCCTTTTTTGCTAAGTGTAAAGATTTGACATGTTCCATAAATCTACACAAATAGAACTGTTGAAAAATACGACTTACAATATGAGGATCCTTACTAACAGCCTCATCATAAAGCGTTTTAGGCATTTCTAAAATAAGTGAATCTTCAACAATTTCATTTCCACGCATCAAAACTATGCGATAAATAGTAAGATCTGCATTTGCAAAAATTCCTAATGACATTTCACTTTGACTATCTAGGAATAAATAGCCTTTAAAATCATAATGTTTCATTTTTTAATTTTTTTAATGATTAAAATTGTGTGTACCACACCTGGGAGTTAACAGAAACTCAATAGTTATATTACACCGATAACAAAAATGTTTCAATTTTTCTTAACTTATAATAAGATTTTTTGATAATAACACACAAATTCTAAATACATTTTCATTTGCAAATAATAACAATTAATCATAACCTTTAATTAACATCTATTAGCATTAAAACAAACTAGATTTGAAATATTCTTAAGTTACCTTAATATTGCTTTAGATCACATATTAACTCTTTAATTTATTCTAAGTATGACCTCAACAAGACTTTTGTTTTAATCATGTAATAAAAAAACCCCAGTTAAATAACTGAGGTTTATTTAGATCAATTAATTAAATTCAAGATGATCTTAAAAAACTTTTGACAGATAAAGGAAATTCTATCTAAAAAATATGAAGCCATTTACCTAACAAATAAAACAAAGCCATAAATAAAGCAATTATCAGCATAAATTCGAAATGTAAACGATCTTCCTTACTTAGTAAATATTTCTTAGATTTTGAATCAGTCCTAGCTATTGTTCGAACAATTACACTTGGTGATAAAAAATCCTTGTCCACTTTACACATGTCAAAGACATGATACAAACGTTTTGATATGTCAGGATAATCAGCTATCAGTTCATCAAAACGCGCTGAAGTTAATTCAACTTCAGTTGTACCTTCAATTTTTTCGTCATTTCGCATTGCCACTAATTTGACCATCGAACGATCTGGATTCATCAATATTGCTATCGATATTCCATTTTCACTGTTTTCGGATAGAAATCCGTTAATTTTAAACATCATAATAAGATTTTAATTAATTAAATTTTGTGAATTACCTCACCAGTAGGTAGTATTTAATTCAATACTGTGAATTAAAGCAACCTGTTTTTATACTATACCGATAATTATAAATTTCAATATTTTTTTATCCCTAATGTATTTTAATCAATTCTACTATCCAAATTATTTGTTCATCGGTTAGTTTATTGAATACTTAATCACATTTTAACTTGATTAATTTATCTTTCAGCCAAAACGTCATCAATGTTATTACGTTTGATGTTAGCGGGTTATCACCTCGATTTGATATTAAGTTATCAGAGGTTTTCAGTAAAAAAATAACTTTTTATTGAAAAGAGCAATGGTGTGAATTGCGTAAAATTTATATATAAATCTCTGTTTTAAATCAATTTTATTTTAGATTAATTAGATACAATATGATTGGCAATTTTGATAATTTGATGTCAATGTCAACTTATATCAAACAATAAAACCCCAATTTAAATTAATAAATTGAGGTTAGATAAAATTAAACTAATTTAATTTTCTGAGTCTAGAAGATATTTCTATAAAGATGGCAATCTTAACAGAATTAGAAGGAAACAACCTAAAGGTTTTAACAAACCTTATATATTGATCATCATAAGTATCGACATTCTCTTTAAAAACTTGTTCACTTATAATAACCTCTGTTCTTTCAATGATTTGTCTATTCTTACAAAGGATCAATGAGTATTGATTGTCTTCTTCAATTCGATTAACTGAGATTGTCACCGCTAGGAACATTGAACTCGAAAGCATTTCGATTTCGCGAACTCTTCTTTTTGTACTTCTTCTTTTTTGCATGATTTAATTTTTTTATTATTTAAAAATTTTAAAATCATTAAGGCATAGTTAAATTATACTTTTGTAGTCAGTTAATTTTAATAATTAACTTTTTTATATTATATTGATAATCGACTTAAGTCAATAACATCCATAAAAATTATCTATTAAGAAAGCCCATAAAGTTGATAACGAAAATCACAATATTCCTGCTTTCTACTAAATAAATATGTCTTGATTGAACATTATTTTCAATCGGTTGAATAATCAATCACTTTTTTTGAAAAGTATTTTTTTCGATTACGCTTAACTAGTTTGGATTGATATAAGTGACATTTTGTTAAATGTTTCTCACTTGAAATCATTCATGCTTACTATAATAAAAAACCCCAGTTGAATTACCGGGGTCTGTTTAGAACAATTAAAAGATATAAGAAAAAAATAGTCCCAATAACAAAATTATCAATAAAATCCAAATAACATTAAAAGCAATAATCGAGAATCTGACTATCAATCTTTTTATTTCAGCCCTTTTTTCCATTTTTCGGATAAGCTTATTAATATCATCGACATCTAATGTATAACCAGAAGCTTCATAAGCTTTTAATAATCGATATTTATTCCGACAAACAGATAAAATAAATTGCTCATACTCTTCTTTAGTATAGTCGGCAAAAATGCTTTCACCTCTTTGTTCTGATTTCGAGCCTATTATGGCTATACGATAACAAGTAGAATTTATATCTGTATAAACTGCTACTGAGATTTCACCTGTACGACTTTCATATAAGAAGCCTTTAAATAGTAAATCATTCATTTCTTAAATTTTTATTTTTGTTTAATATGTGCACCTCACATGGGAGTTGACAAAACTCAGAATCTATATTATACCGATAATTCATATAATTCAAATTATTTATTTCTCAAAAACTGTTTTATGTAGACAGTAGGCAACGCTAACGCCACTGTCAGTTATAAAAATTATGGGAATGCTAATTTTGTTTAATAAATTAAAATAGAAGATTTGATAGAATTTGCCATTTTTTGTTTTGTTTATCTTGTAATGACTATTTATATAACTTCCATAGTTTATTGATCGATACTTAATCATACCTTTATTTGGTTAATTTATCTTTCTGCCAAAACGTCATTAACATTAGTGCTGGTTATATAGCTAGTTTATTAGCTTGATTTGATATTAAGTTATCAGAGATTTTCAGTAATTAAATAGCTTTTTTATTGAAAGAGCAATGGTGTAAATTGCGTAAAACTTGTAGATAATTTTTATATCAAATTAGTTTTAGATTAAGTGAATAAAATATAACTGACAATTTAAATAATTTTTTGATAATTTTCACCTATATCAAGCAATAAAACCCCAGTTAAATAAATAACTGGGGGGTGAATTAAATTAAAATTTAATTCGTTGTCAAACCTCCAAGAACAAATTTGTCGAATCCAATCAACTCCAACGCATTATAAAACAGGATAGAAGAATCAAAATAACTTTGAAAATTCTGCCGATAAACTTGTTCAGTTATAATCGTTTCTGTTTCTTTAATGCGCATTCCGTTGATATAAGCACACAATTTGTAGCATACTTCTTTTTCGGCTGTTTGACTTCGACTAACAAAAATTTGAAAGTCTTTCAAAATTGAACCAGGAACTTCCCCGATTCTGAATTCTGGAATGTGCGTTCTTAACGTTTGCATAATACTAAAAATTTAAAGTTAATAAAACATTTGAATTCATTAAGGCATAGGTAAATTATACTTTGTAGTTAGTTAATTTTAAAAATTAACTGCTGATTATATTATATAGATAATCGATTTAAGTCAATATTATTTATAAAAAAACAATTAAGAAAGCCTATAATATTTAAGCATAACCTCATAAGGTCTATCATTCTGATTATGCAATAAAAAACCCCAGTTATTAATAACTGGGGTTCATTGGATGAAATCATCGATTATAAGGACGAATATCAAATTTTGCGTGCTTACTCAATTTACAAATTTGGGCAGCTTTAGTAAAAGCATATCCAGGCTTTTCAAATTGACCGGTAATTTCATTATAAGTCTCTTCGCTAATTGAGACTTGCGTTCCAGGAATTGGTAAACAATAATACTCAGCTAATAATCCATAACACTCACAATTAGTCTCAGGATCTCGATAGCCTAGTACTTTGATTTCGAGACCTGACAGACATGATCCTGCGACACATCCTAGGTCTTTTAACTTAAAATTTTTAAGTTCATTTTTCATGATAATAACATTTTTTAATTGCATAGTAACGCTATGTTCGTATCATTTCAAAACTAAAGAAATGACGATTTATATTATAACGATAACCTACAAAAGGTCAATACTAATCACTCACTTTAACGCATAGATTTTATATAGTAACTTTAAACACTATTTATTGTGATTATTTAAATACTCTTTATATGTAAAAGTATTTTCCCTAATTTTGCCTCTCAAAACATAAAGATTAAAATGTAAAAATCTTAAATATTATCGCGATTATGAATAGTAATTAAACCTTGTAATTTATGATGAAAAACACCTAGACATCTATGATAAAACTGATATTCTATGCTCCTTTTTAAATACAACTATAAATGAAGGAAGAGGAAAGAAATGAATACAACTGAAAATAAGATAATATCATTTAGTATGAACCAATTGTTATTTAAACAATTAAGATTTGTGGGAACGATGCAGCAAATTTTTGGGGTTTTAGGAATCATTAGTGGCTCTTTAACTTGTTTAGGTATTATTACAGCAATAGTAGGTGTTCCGTTAATTATAACTGGGGTCAAACTGTTTCAATCGGGAAAAGGATTTAATCAAACAGCGACTCTTGGACGAGAAGAAGATATTATTTATGCTATTCAAAATTTACATGGTTATTGGAAATTCAACCTTATTGTTTTTATCTGTTCTATTGTAATGATGGTTATTTTCTTTATATTTGCTCTTTTATCCATTATTAGTGCAGTGAATAATCAATATTATTAACAATAAATTATCGTTCCTAAACTTAGGTTTTAAATATAAAAGATAACAATAAAAACCTCATTAATTAATGAGGTTTTTATTTTTTAAGAAAAACAACTTTGGAATGACTTTTATTCTATATCTTCGTTGTTGTCAGAAATTACATCGATAGGATCAGAAATGATTTGTTTATTCATTTCTTGTAGTGTTTTGGAACCATCAAGCGTTGAGTTTTTAATGTCAGTCACTATGCCCATTTCGTTAAAATAAATAGAATAAGTAATTTGGCTTATACCATTATGTTGTGGTTGTTGACGAAAAACATAATACCAAACGTTATCACCAAATACCGACGTTAACATAGGTGAACCCATTATAAAAATAACTTGATCTTTTGTTTGACCAACTTTCAATAAATCAATTGCATCTTGTGTTACATAATTACCTTGATTGATATCAGGTCTATATACCCAACGGTCTACCACTGAACAACCAGTTAATAATATACTAGCCACAATTGCAAGCGAGGTAAATTTACGAAACTGCATTTAACTTAATCCATATTGAAATTATAATAAGATGTATTATCGCTGATATTTGCACTAAGTGCTAGCCAAATTAATAAATTCTTTATGCATTTTATAAAAAAAGCGTTATTCTATTTTATTAATTAATATTTATTCTGTTGATCACAAACTTAATGGGTCTCGAATACTGTTTATAAACGACAAACAAAAGGTAAAAAATGAAATTAGAAACCATAGATCAAAAAGCGAGTTATGCTATTGGATTACAAATTGGACAACAATTAAAGGAGTCAGGTTTGAATGGTCTAGATCTTGATGCATTAAAATTAGCTATGCAAGACGTTCTAGCAAATAATCAACCTATTCTACCATTACAAGAATTGCATGATGCGCTTCGCCATATGCATGAAAAAGCCACTCAAGAGAAAGCAAAACAAGCTGAGAAAATAGCTCAAGCAGGTAAAGATTTTTTAGCAGAAAATATTAAAAAAGATGGGATTAAATCAACTGAATCCGGCTTGCAATATGAAGTCATTACCGAAGGTACAGGCGCCTTACCTAAATCAACAGACCGTGTTCAAGTTCATTATACGGGACAATTAATCGATGGTACGATTTTTGACAGTTCTGTACAACGTGGACAACCAGCTGAGTTTCCTGTTAATGGCGTTATTCAAGGTTGGGTTGAAGCTTTACAGCTAATGCCTGAAGGTTCAAAATGGAGATTGTATATTCCTCAAGAACTTGCTTATGGAGCACAAGGTGCAGGAGGCTCAATTCCACCCTACAGTACATTAATTTTTGATGTCGAATTATTGAAAGTTTTATAAATCTAATGGACGCATTTAAGCGTCCTTTTTTTATAATCTAACTATAAGCTCTAAATAACCTGCCAATAACAATAATGTTTAAAAGTTAACGACGATTAAAATAGAAATCAGCACCAATAATACCATCCTTTCCGATGTACCAAGAACAACAGATAAAATTGTTCATTTAAAGAATTACGATACATCACTTATATTACAGCATTTTAATTTTGCACGGTATATAAGTCTTTTGTTTTCCGATATAATATTCGATAATATTTTGAAAATAGGTAAGGAAAATTTTATGTCAACTAACCTCATCCGTATCGCTATTGCTGGCGCAGGTGGAAAAATGGGACGTCAATTAATTCAATCTGTTGCACAAATCGAAGGAGTAACTTTAGGTGCGGCATTTGAAAGACAAGGTTCTTCCCTCATTGGAAGCGATGCAGGTGAACTTGCTGGAATAGGCATTTGTGGTGTCACTATTACGGATAATTTAGAACTCGCCAAAGATCAATTTGATTTGTTAATTGATTTTACCCGACCTGAAGGTACGCTTGCCCATTTGAATTTTTGTGTTGAACATAAAAAAATGATGATTATAGGAACCACTGGTTTTGATTCTACAGGTAAGCAAGCCATAACGGATGCGGCAAAAAATATCGCTATTGTTTTTGCTGCCAATTTTAGTGTAGGTGTAAATTTGGTACTTAAATTACTTGAAAAAGCGGCAAAAATCATGGGAGATTATACAGATATTGAAATTATTGAGGCTCATCATCGTTATAAAGTCGATGCCCCATCGGGTACTGCACTTGCGATGGGTGAATCGATAGCTGAAGCTTTAAAATTCAATTTGAACGATCGTGCGATTTATTGTCGTGAAGGTCATACCGGTGAAAGACCAAAAGGAGCAATTGGTTTTTCAACTATCCGAGCGGGTGATATTGTTGGCGAACATACGGCAATTTTTGCCGATATTGGCGAACGTGTGGAAATTAGTCATAAGGCGTCTAGTCGGATGACATTTGCAAATGGCGCCGTCCGTGCTGCATTATGGCTTGCAAAACAGCCTGTCGGACTTTATGACATGCGAGACGTATTAAATTTGAATAATCTATAAATAATTGCAATGTCAGATGAATATTGGATGCAATATGCATTAACGCTTGCCAAACGTGCTGAATCCTTAGGTGAAATTCCGGTAGGAGCGGTAATTATCGATGAAAACAGTCAAGTCATTGGCGAAGGTTTTAACCAATCAATACTTACCCATAATCCAACTGCTCACGCTGAAATGCTTGCTATCGAGCAAGCGGGTAAGTGTATCAATAATTACCGTTTAATTAATACGACCCTTTTTGTCACACTTGAACCGTGTATGATGTGTGCTGGTGCCATTATACATAGTCGAATAAAACGAGTAGTATTTGGAGCAAGCGATTATAAAACAGGGGCTGCCGGCTCGTTTATTAATATTCTAGCTTATCAAGGCATTAATCACATTGCACAAGTGCAAGGTGGCGTATTAGCTGATGAGTGCAGCTTGCTACTCAGTCAATTTTTCAAAAAACGTCGCTTAGAAAAAAGAGCAGCCAAGATCGATGCTAACAAGATGATAGATAAGAACATACTATGAATAGTATAGGGTTATCAAATGTTATGCTAAGCAGATTAAAATAAGCTTTGTTATTCTTTTTATCTATGAAAATTGTTAGAATCTAATTTAAATTTTATTTTTTGAGTATTAGTAATGAAGAAACACACTTTAGAAATGATGATATCAACGGATGATATTCAAAAACGTATCAAAGAACTAGGGCAACAAATTAGTCAAGATTATAAACACAGCCAAAATGAACTTATTTTAGTCGGTCTGCTACGTGGTTCATTTATTTTTATGGCGGATTTAAGCCGTGCTATTACTGTCGGGCATGAAGTTGATTTTATGACCGCATCAAGTTATGGTAATGCCGTTGTCAGTAATCGAGATGTCAAAATATTGAAAGATTTGGATGAAGATATTCGTGATAAAGATGTGCTAATTGTTGAAGATATTATTGATACTGGTAATACGTTAAGTAAAGTCATGGCAATTTTAAAATTACGTCATCCTCGTAGTATCGAAATTTGTACGCTTTTAGATAAGCCATCACGTCGGGAAGTGGCTGTACCAGTAAAATACATTGGTTTTTCAATTCCTGATGAATTTGTCGTTGGTTATGGAATTGATTATGCTCAACATTATCGCCATTTACCTTATATCGGTCAGGTTACACTACTAGAAGCCTAAATAAATGTTGGTCGAAAATTTAGTCATTAATAGAATAAATCTGTGATACGACTTAATTAAAAGCCCTTAGTATTAAACTGAACAGATGTTAACAATCTGTGGTTTGCATAATCATTTAAAGTTATAGTACTGCGTTATAGCGCAATCAATAACCTTTTTAAAATTTCTGAAACAAAAAAGGATCGATGTCTATCAATCGATCCTATATCAAAACAGCTAAGTATATTTTTTACATTTTAATAATGTTAACTTAAGGTATCTGCATAAATTAAGTAAATATACCATTAATTAGTCCCTACTTTGCTTCATTGATATTATACATTAATGAAATAGTAGAAATCTTAGTCCCACTTCAGAATAAACTAAATGCTTATAGTAATTTATAATATTTTATTTGCTTATAAAAGGTTTTTCCCAAAGATCAAGGGGTTACCTTTACAATCTTAAACTTAAAATGTTAAAACTCAATATTAATAAATTAGACATTGATCCTTACAAAAGATGATATCAAAACTGATTTAGTTAGCTTATCATAGACGATGAAATATTAAATATGTTAAATTTACGTTCATGATTAGCCCAGAAATTAACAATTGATCGTTTTTTAACTTAAACTTCTTCGAGGTCTTTGTGTCACAATTTTCCTATAGGTTTTGTTTACTTTTAATGTTTACAATCATATCAACATCAAGCTATGCTGATATGAAGTTATCGATTAAAGGTTTATCGGGTGAACTTGCTGACAATGTCGATGCTCGTGTTTCATTAATTACCCCAGATAAAGTCGATAACACGCCTAATTTTAAACGGTATTTTGAAAGCGAGGTTAAAAAAGCGCTTCGAGCTTTGGGTTATTACGCTCCTGTGTTTCAATATAACACTCAAAATCCAAGAGTATTAGCGGTAACGATTTCAGCTGGTGAACCGATTAAAATTGAACAATTAAATGTGATTATTGAAGGTGAAGGCCAGCATGATAATGATTACCAACATTTACTCGAAAAAAACCTACCTAAAACGGGTGATATTTTAAATCATGGCATTTATGAGTCTTTCAAGAAAAGTTTGAAAAATCTCGCGTTAGAAAAAGGCTATTTTGATGCCAATATGACGCAACACCAATTAGCGGTGTCCATGGATCATCATCAAGCTTTTTGGAATATCGATTTTAATACCGGGCAGCGCTATAAATTCAGTCAAGTGAAATTTTCTAATACCAAAATAAGAGATGATTATCTTAAAAATATTATACCGTTTAAAGAAGGTGAACCTTATAGTGCCGAAAAACTTTCCATTCTTAATCGTCGATTAACTTCTACAAATTGGTTTAGTTCAATTGTTGTTGTTCCTGATTTTCCAAATGTTACAGCAGACAAATCACTACCAATCAATGTTGTCACCTCTCCCCGAAAAAAAAATAGCATGGATTTAGGGCTTGGATACTCAACCGACAATGGCGTATATGGCAAAATAACTTGGAATAAACCGTGGATTAACAGTCGTGGACAAAGTTTACAAAGTAATTTATCACTTTCTTCACCCGAACAATCCATTACAATGAGCTATAAAATCCCATTAAAAAAATCTCCCCTTGAACAATACTACACTGTTCAAGGTGGTTATAAAAAAATTGACAATAACGATACTAAATCACGTTCCTATACCTTTGGTGTGGTTCGATATTGGGACAATTTTGAAGGGTGGCAAAGCGCGCTAGGTTTAAATCTTTTACATGATGACTTTACGCAAGGTGACTCAAGTTTTAATACCCTTTTGTACTACCCTTCTATTAGTCTTTCACGAATTCGTAGCGATGGCAATCTTATGCCAATGTGGGGAGATTCACAACGCTATTCTGTTGAGGCAGCTACAAATTCTTTAGGATCCGATCTCAATCTTATTCGTTTTCAAACGCAACAAACTTGGATTCGATCCTTGTTTGATAGTCATCGATTTATTTTTCGGGGCAATTTCGGCATAATTCAGGCAAATAATTTTGATCGTGTTCCGCCTTCATTTCGATTCTTTGCAGGGGGTGACCGTAGTATACGAGGTTATAGTTACCAATCTATTTCGCCTAAAGATAAAAATGGTAAATTAAAAGGTGCGTCAAAGCTCATCACAGGTTCAGTTGAATACCAATTTAATTTAACAGGTGCTTGGTGGGGTGCTGTTTTTATTGATTCAGGTGAAGCAATTGATAAAGTCGATAAAACTAAATTTTATACAGGAAGTGGTATTGGTGTGCGTTGGGCTTCTCCGGTTGGACCAATAAAATTCGATTTAGCAACTCCGTTAACGCGAAGAGACTCTGGTTCAGTTCACCTATATATTGGTTTAGGATCCGAATTATAATATGGCTAAAAATCCCATTAGAGAAAAAAAATTAAAAAAAATTAAAAGAATACGAAAATGGAAAAAGCGTAGTATTGTAGTATTATCTATTTTCGTGTTTTTGGTCGTGTTTATTATCTTACTGCTTTATACCAGTTTAGGCGTTAAGTTCACCACTTATGTCTTAAGTAAAGCCCTACCCGAATTGAAAATTGAACAAGTGGAAGGGACATTAAGCGATTTACAGGTAAATGGTCTTTCATTGCAACTACCGGGTATTGATGTTCAGGTTGATAATGCATCATTAAAATTATCTGGGTTATGTTTGCTTGAAACTAAAATCTGTATCGAACAGTTTGAATCAAAGGGTATTAAAGTAAAACTGAACACCGATCAGATTATTACCGACCCCAATAAGCCAATACCAGACAAACGGGTTGTTTTGAAAACCCCATTACCAATCGAACTGAAAACGGCACATGTATCAGATGTGAAAGTTGATATTGATGATATGCAATTTGGTCTGTCTGATTTTACGGGTAAGGCGACTTGGGTAAACGAAAAAATTTATGTATTTCCTGCTGAGGCTCAGGATTTAAGTGCTATTTTTGCTGATCACCCACAAGTAAAATCAACAACAGATTCAGTTCAGAATGATTTGCCTCTTAATGAAAAGATAAATCAATTATTCAATCAGCCGTTAATCGAATCATTACCCCAAGTTACAATTCCTCTCGATATCAATGTCGGTCGCTTAACGGGTAATAATTGGCTTTTACATATTGGCGGAGAAGATTATCGATTTAACAATGTGACTATTCAAACTAATATCATCAATAATCATATTATCGTTCAACAGGTGAATACGGATGCGACAACTCCTTATGCTAATGGGCATGCTTTTGTTTCAGGAGATATTACATTAGGCAATGATTGGCCTGTTTTGGCATTTATTCAATTAAAAACAGCCAGTAATCAACTACATAGCCAATTTTCAGGTAAATTGTTAGGTGAATTGACGACAAATACGGTACTTGAAGGACTGAATTCAGCAAAAATTAATGCAAAAATCAATTTTATCGGAAAATATTTACCGGTGATGACCGACTTAAAGGGTAAACACATTCAATGGCCAATTGAAGGACAAGCGCAATATCAAGTTAATAATTTTAATCTTTCAATAGGGGGTAACGTCCAACAGTATGACTTATCAGCTAAAGGTAAATTTAAAGGTGACGATCTGCCCGATACGTCGTTTGATGTTATAGGCAAGGGAACGAATCAATCAGCCATATTCGATCATGGAATAGTGAAACTACCACAAGGGGAAATCAATGTTTCAGGTAATTTCGACTGGCAAAAAGCCTTACACTGGGATGCAAAAGTTAAATTTACTGATGTTGATACCAGCAAAGATTTACCAAACTATCCTATACGATTAAATGGTCAACTTAAAACCAATGGTCAGTTAGAAGGTGATAAATGGCAATTGAATCTTTCCGAAATCCAATTAAAAGGTAATATTAATCACGCTGATTTTTCAACTAATGGCAGTATTCAAATTAACTCTCATCAATCAATCAGTGCGAATAATTTTGTTATGGATTGGGGAAAAAATCATATCAATATCAATGGCGCTTCAGATAAAGAAAATTTGAGTGCTAAGTTAGAGTTATCCTCTTTATCATTATTGGCTGATGACTTACAGGGTTCAATTGTCGGCACGTTGAAAATGAATGGTAGCTTTAATGAACCAAACGTGGATACCGATATCAATATTCACCAATTAAGTTTGATGAATATGTCAATATCATCAGCCCAACTTTCCGGAAAAATAGAATATAAAAAACAAATTAGTGGACATTTAAAACTCATAGGACACGATATAGAACTTCCTAATCAAAGCATAAAAAATGCCAATATTGAGCTTAAAGGTAATGAAAGTCATCATGTTTTAGATATCAACCTTACAGGAACTCCAGCCTCATTCACAACATCACTCAATGGAAAATTAGATCCTGATCGAACAAAATGGACGGGGGATTTATCCCACGCTGTGTTAAATTTAGGTGATAAAAATCATTGGCAATTGGTTAAAACATTACCTTTATCTTATGATGTTACTCTTCAAGTTCCCACTATAGGCTCGCATTGTTGGTCAAACAAAGGGTCAAGTATTTGTTTAGATCAAGCACTATCTCCAACAGCTAACAGTAATACAAGTATCACGTTAAAAGATATTGATCTGGCAAAACTCCCTATTCCAAACGACGGTGAAACAAAACTAGCTGGCTTGATTAATGGTAAAGCTTATATAAAATTTAATGCAAATAGTGAAATGCCGAATATCAAGGCCAATATCAAAGGGAATGAAGTTTATATTCAACAGATGATCACATCCCAATCATTATCTATTCCATTTGAAATATTTACTATTAATGCTGAATTTAATCAACAACAAGCAAAGTTTGATTGGTTATTTAGCTTAAAACAATTAGGTAAAATGAGCGGTGATTTAACTATTATCGATCCCACTCAACAAAAGAAATTAAATGGAAAATTAAACATTGATCATCTTGCCTTAGCAATAATCAATCCCTTATTAGATAAAGATGATTTTGCTAAAGGCTCGATAAATGGCAACGTTAATTTTTCCGGGTCTTTAATGGATCCTTATTTAACAGGTAATATTGATTTAAAACACAGTGAAATAAAATCCAGTCAATTACCAATTGATTTGAAATCAGCAAAGGTAGATCTTAATTTCAATGGTAAATCCTCCAACTTAAAAGGAGTTTTAACCACCAAGTCTGGTAATATTGATATTAACGGTCACGCCAATTGGGATACATTTGATAAATGGCAAGCGGATCTTTCTGTCACGGGTGCAGCAATGGAAGTTACCGTACCGCCAATGGTTGTGTTAAGTATTATCCCCAATATTAGAATTGATGCGACCCAAGATGAGATAATTCTTTCCGGAAAAGTCAGTATCCCTAAAGGTAAGATTACCGTCGAATCGTTACCGGCATCCAGTGTTGATGTATCGCCTGACGAAGTTATGTTAGATAAAAATTATCAAGTAATCGAAAAACAAAAACTTGGCATAAAAATCAGTAGCCATATTGAAATTGATATTGGTGAACATGTGACTGTCGATGCTTTTGGGTTAAACGCATCACTGAAAGGCAATCTCCTTGCGGCACAAACCAACAAAGGCTTAGATCTGCATGGGCAAGTTTTGATTCCAACAGGAAGATTTCACGCTTATGGTCAAGATTTAGTTATCCGTAAAGGTATTATCACTTTTTCGGGCCCTACTGACCAAGCTAAGTTAGATATTGAAGCTATTCGTAATCCAGACTCAATTGATAACAGTAGTATTACAGCGGGTATTCGTGTAACAGGATCTTCGGAAGAGCCCAAAATTGAAATATTTTCAGATCCAGCCATGTCCCAGCAAGAAGCATTATCTTATCTAATACGAGGTCAAGGACTTGAAAGCACCGATCAAAGCGATAATGATATGATGACCGCCTTACTCGTTGGTATCGGTACGGCAAAAACAGGTAAATATATTGGTGATATTGGTAATGTCTTTGGAATAAAAAATCTTTCTTTAGACACGCAAGGAGCCGGTAATAATTCTAAAGTGGTTGTTAGTGGGTATATTTTGCCTAACCTACAACTGAAATATGGTGTAGGTATTTTTGATTCACTGGCGACATTTACTTTACGATACCGATTGATGCCAAGACTCTATTTAGAAGCAACATCTGGACTTGCACAAACGTTAGATTTTATCTACCAATTTGAATTTTAATCACTTATTAGGATAATTGAGTTAGCCTTATCAATTATTTGGTTAAGGCTAGCTAATTTTTACTGCCGATTAACATTTCTCTTTTTAAGCCAAAACCTTTTTGTTTTATCACATTGAATCCTGCATTGATTAAGTTTCGCCGAACAAATCCAGCCGCACTAAAAGTCGCAAACGTTCCCTTTTGTGACGTATATTCAAAACAGCTTTTAAATAAGGATTCTGACCACATGTCAGGATTTTTAGCGGGTGAAAATCCATCAAAGAACCAAGCATCAATCAACCCATTTTGTTTAGCCAAAAATTCCGGAAAATATTGAATGTCATCATAAAGTATATCTAAACTGACCTTGTCTAAATGACAGGTGTTATCCGTTAAATAGGCATATAACTGCTTGGCTAATAGTTGAAGTTGGCGTTCATCTTCTATGGCGGCTTGATGCATCTTCATCATTTCTGTCACTGATAACGGATATTTTTCAATACTGATAAATTTAAGTTGCTGAAGTTGATGGTTGGAATATTCTTTTTTAAAAGTTAAAAACGTTTGCCAGGCTATAAGAAAACTTAACCCCGAACCAAAACCCGTTTCACCAATAATAAAAGTATCTTTATCATGTTGGATAAAACGTTGCTGTAGATGATTGCCTTCAATAAAAACATATTTTGTTTCAGCAACTGCACCTTGTGTGTTGAAATAGATATCATCAAAATAGACAGACACTGGGGCTTGGTTTTCGTTCCAAATAATAGTTGATTTTTGCATGACGCCTCTTTACTCAGTTATCGTTGATCAAACTGTATATTGGCACAGTTTACGTATATAATACGCTAAATCAATTTATGAGGTAAATTATGGTTTTTCTTTTCCGCTTAATTACAGTTGTGTTAATAGGTATTGTAGTTTGTGTACTGGGCATTATATTTTGCCTATTCAATCCTCGGAATCCCAAAAACGTAGCCAGATTTGCACATTTATTTAGTTTTTTCTTTAAACCTATTTTGGGCGTTAAAGTTGATACTCGTCTCTATCCTGAGATTAGTAAAATAGGCAGTTGTGTTTATATCGCTAATCATCAAAACAACTTTGATATGGTTGTTGCCGCAGACGTTGTCCAACCCAAAACCGTGACTGTCGGAAAAAAAAGTTTAGCGTGGATTCCTTTTTTTGGGCAATTATACTATCTGACCGGTAATATTTTAATTGATCGTAATAATAAATCAAAAGCCCACGATACCATTGGACAAGTTGTTAAAGAAATTAAAACACGTGGCATATCGATTTGGATGTTTCCTGAAGGAACACGAAGTCGCGGACGTGGATTATTACCGTTTAAAACAGGCGCATTTAAAGCAGCAATTGCGGCAGGTGTTCCTATTGTGCCTATTTGCGTCTCTGATACCAATAACATTCAATTAAATCGTTTAAATAACGGTCATATGATTGTTGAAATGTTGGATCCTATTGACACCAAATCGTTACGTAAAGAAGACGCCAGAACATTAATGGAACAATGTTATCAACAAATGACTGAAAAATTAATTGAAATCAACAATGAAGTTAAGCAACTAAACAGTAAAAAATAATTAATGAATATGCAAGACCGTAATTTTGATGATATCAGTCATAAGTTTGCACAAAATATTTATGGCACAAGTAAAGGAAAAATTCGTGAAGCCATTGTCTGGCAGGAATTAGAAAATATATTAGCCACATTTCCAACAACCAAACCGTTGAAAATTCTTGATGCAGGTGGTGGACAAGGACAAATGGCTTGCCGATTGGCAAAATTAGGACATCATGTCACATTATGTGATATTTCTATGCAAATGCTAGAACTGGCACAAAAAAATGCCCAAGGAGAAAAGTTAAATATCAATTGTCATTGTTGTGCTATTCAAGATATTGATCATATCATTAATGAACAATATGATATGGTGATTTGTCATGCAGTATTAGAGTGGGTTGCCGATCCAATCAGTGTTCTCGAATCATTAAAAAAACACCTCAAACCCGAAGGGTATTTATCGCTGATGTTCTATAATTATCATGCACTTCTTTTTAAAACGGTGACACTTGGTAATTTTGGTTATACTCAATCAGGGCTTGCAAAACGTAAGAAAAAAACATTATCACCCGATTTTCCTCGAATACCAGATGATGTCTATCAATGGTTAGCCACGCTTGATTTTCATATTATTAAAAAAACGGGAATTCGTCTATTTCATGATTATATGAATAATAAAGAAAAAATAAATAGTCAGTTTGATCAGTTATTGGCACTTGAAAAGCAGTATTGCCAAGCGGAACCGTATCTAAGTCTTGCTCGATACATTTTAGTTACCGCAAAAAATGGCTAACACTTTTCATCATACTGATACTAAGCTTGAAATAGTTAAACTTCACTCGAAAATATTGGCTTAACTCGGTATGATAAACAGCGTAATTTAATTAATTAAGGAAAATAATGATAATCATCATATCTGATGGTATTGTTTCTATCGGAAGTAATATTGTTAATAGTCTGAATAATCAAAAAATTAAAGATGTTTTAGACGTTGATAATTTAATTGATGAGACAAAATTTGCCAATTTACTTGATTTAAATATGGCTGATTTTATTGATAAAGATGACTTTACTACGGCTATCGTTGCCGATCAGCAGTTAGACATTAAAGCAATATTTCATCACAATGTTTGTTCATCAACGATTATAAAAGGACATTAAATGAGAACACTAATTATTGGTCCTTCATGGGTTGGCGATATGATGATGTCGCAAAGTTTATATCGAACGTTAAAACAACTTCATCCTAATATTGAAATTGATGTTATGGCACCAGCATGGTGCCAAGCACTATTGAATAAAATGCCAGAAGTGAATCGAGCTATTGAGATGCCAATTGGTCATGGTAAATTCGGTTTAACCCAACGCTATCGACTCGGCAAATCACTCCGTCATAATCATTACGACCAAGCGATAATTTTACCTAATTCGTTTAAATCAGCTTTAATCCCTTTTTTTGCTAGGATTCATCAGCGAACAGGTTGGAAAGGTGAAATGCGTTATGGACTGATTAACGATCTTCGTAAACTTAATAAACAAGCCTTTCCATTAATGGTTCAACGTTATGTTGCCCTTGCCTACCCTAAGGATCAGATCCACACAGCAGAGCAAATACCACAACCCATACTTTGGCCTAAACTTGAAGTTTGTCAAACAGACATCAATGGCACGCTTAACACGTTTAAGATCAATGATAATTTGCCGTTAATTGGTTTTTGTCCTGGTGCTGAATTTGGTCCAGCAAAACGTTGGCCGGATTATCATTATGCCGCTCTTGGTGATATGCTTGTAAAGCAACATGCCAAAATTGTTATTTTTGGTTCTGATAATGATCGACAAGTTGGCGAAAAAATTATTGAACAAATGACACAAGGCGATCAGTGTATTAATCTTGCCGGTAAAACAAAATTGGATCAAGCGGTTAATTTAATTGCGGCTTGTAAAGCAATTGTGACTAATGATTCAGGATTGATGCATGTCGCCGCAGCTTTGGATCGCCCTTTGGTTGCGCTTTATGGCCCAAGTAGTCCAGACTTTACCCCACCCCTTTCTGATAAAGCTGAAGTTATTCGCTTAATATCAGGGTATCATAAAGTTCGTAAAGGCGATGCAGAACAAGGCTATCATCAAAGTTTGATTGATATAAAACCTGAAACTGTGTTTGAAACTTTAATGAAGCTTATTGCTCGTTGTGAAAAGAGTCATTAATTATGCGTGTACTTATTGTTAAAACATCTTCAATGGGTGATGTACTTCATACTTTACCCGCGTTAACTGATGCTGCCCGTCATTTACCTAATATGACTTTTGATTGGGTGGTTGAAGAAAATTTTGCGCAAATACCAACATGGCATTTTGCGGTAGATAAAGTGATCCCTGTGGCCATTCGGCGCTGGCGTAAAAACTGGTTCGGTAAATCTATTCGTCAAGAGCGTCACCAATTTATTCAATCACTACTTGAACGGGAATATGACTGTATTATTGATGCGCAAGGATTAATAAAAAGTGCTTTTTTTATCACACGTAAAGCAAGAGGCATTAAGCACGGTTTAGATCGTCATAGCATAAGAGAACCGATTGCCAGTTGGTTTTATGATGTTAAACATTCTGTTCCAAAATCAATGCATGCCATTGAACGAGTACGACAACTCTTTGCAAAAAGTCTTGGGTACGACCTATCTGGTGACATGGGTGACTATGCAATTGCAAGTCATTTTTTATCAGAATTACCGTCTGACCATGGACAATATTTGATATTTTTACATGCCACTACCAGATATGAAAAACATTGGACAGAAGACGCTTGGCGTCAATTAATACAATTGATAGCGCCAACCGGTTTAAAAATTAAATTACCTTGGGGAACGGCGAATGAAATGCAAAGCGCTCAACGCTTAGCACAAGGATTTAATCATGTCGAAGTGCTACCAAAATTGTCTCTTTCTCAAGTGGCGACTGAACTTGCTGGGGCTAAAGCTGTGGTTTCAGTCGATACAGGATTAAGTCATTTAACTGCGGCACTCGATCGCCCAAACATAACTTTATTTGGTCAAACCGATCCGAAATTAATAGGCGGTTATGGTAAAAATCAATTTAGTCTTGTCTCTCCAGATCAAAAAATGCAAACTATCTCAGCAACGAAGGTATATGAGCAATTAGCCCGTTTTTTGTAAAACAGGATAGAATTGAAATAACGTTATTGAAAAAGATTAAAGGAATCGAACTAATGAATAAATATTGTGAGCTCATTCGGGAAAAATATGCTCAAATCGGCAGTAATGAATTAGGCTATGTTGAAGATGCTTTAGGAGCCGTTATGTTGGTTTTAAATGAAGTTGCAGCTGATAAACAAGTACCTACTGAACTTAGAGAGAAAGCTGCTTATGCAGCAGCTAACTTATTTATGAGTGACTATGACATTAAATAGCCGTTGGTAAATTGATAATAAAACGTGTCGATTTATCATCTGATTCTACATAAATTGATCCCTTATGGGTTTCAATAATGGATTTAACAATGGCTAGCCCAATACCTGCGCCGGAACTGTCATTACGATGACGTGATTCATCGACACGATAGAATCGGTCAAAAAGATGTGGTAAATGTTTTTTATCAATTTTTTTGCCCGGATTAGAGATAATAATCTTAACCCGTTTTTCACTCATTTGACTTAACGTGATAGTTATGACCTCGTTATTCGGTGTATAACGAATCGCATTAGACAAAATATTACCAATTGCACGCCCTAACATCATTTTATCACCTTGTATGTGAGAACAGTGACCGTCGAGTTGGAAAGTAATATTTTTTTCATCGGTGAGAGGCTCGAAATAATCACACATCATCATAACCATGTTAGTAAGATCAATGTCAATCAAATTAGGCACAAGCTGGCGATTGTCTGCCTGCGCCAAAAATAACATATCAGAAATCATTTGTGACATTTTTTCATATTCTTCTAAATTAGAATATAAAATTTCACGGTACTCATTTGTCGTACGAGCGTTATTGAGTACAATTTGCGTTTGCGTGGTAAGATTAGTAATTGGTGTACGCATCTCATGTGCAATATCGGCAGTAAAATTATGCTGACGAGTAAAAACATCTTCCATACGATTAAGCATGTTATTAAATGCTCTGACCAAGCTTACATATTTAACCGGTACTGACGAGGTTGGAATACGATAATTTAAATTATTTAAACTAATTCTTTCAATCTTCTTGATTAAGCGATTGATTGGTTTTTGAGTATAGTAAATACTGATGAATGAACCGATTAATGCTAACACACAAGAAATAATAATTAGCAGACCTAATCCGTTTCTTAATCGATTAATAAATTCAAGTTGCACATCACGACGAACGGCAACAATCGTAGTGAATCGTTTACCGTCTTCCCCTATCACCCTTGATGCCGCAATTCGATAAGATGATTTATCTATCGTCTCAATAGAAGTACTGTCATTTTCAATAATCCGTTCTAACTCTTGTGATTTTAGTGCTATCGCTAAGTTGGGGCCTCGAGTGCGATAGACTATTTTGCCCATATCATCAATGATATAAACAAATAAGTGATGATGCCCGGTGAGAATTAGCAATAAATTTTGGATAAATTCATCACGATTATCATTCGGAGAATAATAAGTTAGTTCTCTTTCTATAGAGGTAATAACCGAATTTAATTCGGTCACATTTTGTCTGATTGAAAATTTTTCAAAAGACCGCTCGATCAAATAACTGAAACAATAAAGTAGTCCACATGTTATCAGACAAACAATAATGGGTAACCGAACGGAAATTAATTTACTCTGTTTCATCTAATACATCTATTTTATAACCCATTCCACGCACAGTATGAATAAGTTTAGGTTCGAATCCAGCATCTATTTTGTTACGTAACCGTCTTATGGCTACATCAATCACATTAGTATCGCTATCAAAATTCATATCCCAAACTTGTGAAGCAATTAACGATCGCGGTAACACTTCACCCGGATAACGTAAGAAGTATTCAAGTAATAAAAACTCTTTATTGGTGAGATCGATACGTTTATCTGAACGCGTCACTGTTCGCTTTGGCAAATCCATGACTAAATCAGCAATACTTAATTGATAATTGTTTACTTGCGGCACATTTCGTCTTAATAACGATTTAACTCTCGCTAATAATTCAGCGAATGAAAAAGGCTTCACTAAATAATCGTCGGCACCTAAATTTAATCCTTTAACTTTATCTTCAACACTTCCCATTGCTGTCAGCAATATAATTTGGGTGTCTTTACCCGCTTCACGCAATGACTGAACAATTTTCCAACCAACAATATCCGGTAACATTACATCCAGGATAATTAAATCATAATCTTCTGTCATTGCCCGATGATAGCCATCTAAACCATTTTTGGTTAGGTCAACAATAAAGCCTGATTCAATTAATCCTTGACGAAGGTATTCACCTGTTTTCTGTTCATCTTCAACAACTAACAATTTCATTTTAAATATTTCCTTTGCCAAAGTATCAGGTTATCTAACTTACATAATACTGTTCCTATGATATATGAAAAGTTCAAAAACATTCATGATATTTCCATGACTATTTTGTAATCTACTTGTCATTAATCCGTTTGAATGTGTTTGTTATAGTATCCACACAATGATTCATGAGGCTAGACATTATTGTTTCATTGTTTTATTTCCTTTCATCCATTCCTTGCAATTTAATGCAGCCCTAGTTTATCTAGGGTTTTTTTTTGCTTATAAATCACGATAAGCTCGAATTAATCTCTGAAACAATAAATGATTGACTTTAAAATCTCGGCATTCTAACAAAAATAACTGAATCTGAATATCAAATTCAGTTATTTTTATGCAAAACTACGCCTGTTTCGATGTGTTCTGTATAAGGAAACTGATCAAACAGAGCAAAATGTTTAATCGAGTGCGTTTCTGTCAGTTGCTGTAAATTTTCACGCAATGTATAAGGGTTACAAGAAATATAAATAATGGTTTTATAACTTTTTAAATTATTTAATGTTTCTATGTCTAATCCTGCACGAGGAGGATCAACAAGTACCGTATCACACTGATAGTCATCTAAATTAATTCCTTTCAATCGATTAAATTCTCGTTCTTTTCTTATAGCTGACGTAAACTCTTCAGCCGATAATCGAGCAATAATCAGATTATTAATATGATTGACCGCAATATTATGTTGTGCCGAATAGACCGAAGCTTTGGCAATTTCAGTGGCTAATACCTTTCGGAAATTTCGAGCCAACGCAATTGAAAAATTACCATTTCCACAATAAAATTCTAGCAGATCACCGGATAAACCTTGGGTGACCGAAGTAGCCCACTCAAGCATTTTAATATTGACGGCTGCATTAGGCTGCGTAAAACTATTTTCAACTTGCCGATAAATCAAATTGTTACCCATAACCGGTAAAACTTCATCAACATAATCAACATCAATAACAATTTTTTGATTACTTGCTCGACCGATAATATGGCAGTTAACACCTTGTTCGGCTAACTGTTGCTTTAATTTTTCAGCTTCTACCCGCCATTCATCGGATAATTTTTTATGATATAAAAGTGTAATAAGCAGTTCACCACTTAATGTCGAAAAATAATCGATTTGAAAAAGCATATGGCGAAGCAAATAATTAGGTTTTAAAAGTGGAATAATTTTTTGCATAGCATCATTAACAAGTGCTGTTGCAATCGGGAAAGTTTCTACTTTTATTCGCTTTTTTGTATTTTTATTGTACATGATATGATAAAGGTCATCTTTATCATGCCATATTCTAAATTCTGCACGCATACGATAATGACTGATTGGAGACGAATAAACGGTTAAATCAGGTAGTGAAAAATGTGATAAAAGCGCTTTTAAATTCGTGACTTTATTTTCAAGCTGTTGTTGATATTTTTCGTTAGAGAAACATTCTGCCATTTTAATTATCAGATTATTAAAAAGTGGTTATAAAAAATTAGTCAATTTGATTTAATGCTATAGACTAAACAGAGATATAAAAATTGATTTTCGCTTAGTATATCACAAAGATTTTAGCCCCATTATTTTATCTATGTTATCATAAACCACTATCAATGGTAAGCCTGATACCACCCAACGTTAACTTTAAGTCACTTGTCATCAAATTTGCATCATGAAATTCAATTTATGCAGTTGGTCAGAATTGACGTTTTTTCTTAATGAATATTACATTCACTTAAATAAGTTATTTTCATTCATTGACATTAATTATCTGGGGATTTACTAAAATTAGCGCATTAAGCTTTCATTTGGTTGAAATGTTGGTATCACCATAGACAATCATTGGTGTGATAATATTGTAGTTATATTGATTGCCGTTATAATGTGTTTTAAATTTCTCGTTATAAAGGTCATTATGACAACGCAAACTTTTTCCGATTTACAAATAGATGATGTATTAATTAACAATCTTAAAGCCCAAAATATTATTACCCCTACCGTAATTCAAGCACAAACGATCCCTGTAGCTTTAGATGGCAAAGATATCTTAGGATCGGCACCAACTGGTACCGGTAAAACACTTGCTTTTTTAATCCCAGCGGTACAACATCTTTTAGACTTTCCGCGTCGAAAACCGGGGCCACCAAGAATTTTAATTTTAACGCCAACGCGTGAGCTTGCAATGCAAATTGCAGAACAGGCAAAAAACTTAACGCAATCAACGCATCTGAGTATTGCGACAATTACTGGTGGTGTCGCTTATATGAATCATGCAGAAGTATTTAGTAGAAACCAGGACATTGTCATTGCCACAACCGGACGACTATTGCAGTATATTAAAGAAGAAAACTTCGACTGCCGAGCGGTGGAAATGTTGATATTAGATGAAGCCGATCGCATGTTAGACATGGGCTTTTCACAAGATGTGGAAACAATTTCTGCCGAAACCCGTTGGCGCAAACAAACCTTACTTTTTTCAGCGACACTGGAAGGTGAAGGTTTATTCAATTTTGCCAGTCGAATTCTCGATCAGCCTGTTGAAATTAATGCGACTCCGTCCCGTAAAGAGCGTAAAAAAATCATCCAATTTTATTATCGTGCTGATGATCTCAATCATAAAGTTGCTTTATTAACCCATCTTCTCAAGCAAGATGAATTTCAAAAAACAATTGTATTTGTTCGAAAACGTGAACGGGTACACGAACTGGTAACTTGGTTACATCAAGCAGGTATAAAAAGTTGTTATTTAGAAGGCGAAATGGTACAAGCAAAACGCAATGAAGCAATAAAAAGAATCAGTAACAACACCGTAAACGTCTTAGTGGCTACTGATGTGGCTGCTCGGGGAATCGATATTGATGATGTTACGCACGTGATCAATTTTGATGCGCCAAAAACAGCAGATGTTTATCTACACCGTATTGGTCGTACAGCAAGAGCAGGTAAAAAAGGTACGGCTATCATGTTAGTTGAAGCGCATGACAATGATCTATTACTGAAAATTGAACGCTATATTCAAGAACCCATAAAATTGAGAACGATTGAAGGATTACGTCCTAAAACTAAAGCACCAAAACCGACTAGCAAGAAAAAACCGTCAAATAAATCAAAATTGAAGCGGGGTGCAAAAAAACAGGATGACACAGCAAAGAAAAAAGTTAAAGTCCGTTTACGTGACACCAAAAATAAAGGTAAACCCAAACACAAATTGAGCGAATCGACTAATTCAAAAGTTTGACATAGTCAGAGCTTATGAAAGCGATTGTTAATAACAACTTGGACAATTTTTATCAGTTGCTATAATACATTCCATCAAGGTTTACAATATTTTTGGTTTTATACAAGGAGAAACACATGACATTAGTCACGCGAAAAGCACCTGATTTTACTTCATCAGCAGTTTTAGGTTCTGGTGAAATTGTAAATAACTTTAATTTAGCTCAGCATATTCAAGGTAAATATGCCGTTGTATTCTTTTGGCCAATGGATTTTACTTTTGTTTGTCCATCAGAAATTATTGCTTTCGATCATCGTCTTGAAGAATTCAAAAAACGTGGTGTTGAAGTTATTGGTGTTTCAATGGACTCAGAATATGTTCATAACGCATGGCGAAACACTCCGCAAGATAAAGGTGGAATTGGCGAAGTTAAATTCCCAATTGTTGCCGATATCAAGCACACTATTATGCAAGCTTATGGTGTTGAACATCCTGAAGCAGGTGTAGCGCTTCGTGCATCATTCTTTATTGATAAAAATGGAATTGTTCGTCACGAGACTATCAATGATTTACCTATTGGGCGTAATATTGATGAAATGATCCGTATTGTTGATGCTTTCCAATTCCATGAAGAACACGGTGAAGTTTGCCCTGCACAATGGACTAAAGGTAAACAAGGTATGCAAGGCAATCCTAATGGTGTTGCAAGCTACTTAAAACAACACGCTAACGAACTTTAATATTCTACTCTATACTGAATAACTTATTGAAAAGATTAACTTTCAATTCAAGTTACTTTGTTAAACCGGAGATGTTCTCCGGTTTTTTTTATTCTTAATTGTTTTCTTAATTCCCTTTTTACTTTGAATAAATTCATTCAATAGTTTTGTGTACATTAACTAGAAGATGAAAAGATTGAAATGAATGTCTATTTAGATAAATTCTGTGACTTGAAACGGATCTTTTATCAATAAAAATACTTTATCAAATTGAGTTATCCAGTTGAAAATAGTTTGCGAACGATTAAAAACAATAATGGAAAATAATTTAACACTTCGTTTTACATTGTCATATGCAGTCCAACCACGCCAACAATAATAATGACCAATCCCAATAAACGCGGTAAATTTTTAGGCTCATTGAATAAAAACATATTGGCAAATACTGCTCCGGATGTGCCAAGTCCAACCCATACGGGGTAAACAATACTCAGTTCAAGATAATGAAGGGAGAAATAAAAAAGAACAAAAGAAACAAAAAATCCGCCCCAATATAAAACTAATCTTATTATTTTTTTTTGTTCAGCATAGAGCTTCAATCCTATTGCCCCTATCACTTCAAAAAATGATGCTGTTAATATTAAAAGCCATCCCATAATAAAATCCTCAATCTGATCTTTGTCGATTAACTATCTGTACGTTTAAGTTGCACAACGCCAATTATGATTAATGCTACAAAAAAGAGTTGCATCATTTTGATTTCTTTACCAAAAAGCACCATATCAATAATCGTTGCCCCAACGGCACCAACGCCGGAAAATATGGCATAAACAGTGCCTGTTGGAATGGTCTTACAGGCATTAGTTAAAAATGTAAAATCGACAATAATTAATGTGATAATAATCATCCAATGCCAATACTCCGTTGCAACACTAAATCCTAAAATCCAACATAATTCAAAAAAGCAGGTCAATATAACAAATCCCCACTCTTTATTAATGCTAAACATAGCTACCTCGCTGCTATCATTTTATTTATTGCTTGATTTTGCTTTTTCTACCGATGTTTATATCGTTGAAAAATAAGATGGTTCGCAAACATGAAGGTTTGCCACCGAAAGATCAACATGTTAATGCAGAAAAACTACGTGGTTTAAGATTAAACTAACTTAAGTCGCACTAAAACATTTTGATATATCATTACTAGTTTACTTAGCTTATTCTTATTCAATTCTATAATGAAGATACAAAATTGGCAAGGCTAACCCTGATTATTCGCTATATTTCAGTGTTTCATTAAAAAATTGAAGATAAGTTGATTGAAACGGTTTAAACAGATATGAATAAATGTTTAAGCACACAATTACACGTAAATTTACTTCCCTATATAAAAGGAAGTAAACTTCTAACGTAATGATTATAAAGACTGTAAATAGTTTGCTATATCTTCTATTGTCACCACAGGCAATTGATGCTTTTTAGCGAACTCAATCACTTGGGGCGCTCTTGCCATTGAACCATCATCATTCGTTACTTCGCAAATCACAGCGGCAGGTTTCAATCCAGCTAGCTTGACCAGATCAACCGATGCTTCGGTGTGTCCTCGACGAGCAAGTACTCCACCTTCTTTTGCTACCAGTGGAAAAACATGACCAGGATGATTTAAGTCACTGGGTTTAGCTTCATCGGCTACGGCAGCTTTAATCGTGGTAACGCGATCTGCCGCTGATACGCCAGTTGACACACCCTTTGCCGCTTCAATTGAAATAGTAAAGGCAGTATGATTTTTACTGGTATTGTTTGCCACCATCATGGGAAGATTCAATTTTTCACATTGTTCTTTTGGCATACATAAGCAAACGATTCCACTTCCATAACGAATTGTCAGTGCCATTTGTTCTGTCGTTATGGTTTGCGCTGCCCAAATAATATCACCTTCATTTTCCCGATCTTCATCATCTAAAACTAACACGCCTTGCCCTGCTTGAATCGATGCAATCGCTTTTTTGACACGTTCTGATGGGGTTCCAAATTCATTTAAATTAAACTGATTCATGGTAAATACCTAGGTCCTTTTTTAATATATTTATTATTTTTCTAAATTATCTTGGTATTCCAAAGTAATACTCATCAATCGTATTTTATGCATTTCCAAGCTAATTTAATTAAAAATAAACTTAATACCAGAATCAGGGCTGTGCTTGACCATAGTGATATTGCTAAAAAGTAAACTATGCAACTTAATAGCAAATTAAGAAAAGATAAGCAACTCTCTTTTATCCAGACTTTCACTGTCGGCTTTGGAATTTCACCAAATCTGCTAGACCTTAATACCTATTAATCATCTTCAAATTCACTTCAAATCATTTTGCACAACAATGAAATTGATTTTAGCTATTTGAAATATTGACTGACTAAAATATTAAGCGCTCGTGGGCTATACCACCGGTGGGGACTTGCACCCCGCCCTGAGAATTTTGTTAGTAAACTAACACTCAACACTATAATATAAATCTAGTAAAAAGACACGGATATTTTGAAAGGAAAATATTGCCGCATTGTGCGGCAATATTCAGTTTTAAAAAGATTTAATGCAGGCGAGTTTCACGCAATCGACGACGTTCAGATTTACGCATCCATAACCACGAAATAAATCCAATGATGCCAACAATTAACAAAATAATTGTGGCAAGTGCATTAACTTGAGGATCCACACCTAAGCGAACTTTGGAGAAGATCAGTTTAGGTAATGTCATCGCACCTGGGCCGGTCACAAAATTAGCAATAACCACATCGTCAAGTGATAATGTGAATGCAAGCAACCACCCTGACACTAATGCCGGCGCAATCATTGGTAAAGTAATCACGAAAAAGACTTTTAATGGATTTGCGCCTAAATCTAATGCAGCTTCTTCAATGGATTTATCCAACTCTCGTAACCGTGCGCTAATAACGACGGTGACATAAGCTGTACAAAATGTAGTATGAGCCATCCAAATCGTGATCGCCCCCCGATCTTTTGGCCAACCCAGTACCTGCCCCATTCCTACAAAGAGCAATAGCAAAGCTAAACCCGTTATTACATCAGGCATAACCAAAGGTGCTGTTGTCATAAAAGAAAACAGATTTGACCCACGAAAACGCCTAAAACGGATAATGGCAAAAGCAGCTAACGTACCAAGTACAATCGCAAATGTTGCTGCACAAGCTGCGATAGTTAAACTTAAACCAACCGCCTTGAGTAAAGTTTGATTATGAATCAATTCAACGTACCATTTGGTTGAAAATTCTGCCCAAACAGTCACCAAACGTGAACTATTAAATGAATAAACAATCAAAATAATCATTGGGATATATAAAAAAGAGAATACCGCCAATAATATAAGCCCTTTTAAACATCGGCAAGCTAACGCTAATGTAATAATTAACGTGACAATCAGACTAAAAACAAAACAGCCCACGTAAACACTGCCATTTGTAATAAGTTCAAATCCCGATGATGAAATTAAAAGCGTTAATATAAATGAACCGATCAACAATGACACAAAGACAATCAAAGCTGAACGTAGGATAATTGGTAAATTGTTCATCTATTTACCTCCCATTTGTCGATTTTGGAATTTGTTGAAATAATAAATCGGCACAATCAATATTAACAACATCACCGATGCAACCGCTGAAGCAGCAGGCCAATCATGATTATTAAAGAATTCTGTCCATAACTGAGTACCTATCATGATTCCTTCTGACGGCCCCAATAATTCAGGAATAACATATTCACCAACGGCAGGAATAAACACTAACATTCCCCCTGCAATTACTCCATTTTTTGTCAATGGTACAATGATTTGAAAGAAGGTTTTAATCGGTTTACAGCCTAAATCTAACGACGCTTCAATTAGCGTTGAATCAACTTTGATTAACGATGTATAAATCGGTAAAACGACAAAAGGCAAATAAGAATACACAATTCCTATATACACAGCGAAATAGGTTTTCATAATGATTAACGGCTGATCGATAACGCCTAACCACATTAAAAAATGATTCAAAAGCCCATTAGGATTTAAAATACCTATCCACGCATAAACACGAATCAAAAAGGATGTCCATGACGGTAAAATAATTAGTAAAAGCAAAATATTTCGCGTTGACGGTTTACATTGCGAAATAGCCCAAGCTAGTGGGTAACCAATTAAAATACATAATAAAGTTGATATTGCCGCAATTTTTAATGATTGCAAATAAGAATCAAAATAGATGGTATCACTCAATAAATTGAGATAATTACCAAAATTTAAGGTTATATTGAGCAATCCATCGTCAAAGCTAAATAAATCCGTATATGGCGGAACAGCGGATGCTATTTCGGAAAAACTGATTCTAAAAACAATTAAAAATGGTAATAAAAACAGTAGCAGCATCCATAAATAAGGAATAGCAATGACTGTTAAACGACCATAAAGCGTCATCAAATCTGTATCATCAGGCTGTTTTTTAATTTTCTTAATTGCAAAATAAATAGCAACTAAACCAGCAGGTATAAATAGAATACTGCCAGCAATAATCATTCGATAAGCAAGTCTAGAAGGCTTGTAATTTGCTAAAAACAAACCAAAACATGACATTAAAAAACTTAATACTAATGCAGTAAATAGCGCATCTAAAAATAAGTTATCAAATGCATCTGTGGTGACAAAACGCCAATAAACACAGAGCAAGACAAATGCATTTAATACTACACTCCAAAAAATGGAACGCATCGTTATATCCTCTTTTGTTTATTCGGTAAGTACCACACAGCTATCAACTTCCCAACTTAGGTTAACTATATCACCCCAAGTAGGCATTCCTTTTCGATAACGGTGCTCATTTTGTAGTTGTGCAATGATAATTTGCCCACTTGATAACTTAACATGATATATTGATAAATCACCTAAATAGGCAATTTCAACTACTTCACCTGTTGCAACGTTATAGCCGTCTTCTGGAATGTCGTCACATAATTTGATTTTTTCCGGACGAAGCGCAACTTGAATTGGCACACCTTCAACCGCTGGTGAATCATAATCAACTTTTATTGGATGTTTTATCATTGGACAGCTAATAATCAATCCGTCTTCAAGTGTTTCTTGTAAAATGCCATCAAACACATTTACCGATCCAATAAACTCAGCACTATAACGACTGTTTGGATGTTCATAAATTTCTTCAGGCTCACCAATTTGAACAAATTGACCTTTATTCATAATGGCAATACGACCAGCCATGGTCATGGCTTCTTCTTGATCATGGGTAACCATAACACAAGTTGCCCCTACTTGTTCTAAAATACTGACAACTTCAAGTTGCATACGATCACGCAGTTGCTTATCTAACGCTCCCATCGGTTCGTCAAGAAGCAATAATTTTGGACGTTTTGCTAAACTACGTGCTAACGCTACGCGTTGTCTTTGACCACCAGATAATTGATGTGGCTTACGTTTTCCAAATTGTTCCATATGCACAAGCGCAAGCATTTCTTCAACACGGTGTTTGATCTCTTTATTGTCTAATCTATCTTGCTTTAAACCAAAAGCAATATTTTGCTCAACCGTCATGTGAGGAAAGAGAGCATACGATTGAAACATCATATTGATTGGACGATTATAAGGCGGAACTTGCGATAAATCTTTACCATCTAAAATAATTTGCCCAGATGTTGGTTGCTCAAATCCTGCTAACATCCGTAATAGGGTCGATTTACCACTACCTGAAGCACCAAGCAAAGCAAAAATTTCACCAGTGTAGATAGTGAGATTAATATCATCAACAGCATAATAATCATCATTAAACACTTTGGTTAAATTTTTGATCTCCAATAATGGCGTAACCATCTTTTTTTTAGGCTGAACCTGAATTGTTGTTTTATTATTCACTCTTTTTTCCTCATAACAACAAGCCATAAAAAACGAAACGGAAAGATTAAATCAATCTCTCCGTCTATAATAAATAACACTTAATAATCAATTATTTGTTAAAACTTTATCGACCAGTTTTAAGTTTTGTCCACGTACGAGTAATCACGCGTTCAAGTTTAGGTTCTTTAACTTTTAATGTAAACAATTTTTCCATGACTTCAGGTGATGGATAAACCGCAGGATCGTTTTTAATTTCCGGTTTAACAAAATTGTCATTTGCGACTTTATTGGCACTTGCAAAATTAACATCATTAGTCACTTGCGCAGCGATTTCTGGCTTCATGATAAAGTTTAAAAATTCATGGGCTTCATCAACATTAGCCGCATCTTTTGGAATCGCAAAAGTATCAAAAAAGACTAATGCCCCTTCTTTAGGTATTTGATAACCGATATGGACACCATTTTTAGCCTCATTTGCGCGATCTCGTGCTTGTAAAATATCGCCAGACCAACCTAAAATGACACAAATATCACCATTAGCAAGGTCGGTTATATATTGAGATGAATGAAAATAACGAATATTCGGTCTTACTTTTGCTAAAAGATCATAAGCCGCACCAGTATAATCTTTGGCATCAGTGCTATTAGGATCTTTACCTAAATATTGTAACGCACTGGCAAAAATTTCAGTAGGCGCATCTAAAAATGCAACACCACAATCTTTAAGTTTTTCCATGTTTTCAGGTTTAAAGACTAAATCCCAACTATTAACTGGGGCATCTTCACCTAAACGCTCTTTGACTTTATCGATATTATAACCGATACCCGTTGTCATCCAGACATAAGGAATAGCATAAGTATTATCTGGGTCATGGGTCGCCATTAGTTTCATTAAGTTAGGATCAAGATTTTTCCAATTCGGTAATTTACTTTTATCTAATGGAAGATAAATACCTGACTTAATCTGTCTTGCTAAAAAGCTATCAGAAGGTGAAACAACATCAAAGCCGGAATGCCCCGCCATGAGTTTTCCTTCAAGTGCTTCATTAGAGTCATAAACATCATAAACAAGTTTAATACCTGTTGATTTTTCAAAATCATTAATGGTTTCATGACCAATTTGACCTGCCCAATTATAAAAATGTACGACACGATCTTTAGCAATAGCAGATTGAGATAACGCTAGTGTGACACCAGCAAGAATTGAAAGAATTGTTTTACGTTGAGTAAACATGCTCACCACTTCTCCTCTAGTAATAGGGATATTACATGTTAAACACAAGCCCACTGAATCAAAACAATGGACCCCCAAATTTTACCAAAAACCTGTTGAAAACACACAGTCTGGCGAAACCGAGGTAAGCAAGCAAATTATTTATTATTATATTGATAAAAATAAATGGTTAGCTTTGCATTACGTGGCATAAAATACCTTTTTTTTCAAAGAAGTCTACATAAAATGTAAAATAACTTAAGATTTGAGATTGAGTGACGATATTTTGTTCACTCAACCCTTTTTAACGATACTAAAAATAGATAACGCCAATAGCGTCCTTTCCAATTTTATTCAGCTATGGCTGGTAGAATTTTTGCATCAGGTTGCCAAACACGATACTTAATTTGGAAATCATTTGGTGCATAAATGACAATTGGTAAGCGACTATTATAGTCTAACCAACCCAAATTATGATGAAGAGTAACAAACTGATTTTTATTAGAACCTGTCGGGCAAGCCATCATGGTTGATAGAACACCGTTACCGGCTTCTACAACATAATAAGAATAACCCCAACCTTTTAATTCTTCCTCTTTAACTGTCCCTGCCAAACGTTGAGAATTACAATCAACATTCATTTCTTTGCCAATTAGTAATTCAATACGAGCATTATTCTCATCAGGCAATGCAGGTAGATTTATTGCAAAACGGGTGTAACCAGCTTTCGCTTCAGGATAAGGTGCAATGTCATTCACATTTTGCACTGTTTCTGGCAATTTAGTTTTTTCAGCACAAGCAAATAAAGATACGCCCATTAAGGCTACCAATATTATTTTTTTCATTTTTTTGTCTCCTGTAAAAATAGGTTCATTAATATTGCATGATATGCTTTTTAAATGATAATGCGTATAATAGCATTATATTTACTATTTACTATGGTTATAAAATGCCTAAAGAAAAAAATACTAATGATTTATTAAAATTAATTCTTAATCTGCTATTAATTGGATTATTTATCATCATTACTTATCGGATTGTTGAACCTTTTTTGTTTGGATTCTTCTGGGCGGTCATGGTCGTGATTGCAACTTGGCCACTTATGATCAAAATTCAAAACAAACTTTTCCATAAACGCTGGTTATCTTTGTTGGTTATGGCATTAATTTTAGCCTTTGTTTGTGTCATTCCTTTTCTTCTCATTATTAGTAGTGTAGCACAAAATGGACACTATCTGATTGAATGGGCAAAATCACTATCTCATCACGAGTTACCCACTCTTGATTGGCTAAATAGCATTCCTATGTTTGGTGAGGAATTACATCAAAAATGGTTAGAGCTGATCAAAACCGATGGTTCAGATTTAATGAGCAATGTTCAACCCTATATTGGCACTATGATTAAGTGGTTGATCGAGCAAGTAACTAATTTAGGTATTTTCATTTTCCATGCTGGTGTCATGATTATTTTTAGCCTTTTACTTTTCTTAAAAGGTGAAAGTATTACCAAATATGTTTATGTATTTGCTAATCGACTCTCTAAACAATATGGCGAAACAACCGTCACCTTAGCAGGCCAATCAATTCGTGCAGTCGCATTAGGCGTAGTGGTAACCGCCATTACTTTAGCTTTAATTGGTGGTTTAAGCTTTGTGTTAACGAATATGCCGTTAGCGGGTCTATTAACTCTAGTACTATTTATTTGTTGTGTTGCCCAAATTGGGCCAGTTGTCGTCATGCTAGGTTGTATAATTTGGCAATTTTGGAGTGGTCATACGGCTTCAGGTATTATCTTAATTGTCGTCGCAGTAATACTGACGACACTTGATAGTGTTATGCGTGCTTATTTAATCAAAAAAGGCGCTGATTTACCTTTTTTACTTATTCTATTTGGTGTTATTGGTGGATTACTTGGATTTGGTATTATGGGATTATTCATCGGACCAGTCGTATTAGCCTTAACCTATAAAATTATTCAGACATGGGTTGATGAACAATCTTAAACAATTTATTATCATCCCGAAAATAAGATTTTATAACGTTGTGACTAAATACATTAACAAATGTTGTATAAAAAGGAGAATTATTTTCTGATATAATTCGTATTACTCAACGATATGCGTCAGTTAAAATGATATAGAAATCATGCGAATACCATTTATAAAATATAATCACCAAAAACAGCTTGATGAATTAGCAAAAATTTCTCAACATGCCGATCAATACCGTATTATATATAATCCTACAGACTATCGGCTTGCTTTGCTTGATGCAATTAAACATGCCAAGGAACGCATCTATATTGTTGCGTTATATTTAGAGCAAGATGAAGCAGGAAAAGAATTTCTTAAAGAATTATATAATGTTAAGCAACAAAATCCCAATTTAGATATAAAAATCTTTGTCGATTGGCATCGAGCACAACGCGGTAGGATTGGTGAAGACAAAAGTCAAACTAATGCAAAATATTATTACCAATTAAAACAAGAAAATCCTCAAGTTGATATTCCTATTTATGGTGTGCCTGTTAATCGCCGTGAAGTGCTGGGCGTTCTTCACCTTAAAGGGTTTATTATCGATGATACCGTGATTTATAGCGGTGCAAGTATAAATAACGTCTATTTACATAAGCTGGATAAATATCGCTACGACCGCTACCACTTTATTACCAATAAAGTACTCGCCGATAGTATGGTGAACTATATTAATGACAATTTTTTACCTTTTAGCGGATTACAACGGCTGGATGGTGAAAACCATAAAACCAGAAAACAACTAAAAGCTGAGATTAAAGCCCTTCGTCAACATTTAATGAATGCAAAATATCATTATACGGGCGATGCCGATAATCAATCCCTTTCAGTATCCCCTATTTCAGGTTTAGGCCGTAATAACTCATTAAATAGAACGATACATCACCTAATTAATGTTACTCAGCAAAAAATTATCTTTTGTACCCCTTATTTCAACTTACCTAATATTTTAGTTCGTGACATTATTCGCTTATTGCGCAAAGGTAAACAAGTAGAAATTATAATCGGTGACAAAATCGCCAATGATTTCTATATTCCAGAAGATAAACCTTTCAATATTTCAGGTGGGCTACCTTATTTATATGAAATTAACTTAAGAAAATTTATCGAGCGACTGCAACCTTTTATTGATAAAGAACAACTCATTATTCGATTATGGAAAGATGGCGAACAAACTTATCACCTTAAAGGTATTTGGGTCGATAAAAAATGGGTATTAATTACGGGTAATAATCTTAACCCAAGGGCATGGCGATTAGATCTTGAAAATGGTATTTTAATTCATGATCCTAAACAAGAATTGCAAGATCAGTTTGATAAAGAACTTGATACAATCAGAGAAAAAACCACATTGGTGACACATTTTCAACAAATTCAAGCCAGCCAGTTTTACCCACCTCACGTACATAAGTTAATTAAAAGATTAACTCGCATACGTGTTGATCGGATTATAAAACGCTTATTATAAAACGAAAATAAATGATAAGCTGTTAGTAAATCGTCAACTAAAATAAGCTATAGAGAATAAAATTGACTAGTTATTAAAGATAATAACAACTGTTCTTAGTCAAATTTAATCTCTATAGCTTTAAAAATTTAACGAAATAATATTTATTCAGGGCTATTTTTTTGCAAACTTAAAACCGTTCGGCCATTTGAAGCACTAATTGCAAAAATATCAATCGCTCTAAGCACAATGCGCCTAGAAAGCAATGACAATAACAAAGGGATTATTGCCTAAACCAACCAATAAAATATCAGCCTTAGTAGATTATTTTAAGGTATCTTTTATAACCCGATTTGAATAAAAGCTTGCTTAAGTTGTCGACTTTCAACATAAGCCGGTGCATAAAATGCTTCAATCGTGGTGTTAAATTTTCTGACTAAACTTCAACTATTTTAATCAGCATCCATTAATACATTATACATTTGAATTGATGACTATTATTATATTGATAACAAAAAATAATTAAAATACACCAAACAAAGTGATGACAAATAAGTTAAGATAGAACATGACAAATTGTTATATTTTTCAGTAAAAAATTTTTTACAGTTGCTATATTTAATAGATAGGTTTATATATGTACTTGACCCCAGCAGGAATCGAACCTGCAACTAGCCCTTAGGAGGGGCTCGTTATATCCATTTAACTATGAGGTCATCGGGGGCGCCCATTTTAATAAATTTAAAAAAATAATACCATTTAAATAATGAAAAATTTTGTATTATGTGTAAACATGATACAATTAAAAAATCAATAATCTGAATTTTGTTTAGTTGAAAATCCTATGAAAAAAAGAATAATTGGCATGCTGTTCTCTGTTATGGCACTAACAAGTTGCGCTTCATATGATCCTGAAAGCAATTCATACAGTGATCCTTTATCTGGATTCAATAAAGCAATGTTTAATGTTAACTATTATGCATTAGATCCGTATGTTTTGCGTCCAGCTGCTGTCGTTTGGAAAGATTATGTACCAACACCACTTCGTAAAGGTGTCGTGAACTTTTCTTCTAACCTTTCTGAACCTGCTTCGATGGTGAATAATCTTTTACAAGGAAATGTCCACCAAGCCGGAAAACACTTAGCACGATTCTTTTTAAACACTGTTTTTGGTGTTGCAGGATTATTTGATGTTGCCAGTTTAGCTGACCCACAATTACAAAAAGGCAATAGGCATACTTTTGGTGATGTGCTTGGTCACTATGACGTACCGTATGGTCCATATGTGGTTTTACCTTTCTATGGTTCAGCAACGCTTAGAGAGGAAGGCGGTGCCTTAGTTGATACGCTTTATCCACCTTTAGCTTGGTTAAATTGGAAATGGGCATTAGTACGAGGCGTGTTCGACGGTATTGAGGCTCGTGCGATGGCGATTGAATACGAAGATCTGATTAAAAACAGTGACGATCCTTATAACTTTATGCGTAATGCTTATTTCCAACGAAATGATTTTATTGCTTCTGGTGGTAAAGTCGATGAAAAGAAACAGCAACAACGTGAAGAAAGCATCAATAGTTTTATTAATGATATCGATTCACAATAACTTGTTTTATCATGATTTATAGATAAAAAAAACCGCTGCTTCAATAGCGGTTTTTTATTTGCCTTTCATTTCAGGTAAATTGTGCCAAAACCGTTTTGGCATCTGTTGACGTTGTAATTTAGGATTTTCTCTTTCTTTGATAGATAAAGCATTAAAGTAACGATGCCATAGGGTTTGAAATAGTTGTTCATCTTTCGTTAAAAACCGTTGATTGACTTTGTTATCTACGATCAACTCCTCATGATCAACAAGTGAAATTTTTTCAAGTTTGTCGAGATCATAAAAGTAGCCATATTTACGTTTTTCATCATAAATCGCCCATTTCTGATCGGCATAACGATCTTTAAAAAAATCTAAGACTAAAGGCAATGCGTTATAGATAGGAGCAATAACCGAAAAATAGATCTTTTCATTTTGTCCGTCATTTGTGTTATCAATTGGGTTTTCAATAGTATTGAAACGAACAAATTGCATTAAATGATGCCGTTCCCGACTTACTTTTTTAGCAATGTCGTGAACAATTAGTACATCAGGATCACCAAAATCCGTTTCAATAGGATGCTTTGATTTGAAAACTTTACAGATATAACGAAAAATAATGAAATCACTTTCTGGTAATTCAGAAAGCCAAACATACTTTAATTGATTAAGCGCAACGTGAGATAACTTTTTGTTCAAAGCTACTTGAACCCGTTCATATTTACTATTACGTACTTCCACATGATGCGTATCGGATACTAACAAAGGCACAAGATCATTATGCGCCAACAAACAATCGGGCATCTTTTTTTGCTCAAACGCATCAAACACTGCGCATAGCAATCCTTCAAAACTTTTATCATATTGAAAAGCTAACATGATTTACCAACCCATCACTAATTGCTGAGGAATATTATCATTTTTGACTTCAAGCAACGGTTTTTCTTGCAAAGAAAGCCGAATATACTGCTCGGATGAGTCTAATAATTTAAATTTTCGCATTTCATGGCAAATAATAAAAAATTGGGCTCTTTTTAGAACAACGCCTATTCGTTTTAAAGCTTCTAAATTTAATTTACGATGTCGCCTTGCTAAAACAATTAATTTTGCCGATTTAACACCAATACCCGGTACCCGTAAAATTTTTTGATAACTATCACGGTTTATATCTACCGGAAAGAATTGGGGATTTCGAATAGCCCACGCCAGTTTAGGATCAACAGTTAAATCAAGATCAGGATATTGATCATTGACAATTTCGTCGACACTAAAATCGTAGAATCGTAATAACCAATCAGCTTGATAAAGGCGATTTTCTCGCACTCTTGGTACTTCTTGCAATACGGGTAATCTTTTATCATAACCATTAACAGGAATAAACCCTGAATAATAAACACGCTTCATGCTTGGTCGTTTATAGAGTTTAGCCGTTAGTTGTAAAATCTGGCTGTCTGTCTCATCTGTCGCCCCAATAATGACTTGAGTGCTCTGCCCTGCTGGTACAAATTTTGGCGTAGATTTAATTTTTTTTCGATCTTCTATGTTTTCAAGTAAGTTTTGATGAATATGGCGCATTGGTTGATAAATGCTTTGATGATCTTTATCGGGCGCTAATAACTTTAGATTTTTTTCTGTCGGGATCTCTAAGTTCACACTCATTCGATCAACCAACAAACCAGCCTGAACTATAAGATCATTACTGGCACCAGGAATGGCTTTCATGTGGATATAGCCATTAAATCCATGTTCATTACGTAATATTTTTACCACTCTAATCATTTTTTCCATCGTATGATCAGGGCTTCTGACAATGCCAGAACTTAAGAAAAGTCCTTCAATATAGTTACGACGATAAAATTCAATGGTTAAATCAGCTAATTCTTTAGGCGTAAATCCAGCTCTGGGAATATCATTGCTTTGGCGATTTATACAATAAGCACAGTCAAACATGCAATAGTTAGTTAACATGATTTTAAGCAAAGAGACACAACGCCCATCAGCAGTGAATGAATGACATATTCCACAACGATGCGCACTGCCAATCCCTTTATTTTTATTAGTTCGAGATGAGCCACTTGAAGCACAAGAAATATCATACTTTGCTGATTCAGCTAATATTTCAAGCTTTGATATCATCTTTTCATTCATTGCTAACCCCTTATACTGTATAAACAAACAGTATTATACTAATCACTTTTTAATTAGCAAGTAAATAAACAATCAGAAAAGTGTAATTTTAGGTACTTAACAAAGTATGAGGTTTATTGTTAATAAAACATAATAATTAATATAATTTAAAGGATAATTGATATATTTTTTACTTTCGAAATTACTCGATTTAATATTATAAATAAAATAGCTTCGTTAGGTATTGTTCAGCTTACAAGTGTACGCTATAATCACATCAATTTTTCTTATGAAGCCAGTTAATTTAGGAGCAGAATATTACATGAAACGAGTTGTTATTACCGGATTAGGTATTCTTTCGAGTATTGGGAACAATACTAAAGAGGTTTTAGAATCATTAAAAGTGGGTCGTAGTGGAATCACTTTTTCTCAAGAAATGAAAGATAGCGGAATGCGAAGCCATGTTTGCGGTAATGTTAAATTAGATACTACTGGACTTATCGATCGCAAAATCGTGCGCTTTATGAATGATGCTTCTATCTATGGTTATCTTGCTCTACAACAAGCTATTGACGATGCAAAATTGACTCCTGAACAAGTCTCAAATCCTCGAACTGGTTTAATTGCGGGCTATGGTGGTTCAACCAAAACTCAATATAACGTCGTTGCAGGTATGAAAGAAAAGGGATTACGTGGCGTGGGGCCTTATGCTGTGACAAAATCAATGTCATCAGCCATTTCAGCTTGTTTAGCAACACCATTTAAAATCAAAGGGATTAGCTATTCTATGACGTCAGCTTGTGCAACGTCTGTACACTGTATTGGTCATGCTGCTGAGCTGATTCAACTCGGTAAACAAGATATTGTTTTTGCCGGTGGTGGTGAAGAACTTTGTTGGGAAATGTCATGTGAATTTGATGCAATGGGTGCGTTATCAACTAAATACAATGATACACCTGAAAAAGCATCTCGTGCCTATGACGCCAACCGTGATGGATTTGTGATTGCCGGCGGTGCTGGTATGGTTGTAGTTGAAGAGTTAGAGCATGCGCTTGCTCGTGGTGCCCATATCTATGGTGAACTGGTTGGTTATGCTGCTACATCTGACGGTTATGACATGGTAGCCCCATCTGGTGAAGGTGCAATGCGTTGTATGCAACTTGCGATCCAAGATTTAGATGTGCCTGTGGATTATATCAATACACACGGTACATCAACTCCTGTTGGTGACGTTAAAGAGCTATGGGCTATCAAGCAAGTATTTGGTGATAATATCCCGGCGATTTCATCCACTAAATCAATGACGGGTCACTCGTTAAGTGCGACCGGTGCACAAGAATTAATTTATTCATTATTAATGTTAGAACATGGCTTTATTACGCCAAGTATTAACATTGATGAACTTGATGAAGCCGCTATTGGCATGAACATTATCACTGAACCAACCGAGCGTGAATTAACGACAGTCATGTCGAATAGCTTCGGATTTGGTGGAACTAACGCTTCAATTGTCATGAAAAAATATAAAGCTTAGTCTAGTGTTTTAGTTAAATAAAAACCGTTCTCTTTGGAACGGTTTTTTTATTCACGTTCAAAAATATCGCAAACATTCATTTTATAAACATCCTATTTTTCATTGGTTAACTAATTAATGCGTTACGTTAACCTGACTTATTTTTGAATCACATAGTAATCAATAAATTTCGCAGATATTTTTATCTCTTTTACAACAAGATGATTTTTAGAGAAAATAAAATAATTTTACTTTTCCGATTAGGTTAATCGTATAGATTTCTTCTTAGTTATTCTGACTACTTTTATTCCACTTGTTTAATCAAACCTTATGGCAACCATATTAATGGATTGAATAGCAATAACAAAAAGCAGAGCATTGCTCCACTTTTTTAACGTGTTATTTTTTGAATGAATAGCGTTAAAATTGCCGATGCAATCAGTGATAGCACCATAAATAAAAAACCACTTTGGTATCCACCATCTGATTTTTCAATTAAAAAACCGATGATAAAGGGTGAAATAATTCCGGCAACTTGTCCGCCAAAATTAACGATACTGGAAGCTTTACCCATAATGACCGTTGGAATAAGTTGCATTAACATTCCCCAAAAAATAGCAAAGGCAATAAACATAAACAACGCTGAAATACATTGAAAAGCAATGGCTGCATCTAGATTTTCAACGTTAAACATGAGAAATAAAAAACTAGCAGATAAGATTGCGGTAACGCCATAAATAATTTTGAGTCGTTGTACAAATTTATCGGCAAGATAGCCACCGATCAAGGTACCTACTGCACCAAATAAAAATGGAATAGCTGCCCATATCCCAGTTTTGGATAACGATAATCCTCTTGCTTCCAGTAAATAACTGGGTAACCAAGTCGTAAATCCCCAAAAAGTAATATCAAATAAAAACCAAATTAGCGACAGCTTCCATAATAAAGGCATTTTCAACACATCCGCTAGCGACTGGCTATTATTGCGCAAATTGACGTTATGATTAGGGGGATTAAAATTGTCATTGCATTCTTGTAGTTCATGCAATTCTTCAGGCTTGATTAAGGGATTTTCAGCAGGATGATTGTGTATCAAACGGTAGATAAGATAACCTAATACTAATCCGGGCAGGCTCAACAGAATAAACACGGCACGCCAACCTAACCATTCGATAATTGTCACCGCAACGATGACCGAAATAGCAGGCCCTAATGTATTGACAGAAGATTGAATCGCAGTGGCTCGACCTCGTTCTTTAGCAGGAAAATAAGTGGCAATGGTTTTCCATGATGAAGCAGGAAACCCGCCTTCTCCTAGACCAAACAGAAATCTGACTAATAACATTAAAGGCAGAATATAGATTAAACCTGTGAAAAAAGTAAAAACTGACCACCAAACGATGGCGAATGCCATGACTTTACGGGATCCAAATCTATCGGATAAATACCCGCCCGGTATTTGAAAAAGGGCATAACCAATAAAAAAAGCACTGATAATTGATGCTTGTTCTATTTTATCCAACCCTAAATCGTCACCAATAAAGGGAAGCGATACATTCATCACCATTCGATCGAGAAATGATACTAACCAAGCAGACCATAATAACAACAGGACACTATAACGACCTTTCCACTTTTTAGGATGATATCCCGATGTCGGCTCTTTATTTGTTAAGATACTCATAGAATTTCCTTAAGTATAATTAGGCTATTGTCCTCCATCACTCAAATCAATGAGCAACGAGTCACAACGCTTTTAGACGCTAATTTGATAATCTGCTTTTATTGCAACCAATAACAACTAACTTACTTTTCGATATAAATGGTGTATCTAATACTTTTAATAGTTATAAGATCAGCTCACCTTAGTGAGCTTTATAACGATGACGATATATTACGAATTTTGATAAATGTTCCAGGCAGCTTGAAGACCAGCACCTTGTATGGTTTTAAAGCCAAGACGGTTTAACACGGCTTCAAATGCGGTCAAGGTTTGTAAAACACACTGTTTTCTGGCGTTATATCCCATTGTGCCAATGCGCCAAACATTCCCTTTAAGTGGGCCAAAAGATGCCCCTATTTCGATACCGAAATCATTCAGCATTAGGTTACGAACTTGTTGGTCGTCGATATTTTCAGGACGCATAACCCCAACCACATTATTCATTTTGTATTTAAGATCGCCAAAAAGTTTAAGCCCCATCGCTTGCAAACCTGCGACCATTGCCTCGCCATTAATACGATGACGTTCAATAACATTATCTAGTCCTTCTTGTAACACAATACGGGCACACTCTCTTGCAGCGTAAAGCATCGAAGTTGCTTCTGTGTGATGATTAATGCGTTCCGCCCCCCAATAGCGGATGATCATATCGATGTCAAAATAGTTAGAATAGATGATTTCGTCATTGCCACTGGTATCACCCTCTGCACGAATGCCTAATTCAACGCATTTGCGAGCTTGAATAACGTCGACCATCGCAGGACTTAAGGTTAATGGTGCAACACCCGGTGGACCACTTAAACATTTTTGTAAACTGACTGATACCCCATCGAGTTGCCATTTATCCACTTCCAAAGTATTACCGACGATTGAAGCAGTCGCATCAACATACGACAACACACCATGTCGGCGACAAATTTCACCGATTTTATCAAGCGGTTGAAGTAACGTTGTCGAAGTATCGCCCTGAACACAAAGTAATAATCTCGGTTTCACTTTTTTGATCGCATCTTCAATCACATTAGGATCAAACACTTCACCCCATGGTACTTCAATCGTGTGGACTTGTGCCCGACAACGATGGGCAATCTCGCATAGCAATAATCCAAACCGACCAAAAACCGGTACCAAAACTTTATCACCCGGACGAATAGTTGAAATTAAGACCGCTTCAATTCCTGCTCGTGCTGTGCCATCAATCACAAAAGTTTGCTCATTGGTGGTTTTGAAAATATCTCGATACAGTGCCATTGTTTGATTCATATAATCCGTCATAACTGGATCAAATTGACCAATTAATGGCGCAGCCATAGCACGGGTCACTCTTGGATCGGCATTAATTGGCCCCGGTCCCATGAGTAAACGCATCGGCGGATTAATTTGATCATACTTATCTAGGTCTAACATATTATTTTTCCTTTATTAATATCAAATTTGTTAATTAACAATGTCTACTTTAAGAACGAATTGGATTACCTTTTTTTATCAATATTTTTTAAAAAACGAAGTGCAATAGGATGATGATATTTAAACAAATTGACGATTTCATTCATCACTTTACCCATATTCGATTTTTTCCATGCTAACGAAAGTGGTGAGGGTTTGCGTTCATTAATCACTTTGCATTCAATTAATTCCCCCGTGTCCAAATAGGGTTGACACAAAGAGCGAGGCAAAAATCCAATACCAAGCCCTTTTAAATGACAAGCCAATTTAGTTGAAATATCCGGTACGATGATTTCGGTCTGACTTGGCAATAACCATGCCACACGTTTATTCATATGAATAGAGGTATCTTCAACATTGATTGCAGGATATTTACGCAGTGCATCATTTGATAAAGGACTATCTATACGAGTGATAGGATGATGCTTAGCAGCTACAAATGCCCAAGTTATTTCGCCTAATGGAAAGATATTAATCATATTATCCAGTGATTCCGTGCCTGTTGCCCCAATAGCAAGATGACATTCTCCATATAACAATGAATCCCACACCCCCATATAAACTTGGCGATTAATCGTAAAATGGGTAAAAGGAAATTTTTCCAGTAGATAATCTAGCAGTTCTGTAATAGCGTCGCTGTCATATAATAGGTTATTAATGGTTAAATTGACTCTACGTTCAACGCCATCACGAATTTGTTGTAACTCTTCGGGCATTGAATTTAACCATAATAACCACTGACTACAATGCTCATAAAGGTGTTGACCGGCAAGCGTAAGTGAAACCGTTCGAGTGGTTCGTTCAAATAGCTGAGTGTTGAGTTCAGCTTCTAATGATTTTATTCGATAGCTAATTGCGGCTGGGGTTTTATATAATAACTTTGCGGCTTTAGAAAAACTGTTACACTCAACAACTTTAGTAAATGTGCGCATAGTTTCTGTATCTAACATACTTCAATCCCTTATGACAAAACGATCGATACCAAGCCAAATACCAAGCAACAGATCAGCCCCTGAAGTATGACCATAATTTGATATCTCAGCCAAAGATCGATGTTGATATTTTTGTTGATTGAGTGCGGTTATAACTTGCAGTACTTGTAATGAAAATCTTCCTTGCAGGGCATGACGTAAAAAAGTCGCACTAATAGTTGTCGTTAAAGAATCAAGATCAAGCTTCAGTATGGCACGTTGTAACAAGTTACATCGACGATAAAAACGCTGATCACTTAATAGTACTGCAATCATGCCAATCAAAATATCATCAAAGCTGGGGGTTAATCCTGCTCCTAGACCAATAAAAGGGGTAATATCATCAGAATATCCATTTAATAATGCGTCAATTTTGTCACAAAACTGGCACAATTCAGGCGCCCTTTTTTCAGTAATATTTTGTCTTAACTCGCCAAACAATCCTGTAGGATTATTGATCTGCTTGAATAATTGAGCAACTCTATTTTTATCATAATTGGTAAGCGGATAAGGAAGTAATTGCAAAGAGCAGATGTGTGTTTTCGCACTAATTTGAATATGTCCGATAATTAAGTCACCCGTTGCTAATTGTTCGATTGGTTTATGACGTTGAGTTAGTGTCTGTTTGATTAAATCAAATTGAGCACTTTTTAGTAACCAACCCATTGGCGACAAACCGTGACCATAACGGTGTAAAGTGATAAGCTGCTTTGCATTATTAATCAGATTAATGGTATGTTCATGCAGACTAAATAGTGTTAAATCACTCACAGTAAATGGTACATGGGCACTTTTAAGCAATGGCTTTATAGATTGCGTAATACGTTTTGATGTATGGAAAACTCCCTGCCGATTAAAATCGGCAGAGAATGGTGAGAGCCATTGCTGATTTTCAGCTTGATTATCGGTACGATGACAATCTGCAAGTTCCTGATTCATAAATTACACTTTCAATTTTATCGCTAATGCCTCAAGCGCTTTTTCAAAACAGGCTAACGGCGCACGCACCGTTCCTGCACCAATTTGACCCACACCTGCTTGTTTATGGGCAATTCCTGTATTAATTAAGGGCGTAATACCGGTTTCTACAATCAGACGAAGATCTAATCCCATACAACATCCTTGAAAGTTCCAAGACGGTATTTGTAGTTGCATATTATGTTCTAAAAAGATTTCGCTCATCTCTTCTGATACTTCATATGCAACATCCGCACCACCTGCGCCAACAAAACGGGTTACCCCTGGTGCAGCAACCATTGCCACCCCACCAATACCAAATGTTTCAGTTATTGCACTATCACCGATATCGGGGTTCGCATCCTTTTGGGAGTATCCGGTAAAGAAAAGTCCTTGTGGTGTGTTAACGGGTGCAGTAAACCATTCATCACCCAGTCCACTGACTTTAATACCAAAATCTTTACCATTACGTGTCATCGCAGTAATAATAGTGCCGGCTTGGATCTGTGCTGCGCTATCCATAACTGATTTACAATATGCCATGGCTAAATTCAAAAAGAATTGGTCGGTGACACTTAAAAAATCAAAAATCTTCGCCATTTCTTCTTTACTACGATTAAGCAGAGCTAATTTAGGTGATAAGGTACGAAGTAATAATGCCGATGCAGCAATATTGCGTTGATGAAACTCATCCCCCATTGAAATGGCTTGAGCCATCAGTGCGGTTAAGTCGATTCCTTTTTCAAATAATTTTAATGTTTCATTAAGCGCCGGTGCTAATGACATTTTCATCCAGTGATGACGATTTAACACCTCTTGCCCATAGGCACCAAAACGCATGACTTTTCCAATACCTTCATTCAAATTGCAGTAAGCTCGGTTGCCATGAGTAATATTTTCAACCACAACAACAGGCATATTTGCCGAAGTAATCCCACCCATAGGGCCAACAGCATGAACCGAATGACAAGGTATAAATTCCACTTTACCTGTCGTTAGCAAAGCTAGTGCCTGTTCTTCATTTTGCGCCCAGCCTTCAAATAAACAGGCACCAATACAGGCACCTTGCATTGGTCCAGTCATGTCCTGCCATATAATCGGTGGGCCTGCATGTAATAATTTGTAACCTTGTGCCAAAGTCGGGATCGCTTCTTTAGCAGCAATAACACCAACCCAATGCGGTCTTGCCGCTTTAATTATTTCAATAATGGCCTGATTTGCTTCATTAATTGATGAGTTCATTGTTACAACCTCTTAGTTTAATTTTTTCAAAATAGCCGCTAATTTTTGATTGCCACCAGCTATCGGTGCCCATTGATAATGCACCACAGGAATATTTGATGATTGCAGATCTTCAGCAAAACTCCGCAAACCGGCATTAATCACACTGATATGCTCAAGTAAAGGGTAAGGTTTTAAGCAATCAATTTTATTTGCTGGCGTAATTAATTTTGTGGCTAATAAAATGGCTTCGGGTAAATTATCCATTACGGTAATACCTGCCGATTGAAGTGCTGCAATTTGCTTACTACGACATTGTGGATCGGATTCAGATCCTGTCACCGTGGCAATAGCAATTAAGGGATGATGAGAAGATCGTTTAGCGTTAGCCTTGTTGTAACCTGAGATTATTGATTCAGCCGGATTCGCATTTGCGCCATAGCCTATGACCAGATCAAGCAACAATACCCCCACCCCTGTTTGCTCGCCCAATTGTGCTATTGCATGTTCACGTATGGATGGGTCAATCATGGGATGTGGGCGTCCAACGGTATAAAAGTCATCGCCCAGATCGATAATTTTATGACCTTGTTGGTCAAACATGATGCCTTTGTCGTGGTTATCACTGAGCAAAAGATTGAGTTGATTAGCCAGCAACATTGCGGCTTCCGATGCTAATGTACCACCGGTATATAATCCCATGATGGTTTGATGAGCCACACTAGGCAACGTGCTCTTCGCACTTTCAACTTTGGCTAATAAACAAGCTAATCTAGCAGCTTCATCTAACGTGCTGGCAAAAAAGATATTATCGTCTTGCCGTTTATCAATACAGGAACCTAAAAAGAGCGCTACAATAGGTTTAGCTATTTGCTTCATTGCATTAATCACTTTTATACGGACACTTTCTGCTGGCGGTTTAGAAATAAAAGTAATGACTTGCGTTTGCTTGTCAGCTGCTAGCATAGTTAATGCGGTTAATGCGCTAATCCCCCCTACTGCTTGCGATAAATCACGTCCGCCAAGTCCAATTGCTTGTGTAATTCCCTGATTGAGTAATGCAATTTGTGAAATCACTTCTTGAATGCCGGTTCCCGATGCCCCAATCACCCCAATGTTACCGTTAGGTATCACGTTAGAAAATGCCAATGGCGCCCCAGCTATGATTGCCGTTCCACAATCCGGCCCCATGACAATAAGATCTTTTGCTGCTGCGCTTTTTTTCAAACGGATTTCATCTTCAAGCGACACATTATCGGAAAATATCATGACATTTTTATTTTCATCTAACGCTTGTTCTGCCAATTCTGCCGCATATTCACCGGCAATTGAAATAAGCACCAAATTAGCATCAGGGAGTTTTCGATTAGCGGTTGCAAAACGCCTTGCTTTAAGTAATTTACTGCCCCCCTGCTGTTGCTGAGCAATATTTTTTAAAGCCTCTTCAAGTTGTGAACGAATTAAATCTATGGCATCGCTAGCATCATCATGCGTTTTAATTGCTACACAGATATCATTAGGCGTTGCTTGATTGAAAGTATCACTCCAAAATCCCGTGGCTACAAGCAATGATTTATTGGCTGGTGTTCCCATCATAACGGAAACTTCATCGACTTCTTCAAGGTTACTCAGCTTTTTAGATATCAACATGAGGCTAACAGAATCCTGAAAACTACCTTTTTTTATGAAAGATTGAATCATGAGAATTGGACCTCTCAGTTATTAAATTATTGTAATAAATGCTGTAATGGTAATTGGAAATAAATAGATATGCGCTTGCTAGATGTTAAAAGACATTTTCATTGACGCGATAAATTATCCTACTCAGTCATACCCTGCTATCCGCTTTGAATCTGTTTTACAACAACAATATTGCGTTAACCTATTAAATCTAACTATCAGACTATATTTATATATTACGTAAAAAAAGCGGAATAAATAGGTCATAAGTCACAAAACAATCATCTATATCATTAAATAAATATGAATATAATCATGAAGATAAATTATTATTAAAAAATTTTTTATAATAATAACCCATTAATTTAATTAAATTTTATAAATCTAAAATAGTTAGTTTGATCACATTATTCTCTGCTATTAATAGATAGTCTAAACGGCAAATAAACAATTATCGAATTTGTTCCAGAACTAAAAACCTAATTAAAAACGAGTAGTTAAAAAGAGTTAAAGCAATTTTTCTAAACGAATGGTTAATGATAGGTAAACGCTTATGAATATCTTGTATGATGATGTGGCTAATGCAGTTAAATGGATATCGAGTTTTGGGGGGCTTGAACAAGGCGGTACCACCCGACTGCTATATACACCAGAATGGCTGGCCGCCCAAAATGCCTTAAAAGACAGAATGACGCAAATCGGTATGGAAAGCGACTTTGATGAAATAGGCAATCTTTATGGACGATTCAAAGGTAGCAAATATCCGGATGAAGTCATTATGTCTGGGTCGCATGTTGATACCGTTGTTAACGGTGGCAAACTTGACGGGCAACTTGGTATTATTGCTGCGTTACTTGCCATGCAATACTTACATCAACATTATGGTCAACCGTTACGAACACTAGAACTCATCTCAATGGCAGAAGAAGAAGGTAGCCGTTTTCCGTATGTTTTTTGGGGAAGTAAAAATGTGTTTGCCATTGCCGATCATCGTGATGTTAATGAGATTGAAGATAGTGACGGAATCAAATTTGTTGATGCCATGAAAGCATGTGGATTTAATTTCAAAACTCAGCCTGCACGCAACGACATTAAAACTTTTCTAGAAATTCATATCGAACAAGGTGGCGTGCTTGAAAAAGAACAAAAAAGTATCGGTGTGGTGACAAGCATAGTTGGTCAGCGCCGTTATAACATCCGCTTAATTGGCGAAGCTAACCATGCCGGCACAACACCAATGGGTTATCGTAAAGACGCAGTTTATGCCTTTAGTCAAATCTGTTATCAATCAATTAATAAAGCCATAAAAGTGGGTGATCCCTTAGTCCTGACTTTTGGGCACGTTGAACCTAAACCGAATGTTGTAAACGTCGTGCCGGGTGAAGTGCTATTCACGATGGATTGTCGACATACCAATAAAGCGGAACTCGTCGCCTTCACCGAAGAGATTGAAGCGGATATGATTCGCATCGCCCATCAACTTAATCTTGAGATCGAAATCAATCGCTGGATGGATGAAGATCCCATTCCTATGGACACTAAATTAATTCATCTGCTAGAAGAAATCTGTGTTCAAGAAGGATTAAGTTATCGGGTAATGCACAGCGGTGCAGGTCATGACTCACAGATTTTCGCACCTCGTGTTCCAACAGCGATGCTATTTGTGCCGAGTATAAAAGGCATTAGTCACAATATAGCCGAAGATACCAAAACCGAAGATTTAGTTGAAGGCATTAAAGCGCTCACTTATGCCCTATATAAACTAGCTTATCAAGAGTAAGAGGAATCAATATGACCACGACAGAAAAAACAGGCGGTATTCAATATTGGCATAAAATCGTCGTATTATTATGTCTGGGTTGGACAGTGATGTGGATCTATCGCCCTGTGTTAACCGCTATCTTCCCTGAAGTTCAACAAACTATAGGCCCTCAATCCAATACGGAACTTGGACTTATTGCAAGTTGCTATTTTTTTGCTTACACCGCAATGCAAATTCCGGCTGGCATTCTTGTCGATCGATTCGGTAAAAAAGCCGTGGTGATTCCGGGATTTTTACTCTTTACCATAGCGGCATTAATCATTGGTAATGCACATTCAATTATGATGATTTATGTCGGTAGCTTATTGGCTGGATTAGGATGTGGCTCTTATTATGGATCAGCTTGGTCGCTTTCTGCTGAAAACATTCCTTCGCAACATCGCGGTTTTGCTTCTGCTATTATTAATACTGGTTCAGCATTAGGAATGGGGATCAGTCTGCTTGCCACCAGCTTTTTGGTCAAATCATGGGGAATGCCTTGGGAATATATGCTATATATCATTGCAGCCTTATTACTTTGTTTAGTGGCAGGGTTTGCCCTGATTATTAAGGAAACGCAAAAACAAAAACAAAATCAAAGTCAATCATCGTCAGCAAAAGAAGCGGTCACATCCGCTGACGAACCGAACGCCAAACACCGATTTTTTAGTAGTCAAATGGTGGCTTCTTATATTATGTATTTTGCAACCTGCTATGGGTATTACATGATAGTTAGTTGGTTACCTAACTTTCTCGAAACCGAGCGTGGCTTTACGGGTGGAAACATTGGATCTGCATCGTCTTTGGTTGCCTTTGCAGCCATACCCGGGGCGTTAATCATCAGTAAAATATCAGATAAATACCAAAATAAACGGCTATTTTTCATTATTGTACTTGAGTTAATTGCAGCAGCGACCCTGTTAACGACCGTACAAGCAACAACCATCACGTTATTGCTAGGTGGGCTCATTTTTTATGGACTGTTTGGTAAATTGGCGGTAGAGCCTATCCTCATCTCACACGTGGCTGATACAGCACCGAAAACAAATTATGGCACTTCGTTTGGGGTATTTAACTTTTTTGGTATGAGCTCATCGGTAATTGCACCGCCATTAACCGGTTATTTAGCTGATCTAACCGGAACCAAAATGACAGGATTTTACGTGGCAATTGGCATTTTAATTATCGCTACCTTGCTCTTTTTCCTGATCAACATGCGTAAACATATCACCAATTAACAAATCAATCATTGCCGATCCATTGCGGTAGTCGGCAATTACTATATTGCTTTAAAACGATGTTGTTTTACAGGCTAGTTGCCTTTTACCCTAAAAAAACGAACAGCAAAGTATAAGATTATTATTTTTCAAGGAGATAAATATGGGGTACTTCAATCACAATACCGGTTATCCAAAAGATTTGCTGGCTTCCAGAGCCATCATCAAACGCCAAAATTATGCGCTTATTCCGCCTGATGGATTAGTCAAAAATGTCATTCCGGGATTCGAAAATTGTGATATCACTATCTTATCGACACCTAAGTTAGGTGCATCCTTCGTAGATTATCTTGTCACCATGCATCAAGATGCAAAAAATGTACAAGGTTTTGGCAGTGAAGGGATTGAACTTTTTGTTTATGTCATTAGTGGAGATATTACCGCCACCGCAGATAGTCAATCGTTTAGATTAAAGACTGGTGGCTATTTATATTGTCCTGCTGGGGTAAAATTATATCTACACAATCATGCCGAAAGTTCACGATTATTTCTCTACAAAAGACGTTATATCCCCTTAGCAGATTATCAAACTCGCATTATTTCCAATCACGTTCAGCAGTTAGAAAGCTTAAATTATGAAAATATGGATAACGTATTTATCCAAGACTTATTACCTAAAGAACTTGGATTTGATATGAATTTCCATATTTTAACCTTCAATCTCGGCGCCAGTCATGGTTACATTGAAACCCATGTCCAAGAACATGGTGCTTATCTGCTAAGTGGTGAAGGGATGTACCTACTGGATAATGAATGGATCCCCGTTAAAAAAGATGACTATATTTTTATGGGTGCCTATGCCTTACAAGCCTGTTATGCCGTTGGTAAAGTGCCTTTAAGTTATATCTATTCTAAAGATTGTCATCGAGACGTTGCTATCTAATCAATCAATAATAAGACAACGTAAACTTAAAAACGGATAAATCCGTTAACTTTAACAAATGATCAAGGAAACCATATGGAACTGATTGTCATTGCTTTAGGTGGTAATGCAATTGCCAAACGAAATGAACCTTTATCGGTTGAGAATCAATATCAAAATATTCATTCTACAACCAAATTAATTGCCAAATTAGCAGATAAATATCGATTAGTCATTGTACATGGTAATGGTCCGCAAGTGGGACTTTTAGCCTTGCAAAATGCAGCTTATTCAAAGGTACCGGCTTATCCGCTTGATATATTAGTTGCGCAAACTCAAGGCATGCTAGGGTATATGATAGGTCAAAGTTTACAGCAACAACCTAATGTTACCCAAGTGGTCACGTTACTTACGCAAGTGGAGGTTGATAAATATGATCCTTCGTTTACTCACCCGACAAAATTTATAGGGCCTGTCTATCCCCCCGAACAACAAAATCAACTCAAACAACAATATGGTTGGATATTTAAACAAGACGGTCAATACATTCGACGGGTAGTCCCCTCCCCTAAACCAAAAAAAATTTTGGAAATTGCAACCATTCAAAAATTGCTGAATGACAATACTATCGTGATCTGTAATGGGGGTGGTGGTATTCCTGTTATCAGCATTGACCATGGCTACCAAGGAGTGGAAGCGGTCATTGATAAAGATCTGTCTGCGGCGCAATTAGCCATACAGCTACAAGCTGATCACCTAATGATATTAACCGATGCTGATGCCATTTATGAAAACTGGGGGACACCACAACAAAAAGCACTTGGTCATGTTGATACTGAACGCCTAAAACCGCTTACTATCGATGATGGTGCCATTGGCCCTAAAGTCAAATCCGTCATTGAATTTGTCGAAAAAACAGGGAATACAGCTTATATCGGTACCCTAACAGATATTGAATCCTTATTAAAAGGTCAAAAAGGTACCGTAATAAAAAACCATTCCATGGTTAAATAGAATCCATTCAGAGGAGTACAAACATGAGAGTAGACCGAAAAACATTACATAATTTAATTGCGAAAAAACTACATAAAGCAGGATTAAGCAAAGAACATGCTGATATTGCTGCCGATGCACTAGCCTTTGCTGATGCAAGGGGAATACACTCACATGGAGCGGTAAGAGTTGAATACTATTCTGAGCGGATAGCCAAAGGCGGCATGACCACAAATCCCAATATGACCTATAAAGAAACCGGGCCAGCTAGTGCGATTCTCGATTTTGATAATGGATGTGGTTTGGTTGGCGCAAAAATTGGTATGGATAAAGCGATTGAACTAGCCAAAAAAAATGGCGTTGCCGTTGTCGGTATTCGACGCATGTCACACAGTGGTTCATTATGTTATTTTACCGAAATGGCAGCCGCTCATAATCTTGTTGCTATCTCAATGTGTCAATCTGATCCGATGGCGGTACCTTTTGGCGGTGCCGAAGAATTTTTTGGCACTAATCCTATCGCCTTTGCCGCCCCTTCTGCTGATGAAAGAGTCGTATCATTTGATATGGCAACGACTGTACAAGCTTGGGGTAAAGTATTGTATGCTCGCTCTAAAGGTGCAGCAATCCCCCCTACTTGGGCTGTTGATGAGCATGGTGAAGCCACTACCGATCCTTATAAAGTCAATGCATTATTACCTATTGCAGATGCAAAAGGATATGGATTAATGATGATGGTTGATGTGTTATCCGGAATTTTGCTTGGTGTACCATTTGGTAAAAACGTGTCTTCGATGTATGCCGATTTATCCAAAGGACGTGATCTAGGGCATTTACATATTGTCATTAACCCAGAATACTTTGTTGGGCTTGAAGTATTCAAAAAAAGCATGTCTGCGATGTTAGATCAATTGAAACAGGTAAAACCTGCAAAAGGCAATAGTGAAGTATTCTTCCCTGGTGAAAGAGGAAAAAAACGGGAAGCAGATTATATTAAAAATGGGATCGAAATCGTGGATGATATTTATCAATATTTGATTAGCGATGATGTTCACTTTGATCGTTACGATCACAAAAATAAATTTGCAGAATAAAAAGGGTTAATCATTAAGAGTGATTACAAGCTAAAAATAACCTTTTATTGTTGCATCAAAATAGTTAATTGTAGAGTTTATTGATTTTGTTGATGATGTATCCCTGTGTATACAGGGAACACATTTGGAAATTTGATTATTCTGTCTTTGAGTTCGGTTTATCCCTGTGTATACAGGGAACACTGTTTTGGTGGTAATTTTTATTTAATTTCACCCGGTTTATCCCTGTGTATACAGGGAACACTGAGTTAACAGAACAACTACGCAATTCAGTTCCGGTTTATCCCTGTGTATTCAGGGAACACTACAGCATCCACCCCCAGCCCTCTAATGAGGGCGGTTTATCCCTGTGTATACAGGGAACACCATTCCTACTGTATTAGCGCACTACAAGCTCCCGGTTTATCCCTGTGTATACAGGGAACACTTTCCTGTGCCGCCGCTAATTTTTCTGTAGCGCGGTTTATCCCTGTGTATACAGGGAACACCGAGGATAACATCCCGGAATTTTGAGCGGTCTCGGTTTATCCCTGTGTATACAGGGAACACGTATAAGTCGTGCTGAAAACTCTTTCGGCTCCCCGGTTTATCCCTGTGTATACAGGGAACACTTGATAGCATGCCAATAATGCAACTCTCCCCGCGGTTTATCCCTGTGTATACAGGGAACACTATCATTTCATTATAAAGTTGTGATTGGAGCTCGGTTTATCCCTGTGTATACAGGGAACACTGGGGAATGGTGCGGCAAAATCGTACGCGGCTCGGTTTATCCCTGTGTATACATGGAACACGTAAATTAAAACCTGTTGATGAAACATCAACACCGGTTTATCCCTGTGTATACAGGGAACACGCTAAAACTGGATAGGCTCGAGAGGAATCCAATGGTTTATCCCTGTGTATACAGGGAACACCGTGGTGATTATTTCGTAAATAAACAGGATGCCGGTTTATCCCTGTGTATACAGGGAACACAGACATTATGAATGAAATCAAACTTAAATCACCGGTTTATCCCTGTGTATACAGGGAACACTAATTATAACCTATTGTTTATTAATTAAAATAGGAGGGTGTAAAATTCCACCAACTTTTTTGCTGCTTTTTTAAGCGATTGAAATTCTGATGGAGTTTGACAAAATTTATAATATTATCAATTTATTAAGCAATATTAGTAAAGAAATTTGTGCAATATTTATACTTGCCATGCGCTTATGTACCAACGCTATTTTGGATCATTGCATAACAGATCGTTATGTTAATTAGCTCTATTGGACTAAGCAGATTTTACTAAAAAACTCACTCATTATTTATTCCTCTGTCCTATCCCAATGGGTTTTATGTGCAAATCCCATTAAATTATTGGTCATTTTAATTCGTTGTAATTTAAGTGACCAAATTGGCGCTTTAATCATTCTGGCAAAAGGGAATTTTCGATAATAGTGTGAGTAAGCTTGGGTGGCATCGTGCCCCTCTAATCGCGATGCGATGGCTTGAAATTGAATACCTTGGATTTTTGCAACGGTCTTTGGTGCTATGCTTATTGTACCCGCCACGTGTGAATGGGTTAACATCGCATTACCATGAATTGTTTTCACGTCAGAAAGGATATAAAGACACATGGAATCTTCATTAAAAACATAAAAAGCATTACACGCCCAAAGTTGATGATCAGGCAGAATCATACTGAGTGATAACACATGGTGTTTGTTAATAAATTCAAGGATTTTTTTATTGGGCTGCATATTTAATGAAAGTTAAACTCGATTAAGATGGTGTATTGTTTAAATGCATATCTTCACCCCAACGAGGTAATGCAGAAATATCGATATCAAACAGGTCTAACGCTCTAGCTACACTATGAGTTATCATATCATCAATACTATCAATACGTTGATACAGTGCCGGCACAGGTGGAAATATCACCCCACCCATTAAAGTGACAGCCTCCATATTTTTAATATGTCCTAAATGTAAAGGTGCTTCACGTACCATTAAGACTAAACGGCGACGTTCTTTTAAAACTACATCGGCAGCCCGAGTTAGCAAATTATCCGATAAACTGTTAGCAATTGCAGACAAACTACGCATTGAGCACGGTGCAACTAACATGCCCATTGTTTTATAAGAACCACTTGCTATAGCTGCCCCGATATTATTAATAGAATAAACCTTGTCGGCAAGCGCCTCTATCTGTTTGATGCTCATATTGGGAACTTCGTAAGAACAGGTCATGTGGGCAGCTTTAGAGATTACCAAATGAGTTTCAATATCCAATGGTTTTAAAAGCGTTAACGCTTTTATGCCATAAGCAAACCCCGTTGCACCACTGATTCCTATAATGATACGCTTTGCTGTCATGTTAATTCCTATAGTATTTTGAATACAAACAACATCGGTTGACATTGATATGTTCAAAATAAGATGATTCCAATTTTTTCATTCGATAAACTGAGATGTTATGCATGAGTAAATCTTATCACTTATCATTGATAGCTCATTGAACAAAAAAGCTGTCAAGTTAAAAAGATCGATTATGATAGATTTATCACAACACATCATACCTATATCGAATTTAGCTTTCAAGTAAGGGAAAGCTTATATAAAAATTGAGAACAAAAAAGAATAAATTTATTTAATAAAATTAATCTTTTTAATAAAACGATATTACATTAAGTTTAAGGATTTGGATATCAGCTACACAAATACAACATTACAGGATGAAATGTGATGAATTAAGATAAAATGCGCTAACTACGCCTAATTTAATAGGCTTAGGCGTAGTATAGTTTCAGTTATTCCTTAGCCATTGGCTGTTCAACCACTTTGGTTTCTTGATTACCTTGAATTGCTTGGATTTGTTGAGCATATTTGGCGACAGCATCTTTACCGGATAACAGACTATAAGTTAACGTAAATTCGGTACTTTGTCCCGGCTCTAACTGGCGTACCCGTTTTTGTTCACGTTCAATAGTCACAGGATAGGCAAAACTGGTTCCCGGTTCTAAACCAGTAACATAACCTTGCTTAAGTGTATCGGTATTTTTCCACAAAGAAAGAACAGGAAGTTCTTTGGTATTAAAAGCAATACCTGTGCCTTTATCCCCTGCTTTATTCGTTAACATAACTTGCGTTTTACCATTAGCATCGGCATACGGATAAACGTTAAATACCATTTCGTCAAAACCTTTGGTTGGCCCTAGATAAGTTTGCCATGTTTTTAACCCATCTTTAGCATAATCGTTAAAAGGCGAGATTTCTCGGACTGGTGCAACAAATTGAGCACCCTCTTCCAAAATTGGCGTACCGTAATTGCTATGATAAATGATTTGGAAATCTTTCGTGTAATCACCTTTATTGGTCACAACATCATGTACCGTAAACTCTTTACTACCTGGTACGTAACTTATTGATGCCCACGTTTCAAGATTGCTCTTTTTGAATGTGTTTTCTTTTATTAAACCTTTAACCGTGATTGTGTAAGGTGCTTTATCTAAAACTTCGACGACTAATTTTGAAACCGGAGTGTTTTGAGCTCGCCCATGCAATGTATACATCATTCCGTCTGCTTGCACTGCATGACCTGTCCATTCAAAACCACAACGCACCATCATTTCGTTAAAACCATCCAACCAACCCAGCCCTGCACGGCTTTCAAGATTTATAAATTTCGGGTGAACAATTTCGTCAACTGGTGAATCCCACCCCATTCTAATACCGTCACCAACAACTGAAATAATTCCCAGTCCACGAGTCGGACTTAATTTTATGGTAAAATCATTACTGTTGATTGTTAATAACTCGCTTCCTTCTTGTTTTCCACCTTTAAGGACAGTATTTGCAATAAAAAATTTTTCGGCGTTTATCCCTAAATCTTTATTGGAGATAGACCAATTTCCTTTTGCTACATCTTTCTCGGTATCAATTAGCACAAATTCTTTAGCATTAGCCGTCATGGTTGTAAAACATGCTAATACTGTAAGTGAAATGATTTTAACTTTCATGTTAATTCCTCATAATTTATTAAAACAACTAAACTGAATCGCTTCAGTCAATATGGCATAAAACGAGATAAATCAACAAAAAGAAAATATCAAAAATGAGAGATTATTCACACTTTTTAAACAGAAAAAATATCAATAATCTTATGAGTTATAATGAAATGATTTTATTTAACCACAATTAACGATTGGGTCTAACCTGTCCTGCTTTCCAATGTTTACGGCAAACAGAATGAAACTCGCTATCACCTAAATGTATAGAGTTACCAAACTTAACAATCTTACCATCTTTACCTTCTAGCAAATTCATCGTTGCTTTTTTTCCACACCAACAAACGGTTTTAAGCTCTCTAAAATTATCTGCGATTTCAAGTAAGGTTTTTGAGCCTTCAAAAAGATGTCCCATATAATCTGTTTTTAATCCAAAAAACATCATTGGTACTCCATACTCATCACAAACATCAGATAATTTCCAGATTGTATTTCGGGATAAAAACTGACTTTCGTCGATCAGTATACAGGCATAATCATTTTGTTTAATTAATTCAATTATCTCATCAACACTATTATCATCAAGCTGTAGCGCTTTTTTGCGTAATCCTAAACGTGATACAATTTCTACAGCAGAATCACGCGTATCGACAGACGATTTAAGTAGCAATGTTTGCATATTATTACTTAAATAATTATGGTCGATTTGTAATAATTCAGTTGATTTACCCGCATTCATGACGGCATAAATATAATAAATTTTCGACAAAATAAGGCCTCAAAATAAATTAATAAAGAAACAGAATAATTTAGAAAATAAAAAAGGTAAGTTATCAAACCTACCTTTTATCATTATAATGAAATAAAAACTATTTTGCTTTGCCTTGATTTGCAACAGCTGCTTGTTTGGCGGCAATTTCATCAGCATTACCTAAATAGTAATGTTTGATCACTTTCATATTGTCATCAAATTCATATACTAAAGGCACACCCGTTGGGATGTTAAGATCGATAATATCATCATCACTGATATTATCTAAATGTTTAACTAAAGCACGTAAAGAGTTACCATGAGCAGCAATAATAACACGCTCGCCTCTTGCTACACGTGGTGCAATCGTTGATTCCCAGTAAGGAAGAACACGTTTAATTGTTAATGCTAAGCTTTCAGTTAATGGTAATTCTGATTCAGGCAATTTGCTGTAACGTGAATCATGTCCCGGAAAACGCTCATCTGATTTTTCTAATGCAGGTGGGGTAATAGCAAAACCACGACGCCACAATTTTACTTGCTCATCACCATATTTTGCAGCAGTTTCCGCTTTATTTAAACCTTGAAGTGCACCATAGTGACGCTCATTTAATTTCCAACTTTTTTCAACAGGCAACCATGCTTGATCCACTTCATCTAAAACATGCCATAATGTATGAATAGCACGTTTTAACACTGAGGTATACGCATAATCAAATTCGAAACCTTCTTTTTTAAGTAATTGACCTGCTTCTGCTGCTTCTTTATTACCTTTATCAGATAAATCAACATCAGTCCAACCACAAAAACGGTTTTCTTGATTCCAAACACTTTCTCCATGTCGAATAAGAACTAATTTTTTTACTGCCATGAATATAACTCCTTTGTTACGTAAAATAAATTTGATGTATCTTGTTATCAACAGGAATACATGATTTTAATCATGTATTCCTGTTGTATTTCAATAAACGTTTTTAAACTATACACATTATTTTGGTAAATATTTTGCAGGATCAACGGATTGCGCTTTATAACGAATCTCAAAATGTAGTCTAACTGATGAAGTTCCTGTTGCGCCCATTGTTGCAATTTGCTCACCGGCTCGAACTGTTTGTTGTTCCTTAACTAAGATTGACTGATTATGCGCATAAGCTGTCAAATAATCATCATTATGTTTAACAATAATTAAATTACCGTATCCCGGTAACGCATTACCAGAATAAACCACTCGACCATCAGCCGCAGCGACAACTTTATCACCTAACGATCCTGAAATATCAATCCCTTTACTTGCGTTAGAAAACTTTTCAATAATCTTACCATTAGCTGGCCATTGCCATGAAATATTAGCAACCGTGGCTGTTGCGCCTCCTAAATTGGAACGACTTTGATCCGATGAATTAGAACTACTTGGAACAGATGTAATAGTATTACTTTGAACAGATTGAATGGTGCTGCCTTGATCAGATGAACGGCTTGATGAAGTACCATTTGAATTATCTTTGATCGTCACAACTTTTTGGGTTACGTTATTTTTAGTTTCAACAACCGTTGTTCCAAAACTGACATCCAAAACTTGACCTACATTAACGGCGAAAGGTTCTTTAATATTATTTTTTGCGGCTAATGATCGATAATCATTACCCGTTACCCAAGCAATATAAAATAAGGTATCTCCACGTTTGACAGTATATGTATCCCCCTTATAGCCACCTTTAGGAATATCATCATAATTACGATTATACACAATACGTTCATTCGTTGTTGCAACGCTTTGACCAGACGAGCTGGAAGATTGCACAGTTGAACTAGAGCTTGATGACGATTTAGGATAAGTAGAGTTCGATATTCGGTTACCCGTCGAAATATTTGTCGGTGGTCTGCTATAAACAGACGGATTTGAACTCCCGGAAGAATCTGAAATATCTACAATTGTAGCAGGGTTTGTTTGAGTACACGCAGCAATCAGCAAACTTAAACTACTTAATGTGAGAATTTTTTTCACTTTAATACCTTTCATTCGTTAATCTTATTTTGGTAGAAATTGCCCATGATTATACATTTTAACGTTTTTACCGTAAAAAGCTATTATCTTTAAAATATTCATGCTAATTTGATCATGGTCGAAGAATGATGATGAGTACTTAATTAAAGACAAACTCACGCCATAAATCCAATAAGCTGTATAAAAATGAATGCCCTTTCTGACAAGAAATTTAACACCACTATACCATTAGTGAATCAACAAGCAAACTTGCTTATCAACTAAGATTAAATATTCAAAATGCAATTTTACAATGGGTATAAAATGATAAAAACTGAAATTGTTTTGAACGCAATGAGTATATACAATAAAATAGGTTTTCGTATAGTATATTTGTGGTATTTTTTTCAAAATTAAAATGTGACCAAATCTAATGACTTTATATATTGTAGCCACCCCAATTGGAAACTTAAACGATATCACGCTTCGCGCAATTGAGATCCTTAAAAAGGTTGATTTAGTTGCTGCCGAAGACACTCGCCACAGTGGATTATTGTTGCAACATTTGGGAATCAAAGCCAAACTTTTTGCACTGCACGATCACAACGAGCAAGAAAAATCTCAGCTATTAATCGAAAAGCTCAAGTCTGGCGTATCGATAGCATTAATTTCTGATGCAGGAACCCCCTTAATAAATGATCCAGGCTATCATTTAGTGAAAGCTTGCCGTGAAAATGAGATTAACGTTGTTCCTATTCCTGGTGCTTGCGCAGCGATTGCAGCCTTATCGGTTGCAGGACTACCGTCTGATAAATTCAGCTATGAAGGTTTTTTACCCGCTAAAAGTAAAGCTCGTCTGGACTACTTAATAACACTGGTGAATGAAACACGAACGATGATATTTTATGAATCAACACATCGTTTACTTGATACCTTGCATGATATGCAAACTGCATTTGGCACAGACAAACAAATCGTATTAGCCAAAGAGCTAACAAAAACATGGGAAACGATTGTCAGCTATCCGGTGAGTCAATTAATTAATTGGCTAAATGAAGATATTGCCCGTCAAAAAGGGGAGTTTGTTTTAATTGTTGAAGGTCATACTAAAACTGACATGGATATCGATCCCAATGTCATTCACACATTAAAGTTATTAACCAAAGAGCTTCCATTAAAAAAAGCGGCTGCAATCACCGCCGAAATATACGGACTTAAAAAGAACCAACTTTATCAAATTGGATTGAGTTTGGAATAATGAAAGCATCAACCAACTAACATTTAATAGCTATTGAGCTAAAACAAACTTACAAGCTACACCGTAAGATAAGCGTTAACCTCGAATAAGATTAGACAGTAAAACATCGATAAGAACATTGGCACAAATAGTGCGATTTAGTATATAATTAGCCACTATTTTTAAGTAATTTAATGATAAAAGGTAACAAACAGTATGGGATTCAAATGTGGGATCGTCGGACTACCAAATGTTGGTAAGTCAACACTTTTTAACGCACTAACTAAAGCAGGCATTGAGGCGGCTAACTTTCCGTTTTGTACAATCGAGCCAAACACTGGTGTAGTGCCAATGCCCGATCCTCGTCTCGATCAGCTTGCTGAAATTGTCAAACCACAACGCACTTTACCAACCACAATGGAATTTGTGGATATTGCTGGATTAGTGAAAGGTGCATCAAAAGGTGAAGGGCTTGGAAACCAGTTTTTAGCCAATATCCGTGAAACCGAAGCAATTGGTCATGTCGTACGATGCTTTGAAAATGAAAACATCATTCACGTAGCAGGTAAAATTGACCCTGCCGAAGATATTGAAATTATTAACACCGAGCTAGCGTTAGCTGACCTTGAAGCTTGTGAACGTGCTATGACTCGAATACAAAAACGAGCAAAAGGCGGTGACAAGGATGCCAAGTTTGAACTTGAAATTCTAGAAAAATGTCTACCCCACTTAGAACAAGGTAAAAAATTATTACTATTGGATTTAAGCAAAGAAGAGCTAAACGCAATAAAGTATCTTAGCTTCTTAACCTTAAAACCAACCATGTATATTGCTAATGTCAACGAAGACGGTTTTGAAAATAACCCTTATTTAGATAAAGTTAAAGCCATTGCAGAAGCAGAAAAAGCGGTTGTTGTTCCTGTCTGTGCTGCCATTGAAGCGGAACTTTCAGAACTTGATGATGCCGACCGAGATGAATTTATGCAAGACTTAGGATTAACTGAACCGGGGTTAAATCGTGTCATACGTGCAGGTTATAAATTACTTAATTTACAAACCTATTTTACCGCAGGCGTGAAAGAAGTACGAGCATGGACAATATCCGTTGGTGATACCGCACCGCAAGCGGCTGGAAAAATCCACACTGATTTTGAAAAAGGCTTTATCCGAGCGCAGACTATCGCATTTGATGACTTTATCAAATACGGGGGTGAACAAGGGGCAAAAGAAGCAGGTAAAATGCGTTCTGAAGGTAAAGACTACATCGTACAAGACGGCGACATTATGAACTTTTTATTTAATGTCTAATAGTAACACGTATGATGAAATACATTAACGTCACCACAAGGTGGCGTTGACGTTAAACGATAAAAAACACGATAACCAAAGCCTAAATCATTAAACAATAATCAAAACACATCGAGTCGATCCATTGAAACGCAAATAACCATGTTAATAAACATTAACACTATCGATAAAATGGATGCATCAACTAGGTAAGGAAAAACTATGTTACTGACTTTCGACCAAGCAAAACAAAAAATATTGCAAGCTTGCACCACCGTAAAATCACTTGAACACGAAACAGTATCATTAAATGATGCACTCGACCGAATTACTGCTGTACCCATTATTTCCCCCATTAACGTCCCTCGTTTTGATAATTCGGCAATGGATGGTTATGCTGTCAGATTAGCTGATATTGAAAAATCAAGAACCTTACCGGTTTCTAAGACTGTTTATGCAGGTGATGATATCGATGATCTTAACTGGGCAATTGGCAGTTGTTTACGAATTATGACAGGTGCGCCTGTTCCTAATGATGCTGATGCGGTTGTTATGCAAGAACATACACAAGTAAAAGGTCAACACATTACTTTTCTTAAAGATATTAAAGCTGGGGATAATATTCGCCGAATCGGTGAAGATATCAAAAAAGATGCAATCACAGTTGCCAAAGGTCAACTCTTATCAATTCCTACTTTATCGACATTAGCAACGCTTGGCATTCATCAAGTTTGCGTGTATAAAACATTAAACGTTGCTATCTTTTCAACCGGCAACGAACTAACGCCAATTGGTCAACCGTTAACCGACAATGGTGCTATTTATGACAGTAATGGTTTCACATTAAAACAGCTATTAACAAAACTGAATTGCCAAGTGATCGACCTAGGTATTATTCCTGATGATCCTAACCAAATTAAACAAGCTTTAATGACAGCCTCAACCCAAGCTGATTTAATCATTACCAGTGGTGGGGTATCGGTAGGCGATGCTGACTACACCAAAACGGCTTTAGAAGAGTTAGGACAAATTAATTTTTGGAAGATAGCGATGAAACCCGGTAAACCATTTGCCTTTGGACAAATTGGCAAAGCGCTATTTTGTGGTTTACCCGGTAATCCTGTTTCAACAGTAGTGACATTTTATCAACTCGTTCAACCTTTAATTTCAGCGCTTGCAGGACAACAAACGCTATCAGCGGATTTAACTTTTAAAGTTAAAACAGCAACCGATCTTAAAAAAAGTGTTGGGCGCATAGATTTTCAACGTGGTAGAGTGGAACCAAATGACCAAGGCGAGTTAGAAGTTAAATCAACGGGTCAACAAGGTTCACATATTACCCAATCGTTCAATAAAGCTAACTGTTTTATAATATTAGAACAAGAACGCGGAAACGTCAGTAAAGGAGAATATGTCACCGTTACGCTGTTTAATGACTTATTAAAATAGTGCCACTAAAATGGCTCCAGCGGCAATCATCACAACCCCTACGCCTGATAAAAATGAAATTTTTTCACCAAATAAAACCGCGGCAAATACCACTGCAAACACCACGCTTAGCTTATCAATAGGGGCAACTTGCGACACTTTACCGTCTTTGATTGCCATAAAATAAAACAGCCATGACAACGCACCGGCAATACCACTTAATGCAATAATCAGTAATGCTTTTTTATCATTAAAAAACGTATTAATTAAGTTTAATTTACCCTGAACTGCCACCACGCCAACCAAAAATATCGCCATAACAATAGCTCGAATTGCGGTTGCCGTATTTGCATCAAGATGCTGTAAACCAATTTTGCCCAAAATTGCCACGAAAGCCGCAGAAATGGCAGACAACAAGGCATAAATAAGCCAAGCACTCATCTTTAATTCCTGTCTATTTGAATCATATATTGCTGGTTATTTGAATTTTTTTGGCATTGTTGTGAATTACTCATCACACCATCACAACCTTCTAACACACCGTGCGCTTTTGACCAACGATATTGTTTACCGTGATCATTCTTACCACCACAAGCAATTAAGCTTAAACTCAGTATCACACAAGACAATGTAATCAGTACTGTTTTCATGGTTTTCTCCGATGTTAATGTAGAAATGATTACTTAAGCTATATAGATTAATAACTGTTATTCTATTTTAGAATCTGTTTGATGAATAGATAGACTACCACCTATTTTTAACAAATGAAAGGCTCGAGCTTCACGGTATTGAGATAACAAAGTTGGCGGTTCATCTAAAGGTTCATCGGCTAACTCAAACGCTCCCCAATGTATTGCCATTGCGGCATGGCAATGTAACTCATCATAAAGTTGTACTGCTTGCTCAGGATCGATATGTTGTGACTGCATAAACCAACGAGGCGCATAAGCACCAATTGGAATAAGTGCCAAATCAATATGTGTAAAATATTCACCAATATGCTTTAAAACTGATGAATAAGCGGTATCGCCCATAAAATAGAGTGTTTTTGTTTGATTAGCATTAGCCACATTTGATTGAATCACCCAACCACACCACAATACCTTATTCACATCAAATAAACCACGTTTACTCCAATGTTTGGCAGGTGTTGCAGTAAAAGTAAGATTATCGATATCCGCCGATCCCCACCAATCCAGCTCAATAACCGTCTTAGCCCCCCACTTATGAAGTTTAGTTTTTAAACCTATTGGCACTAAAATAACAACATTTGCAAAACGACTCACTAATTGTCGAATGCTATGATAATCAAGATGATCATAATGATTATGTGAAATCACAATAAAATCAATGTTAGGAAGTTCTTCAATACTCAGTGCGGGTGGTGTACGGCGTTTAGGGCCTAAAAACTGAAAAGGTGAAGCACGATCAGAAAAAACAGGATCGGTTAAAATCATTTTACCGTTAAGACGAATCAACGTGGTTGAATGCCCTATCCACCAAATTCTATCATCGTCTAACGTCATATCAATCGATTGACACCATTGATGATTAAAACCAAGATAACCTGCTTGTGGGGGCAAAACATTCCGATTAAAATACCAACGACAAGTATCACTTAAAGTAAGCTTAAACGGCTCCTGATTTTTAAATTTTTTACCGTTATGGTGAGATTGATCAACGATATTTTTCTGTTCATAACTCATTAAAACTACCCTTATTAATTTGCATATCGCTCAATTAACACAGCGACATTACTAGCATTAGCAATAGCATCGGGTTTAGAGACTTTAATTTTAATATGACCAACTGAAAACTTTTGCATAACATGCTCAGCAACCTGTTCAGCAACGGTTTCAATTAGTTCAAATTGCTGACTTTCAACAAACAGAGTAACAGACTGACTAACCAAAAAATAGTCTAAACAGAGCGAAACATCGTCATTTTTGCCTGCTGGTTGATTATTCCAAGCCATCTCTAAATCCAAGATAAGCTTTTGCTTAATGTTTTTTTCCCAACTATAGACCCCAATGGTTGTAAAAATAGTTAAACCTTCAATCAGAACACGATCATGATTATTTATGCGCATATTTCACCCTAAAAACAGATTAAGTTTATCTACTTTAAACAGAAGATTACCGAATCTCAACAAATTACGCTATAATTTATTTTAAATTGTAATGAAATTAACCATAGCACTTATGACCCGTATATATCAACCTGTTTCGATTATTGAAAATAGCATCATGACATTAGATGATAATGCATTTAATCACCTTATTCGGGTTTTACGAATGAAAATAGGTGAAAATATTATCCTTTTTGATGGTACTAATCACATCACACCAGCAACAATACATGAAATCAATAAAAAATCGGTAACCGTCAAAACGGCGACCACCCTATTAGACAACCGTGAATCCCCTTTAAAAATTCATCTTGGACAAGTCATATCACGCGGTGAAAAAATGGAGTTCACCATACAAAAATCTGTCGAATTAGGGGTAACCAGTATTACGCCCCTACTTTCTGAACGTTGTGGAGTAAAACTCGATGCAGAACGATTAGACAAAAAAGTGAATCAGTGGCAAAAAATTGTGATTTCAGCTTGTGAACAATGTGGTCGTAATATCATTCCGGTGATTCATCCCGTCATGAAACTAGAAAATTGGTGTGCCAACTTAAACAGCGGTTTACGTTTAAACTTACACCCTAAAGCAACGCATGGAGTAAAACACCTTCCTACCGAACAAACGGATATCAGTTTACTAATCGGGCCTGAAGGGGGATTATCTGATGACGAAATCAACATGACACATCAGTATCAATTTACCGATATTTTACTAGGACCACGAATATTGCGCACCGAAACTGCAGCGCTTACAGCCTTAACAGCACTACAAGTTCAATTTGGTGATTTAGGATAATTAACTGTAAAAAATCATAATTCATCATGTTTACATTGCATCTTAATCTGTTGCGAGTATGATAGTTGCCAAAGCTTTTGCATAGTGATAAAAACACTATCTGTCACAATTCATATTTTATTGAACAATACAAAAGGAGTTACCATGATTAAGCTTGGTATTGTTATGGATCCAATCAGTCATATCAAAATAAAAAAAGACACCAGTTTTGCAATGTTGCTTGAAGCACAAAAACGGGGTTATCAACTTTTTTACATGGAAATGAACGATCTGTTTTTACGTAATGGTCAACCTTATGCAACAACACGAAAGTTAACCGTTCATCACGATCTCAATCACTGGTTTGATATGGATGAAGAACAAACACTACCATTAAGTGATCTTGATGTCATACTAATGCGTAAAGATCCCCCTTTTGATACTGAATTTATCTATTCAACTTATATTTTAGAACGAGCAGAAGCAAATGGTGTACTTGTAGTAAATAAACCACAAAGCTTACGTGACTGTAACGAAAAACTATTTACAGCATGGTTTGCCCAATTTACGCCAGAAACCCTCGTGACTCGTCAAACTCAATTAATACGAGCATTTCATCAAGAACACCAAGATATCATCTTAAAACCACTTGACGGCATGGGCGGATCGTCGATTTTTAGAATAAAACAAGATGATCCCAATATATCCGTTATTATCGAAACCCTAACCGAAATGAACACCCGATATTGCATGGCTCAAGCGTTTATTCCTGCAATTAAAGACGGCGACAAACGTGTTTTGGTCGTTGACGGTCAACCGGTGCCTTACTGTCTTGCTAGAATCCCTCAAAAAGGGGAAACTCGTGGAAATCTGGCAGCTGGGGGATATGGCGAAGTAAGACCACTCAGTGACAGTGATTGGCAAATAGCTAAAAGCGTAGCACCAACCTTAAAAGAAAAAGGACTATTGTTTGTTGGTTTAGATATTATTGGTGATAAATTAACTGAAATAAACGTCACCAGCCCGACTTGTGTACGTGAAATTGAAGCGGCAAACCCAGACATATCTATTACAGGCATGTTAATGGATGCCATTGAAAAACGATTAAATAAAAAGAGCTAAACATGATTAGAGAATATAAAAAAACGGATCTCGATAAAATTATGCAACTATGGCTTGAAGGAAATATACAAGCCCATAATTTTATTGATCCTGAATTTTTCAAACAAAATTATGAATTTGTTAAAATGCTCATTCCAATGTCAACCATTTACGTGCAAGATCTTAATGGCGTAAAAGGATTTATTGGCTTAACCGAAAACTATATTTCTGGTTTATTTGTTGATGAAGAATTCCGCCGACAAGGGACAGGAAAAGCACTAGTTAATAAAGCGAAACAGCGTTACAACGAATTACTTGTTCATGTCTACAAACAAAATAGTACAGCTATTAATTTTTATCTTTCACAAAATTTTGAAATTGTTTCCGAATCCATCAATGAAGAAACCAATGAACCCGAATTATTGATGCGTTGCTTAGTTGAACACAACGTAAAAATCGGCAAGTGTGCAATTTAAATAAAACTAAAATGTGAGCATATGAATCTAAAAAATTATTTTATCATTGCAATGCCAAACGTATCCGAAACCTTGTTTAGCCGATCGGTGGTATATATTTGTGAACATAATCGAGATGGAGCAATGGGTATCATCATTAACAAACCTCTTGTTGAACTCAATGTTGCCACCGTATTGACTCGTCTTGAAATTATGGCACCAAAAAACTGTGCTGAACTAGAATACCCTGTATTTTGTGGTGGCCCTTTAGCGGATGAACAAGGATTTATTTTACATACTCCACAATCGGGCTTTTCATCGAGCATTCAAATATCTGATGACGTGATGATAACCACATCACTTGATGCATTAAAATCGATTGGAACACCTGAACAACCGAAAGATCTTTTTCTTGCATTAGGTTATTCAAGTTGGCAATCACTGCAACTTGAATCAGAAGTTGCCCGCAACGATTGGTTAGTGGCAGAAGCCGATCCCAATATTATTTTTAATGTTGCCATTGAAGAACGCTGGCAAAAAGCCGCCGAATCGCTAGGGATTAATATCAATCGCATATCACATCAAATGGGAAATGCATAAACAATGGCAACCATTATTGCATTTGATTTTGGAACCTCAAGTATTGGTGCGGCGATTGGACAAGACATCACCAAAACAGCCAATCCACTTTGTTCGTTCAAAGCACGAGACGGCATTCCTAATTGGCAAACTATTGAAAAGGTACTTAAAGAGTGGAAACCTGATTACTTAGTGGTTGGGTTACCCCTTAACATGGACGGTAGCGAACAACCACTGACAGCCAGAGCACGAAAATTTGCTAACCGTTTACATGGCATGTTTGGTTATCAAGTCCATTTACAGGATGAACGATTATCGACGGTCGAAGCTAAATCGCACATCTTTGCGTCACGTGGTTACCGTGCACTTGAAAAAGGTCATATTGATGCTACTTCGGCAATTATAATTTTAGAAAGTTGGTTTGAAAACCATTAACTATTTTAACCTTTTATTTATTTTACAAATAATTCATCGCTAATCATTTACATACTTGCTAAAATAATCAGCAGTTTTTTTATTTAAGGACTGCTTCTCGTGTCAAATAAAACGCCTCTTAGCTATAAAGATGCCGGTGTCGATATCGACGCCGGTAATGCACTGGTTGACCGTATTAAATCAGTTGTCAAAGAAACTAAACGTCCTGAAGTCATGGGCGGATTAGGTGGATTTGGCGCACTATGCGCAATCCCACAAAAATATCACCAACCGATTCTAGTGTCGGGTACAGATGGTGTCGGGACTAAATTACGGTTAGCAATGGACTTACAACGCCATGACTCTATCGGCATTGATTTAGTCGCCATGTGTGTAAATGATCTTATTGTTCAAGGTGCTGAACCCCTATTCTTTCTTGATTATTATGCAACAGGAAAACTCAATGTTGACATTGCAGCAACGGTAGTGACAGGAATAGCACAAGGTTGTAAACAAGCTGGTTGTGCACTAGTCGGTGGCGAAACGGCCGAAATGCCAGGCATGTATCAGGATAATGATTACGATCTAGCTGGATTCTGTGTGGGTGTCGTTGAAAAATCAAAAATGATTGACGGCAGTCAAGTACAAGACGGTGATGCCATCATTGCGTTAGCATCCAGTGGGGCGCACTCTAATGGCTACTCATTAATTCGAAAAATTATTGAAGTCAGTGGGGTAAATCCGGCAACTGAACAATTAAATGGTATGCCACTTGCTGATCACCTGCTTGCACCGACCAAAATCTACGTCAAATCGATTCTTGATTTAATTGAACATGTCAATGTACATGCCATAGCGCACATTACAGGCGGTGGATTCTGGGAAAACATTCCACGAGTGCTACCCGACAATATGCAAGCAATCATTAACGAAAGCAGTTGGCAATGGCCACCACTATTTAATTGGCTACAACAAGCAGGTCATGTCAGTCGGCACGAAATGTACCGTACTTTTAACTGCGGTGTAGGTTTGATTATTGTCTTACCCCAACATTGTGTTAATGACGCCTTAACGTTACTCAATAATCATGGTGAAAAAGCGTGGTTAATGGGTGAAATAAAACAGTCAACATCGGATGAACAAGTCATTATTCAGTAAAATAGACATCTGTTATTATATAATTTAGATAAATTGTATAGTAACAGATGTCTATTCAATGAATAATGCCAAAACCATTTCATTTGTTCATTATCGAGCACATATTAGATGAATGAAACTATGCAATTCTTTTTTAATATCTACAAAGTCATCAATCATGTTTAAAAAAGGTTGGGTTTATTTAGTTAATCCTAATCCAATTATTGAACACTAATTTCAAGTCAAAAAAATTTTAATTCAAAAATAACTCAAAGCTATCTTGGTTTCTGATACAATAGTCTAAATTTATAATAATGAAGTAATGTCGTAACACTATAAAACACAAGGTTTTTTAATGATCATATCTGATGCTAATAGTGCGGTGTCATCCGTTGCTTATCGTGCCAATGAAGTCATAGCAATTTATCCTATTACGCCAAGCTCAACCATGGCTGAGCAAGCAAGCACTTGGGCTGAATTTAATAAGCCTAATGTCTTTGGCGATATTCCAAAAGTAGTTGAAATGCAGTCCGAAGCTGGTGCTATTTCAACTGTGCATGGTTCTTTAATGACGGGCGCATTAGCGACGTCGTTTACATCATCGCAAGGCTTGTTGTTAATGATCCCTTCGTTATATAAGATAGCCGGTGAATTAACGCCTTTTGTTTTACATGTCGCTGCTCGTACGGTTGCCACCCATGCGCTGTCAATTTTTGGTGATCATTCTGATGTAATGTCAATCAGACAAACGGGCTTTGCTATGCTGTGTTCAAGTTCAGTTCAAGAAGCCCAAGATTTTGCGCTAATTGCACAAATGGCAACATTGAATAGTCGTGTGCCTTTTGTCCACTTTTTTGATGGTTTTCGAACATCTCATGAAGTGAATAAAATTCATCCTTTAAGCGATAAACAAATTCATAACCTATTACCGCATGATGCTATAAAAGCTTATCGTAGCCGTGCTTTGACGCCCGATAATCCTGTTATTCGTGGCACGTCGGCTAATCCTGATACCTATTTTCAATGTCGTGAAGCGGTAAATTCTTATTATGATCAGACTTATCAGCATGTTGTCGATGCTATGCAAGCATTTGAAAAAGAGACAGGCAGACAATACCAACCGTTTGAATATTATGGGGCAAGTGATGCCGAACGTGTGATTGTCATAATGGGCTCAGGCGTGAGTACTTGTAAAGAAGTTGTCAATTATCTGCTTGATAATCATGAAAAAGTCGGTGTGGTGATTGTTAGATTATTCCGCCCTTTTTCTGCAAAACATTTGTTAGCGGTCATTCCGGATTCTGTTAAAAAAATAGCGGTTTTAGATAGAACAAAAGAACCTGGTGCCCAAGCCGAACCTTTGTACTTAGATGTTATGACTGCTTTTGCCGAAAGCTTTAGTCAAGGTGAACGCCATTGTTTACCAACCATTGTTGGTGGACGTTATGGTTTGTCATCGAAAGAGTTTGATCCTCGCTGTGTCTTGGCTATCTTTAACGAGCTGTTAGCAGAAAAACCTAAACCACGCTTTACCGTTGGGATTTATGATGATGTAACTGGATTGTCATTGAAATTACCCGAACAATCTATTCCACAAAAATCTGCGCTTGAAGCATTATTTTATGGTTTGGGTAGTGACGGTACGGTTTCGGCGACTAAAAATAATATTAAAATTATTGGTGATAGCTCACCTTTTTATGTGCAAGGCTATTTTGTTTATGACTCTAAAAAGGCCGGTGGCTTAACGACTTCGCATTTACGAGTAAGTTTGGAGCCTATTGATTCTCCTTATTTAATCACTAGCGCACATTTTATTGGCTGTCATCAAGATCAATTTATCGATAAATACCAGATTGTTGAAAAACTAAAAGATGACGGGATCTTTTTACTTAACACACCTTATAGTAAAGATGAAGTTTGGCATCGTTTACCGAAAGAAGTTCAAGTACAATTAATCCAGAAAAGAGCACACTTTTATATTATTAATGCCGCTAAAATTGCCCGAGAATGTAATTTAGGAGCCCGTATTAATACCGTTATGCAAGCGGCTTTCTTTCATCTTTCTGAAATATTTAAAAATGATTTTAGTATCACACAGCTTAAAGAAGTGATAGCCAAAAGTTACAGTAGCAAAGGTCAAGAATTAGTCGAAAACAACTGGAAAGCCCTTGATTTAGCGATTGCTTCTTTAGAGCAAATTCCGCTAAGTTGTGTCGATCAAAGTAGCGCATCACGCCCTTCTATAGTACCAAGTAATGCGCCTGACTTTGTGAAAGTAGTGACGGCATCAATGCTTGCCGGTTTAGGCGATAACTTGCCAGTATCTGCCTTTCCACCCGACGGCACTTGGCCAACGGGCACCACAAAATGGGAAAAACGAAACATTGCCGAAGCGATTCCAATTTGGCAACCTGACCTTTGTACCCAATGTAATCATTGTGCAGTTGCATGTCCACATGCGGCAATTCGAGCTAAAGTGGTATTACCTGACGATTTGGCAAACGCACCCGATTCATTGAGTTCGCTCGAGGTAAAAGCCCGCGATATGCGAGGTCAACGCTACGTTTTACAAGTTGCGCCTGAAGATTGTACGGGTTGTAATTTGTGTGTTGAGGTGTGTCCGTCTCGGGATCGTAATAATTTTGATATTAAAGCGATTAATATGCAATCACGCATTGATAATTTAGAAACGCAACGCGCTAATTTTGCGTTCTTTAATGAGTTGCCTGATCGTGATATTAAATCACTTGAACGTATTGATGTCCGCACATCGCAGTTATTAACACCATTGTTTGAGTATTCGGGCGCTTGTGCCGGCTGTGGTGAAACCCCTTACATTAAATTGTTAACGCAACTTTATGGTGATCATCTTGCCATAGCTAATGCAACCGGTTGTTCTTCAATTTATGGCGGTAATTTACCTTCAACCCCTTATACTACCGATCGTTACGGTCGTGGTCCTGCTTGGGCAAATTCGTTATTTGAAGACAATGCCGAGTTTGCTTTAGGTTATCGGATCACTTATGACCAACATAAAAAACGGGCGTTACGTTTGCTTGAACATGTAGCGGGTGAGATTTCGCCCGAAATTGTCATTGCGTTACAGTCCCTTGATTCTACTATTGATGATAAACGCAAGCAGGTTGCTTTATTGCGTGATCAACTGGCTCATTTGGACTCGCCTGAAGCAATAGAGTTAATTCAAGATGCGGATTATTTAATCGATAAGTCAGTTTGGGCAATTGGTGGGGACGGTTGGGCATATGATATTGGTTTTGGTGGACTGGATCATGTAATGAGTTTGACCGATAACGTTAATATTTTGGTATTAGATACACAATGCTATTCTAATACTGGTGGTCAGCAATCTAAAGCAACGCCAATGGGAGCCGTGTCTAAATTTGCCGATTTAGGTAAACATAAAGCACGCAAAGATTTAGGCGTGAGTGTGATGATGTATGGGCATGTTTATGTTGCGCAAATTGCATTAGGTGCACAGCTTAATCAAACGTTAAAAGCCCTGCAAGAAGCCGAAGCCTATGACGGCCCTTCTTTAGTGATTGCTTATAGCCCTTGCGAAGAGCATGGTTATGATTTAGCAAAATCGCATGAACAAATGAAAGATTTAGTTAAATCAGGATTCTGGCCGCTTTATCGTTATGATCCACGACGTACGGCAGAAGGTAAACCTGGTCTGGTGCTTGATTCTAAATCACCAAATAGTGAATTATTATCTAGTATTTTATTGAAAGAGCAGCGTTTTAGACGTTTAGAAACGTTGGAACCGGTGATTGCCAATACCTTGCATGAACGTTCAACCAAAATGGTAAACGCTAAATTTAAGTTCTTGCAAATGTTATCGACGTATTCTGATATCGAAACGCCCTCAGACAGCTAATCAATCGCTGTTGTGATTAGAATCATATCATCTTAATTAAGACCATTGCGTATGTTATGCAGCATACGCAATGGCTTTTTATTCGTGATGCGCTTTAGTGCAAACTAGCACCAGTTAAGTGCGTTTTTTTAACCAAGTTAATCGTTATCATTTTCAAAATTGACCATTATTGACCCTAATTAGGGTATCAATACGCTTTTAATGATTATCATTATATTTGGTATGTTTTTTGCACTGTTTAATTAGCCTGTAAAGAAATCATTAATCGAGAGGTGAAAAATGGTCGCAAATTTGAATATCAACCGTAGAAAACTATTAACGTTGTCTTCCGCTGCAATTGCAGGTTTGACGGTTAATCAATTACTGGCTAAAGCACATGCGCTAGAACAACAAAAAACAGTGTCATATTCGTTACCCATACAAGATAACGTTGTGATACCTAACCTTAACAATCCCGTTAGACTGAACTTTAATGAAAATGCGCTTGGTATGTCAGGCGCAGCTAAACAAGCAGCCATTGATGCGATTCCTAAAGCAAACCGTTATGCTAAAGCTGAAATGCCCCTGTTAAATAGACGATTGGCTGAATATCATCATGTAAGCGATGATCACATTTTGCTAACGGCAGGATCATCTGAAGGTATTCGAAGTTCATTAGCAGCTTATGTGAAACCGGATACACAGTTAGTGATACCAGAATTAACTTATAGTGACGGCGAACATTTTGCTAAAATCTTTAAATTAAAGGTAACCAAAGTGCCCTGCTTAGCCGATTGGCAAATTGATATTAAAGGCTTACAAAAAGCGGTTGAGGATTATCAAGGCTCTTCAATCGTTTATTTAGTCAACCCTAATAATCCTACTTCGACTGTATTTGCCAATAGCGAAATAGAATCATGGTTAACAAGTAAACCCAAAAATACGGTATTTATTGTCGATGAAGCCTATGCCGAATTCGTCAATGATCCAGCTTTTAAGTCGGTTGATTACTTAATATCGAAGGGGTTTGATAATATCGTTTTACTGAAAACGTTTTCAAAAATTCATGCTATGGCTGGTCTACGTGTCGGTTATGTGGTGAGTTCAGCAGATAATATTCGTCATATTGCTCAGTATGTTGCAGGCGAAAAGTTAAATTATTGCGGTGTCTGTGCGGCTTTAGCATCAATGGATGATGTCAAGTTTTTAACTTATTCTAAAAAAGCAGTTGATGTGTCACGGACGATTATGGAAAAGACTTTGTCAGATTTAGGTTTACATTATCTTAAATCTGAAACGAACTTTTTGTTTCATGAAAGCCCCATTGATTTAAAAAAATATCGAGAACTCATGAAACAAAATTTTATTTTAATAGGTCGAGATTTTGAGCCTGCCACAAATTGGTGTCGAATATTATTAGGGACACCAAGTGAAATGCTTTATGTTGCAAATGTTATGCGAAATTTGAAAAGTCAGTCTTTGATTTAAGTTGAAATTACTGATTGTGCTGATAGTATCATGCTCACTTGTCATGATGTGATGAGTGAGCATTTTAGTCGTTTTTAAATATCATTTATTCGTCTTGCCATCCAATAGCGCTGTTTCCAATAAGACTCATTTAAATTGGAATAGATGACACCTTTCGACGTCGAGGCATGTAAAAATTTTCCATCCGTGTAATAGATGCCGACATGTAATCCACTACCCCGTCCACCGGTTTTGAAAAAGACTAAATCTCCCGCTTTGGGTTTCGTCACTTTATAACCTAGTTTAGCTTGTTCAGCTGCACTTCTTGGCAATCGTTTAGCTAGTTTATTTTTAAAGAAGTTCATGACTAAAGCTGAACAATCGCTCCCGGCTAGGGTTGTTCCACCATAACGGTATGGCGTACCTTGCCATTTTTTGTAATGGGATTCTATTTTAGCTAACATAGCCGTTTCTGATCTTAGCGTATTTGAGGTCACTTGTCCCCGACTACTGCTACAGCCAAATAGCATAAACATAGATAAAATTAACGTGAGAATAAAACAACGTTTCCTTAGACTAAAACAACTGCTTAGCAACGTCACGTATCGTTGATTGCCTTTTTTTGTCATATCTTTTGGTTCCCTTGTTTAAGTTTGACCATTGTGAATAACGTCTTGCAACTTTTAGACTTTTGGGTAATACACCCTTTTCCCATTCGCTATTATCCAAATTAGACAATTGAATCGGGTCGGTATTTGCATGACTACGATTATTCAAATTTTCTTTAAGACGAATTAATCGCAATGAAAGAAAACAGATAATTGCATCGTCAACACTTAATTTACTGTATCCAGATAGCTGGTAGCGCATTCTAGATCCGTAATGTTTGGCCGTTTGCATTAGCGTACCTACAGCACCACCAATTAACGCAGCAGATCCGAAGGTCAATCCTCCGGTTGCTAAGTCGATGCTTGCACCGATAGTGGCTCCCGATACAAAACCTTTGGTTAAATGAACGCCCATGCTTTTTAACGCATCAATATTGAAAAGATCCGCTTTGTAGCGCCCTTTAATTAAGGGTAAACCTTGTTCGCTTTCGTGCTCAGCATCAAATTGATAAAGCGATAATAATTCATCAATTGCTTTTTGTTCTCGCTTTCTTACTTTATTTTGCATATCAACTATGGCTTGTTTATCATCTGTTTTCGCCATTTGATAAAATGCAGTCACATCAACCAGTGTTTCTGCTATAATTAAGTTAGCGCTTTGGTTGCGAGAGTCTCGTAATTCGGTTATCTTATTTAGCCATTCATCTAAAATAGCTTTAGCTGGCTCAATCATAAGCGCAAGGCTTTTGTACAATCTTTCTTCACCGTCCAATGGTGGCACGATCGCGTCGAACCTTATGATAGCATGTATCCCGACTCGTGAAAGTAACATTTTCCATTCTTTTTCATTCTGATTTTGTTGTGCAGTAAAATTTAACACCGCTAAAATAGGTTTATCACTATTGGCTAAGATAGCTAATTCATCATGAAATTTAGGTAGTATAGGCTCTCTCACATCAATAACATAGATAGCTGCATCACTATTTAGGAGTTGTTTTATAACTTTTGCTTCTTGGTTAAATTGGTTTTCTGCCTCTGAACTTTGTAAAAAAATCGTTAATTTATCAATGCCGTCAAGTTTATGATTGGTAGGCAAAAGTTGATTAATGTAGTCGTATAGAGCCAAGCTATCTTCTAAACCAGGTGTATCATAAAAAATAATCGATTTTTGATTGCCTAGTTTTATTTTTATGGATTCGACATGCCTTGTTGTGCCAGGTTTATTCGAAACCTCACCAAAATGACTATTGCGAATTAATGTCCGTAATAATGAGGTTTTACCAACATTAGCATGACCAACAACGGCTAATTTTAATGTTGTTAACATTTTACAGTTCCTCTTTTAACCATGAGGGTTGAGCAAACTCAAACGGTAAAGATTGCCAGTTGTTAAGTTGGTGACCTTGATTGATGAACCAAATACGGTTTTGTTGCGATTTTTCAGTTAATTGACTAAGTAAATTTAATACTCCTCGATCGGGTGATCGGTCGGTATCAATAGCGATTAATAATTTTTTAGCTGGGTTTATTTGAAGATAATCTAAAATTTGTTTGCGCTGTTCACGCGTATTTACAAAACCTAAAAAGGTAACAGATGCTGGCGGTGTCCAGCTTTCAGGAATATCTACCGCAACTAAAAAAATTCCTTCGCCATTGTTTATAAAATGTTTGGTTAAATCAATATTAAGATCTTGTTTATGCGTATCTTCATCCACAACGTGGATTGAAATCGGTTGTAAATCATTAGCCAAAATTTGATATTCAGGTAAATTTAAATTCAATTTTACTTTACGGCAACTGACTATCCAGTTAATACCGCAAATGATCATGCAAATAAAACGTACTGCTAATCCGTAAACAATAAACACGCCAAGTAACCAAATCGCCCACGCAGATCGAACTTCGCTAGCATTAAGTGCGCGTTCACTGTATCGAATAATCTCATCTTGCGGAATTGAAAACCCAAATATTGAAGGTAACAACCCTAGATAATGGGTCAGTTGTATAATTGCATCGGGGTTTAGTAGGGTTGATTTCCATTCAAAACTGTAATGTTGTGTCGAAAACAAAACCACCAGTACAACAAGGGCAAAGCTTAATATGATTGTCCAAAAAAGATTAAGGACAAACCCAATTAGCCAGCGGATTTTACCCCCAAACAGTTGTACAAAAGCAGGAATCAGTTCTTGTATGGTCTTTTTTTGAGATAGCTTTTTAGCTAACCATAACCAACAATGAATAAGAATACTTCCGCCCATATTGGAAAAGAAAAAAAAGGAACAAACCCAGATTAAAAAGGTGATGAGGTGAACGCCTAATAAGCTGAAAAGTGCCCAGTATAAATTAACAGGGTTTTGATTGAGTGCGCTAAACGCTAATGTCACGCCTAAAAAAACGGAAAGTAACAGGAGCAGAACAAAAGAAATTTTTATCGCATGCAGTAATAGCGTTTGTGCAGTATAAAGTCCATTTTGCTTAGACAACATCACCGCTCGTAGCATAATTCGATCGGATAATGATGATTGTGTAGCCCTTGCCTTTCGATTGATGTCTTGATCGGCATATCGACCTGATTCATTTTCAATCAAGCGTATCGTTTCAGCAAGCCATAAAGATTTTAACTTTTCTCGCATTATACTTATCTTAAAATGAGATTAATGAAGCATAAAAGAAACGCGACTTAAGTCGCGTTGTGTAAGTTAAATATATTACTGTGCTATTTCACCAATTTTACTTAATAAAGTTTGAATACGTTGTTGCCAAACTTGTTGATCTTGTTTTAATTTTTCGTTTTCGTCACGTAGTGCTTTCATTTCGTCTGAACTGTCATTAATCAACTGTTCTAATTCTTGATTTCCTTGTTTTAACGTTGCAATCTCTTGTTGTAATGTACTGATAGTATTCACAGTATGTTGGATTTTATTTTCCAATTGATTCAATATTTCTAATGACATATTTTTCCTCAGACTTTATTTACTTGGTGTATAATGTCTACTATTATAACGAATTCATTCTAAAATCAACACCTTTTTAAAATTTAAGTTGGAGAAAATTATGCGTAAACCTCTCGTGATGGGTAACTGGAAACTCAATGGTAGTATTGAAATGGCTAAAAACTTAGTTGCCGAACTAAGAAATGAGCTATCTACGGATGTCGAATGTGATGTTGCGATCGCTCCACCAGTCGTTTATTTAGATTTTGTTAAACACCAATTAGGTGGATCAAATATTCTTTTAGGCGCTCAAGATGTCGGAATTAACTTATCTGGCGCTTATACTGGTGAAGTATCTGTCAACATGCTAAAAGAAGTCGGGGTCACGCATATTATTATTGGTCATTCTGAACGTCGTACTTATCATAAAGAATCAGATGAATTTATCGCTAAAAAATTTGGAGTCATTAAAGAAGCAGGTTTAGTTCCTGTACTTTGTATTGGTGAAACCGAAGCCGAAAACGAAGCGGGTCAAACTCAAACTGTTTGTGCTCGTCAGATTGATGCGGTGATTAATGCATTAGGTGTTCAAGCTTTCAATGGCGCAGTTATTGCTTATGAACCTGTATGGGCAATTGGTACAGGCAAATCAGCGACGCCTGCACAAGCTCAAGCTGTTCATAAATTTATTCGTGACCATATTGCAAAACAAGATGCAAAAGTAGCTGAACAAGTCATTATTCAATACGGTGGTTCGGTCAATGATAAAAATGCCGCTGAGTTATTTACTCAACCAGATATTGATGGTGCATTAGTGGGTGGCGCATCATTAAAAGCAGATGCATTTGCAGCTATTGTTAAAGCAGCGGAAAAAGCAAAGAATTAATTTTTTTAAAACTTAACAATAAGATAAAAGACGCCAGATTGGCGTCTTTCAATAGAAACTTAAATAATTTATTTATATTTAACTTTATTTGATTTTGAGTTATATCGAGAAGGCCAAATTTTTTCAGCAGGAACTTTTAAATATTCTGAAATAATATGTTCATACTTAGGACAATGACGATAAAGTGCGTTTCGTAGAGTATCAGCTTGCAAGCCACTCGCACGAGATAGACCTCTTAAATTTCCACCTCTAATTTTAATTTCGCCTACTACTCTTGATGGAGTCCAGTCTTGATCTTGTTCGCTCATTATGAGATCCTCTATAAGTTTATTTTTATTGCTATCCAAAAGATTATCGGTATACAACACTAGCATGGTGTAAATTCCAAGCAAAAGAATAACACATAAAAAAACGAATTAAAACAAGAAAAATAAAAAATAACGCAAAATGGATTATAAAAATGAAAGAAAGCAACATAAAAACAACTGAAGATCAAGAAAAAACACGAATTCTTAAGGAAACAGGTGTTATCGATTTTAAGCATCGACTTACCTTAGTTTTAGAGAGTTTATCGGGTAATGCCTTTGCCAAAAAAGTGGGAATGTCTGAAGCCGTTATTCGTGACTATTTATCTGGTAAAACTTACCCTTCTCTTAATAGATTAGCAATTATCGCACAAAAATGTGATATCCCTATTGAGTGGTTAGCAACAGGTAAAGGTGAGTGTCGGTTACTTCCCGATACTGAACGTCGTGGTTTTGTCTATATCCCTTTTTATAAATTAAATGAATTCGGTAATAATAAGTCACTTTTACAAATCGAGGCAATACCGTTTGATATCACATTGATTAAACATCAACTTTTTGATAATGATGACTTGCGAGCGGTTTGGGCTAAAGGTGATAGCATGGAGCCGACGATATCCAATCATGATATTTTGATTATTAATACTGCACATAGCAAACCGATTGATGGATATCTTTATGCCGTGCAATATGATGATCAGATAAGTATTAAACGCATCCAAAATCAGGGTTCTAACATTGCTTTGCTCTGTGATAATCAAAAATATCCGTCTATAACTGTAGACAAAAATGAACCTCAAGATTTTAAAATTATTGGTCATGTCGTTTATCTGTTAAAGGATCTTTATTAACAATATTGTGTATTGATTGTATTTTTTTATGGCATATAAAATATGTGGTTTTGTTGATTAATGTTGATAGAACCACTTATTAAGAAATTTAGGCACTCGTTTTTTTTCTTTAGATTTTAGAAAGATTACTGAGTAAAAAAACGTAAAAATGTTTAAGTATCCGTCTATGTTCCAGTAAAAAAAATGTTCTCAATCAGAATTCTTATTGGCATAAATTTATGCTTTTGGGGTCATTTATGCTAAAATTAGCCATTATTTTTTTATAGACAATGTTAGTTATTATGCCAAATATGAATACTTCCCCAAAAGTTGTCGTCGGTATGTCTGGTGGCGTTGATTCTTCTGTTTCTGCATATTTACTTCAGCAACAAGGTTATCAAGTTGTTGGTTTATTTATGAAGAACTGGGAAGAAGACGACACAGATGAATACTGTTCAGCGGCTGTTGACTTAGCCGATGCTCAAGCTGTTTGTGATAAACTCAATATTAAACTTTATACTATTAATTTTGCAGCCGAATATTGGGATAACGTATTTGAACATTTTTTATCAGAATATAAAGCAGGGCGAACCCCTAATCCCGATATTTTATGTAATAAAGAAATTAAATTTAAAGCATTTTTAGAGTATGCAGCGCAAGATCTTGGTGCCGATTATATTGCAACTGGTCATTATGTTCGTAAACGTACCACTGGCGATAAAGTCGAATTATTGCGAGGGGTAGATAATAATAAAGACCAAAGTTACTTTTTATATACGTTAAGCGAAGACCAAGTCAGACAAAGTCTGTTCCCTGTTGGGGAACTTGAAAAACCGCAAGTTCGTAAAATCGCTGAGCAGCTAGGATTAGCTACTGCATCTAAAAAAGACTCTACAGGAATTTGCTTTATTGGCGAACGAAAGTTTAGTGACTTTTTAGCTCGATATTTACCGGCTCAAGCTGGCGCAATTCGTACGGTGGATGGACAGATTATCGGTAAACATCAAGGACTTATGTATCATACTTTAGGACAACGTAAAGGACTGGGAATTGGTGGATTAAAGCAAGCCGATGATACCCCATGGTATGTTGTGGATAAAGATATTAAAAATAATGAACTTATTGTTGCTCAAGGTCATGATCACCCTGCGCTATTTTCAGATGGTCTGATTGCACAACAACTACATTGGGTTGATAGAAAAGCTGTGACCAAACCTTTTACTTGTACGGTGAAAACGCGTTATCGTCAACAAGATATTCAATGCCAGGTCAATCCAATATCAGAAGACAAAATCGAAGTGATTTTTGCTAACCCTGTAGCGGCAGTCACTCCTGGACAATCTGCTGTGTTTTATCAAGACGAAGTGTGTCTAGGTGGCGGCATTATTGAGGAACGTATTATTCGAAGTAAGGAGAGTTCGAGTGACGAATAAGTATTACCATACTACTATTGCCCTTGCCGGTGTGATACAAAGTTCTGTTTTAGTTCCCCAGTTAGCCAATACTGGGGTCTGTAGCTCAACACTTTATGAGCAAACTATACATAGCCTTTTTATTACCTCACCACAAACTACCGAAGAAGTGTATGGTGGTATTCAGAATATTAAAACGGGTTTACAAACATTAGTTTATCTGTTTTCATCAGGGCAAAAAGAACAACTGGATGTTGTTCGCTATCTGTTAAGAACATTAAGTATTACCAGTAGATTAATAAAAAATAATGATGCATTAAATAATATTGACCAGCGTTTAACGCGTATTTCGGGATTGTATCCTATCATGAATGAAGAAACGATTAGTTCACATGTAGATGATCTGTCTTATTCGTTAGCCGGTATTTATTCCGATATTATTAGCCCATTAACCGCTAAAATTAAAGTGATGGGTAAAATTGAGTATTTACAAAATTCTTTAGTTCAAGCAAAGGTGAGAACGTCGTTGTTGGGTTGTATTCGTTCTGCTATTTTATGGTACCAAGTAGGAGGAAGCCGTTTACAGCTATTTTTTCAACGAAAACGCTTAATAAAAACGGCTCAGGCGCTTTTGCAAGAAATTGAAAAAGCAAATTCACTTTAATTTTTTATTACTATTTTAACATCGTAACGGAGTTATCCCGATGGAATTATCTGCACTTACCGCCCTTTCGCCTATTGATGGTCGATATGGAGATAAAACGACAGAATTACGTACTATTTTTAGCGAATATGGTTTATTAAAATACCGTGTACAAGTCGAAGTTCGTTGGTTACAAAAATTAGCTTCACACCCCGAAATTATTGAAGTGCCTGCACTCAGCCAATCAGCCTTGGCGCATCTTAATCAAATTGTTGAACAGTTTAACGAAGATGATGCTAAACGTATTAAAGCGATCGAAAAAACAACCAATCACGATGTTAAAGCGGTTGAGTATTTTCTTAAAGAAAAAGTGAAAACGAATGAAGAGTTGCATGCCGTCAATGAGTTTATTCATTTTGCATGTACATCCGAAGATATCAATAATTTATCATATGCTTTAATGTTAAAAACGGCGAAAGAAAGTGTTTTAATCCCGTATTGGAAAAAAGTAATTGATAAAATTACTGATCAGGCTAAAGCGTATCGTGATTTACCTTTACTTTCCAGAACTCATGGTCAACCAGCTACTCCATCAACGATTGGTAAAGAATTTGCTAATGTTGCTTATCGCTTACAGCGTCAATTAAAACAGCTACAATCGGTAGAAATACTGGGTAAAATCAATGGGGCTACCGGTAACTATAATGCGCATATTGTGGCTTATCCTCATATTGACTGGCATCAATTTAGTGAAGAGTTTGTCTGTTCTTTGGGTTTACAATGGAATCCATTTACAACTCAAATCGAACCGCATGATTATATTGCCGAGTTTTTTGATTGTGTTGCTCGGTTTAATACCATTATGATCGACTTTAATCGTGATATTTGGGGTTATATTTCACTAAATCACTTTAAACAAAAAACGGTAGCTGGCGAAATCGGATCGTCAACCATGCCACACAAAGTCAATCCAATCGATTTTGAAAACTCTGAAGGCAACCTTGGCATAGCTAATGCCATTATGAATCATTTAGGTAGCAAATTGCCAATTTCCCGTTTTCAACGTGATTTAACAGATTCAACCGTTTTACGTAATCTTGGTGTAGGTATTGGTTATGCAATCATTGCTTATCAATCAACCTTAAAAGGATTAAGCAAACTTGAAGTGAATCAAGAGTACTTGTTGGATGAGCTCAATCGTAACTGGGAAGTCTTAGCTGAACCCATTCAAACAGTGATGCGACGTTATGGTATTGAAAAGCCTTACGAGAAACTAAAAGAATTGACGCGAGGAAAACGTGTCGATGCCGAAGGAATGAAGCAGTTTATTGATTCGTTAGATTTACCAGAAAATGAAAAATCACGTTTGAAACAGTTAACACCAGCCAACTATATTGGTTACGCTTCAACGTTTATTGATAAACTTTGATTATCTTTTGTTGGTTAATAATCTGAAACATCATTGAATAATGTTTCAGATTATATTGAATCACAATACATGATTGAATGATGTCAATTTGTGATTAAATAACAAACGGTTATTCTTATTCACCTTTAAGACATCAATAATAAAATAACATTAAAAGTATTTATAGGAACATCCATTGAAAATCCGCATTGCAACAAGGAAAAGCCCTTTAGCTCTTTGGCAAGCTAACTATGTTAAACAGCAGCTATTAGCCATTCACCCTGATTTGTCTGTAGAGCTTATCCCTATGGTGACAAAAGGTGATATATTACTTGATAGCCCATTATCAAAAATAGGTGGCAAAGGATTATTTGTTAAACAATTGGAAGAAGCCATTTTAAATAATGAAGCTGATATTGCAGTGCATTCTATAAAAGATATTCCCGTGCATTTTCCCGATGGACTCACACTTGCAACAATCTGCAAACGGGATGATGTCCGAGATGCATTTATTTCAAATCGCTACGAAAATTTATCACAGTTACCTTCTGGTGCAGTGGTTGGTACTTCAAGTTTACGACGACAATGTCAATTACGTGCGCTTTACCCACATTTGCATATTAAAGATTTGCGAGGCAACATTGGTACCCGTTTAGCAAAATTAGACAATCAAGAATATGATGCAATTATTTTAGCCGCTGTAGGATTAAAACGTTTATCATTGCAAGACCGTATTAAACAATATATTGATACTGATGTAATCTTACCTGCTGTCGGTCAAGGGGCAATTGGTATTGAAACACGTGCTAATGATAAGCAAATTTTAGCTTTACTGGCCCCTTTAGATGACCAACATAGTCGAATTTGCATACAAGCTGAAAGAGCAATGAATCAACAATTGCAAGGTGGTTGCCAAGTTCCTATTGCTTGTTATAGCCAAATTTTGGATGACAAGCTATTTTTAAAGGGTTTAGTTGGCAAAACAGATGGTTCTACAATAATCAAAGTCCCTTTGTCCGGTAGCATTACTCAAGCAGAACAGTTAGGACGAGATGTCGCTAATAAATTGTTAATGCTTGGTGCTAAAGCAATTTTAGAGGAATTGAATAGCGAATGATTTTCGTCACCCGCCCTTCACCGCAAGGTGAAGCATTGACTAAATTATTAAATCAAGCCAATTTACAGGCTACCCATCTTCCTTTATTTAGGATTTCAGCAGGTAAGGATCTGCTGAATTTACAATATAATTTAAACCAGTTGTTACCAAATGATATTGTTATTGCAGTGTCGCCACAAGTCGCAAATGTTATTACCACATTTAATCCGCATCTTAATTTTCCTAAACATTTACAGTATTTTGCCATAGGAAATAAAACGGCGGAACTGATTCGTCAATTAGTCCATAAATCGGTAAGTTTTCCAAAACAAGAAAATAGTGAAGGATTACTTGCCTTATTTGATGCTGATATGGTGAAAAACCGAAGAGTTTTAATTTTACGCGGTGATTCAGGAAGACAGCTAATTGCCGATACATTAAGTGCCAAACAAGCCCAAGTCAAACTGGTAGAGTGTTATTCTCGTCATGCTATATCCTATCCGTTGGACATACTGAGTAATTCCATTGAGCATCAGCTCGTTATCATTACCAGTATTGAACATTTACATCAACTTGAGTTGTATTGCCAAACAGAACATAAAAAACAAGCTTGTTTAGTGGTGACCAGTCTAAGAATTTTTGAGGAAGCTAAGCGCCTAAACTGGCAAAATATTGTTTTAGCCAAAAGCGCAAATAATCAAATTTTATTTAAAACAATGATAAGTCTATGTCATAATAATATCAATTATATAAAATCATCTAAATGAGGTTTTTATGCCGATTCGATTTTATGGAGCTAATGCAACCAGTTCAACGATTAGTACCACCTCATTTAGCAAACCTTTTACAACCGATGCACTAACACAAGTGAACAATATTATGAAAGAAGAAAAAAATACGATAACGACAAATTCAAGTCTAACAACAGAAAAAAAATCGACTTCTTCATCCAGCAAAAATAATGTCAATAAAACACCCATTTCAAAACTATCGCTTGTAGCTATTGCTTTAACTTTAGGCTTAGGTGGCTTTGTTTTTTATCACGGCCATGAACAACTTGAAAAACAAAACAGCACTATTTCAATGCTCGAAATGGAAATAGCCAATTTAAAACAAACTACCAAGCAGAGTATTGTTAAGGATTTAGAAAGTAATATTAATGATGCAGTAACCAAACAAAACCAGCAGTTTTCTTCGCTTGAAGAGCGTGTTACTAATCAGTTAAATGAGCAACAAAAGTTACAAAAACAGTTAACCAATCAAATTAATGACACAATTAGGTTAAATGAACAAAATCTTCATAACTTTAACGAACGATTATCAGCAATGTCGAGCACTGATAATAATGTTTGGCTGATATCGCAAGCTAACTATTTAGTCCATTTAGCAGCTCGAAAAATCTGGAGTGATCAAGATTATACCACTGCCCGTTTGTTGTTAAGAAATGCAGATGAAAGTTTAGCACAAACAAATGACCCCAGTTTATTGCCTGCCAGACAAGCCATTAATAAAGATATCAGTTCGCTTTCTGAATTGAGTTTTATCGATTCTGACGGTATTGTTTTGAATTTAATTAGTCTTTCGGATTCGTTGACCGATCTTCCTTTGGTTGAGAATTATAATGATATTGATCTTGGCTTAACGCAGTATAATGATGCTTTGCCAGTTGATGATTCTCACAGCGCATCTTCAGATGCTGATTCAGAAAATAAAATTGACCCAACTAAAAGTTCCGACAATGTGGTCACTTCGTCAATTTCTGATTGGTCGCATAATTTATGGGCAAACATTGATTCTTTTATGCAAAAATTTATTACCATTGAAAAATTGGATAAAAATGATAATAACTTTGCGACATGTTTGTCACAAGCAGGGAAAGATGAAAAGCAGATCGTTAGATGCCATATTTTAAGTACCCCACTAAATTTAGAACAATCACTGTATCTTCGTGAAAATATTCGTTTCCGTCTGTTAATAGCCGCACAAGCTGTACCTCGACATCAAGAGTTGATTTATCAGCGTTCGCTTAATGATGTTGCTGTTTGGGTTAATGCCTATTTTGATAATAATTCGCCAAGTGTTAAAGCCTTCCTAAGTGATCTTGATAATTTGCAAAATCAAACAATTAGTAATAAAAGTGTTCCTGACAGATTAGCTAGCTTAAGTGAACTTGAGAAGTTAATGCAAACTCGTGTTCGTTCTATGTTGGCTAAATAGGAGAATAATAATGATTAAAATATTAGTTATTTTCTTAGCATTAGTTGGGGGATTCTTTTTAGGGCCTTTATTGCAATTCAATCAAGGTTCAGCTGTATTTATCATCGCCAATTATAAAATTAGCATGTCCTTCAATTCTTTTGTTATTTTATTATTGTTGGCGCTTTTTTGTCTTTATTTGGTTGATCGATTATTTAAAAAAATCTTCAATTCTAAAACAGCTTTCGGTAATTGGCTTCGTTTAAAATCGCCTCATAAAGCAAAAAAATTAATTGAACAAGCACAATTTTTATTACTTGAAGGTAACTACCAACAAGCAGCTAAACTTTTCATGAAAAGTGCTAAGGGTGCAACCAATACAACATTATCTTATTTATTAGCGGCACAAGCGAATATTGATAATGATCAGTTGATTCAAGCTAACCAAATGCTCGAAGCAGCCGCAGCGACTTGCCAACCTAGCGAAAAATTTGCTTTCCAATTGGTTCAAGTTCGCTTACAGCTTAAGAATCATGAATATGATAGTGCTCATACTATTATTGAAAGTTTGTTAAATGAAAAGCCACGTAATGCCGAAGTATTAAGGCTTGCAGATCAACTTTATTATGAAATGGGTAATTATCAAGCTGTTATTGATTTATTACCTATTATGTATAAAGTAAAAACATATAGTGATTCTCAATTAGATCAGTTTAAACAAGCTGCTTATATTGCTCGAATCAAACAGTTATCAACCGATAATGATCCGCTCGCATTAATTAAATGGTGGAAATCACAGCCAAAAGCAATACTTAATAATACTGCGTATCAAAAAGCAATGGCTAACTACCTTAAACAACTTGGCCAAACTGTCGAAGCAGATAAATTGCTGGAATCAGTGGCTAAAATTAAAGATCAAGAAAGAACATAAAAACAGGGCGATAAGCCCTATTTTTTTTAGGTATAAAATATTTTGCATTATAAAAAATATCGAATCAACGCCATAAAGCACATCCCTGTCACAACAATGCACATCAGATTTTTCGTCAATAAAGCCACCAAAATAGTAGGAAGACTAGCTAAACAGTATTCGATCTTAAAATCAGGAAAATGCCCCTGTTTTGCAAGAAATAGGTTTTGTACAAAAAGTGCCGTTAAGATACAAAGTGGAACATACGATAAAAATCGAATCACAATATCAGGCAAATGTAACTTTCTAACAAGTATAAAAGGAATAATTCGAGGTAACCATGTTACCAATCCACATCCTATAATGATGAGTAAACTATAAGTAGTCATACTTTACGCTCCATCGCTATTCCCATAAAACATCCAGCAAATGTGCTAATTAATATTGCCATTTCAGGGGATACAAATCGCATTAAGATGATCAGCAGTACTGAAACAGTGAGCATAACAAGAATCTTGTTATAAATACTTTTTGTTTTGTCACCTATCAACTGTAAATAAAGTAAACCGATAAACATAGCCACTAAAGCATAATCCAGACCAAACATAGTGGGATCGGGTAACCACTCACCGATTAAAGCACCTATTAAGCAGGATAATATCCAAGCAACATAAGCCGTGACATTCAGTCCATGCATCCATACGGCGTTGACAGGTTTATGATTGGCAATTGCATTCATGGCCACTGCAAAACTCTCATCTGTGAGCAAACTACCAATACCAATATTATCCAGTAATGAAAAACGGCGAAAAGAAGGCGCAGTTGCCATGCTCATTAAAAAATGGCGGGAATTAACCAGAAAAACAGTAAAAATAATGGCTGTAATGGGTGTAGCAACTAACATTAACCCAGCTATGATAAATTGAGCCGCTCCAGCATAAACAATCACAGCAAGTAGAGTTACTTCTAAAATCGTTAAATTTGCCGATTTTCCTACAACGCCAGCAGCAATACCTATACCAACGTAGCCTAATAACGTTGGAATACAAGCATAAACACCATCTTTAAATGTGAGTGACATATCGCATTCTCTTGATAAAAACTTCATCATAATTATTAACACGGTACTGTCAAACAATAAATGATTAATCTTAAAATTTATTTTAAATGAAATGATTGACCAGTTTGTTATGCGTTTTCAGTCTAGGCAAAATATTCACTTATTTTAACAAGGATCACATTAACGTAATTACACTCAGTAATGTAGTTTGATCGGGTTAATAGTAATTATTAAGATAAATAGTTCGACTATGCACCACTCCGCCTGTAAATTTGTTATAATCCTTTAAATTGTTTTTTAAGATAATCAAAATCGATTTTATATGAAAAATAACATATCAAACCAGTATACGGGTACACTTTTTATTATTTCGGCTCCGAGTGGAGCAGGAAAGTCAAGTTTGATTCGGGCTTATTTAGAGCAAAAAAATCAGTATCCGGCAAAAGTTTCAATTTCGCATACCACCCGAGCGCCAAGACCAGGCGAAGAACATGGTGAAGATTATTATTTTGTGGATCATGACCATTTTGAGTCATTGATTAGTCAGCAGGCATTTGTCGAATATGCAAACGTATTTGATCACTATTATGGTACTTCGAAAGCAGAAATTGAGCAGAGCTTATTACAAGGAGTTAACGTATTTTTAGATATTGATTGGCAAGGTGCACAGCAAGTTAGAGAAAAAATGCCACAATCCAAAAGTATTTTTATCTTACCGCCCTCGTTAGCAGAACTTGAACATCGTCTTATTAAGCGAGGACAAGATACCGAACAAGTTATTCGTAAAAGAATGGCAAAAGCACAAGCTGAAATTTCACATTATCATGAATATGACTATGTGATTATTAATGATGATTTTAACACTTCATTAAACGCCCTTAATTCTATCATTATTGCAGCAAGTTTAGAGCGTGATAAACAAGAAGTCATTCATCAATCATTCTTCACAAAACTTTTAACGCACAATAATTAATAATCATGCTGATATAGTTGAGTACTAATCATTTCATACTTATTTAATACACATATCGCCGATGTTATCGGCGATATATAAAAGCGTTAGCGTTAATTACCTAGTCCTTGATCAGCCTGATCATTCTGAATAAGTTCTATCTTATAACCGTCAGGATCTTCAACAAAGGCTATAATGGTCGTTCCACCTTTCACGGGACCAGCTTCACGGGTTACGTTACCACCAGCAAGTTTAACGTCTTCACACATTTTGGCGACATCATCAACACCAATAGCAATATGACCAAATGCATTACCATGGTCATACTCTTGCGTTCCCCAGTTATACGTTAGCTCAATAACGGAACTGACAGATTCATCATCATAACCGACGAAAGCTAACGAATATTTGTATTCTGTATTTTCACTTGTTCTTAATACTTTCATTCCCATAACTTGAGTATAAAAATCAATAGAACGTTGTAAGTCTCCTACACGTATCATCGTATGTAAAATGCGCATTGCTAAAATATTCCTTTTTATTAGTGAAATTAATATTGAGTTTATATGTTCATATTTAGTGACGCAAATTTTTTTGATGTCATAGCAGGCAAAACATTATCAACCGCGTGATAAAACGTTTAGTAGTTTAGATGAAGTAGAGTATGAAATCGCTTTCATATAAAATAGATAGAAAGACTTTTATTTATACAAGGTATAAACAAAAGTCTTGGAATGTAAACTAATAATAAATGGGTTAGTAACTTTTAATGACAACTATTGTGTTGAAGTAGTATAACGAGGAGAAGCACTTATCTGCCTTCCATTACTCACTAATCTAACTTGTTGACCAACATAAAACTCTTTGGTTGTGCCTTTTTGCACAATCACAATATTTGCACCATTTGCTTGCTTAATTTCTAATTCAACCGCATTTGATTGGCTTGCTTTATCCTCGATTGTGTTACCAATTAACGCACCACCAATCGCACCTGTTGCAACGGCTAAAGCTCTACCGGCTCCATCACCAATGGTGTTACCAAGTACACCACCAATCACAGCACCACCTAATGAACCTACCACATTTTCACTTCGTCCATTAGATGCATTTGTTTGAATTTTAACTGGTCTTACTGAAACAACAGTGCCATAACTTACTTGTTGAACTTGTTTTGCTTGATCGGTTGTATAAACATCGCCAGAATAGATATCACTATTACTACATCCCGAAAGGATAGCAACTATGATACTTGTTAAAACAATTTTTTTCATATTTGATTCCCCATATATATTATTGAAGTTATACTTTTTTTGTCAGATTAAGCATAATATTCTTTTACAATAACAACAATATCTTTTTCATTATTTTATCAATAGATAATACAATTTACATTTAAGTTGGAGTATACTCAAGTTAATAGTTTATATGACATACAATAAGTATATGAAACGGTTATTTTTTCAATTATTATTATCAGTTATGATATCGGCCTGTCATAATTCATATCAACAACAAAAAAATGACGTAATAACAAACATTAAGCCGCAAGATGAGGTTCATAATGATTGTTTAAATAATAGCGTAACACAAAACTTACATAAAATTGACAATATTGCTGTACAAGGGTGTCCAGTAAGATAATCTAATAGGCATAATTAACATAATGAAAACTATCGAAATTGACGACGAATTATATAAATTTATTGCAGGGCAAACAAAACACATCGGTGAAGATGCATCAAGTATATTGCGACGTTTGTTAAAAATAGAAGCGGATCCTGTTAACTCAAACGCCAAAGTTCATTTAGAAAGTCATTACTCGATGTTCAATGATTTGTTAACCAGCGATACCTTTACGAATGAAAAATCGATTATCAGTCGTTTTTTATTATTACTCGCTGCGCTTTATAACTATAATCCAGCACTTTTTGCCATTGCGGCGACATCGCTTCATGGTAGTAAACGCCAATATCTAGCCAAAGATAAAAAATCTTTAGAGATTTCGGGTAAAAATACTAAACCTCGTGAAATTATTGGCACACCTTATTGGGTAATCAGTAATACCAATACGGCAAGAAAAATTTATATCATTGAATCAATCATGAGCGACATGGGGATTTCAGAAAATACGATTAACCAAATTAAAGATGTGTTTTCAACATCAGTGAAATAAAATTTCTGTGGTCACATATTAATCAGAAAAGCGCTGTAACCATTATCAAATGATTAAAAATTATGTAGAGGAGCGAAAAATGGCAAACCATAGCCGAGCGGGATTATTAGCTAAACCTTCTGATCTAATCAATGTGGAAACCTTACAAGATAACTATTTTCAAATTAAACCCGATACCGATAATATCAGCCAATTGGTGATTTTCGGCACTTCAGGACATCGAGGTAGTTCAAATAAAGGCACATTCAATGAAGCCCATATACTCGCTATCGCTCAAGCTATTGCCGAATACCGTAAATCCCATGGTATCACTGGTCCTTGTTTTATTGGTCAAGATACGCATGCTTTATCTGAATTAGCGCTCAAATCAGTGCTTGAAGTGTTCGTTGCTAACGAACAGACTGTTGTTATTGCACATGATTGGGGATATACCCCTACTCCAGTTATTTCACATGCAATTTTAACGTATAATCAAGATAAAAAATCACAGCTTGCTGATGGTATTGTCATTACTCCTTCCCATAATCCCCCAGAAGATGGTGGAATTAAATATAATCCAACAAATGGTGGCCCTGCTGATACTGACATCACTAAACAAATCGAACATCGAGCAAATGAACTCCTTAAACAGCAATTAGACGGTGTGAAAAGGGTCTCATTAGACAAAGCCACTCATTCACAATTTATTCATACCAAAGAATATGAGACTGATTATATTAACGATCTGGAAAACATTGTTGATCTTGCATTGATTAAATCTTCATCGCTTAAAATAGGCGTTGATCCATTAGGTGGCGCAGGTATTACCTATTGGCCCCGAATTGCTGAAAAGTATGGTCTGAATCTTGATATTGTAAATAACAAAATTGATCCTACCTTTAGTTTTATGCATTTAGATCACGACGAAGTGATAAGAATGGATTGTTCCAGCCGCTGGGCAATGGATGGTTTGTTAAATTTAAAAGACAAGTTTGATCTAGCATTCGGTAATGACACCGATTTTGATCGCCATGGGATTGTTACGCCAAAAGGATTAATGAACCCAAACGCTTATCTTTCAGCTTGTGTAAATTATTTATTTCAGCACCGTCCAGAGTGGCATAAAGATGTTGCCATTGGCAAAACAGTGGTGACAAGTTCAATGATAGATCGCGTTGCAAACAGTCTAAACCGAAAATTTTTAGAATACCCTGTCGGTTTTAAATGGTATGCCCAAGGACTTTATGATGGTCAATTAGGTTTTGCCGGTGAAGAAAGTGCAGGCGCATCATTTTTACGAACGAATGGTAAAGTTTGGTCAACCGATAAAGATGGGATTATTTTATGTCTACTGGCAGCAGAAATGACCGCCAAAATAGGCAAAAACCCTCAAGAACAATATCAACAACTTGAGGATAAATTTGGCGTTTCTTATTATGGCAGAATCCAGGCACCCGCATCATTTGCTGAAAAACAAAAACTAGCCAAACTTGATGCAAGCCAACTGACAACCGATCACCTTGCGGGTGAAAAAATTACCCAATGTTTAACCTCTGCGCCAGCTAATCATGCTCCTATTGGTGGATTGAAAGTTATCACTGAAAATGGCTGGTTTGCAGCCCGACCTTCTGGCACCGAAGATGCGTATAAAATTTATGCGGAAAGTTTTATCAGCAATCAGCATTTAGCCTTACTTCAAGAAGAAGCACAACAAATTGTTGCTAATGCCATTAAGTAATTGAAATGAACAAAGCCGACGTTATGTCGGCTTTTAATTATGAATGTACGAAAAATATTTTTATTGTTTTTTTTTCTAGGTAATTGTACATAGCTTAATGAAATATGCTTAATACACCTTCATTGTGAACATTTGACGGTTAATGTTTTCGTAGTCATTTTACTTTATTTATATTTGTTAATTTCAAGTTATTTAAGTCTAAATTTGGAAAATCTACAACAACAATAACAAGGTCTAAACCACAATTGAGTGACCAAATAATTTATAAATTAAAATTAAGTTTATCAACTTAATCAATGTAGTTAATGATAATTGGTTTACTGTCTATGTAAGAAAAATTGGATAGATGTCATCATATCCCCAATAAATTGATGTTTTTTATTGAGGATGTGATTTAGTTTTTAGATTCGTGTTGGTTTTTTGGCTGTGGCTTGTCTTGATGATTTTGACAAGTTGTTAAGTTTAGTTCTTTTTGGTCTGAAACTACGTTTATCCGTTTTGGCGTCAATGAATGATTTGGATTCTTTTGCTAATCCGACAATATCACGTAGATAATTAACCGAATCAATACTTAACTCCATCCAAGTTCCTCGTGATAAACCTTTAGGCAAGGTTATATTGCCATAACGAATACGCAGCAAACGGCTTACTTGAACATCAATCGCTTCCCACATTCGTCGCACTTCACGGTTACGCCCTTCAGTTATGACGACATTAAACCACTGATTTAAACCATCACCACCTTGCGCTTTTACAGATTTAAAAGAAGCTGGGCCATCTTCAAGTTGCACCCCTTTGCGTAATTGATTAACTTGCTGATCAGTCACATTTCCAAATACACGTACCGCATATTCACGTTCTATTTCATGACGAGGATGCATTAATCGATTAGCCAATTCACCATCTGTGGTAAAAAGGAGTAAACCGGAAGTATTAATATCCAATCGTCCAATATTAATCCAACGGGCATTTTTTAAACGCGGTAATCGAGCAAAAACCGTTGCTCGCCCTTGAGGATCGCTTCGCGAACAGATTTCCCCTTCAGGTTTGTAATAGGCTAATACACGACAAACCGTTTTTTCTTTACTTCTTAGCTGAACTAAGTGTCCATTAATTCGAATTTTAGGGTTAGCATTTACATCAACCCTATCACCTAATGTTGCAATTTTTCCGTCAACGCTAATTTTTCCTGCGGCTATCATCGCCTCAATTTCACGACGTGAGCCATTACCTAAATTAGCTAACACTTTTTGCAACTTTTCAGTATTGTCATTTACTTTTTTCATATTTTCCTCGCTACCTTCACAGGTATCAGATTAACCATATCTTTGTTCGTTTTGTGAAAAACGACGATTTACTCATATTGCTTTACTAGCATTACAATTAATACGATAGTGCTCAGCTTGACTAACTTAAAAATGGATAGTGTTTACCAAACAAAATCATTAGATTATCCATAATTTGAACTTCAATATTCCAAAAACACCCAATAAATAGCTACCATAATTATATAATCCAGATGCTTTTAATAGTGAGCTCTTGAAATATTTGATCACGATTCAAAAGGTTTTATATCACCACTTCCTTGACGAATAATATCAGGGTAATCATTTGTTAAATCAATAACGGTTGTAGGTTGTTGACCTATATAACCACCATGGACAACTGCATCAAGTAGATGTCCAATTCTATCCTCAATTTCATCCGGATCGGATTGCGCTTCCTCTTCATTTGGTAAAATTAACGTTGTGGTCATCAATGGTTGCCCTAATAAATCCAGTAACGCTAAATCAATTTTGTTGTCCGGTATACGCAACCCTATGGTTTTTCGCTTGTCATTCATCAAGCGACGTGGTACTTCTTTACTTGCAGGTAGAATAAAAACGTATTTACCGGGCGTATTATTTTTTAACAGTCGAAACGTAATATTATCGACCATTGCATAGGAAGATAATTCCGATAAATCTCGACACATCAACGTAAAATTATGATATTTATCAAGCTGTCGTATTTTACAAATACGCTCAACACCATTTTTATTATCAAGCAAGCAACCTAATGAATAACCGGAATCAGTAGGAAAAGCGATAACGCCACCCTCTTTTAAGATTTTAACAACTTGTTCTAATAATCGATTTTGAGGATTGTCCGGATGAATATAAAAAGTTTGGCTCATAATGTTCTTCTATATTAATATTAAATTTAAAACACTTTTTACAATGTCAGATTGGCTATCATGAAGGTTGATAGCATGTTAACTTAAAGCAATTTTAGTCCATATTAATTTAGTTTCCAATTATGCCAAATCGGTGTGACACTGCCTGGCAAAGGGGGCGTTTTTCCTAAATCTAAATAGTTAACCAGATCATGAAAATCCGAACCTTGCGAAGCAAGCAGTTCAAATTCGTTGGCTAATTTAGCTAATCGCTGTAAGTCATCTTGTGTTTGTCGGCTTTGCGAAACTTCAATGGCATCACCACCCCAAGTTTTGAAATCATTAATTAATAATTTTAATTTAGTGCCAGTTAAATCATAACGAGTCGGATGCGCTAATACTGCAAGTCCACCTGCCACATGAATCGCCGTTATTGCCTCTTCAATACTACACCATTTTGCTGGTACATAAGCATATCCACTTTTTCCAAGATATTTTTTAAATGCCGTTTTCACATCTTTGACCAAACCTTGAGCAACAAGAAATCGAGCAAAGTGTGCACGAGACACAATATCCCCCTTTGAAAAAGTCTTTGCTTGTTCATAAGCATCATCAATATGTAACTTGCCCAATTTATAGCTAATTGCCATTGCGCGATCAATCCGACCTTGTTCTTGAGCTTGAAGCAATGTTAATAATTGTTGATTTTTAATATCAATATTCAATCCAACAATATGAATTTCATTATTTTTCCAAACGGTTGATATTTCAACTCCACTCACCAGTTTAACCGGAAGATTTTCAGTTAAGATCAACTTTTGCGCTTCAGGAATTCCTTTTATGGTATCGTGATCCGTTATCGCTAATATGTCAATTTGGTTATCGACAGCACGTTTAACCAGCTCGCTTGGTGATAGAACACCATCAGAGGCTATAGTATGAGAATGCAAATCTACGATCACTTTTTTCTCGAAAATTATTTTTAAACGTGTAATATACCACACAATTTGCGTGACCACTAAAAGGTATATTATGAAAGATCAAATTCTGCTTGCCCAACAAGATACTCAATCAATTATTGATGAACTTTTAGAAGATGGGAGTGATCCCCATGCGCTGTATTTGATAGAACATCATATTTCTTCAGAAAACTTTGATAAACTTGAAAAAGTTGCAGTAGAAGCCTATAAATTAGGTTATGAAGCAACAGATCCTGATGAAGATGTCGATGATTCTGGTAATGTTATTATTGGTTTTGATATCATCGCTGAAAGCCCCCTCAGTGCTGATTTAATCAATGCACAAATTGCCCAAATTATGACGTTGGCGCACCAATTTAATGTGAATTATGACGGTTGGGGCACTTATTTTGAAGACGGAAGTGACGATATTTTAGATGATAGCGTTTTTGACAATGAAACGTTACATTAATAGCCTAGAAACATTGAACTAATTATTTACCATTCTTATCCAATGGTGATTGGATAAAAATGGTAAACTGTTTCGATTACTCGTTAACTTGCTCAATACGACTTATTCTTTTTCGATCAGCTGAAAGACTACGTACTGATACAACATCACCTTTTTTAATTGTCACGGGATCAGTATAGCGATGCCAATTTTTACCATTATCCTTCGAATATTCTATAATTAATCCCGGAAAAACAATATTAGCATTGAGCTGATTGTTCTCAATTTTAGCCCCTGGGATAGGTAATCGATAATCTATTCCCATTAAATCCAATTTCGCTAATTCTCGCTGACCAACTAAGTTAGCAAAACGTACCCAATCTTGCCGTAATTTTTGTTGATCCACATACTGTGTTTTCCCTTGTATGAATTCACGATCTTTTTGATAACTAAGTTCCCAATCGGCTTGGTGCCACGCTCTTTCTGCCACCGCTAGCAAACGAGGAAATGCCATATATTCCATTTTATTATCGCTACGAATATCTTCTGTCCAAATTTGCGCAGATAATCCGTAAGCGCCCGACCAATTAAGTGTACCTTTAGCGGTAAATGGATTGCCGTCGCGGTCTAACGATGTTTCAGCATTTTGAGGTAAGTTATCAGGCGCAAAAGTAAATATTTTACGTTCATCATTGTAACGTGTAGCCCAATAATAACCGCTTTCTTTAGGATTGACTTCGTATGGCATATCTAAATAGACATAATCCGGATTCGAAATAATGACTTGATAGCCTTTATTTGCCCATTCATTGACTGAGTCAGCCCCACCCCAATAAAGAGTATCCCAAAAATTCACTGTGACTTTATCAACAGCAAAAGATTTAGCACTGTCAGCATGTTTCATGCCGTCTTGCCAAGCCTGCATATGGTCAATACCATGTTCCTTAATGATAGTACTAACCTGCTCAGCAAAATAACTTGGTAGATGTTCAATTTGTTTGACAATACCTTTAGATATAAAAGCTTGGCATGCTTGTGATTTAGCCCATGGATGGTCTTCATTGCTTTGATCGATAATACCTTTAAAAGCAACTTTTTCTTTAAGCTGTAAATCTTGGTAGCCAGATCCTAAATGGATATTTTTAGCTTCATCACCACCAAAATGCCAAGTTGTCAAAGGTTGGCCTGCTTCGATGTGCATGCTAGCTATTTCATCAATAATCTTATTTACAAACCGTTTAGACGAGTCAAGACAAGGGTTTAAATAGCTCAATCGGTTATAAAATTGAACAGTTGTCGTGTTAGAAGTATCCGTTGGGTCAACTAAACGAAATTCGTTCGCTTGCTGTGCTTTGCCTTCTTTCATTAAACGGTTATAACGTGCTTCCATAGAGACAATCGCCGCTCTAGCATGCGCAGGCATATCAATCTCTGGGATGACCTCAATAAACCGTGCTTTAGCGTATTTAATAATTTCAATATAGTCTTGACGACTTAAATATCCCGAGCCAGATGTATTACTGTCAGGGCCAGATCCTAATTGAGGAAGTAAACAAGTTTGTTCAGTAAGATCATGGCAACGTTTACTACCAATTTCGGTGAGTTCTGGTAATCCTGGAATCTCAATTCGCCAACCTTCATCATCACTTAAATGAAAATGAAATTTATTCATTTTATATTTTGCCATTTGATCTAATAAACGCAAAATGGCCTGTTTAGATTTAAAATTACGGCCAATATCAAGCATGACACCACGATATTCAAATCGAGGCGAGTCAATGACATTAAGTGTTGGAATGGTATGAGAATGATCGACATAAATTGTCGATAAAATGGATTGGATCGCGTAAAAAATTCCAGTCTCATCATAAGCTGTAATGATTGCTTTGTCTTTGTTGATTACTAATTGATAAGCCCCTGCTTGCTTTTGGGAAAATTGTTCAGGTTCGATTGTTGCTTGTATTTTAAAGCCTTGTTGAGTAATTGGGATATTTAATGCTTTAAATTCAGTCTGTATGACAGCTAAACTGTCTTGATTTAATCCATTTAAAACTAAATTTACCCCTTGCGAATCGAGCGTTATATCTTCATTTCCAATGGATATTTTACTTGGTGTTGGCAAGATTTGCCCACGTAATGTTTCTGCCGATAAGTTTTCAATATCGGCATTATATTGAAAACGATTGACGGGTGTCATTAAAATATTATGATCATCAGCCGTTCTTTTCCAGTGTTGATTAATTGGCGACACAAATGCCGATAAATTATCAGAATCTGTATTGGTATTTGCTATAATTTTAGGGGTTGCATTGGTCGATGTCACATACCAACGAGGCATAATATCACTTTCGCTCAAGATCCAATATTCACCAATCATAGGAATTTCGATAGTGCCTTTAGCAGGAAAACCAACAAATTTATCCGTCGGCTCAATTTTATGAAGATCGCCTGTTAGGTGTGTAATTTTAAACTGATCATTGTCAACCGACAAAATCATACGAATACTACTAAAATAAATTGCCCAATCTTTATCATTAATTGCTGAACCTTTATTTGTTAACGAAATAGTCACTTTATTACATGCAGCCCAATCCGCACCTAAAGTAGCACAATTGATACCATGATCATTCGCCTGATTATCATTAACAGTATATTTAACATTAAGTTGAGCACTCATTAAATCAACTGTCTTTTGATTTGCATAAGCTGATTGTGTAACGCCTACACTTAATAAAGAGGCTATCGAGGTTGCAAGTATTGCAGTTTTAAGCTTTTTCATTATTTTATTACCTATTTTTGTTTTGCATTAAATATAGTGAATGGAACGGTAACAATAAATTTGATATCTCGTTCATCTTGGAAAATATTGCCATAACCTTCACTCCAACTTGGTATTTTTGAGTGGTTATTATATTTGGTATAATGTAACTGGAAAGAGGTGTTTTTAGCAAAACCTTGTGGTACGGTATAACCTAAATCGAAGTTATAAGCTGATTCAATCAACCGTCTTTTTTGATCAAAATCTTTATTAGTACTTGGTTTAGCATCCCAGCCATAAGCATACGAAGCGCCAGTTCTCCAACCAGATAAATAGTGTGATAGATGACTTAAATCATAGGTAACTTCTGCAAATAATGCTTTTTCACCATTGGCATTAAAATCTGAACGTGAATTCCACCAGACATCTAAACGACCATTTGAGGAAGCATAATCAGGCGTCATTCGTTGTAAGAAGAATCCTTGTTCACCTTCTGCTTTAACTGCTACACCTTCAAGACGTAACCCTACTGGCCCCATTTGATAACCTAACGTCGCAGCTTGTAACCATGCTAAACCATCATATACTTTAGCCCCCTTATGAGACTGATCTTTCGCACCATAAAATTGATAACTCATTGTTAACGGGTTATCCAAAATATCTAATTGATAAGACGCTTTACCAAAAAACTGATTCATATAGTTATGGGATTGACCAAATGCGCCTTCTAGCACGACATTATTTTTAAAATCATACTTTAAACCAGCAGAATGTAAGTAATCGATCTTTCTTCCTTTTTGCCATTGTCTAAATTCATAAAGTCGTTTATACCAAGGTGCTTTATATTTATCTGCCCACATATAGGACATAGATAACACCCCCGCAGAATCAAAATCAAGCTTTGTACCAAATTCAACGCCTCGATAAGTGCCTGGTAATAAACTCCAGTGTGGAGCAAGCAACGTTTGTCCTGACGGTTGAATATACCCCGCTTTGAGCCAAAATAGTTCATCAAGTTTGAAGTTCATTTGGGCTTTATAGAAACTAAGACCACTAATATCTTTTTTCCAATTTTCGTCCCAACGATTATTGGCACCACTAAAACCGATTTCATTAGGATGACCATTACCACCATTACTGACTTCCCAAGCACCATAGCCGCCCAATTCTAAAGCAAACATATCGGCTATATAACCTGTTTTAAAATCCAGATTGGTATTGAAAGAAGTATGCCTTAGGTTTTTCTCATATTTATGTTGAGTGACATTCTTTCTTTCCCGATCACGATTCCAAAAAAAGACATTACCGGTTAATGAAGCATCCTCAACAAAGGGATGGGTATATTCTGCTTGTGCAGGCAACGCACTGATTAAAATGGAGCAAGACAAAATGAGCTTAGTGATACGACTGAGTGAACGAGTGGTTAATAGGGGGTTATAAAAATTCATATCTGCTTCCTTGAAATGACTTTTTTAAATCAACGATCAGATTAGTCCGTTAACAACTTATCTTTATGGATCAAAAAATCATTTTCTACCTAAAATCAATAAAATACGACAAAATTAATGTCAATCTTCTGTACAAACAATTGGTTAAATTTACTAAATTAATCTAAAACTCCTGTGAATAAGGTGTTTTTATAATGCATAAACATATTTTGGTTATCAAATTAAATGTTGTTAAATCGTGATCCGAATCACCAAAACACCCCTTTTTTTTTCTAATTTTTCGATAAATATCACAACTTTTTTTATATTAAAAAATAAGAAAAGATTAATAGAGTTTTGAACTAACCCAGACGATCGCTTAACGCATTCAGATGTATAAATCCTATGTTTAAATAAATTTGCTTGTCAGAAATGAAAATATAGGAAGGTGAAAAAAGAAAAATCAAAAAATTCTTATTACCAATACTGAGATTAAACCCTATTGATAAAATTTAATTTATTAATAGGGATTTAATCACATCAATCAATTTTAATTTTCAGTATTAATTTCATCAAAACTTTTTACTAACTCATCAATAGCTTTCATCTGTTTTAAAAATGGCTCAAGTTTAGCTAATGGAAGTGCTGAAGGTCCATCACATTTTGCATGACTTGGATCAGGATGTGATTCTAAAAATAGCCCTGCTATACCCACTGCCATGCCTGCACGAGCAAGTTCGGTCACTTGTCCACGACGTCCACCGGATGCTGCTCCCATAGGATCACGACATTGTAAGGCATGAGTGACATCAAAAATTACCGGTGAACCATGGCTGGCTTTTTTCATGATATTAAAGCCAAGCATATCAACCACTAAATTATCATAACCAAAGCAGCTACCACGATCACAAAGAATGATTTGATCATTGCCTGCTTCCTCAAATTTTTCAACTATATTGCCCATTTGTCCGGGACTAACAAATTGTGGTTTTTTAACGTTAATGACGGCACCTGTCTTCGCCATTGCCACAACGAGATCGGTTTGTCTGGCTAAAAAAGCCGGTAATTGAATAACGTCAACAACATCGGCAACGGGTTGACACTGTTGTTCGGTATGAACATCAGTAATGATTTTTACGCCAAATTGTTGTTTTAATTCTTGAAAAATTTTCATACCTTCTTCCAAACCAGGGCCACGATAGGAATGAACAGAAGAACGATTCGCTTTATCAAACGAAGCTTTGAAAATATAAGGGATGTTGAGTTTATCCGTGACCGTCACAAAGTGCTCACAAATTTTCATTGCCAAATCACGTGATTCAAGCACATTCATACCACCAAATAACACAAATGGAAGATCATTTGCGACCGTAATATCCCTGACTTTTACTTGTTTTTGCTTCATCATAAATTGTTTCCTAGTTAAGGTTTGAACCAACGACCAAGCGTCACTCGATCATTGCCACTATAGTCTGTGAAGGTTTCAACTAATTGAAATCCATGTTGTTTGAAAATCGTTTGTACTGCAGAGCCTTGCTTCCAACCATGCTCGATCAGTAACCAACCATATTGATTCAGATGTTTGGTAGCCCCTTTGACAATTAACTTTATATCCGCAAGTCCATCGTCGTCTGACACAAGTGCTGTTCTTGGCTCATAACGAACATCACCTTGAGATAGATGAATATCTGTTGGCTCAATATAAGGCGGGTTGGATGTTATCATCGAAAATTTACGGGTTTTGAGTGGTTTATACCAATCACCTTGTAAAAAATAAACATTATTTACACCGATTTGTGTCGCATTTTGTTGAGCTAATATTAGCGCATCTCGATTTTTTTCAACAGCAGTAAAAAGACAGTCTCGGCGTTCTGTTGCCATAGCAATGGCTATGGCTCCTGTACCTGTTCCAAGATCTAAAACTTCACAGGGAATTTTAGGTAGGTATTCTAATCCCAGCTCAACTAATTTTTCGGTATCTGGTCTTGGAATCAAAGTACAATCCGACACATTAAATTTTAAAGACCAAAACTCTTTTTCCCCGGTAATGTAAGCAATCGGTTCACCCGCTTGCCGACGAGCTAAATATGCATTGAGGCGCGTTAACTCATCGTCTGATAATGAAGTTTCACTAAACGCCATTAAAAATGTTCGTGTTTTGTGCGTCACAAAACTCAATAGTATTTCCGCATCACGCTTGGGACTTTCACTTTCACTTAAAGTTTGAGATGCATATTTAAGCCACTCTAAATAAGTCATTCATCTTGTTCCGATAATGCAGCAAGCTGGTCTGCCTGATATTCTTGTACAATTGGATCAATCAACATTTCTAACTTGCCTTCCATAACTTCATCTAAGCGATAAATCGTCAAATTGATACGATGATCTGTTACTCGTCCTTGTGGATAGTTATAGGTTCGAATACGATCTGAACGATCACCTGTACCTAAAAGGTTACGTCTGGTCGACGCTTCTTCTTGTTGGCGTTTTCGGGTTTCAGCGTCTTGGATTCGTGCTGCTAACACCGACATCGCTTTAGCTTTATTTTTATGTTGAGAACGTTCATCCTGACATTCAACCACAATTCCTGTTGGAATATGCGTAATACGAATAGCTGAATCGGTTGTATTAACGTGCTGCCCCCCTGCCCCAGACGAACGATAAGTATCAATTTTTAAGTCAGCGGGATTAATTTCAGGCATTTCTGCTTCTGGAATTTCAGGTAACACCGCAACCGTACATGCAGATGTATGAATACGACCTTGCGATTCTGTTTCAGGTACACGCTGCACACGATGACCACCCGATTCAAATTTTAAGTTACCATAAACGCCGTCGCCACTGACTAACATAATGACTTCTTTATAGCCACCATGCTCACCCTCATTGGCACTCATAATTTCAACTCGCCAATGACGGGATTCTGCATATCTTGTATACATTCTTGCAAGATCGCCAGCGAATATTGCTGCTTCATCTCCACCTGTTCCAGCTCGGACTTCAACAAAGCAGTTATAATCATCATTGGGATCTTTAGGTAATAATAAAACTTGTAACTGTTTTTCTTGCTCTTCGATACGGTTTAACGCTTCATTTAACTCTTCTTGAGCCATTTCACTCATTTCAGGATCGGCAAGCATTATTTTAGCAGTTTCAATATCTTCTTGAGTCTGCTTCCAACTTGTAAAACATTTCACCACACCCGTTAATTGCGCATATTCTTTAGAAAGAGTACGGAATCGATTTTGATCGGCAATCACCGAGGCATCAGACAATAACGCTTGAACCTCTTCGTAGCGCTCTTGCAAAGTTTCTAACTTACTGATAATTGAGGGTTTCATATAAAAGTCTATTTTTAATCGTGAATAAATGAATTTGCGGGGCATTATATACTTAATCGCCTTTAAAATACAGTTTCCCTACTTTTTCATCCTTGCAACTATTAATAATGCTGTGAAATATCTCAGAATTTTATTTTAAACACAGACATTCAAAAAGTGTTATTTATTTCACAAAAATCACTTTTTAATCTTTTCAAAAATTTGCTTAGTCGTTACTATGATTCAGTTGATTGGTTACTTTGTTAAAAGGTCTTTACTCTATTCAACACTTTTTATGAATACAGGAAAAGATAACTAAAAATATGTTTAATGATCGGTTTAAGGCACAGATTTTACTGTTAAATAACGTTTATTAAGAAGGAATAAGCTTAAATATCAATATTCGCATCACATTCACTCTTTTACAGGTTGATAATATGAAGCAAACGATATGGAAACTTGAAAATTGTATTAAAGATTATGATTGGGGAAGTATCGATAGTATTACGACTTTATTTGGTATTAAAAACCCAAGCCAAAAGCCGATGGCTGAAATATGGATGGGTATACATCCTCTGGGTTGTTCAAAGATTATCGGTTTAAATGGCGAAAAGATAAATCTTAATGCGCTTATCAATCAAAACCCATTGCAGATTTTGGGTAAAAATACTTATCAACTTTTCGGTACTCTTCCCTATTTATTCAAAGTACTCGCAGCAAATAAACCCCTTTCAGTTCAGGTTCATCCAACTAAAGCTGATGCAAAAAAAGGGTTTGAAAAAGAAAATAAATTAGGTATCGATCTTCATTCACCAAACCGAAATTTTAAAGATCCCAATCATAAACCAGAATTATTGTATGCACTCACGCCATTTAAAGCCATGAATTCGTTTCGACCGATTGAGCAAATATTATCATTTTTTTCGCAAATAACTATCCCTATCTTTAACCATGAATTAGCACAATTACAAAATAATCCTCATCCAAAACAACTGAAACACTTTTTTCAATTCTTGTTGAATCTTTCTCCAGACCAAAAATTACAAGCTATTCATCAATTATTAGCCTGTACTAGAAGTTTCAATCAAGAGCCTTTTTTAACCATTCATACACTGGTAAAAGATTATTCTAACGATATTGGTTTGTTTATGCCTTTAATTTTGAATGTGATTGAACTCAAGCCATCTCAAGCGATGTTTTTACATGCCCAAACACCGCATTGTTATTTATCGGGAACCGGTTTTGAAGTGATGGCAAATTCAGATAATGTTTTAAGAGCAGGTTTAACCCATAAGTTTATTGATATTGACGCATTAATAGCGAATACGAACTTTAGCAGTATTGATGCTAGTGAATTGCTAATTAATCCGTTAATTAATCATAATAAAATTGATTTTCCTGTTCCCGTTAATGATTTTAAATTTGAAATCATTCAAAGTGATCTTCAATTAAGAAAAGAAAAAGTCAACAGCCCTCAAATCCTATTTTGTGCAAATGGCGCTATTACATTAACAACAAAACATGAAGTACTCACTTTAAATAAAGGTGAATCGGTGTTTATTGCGTATCATGCCAAATATTATAGTTATAGTGGGAAAGGATGTTTTGCAAAAGTGAGTGATTAAAAAAAAGCCGTCAATCATTGACGGCATAAATTTTAAGATAGATAGAATGACTGAATATAAACTATTTTTTTACTGCTTTCGGATTCGGTAAATCAGTTACCGTTCCTTCATAAATTTCAGCAGCAAGTCCAATTGATTCATGAAGTGTTGGATGCGCATGAATAGTTAAGGCTATATCTTCGGCATCACACCCCATTTCAACCGCAAGGGTAATCTCTCCAAGCAATTCACCGCCATTAGCACCAACGACTGCGCCACCTAAAAGGCGATTATCTGCTTTATTGAAGATCAGCTTAGTCATCCCTTGTGAACAATCCGATGCGATAGCTCGCCCAGATGCTGCCCATGGGAAGATAGACACTTCATAATCGATACCCTTTTCTTTCGCTTCTTTTTCGGTTAAACCAACCCAAGCAACCTCTGGCTCAGTATAAGCAATAGAAGGAATCGTTTTTGGATCAAAATAGTGTTTTTTGCCCGCAATCACTTCAGCAGCCACATGTCCTTCGTGAACGCCCTTGTGCGCAAGCATTGGCTGACCAACAATATCACCTATAGCATAGATATGTGGAACATTGGTGCGCATTTGTTTATCGACTTCAATAAAACCACGATCAGTAACGTTCACGCCTGCTTTTTCAGCACTAATTAGTTTTCCATTTGGCGAACGTCCAATTGCCACTAATACTGCATCATAAGTGTGTGTTTCAGTGGTTCCGTCTTTTTTCTCCATAGTGACGTAAATCGCATCATGTTTTGCTTCAACCGTCGTTACTTTTGTTTCAAGACGTAAGGTGAATTTATCCTGAATTTGCTTAGTAAAGACTTTGATCACATCTTTATCAGCAGCAGGAATGACCTGATCAAACATTTCAACCACATCGACTTCTGAACCTAAGGCATGATAAACCGTGCCCATTTCAAGCCCAATAATTCCCCCACCCATTAATAATAATTTTTTAGGAATGGTTGTCAAAGCAAGCGCATCTGTGGAATCCCAAATACGAGGATCATCATGCGGAATAAAAGGTAATTTAATTGGTCGAGACCCAGCTGCAATAATAGCATTATCAAACGTAATTTTAGTAATACCTTTTGCTGAAGTCACATCCATAGTATGACTACCGGTAAATTGCGCTTCGCCCTGAATAACATTGACTTTACGCATTTTAGCCATACCTGCTAATCCATTAGTTAACTGATTAATGACCTTCTCTTTCCAACCTCGAACTTTATCCAGTTCAAGTTTAGGTGTACCAAAATGAATTCCATGTTCTGTCAGTGATTTGGCTTCGTCCATGACTTTAGCTACATGCAAAAGTGCTTTAGAAGGAATACATCCCACATTTAAGCATACGCCACCCAATGTAGAATAGCGTTCAACTAACGTTACGTCTAATCCAAGATCGGCGGCACGGAACGCAGCAGAATAACCTGCTGGACCAGCACCTAAAACCACCACTTGTGTTTTAACTTCTTGACTCATAATTTATTCTCCTAAACTACATCACTAATCGACGTAAGTCAGATAAGACGTTAACAATATGGCTTAAGAAGCGTGCACCGTCTGCACCATCAATCACACGATGATCAAATGACAGAGATAAAGGTAACATTAAACGTGGCGTAAACTCTTTACCATTCCATACAGGTTTCATACTTGAGCGTGACACCCCTAAAATACCGACTTCAGGTGCATTCACAATTGGGGTAAATGAAGTTGTACCAATACCACCTAAACTTGAAATTGTAAAACATCCGCCCTGCATATCCGCACCGGTTAATTTACCTTCACGAGCTTTTTTCGAGATTTCGGCAAGTTCACGAGATAACTCAACGATGCCTTTTTTATTGACATCTTTAAATACCGGTACGACTAAACCGTTTGGCGTATCAACTGCGACACCAATATTGATGTATTTTTTGATAATCAAGGTTTGCGCATCTTCCGATAATGAACTATTAAAACGTGGATAAGCAGTTAATGCACTTGCCACCGCTTTCATAATAAACACTAATGGCGTGATCTTAAGATCAAGTTTTTTCTTCTCTGCTTCGGCATTTTGTTGTTTACGGAATGCTTCTAAATCCGTAATATCGGTTTCGTCAAATTCAGTAACATGAGGAATCATGACCCAGTTACGATGTAAATTTGCACCTGACACTTTTTGGATTTTAGTTAATGGTAAAGTTTCAGTTTCACCAAATTTGCTAAAATCAACTTTCGGCCATGGTAATAATCCCGGTAATGCTCCGCCTGTTGCACCACTTTCAACTTGTTTAACCGCATTTTTAACGTAAGCTTGAATGTCTTCACGTAGGATTCGGTTTTTAGGCCCTGTTGGTGATACTTTAGCCAGATTCACGCCAAATTCACGCGCTAAACGACGAACAGAAGGTGTTGCATGTGCATATGCATCATTTTCAACAAAATCATTACTTGCCGTTGTAGAAGCCGTTGCAGCAGGAGTAGAAACATTATTCACCGGTGCAGCAACTGAAGCTGATTTTTCTGGTGCTGTCGGCGCTGGCGTTGCAGTTGCAGCGTTAGCTGGCGCACTGCTGGATGCCGTTTCAAATTCCATAATTTTGGAACCTGTCTTCACTTTATCGCCAACTTTAACTGTTATCGTTTTAACCACACCTGCGATAGAGGCAGGTATTTCCATTGAGGCTTTATCGCCTTCAACAGTAATAAGTGAATCATCTACCGATATAGTATCACCGACTTTCACTAAAATTTCGGTCACTTCGACTTCGTCACCGCCAATATCTGGCACATTAACATCGACTGTTTGACTTACGGTTGCAGCCGCTGGAGCAACATCGACTTTCGGGGCAGACTCTGCTTGAGCTGGCGCAGATTCTGCACCATTCTCGGTATCAAATACCATAATATCGACACCAGTTTTAACTTTATCGCCGACTTTGACTGAGATAGATTTTACGATCCCTGCTTGTGGCGCAGGGATTTCCATTGAGGCTTTATCGCCTTCAACCGTTAATAATGATTGATCGACTTCTACCTTATCTCCCACTTTTACAAGGATTTCGGTGACTTCGACTTCATCACTGCCAATGTCAGGTAATTTAATTTCAATACTCATGTTGGTTACCTCTTATGCAATACGTGGGTTTAATTTGTCAGCATTGATTTCAAACTTTTTAATCGCTTCATCAACAACGCTGGCTTTAATATCACCACGTTTAGCAAGCTCACCTAATGCTGCAACAACAACATAAGATGCATCCACTTCAAAATGATGGCGTAAGTTTTCACGGCTATCACTGCGACCAAAACCATCAGTACCAAGTACTCTGTAACTTTCAGCAGGTACAAAGGCACGGATTTGCTCAGCAAACAGTTTCATATAGTCTGTTGAAACCACGGCTGGGTTATTATTCATAATTTGTGTTACATAAGGTACTTTTGGTTTTTCACTTGGATGTAACATGTTATAACGCTCACAATCTTGACCTTCACGAGCCAATTCAGTGAACGAAGTAACACTATATACATCGGATCCAATGCCGTAATCTTTAGCCAAAATTTCTGCCGCTTCACGAACATGACGTAAAATTGCCCCTGAACCTAATAATTGAACAGTTGGACTACCTTTTTTACCTTTAACCGTATCAAGTTTATAGATACCACGACGAATACCGTCTTCAACACCTTCTGGCATTGCAGGTTGTGCATAGTTTTCATTCAATGTGGTAATGTAATAGTAAACATTTTCTTGCTCACCATACATACGGCGTAAGCCATCTTGCATAATTACTGCTACTTCATAAGCGTAAGCTGGATCATATGAAATACAGTTAGGAATGGTTAAAGATTGAATATGACTGTGACCGTCTTGGTGTTGTAGACCTTCACCATTTAACGTTGTTCGTCCTGAAGTCCCACCAATCATAAATCCACGTGCTTGTTGATCCCCAGCAGCCCACATTAAGTCACCAATACGTTGGAAACCAAACATTGAGTAGTAAATATAAAATGGAATCATTGGCAAGTCGTTGGTACTGTAAGATGTTGCGGCTGCAAGCCATGAAGCGGTTGCACCACATTCATTAATACCTTCTTGTAGAATTTGCCCTTTTTCGTCTTCACGATAATAAGCCACTTGTTCTTTGTCTTGTGGCGTATATTGTTGACCGTGTGGATTATAAATACCAATTTGACGGAATAAACCTTCCATACCAAATGTTCTTGCTTCATCTGCTAAAATTGGCACTAAACGTGGTGCAAGATCTTTATCTTTAAGCATGATGTTAAGCGCACGAACAAAAGCAATAGTGGTCGAAATTTCTTTTGATTGCTCTTCAAGAAGTGGTGCAAATTCACTTAACGGTGGAATTGATACTGTGCCTGAGAATTTAGTTAATCGTGAAGGTACATAACCATGTAATGCTTGGCGACGTTCATGAATATATTTATATTCTGGTGTATGTTCTTCAAATTTAATGTAAGGTAATTTTTCAAGTGATTCATCATTAACCGGGATGTTAAAGAAATCACGAACATGACGAACGCCGTCCATATTCATTTTTTTCACTTGGTGAGCAATATTTTTACCTTCAGCTGCTTCACCCATACCATAACCTTTGATAGTATGTGCTAATATCACTGTAGGACGATCTTTAGTCTCTTTAGCACGACTAAAGGCAGCAAACATCTTCTCTGGATCTTGACCACCACGGTTGAGTCTGAAAATTTCTTCATCGCTCATGTCTTTTACTAATTCAGCCGTTTCAGGATATTTACCAAAGAAATGCTCACGCACATAAGCACCATCTTTTGATTTGAAAGTTTGATAGTCACCGTCAAGGGTTTCGTTCATTAAACGAATCAATTTACCTGATTTATCTTTTTGTAATAATTTATCCCAACGATCACCCCAAAGCACTTTAATAACATTCCAACCTGCGCCAGCAAAAATCCCTTCAAGTTCGTTGATAATCTTACCATTACCTGTTACTGGGCCATCAAGTCTTTGTAAGTTACAGTTGACAACAAATACTAGATTATCCAGTTTTTCACGGGTTGCCACCGTAATTGCACCTTTAGATTCTGGCTCATCCATTTCACCATCACCTAAGAAAGCGTAAACGGTTTGTTCAGAGGTATCTTTTAATCCACGATGATTTAAATATTTTAAGAAGCGAGCTTGATAAATAGCACTTACCGGCCCTAATCCCATTGATACGGTAGGGAATTGCCAAAATTCTGGTAACAATTTAGGGTGTGGATAAGACGGTAAACCTTTACCATGAATTTCTTGACGGAAGTTATCTAATTGTTCTTCAGTCAAACGTCCTTCGATGAAAGCACGAGAATAAATACCCGGTGAAATATGACCTTGGAAATAAACCAAATCCCCACCATCTTTATCATTACGTGCGCGGAAGAAGTGATTAAAACAGACTTCATAAAAAGTGGCTGCCGATTGGAATGAAGCCATATGACCGCCAAGCTCTAAATCCTTTTTAGACGCTCGTAATACCATCATGATAGCATTCCAACGAACAATTGAACGAATGCGCCTTTCAATCTCCCAGTCCCCTGGATAAGCAGGTTGTTCTTCTACTGGAATGGTATTGATATAATTACTTGTTGAAGAACCGAAAAGTAGTGGAACACCACCATCTCTCGCTTTGTTGACTATTTGTTCGATAATGTACTGAGCACGTTCGATACCTTCTTCACGGATAATTGACTCGATACTTTTAAGCCAATCTTGCGTTTCAAATGGATCGATATCATTCATTTGCATGTCCGACATATAAAAACCTCTTTTTTGTTAAAAAAAATGCAGTTTTTGCTATCCTTAGCTATCACAAAAGCATAACTAAATATATTAGCTTCAATTCTGCACTATGGAGCTTTACTAATATCAGTCTGCCATTTTCACAAAAAAAGTAAAGTAAACCTGAGTTTAGAAAAGAATGTTAATTCCTATCAAATTAATCAACTATTCCAATAAATATAACTTTCAACACATATTCTATTGATATAAAAGAGTTTTTAAGAAGTGAAAAACTAAAGAATTATTTATATGGTTATACCTTGTTCAAGCATAGGTTGTCAAGCTATAGTAAAATCTGATATATAAATGTAAATTTTAAAGCAATGCAACGTAGAGATTGAAAAAAACAAGCATGACTAAGAAAGACATCATTATCAAAGATTTGAACCTACAACCTTACATGCAAACGTATCAAGCTATGCATGAGTATACTCAACGTCGTGATAATCAATCGCCAGATCAAATTTGGCTTGTCGAACATAATGCTGTTTTTACTCAAGGTAAAGTGGGTAAACCTGAACACTTACTTAAACAAACCAATATTCCTGTCGTACAAACTGATCGAGGTGGACAAATCACCTACCATGCTCCCGGTCAGCAAATTATGTATATTTTGTTTGACTTAAAAAGAGCCAAACTCGGCATTCGTGATATGGTCAGTTATCTGGAAAACAGTATCATACAAACTTTAGCTAATTATGATATTATAGCCTATGCCAAACCTGATGCACCTGGCGTCTATATTGATACAAAAAAAATCTGTTCACTTGGTTTGCACATTCAACGTGGTTGCACATTGCATGGACTTGCTTTAAATATTGATATGGATCTCACTCCCTTTACTTATATTAATCCTTGTGGCTATGCTGGATTGCAAATGACACAATTAAAAGAATATGTCTCTTCAATCGATCGCAAAGTTATTAAACAACAATTAACGGATAACTTTATTAGCCAGTTACAAAATCAATAAGATAAAATTATGCAAAATGATGAACCAATAATCCGAAGCTCAAAATACCGTGATGCAGATAAAACACGTTTAATTCCAACTATTACGGTGGAAGATTCTGCCCCCTTAAAAAAACCTGAATGGATGAGAATTAAATTATCCGCTAACAGTGATAATATTGCCCATATAAAAAATACTATGCGTAAACATGGTTTACATTCAGTTTGTGAAGAAGCGTCTTGTCCAAATTTAGCGGAATGTTTTAATCACGGAACGGCTACTTTTATGATTTTAGGTGATATATGTACACGCCGTTGCCCATTTTGTGATGTTGCGCACGGTAGACCATTACCACCAGACCATGAAGAACCCATTAAACTTGCTAAAACGATTCAAGAGATGAGATTGCGCTATGTGGTTATTACCTCGGTTGACCGAGACGACTTAAAAGATGGTGGTGCAAGTCATTTTGCAGCATGTACAAAAGAGATTCGCGCCTTAAGCCCGACTATTAAAGTCGAAACCTTAACACCAGACTTTCGAGGCTGCATAAATGAAGCTGTCGAAGTTTTAAGTCAAAACCCGCCCGATGTTTTCAATCATAATCTTGAAAATATTCCTCGTTTATACAAAAAAATACGCCCCGGTGCTAGCTATGAAGGCTCTTTAAAGTTATTAGAAGCCTTTAAAGAAAAACATCCGGATATTCCAACAAAATCGGGCTTAATGGTTGGTTTGGGTGAAACAAATGAAGAACTTATTCAAGTCTTAAAAGATTTGCGTAGTCATGGTGTGACAATGTTAACCTTAGGGCAATATTTACAACCAAGTAAATATCATCTTCCTGTTGAGCGTTATGTATCACCATCAGAATTTGATGAACTAAAACAAATTGCCTTAAATATGGGATTTACTCATGCCGCATGTGGCCCCTTTGTCCGTTCATCGTATCATGCTGATTTACAGGCTATGGGTAAAGAAGTGAAATAATAAATTTAAAAAACGGGTTATATTGTGCAGAAATGGAAGCTGATTTTAAAACAGATTCAGAATCTAAAACTTCTGCTATAAAATCGTTGCAAAATTTTTTTGAAAAAAAGAATATTACCTATGACGAAAAACGGAAGATAAAACAATTATTTCACTACTTTGTAATATCATGAAACATTTCATTAGAGTAAAATACGAAAATCCTTAGAACTAACATTAAACAGTATATAAACTAAAAAATAATTTTTTTTAATAAAAACTAAAAATAAATTCTCGATACATAAGGAATATTAACATGAACGAAGGCTTAAAGTTAGAAAACATTAACGCATTATTTGAAAAATTTGAATTACCCAAGTTTAACAGCTCATCAGTAATTTATGGTTGTATCAACCCAAAATTTTGGAAATTTGCACTTTATCAGGAATTAGCTGTTTTAGATATTAAAAATTACCTTATTTATTTTGATTCCAATGAAATTATTTTAATAGGTTTAACTGTAACAGGAGATTTTACCTATAATGTTCTCCAAATACCGATGACATCAATTTCAAATATGACCTTCAAAAAAGGTTGGATTAACAGCAAATTTGAATTTACAACTACTGAAAATAAACGATATCCATTTAAAGTGCCTAATTTTGTGCTGACCGCAAAATGGCAAAAACCAAATTTAGCGAATATTATTACCACCTATATTAATCAATAATTAACCCATTTATCTTTTTCTGGTGTTATTAAAATATTGCCTAATATATTGTCTTATTAGGCGTTTTAATTTTTAGTTTTTACATTTAATATCGGCTCCTATCATTGATGAAAAGTCCAAAGTAAACTCGTTAACTATTTTGCTTAGTATTTTTGAAAAAGTGCCGATATGTTCTAACTTGCATATTTTTATTTTCTAGTTTAATTTAGCTATCTGGATTAACTAATAATTGAAGAGTAAACATGACGATATCATTTAAAGAACAACAACAACGTATCAGTTTTGTAAAACAATTTTTTGCTGAACAATTAGCAAAAAACTTATCGCTTATTGAAGTGCAAGCCCCCATATTAAGTCAAGTAGGTGATGGGATACAAGACAATTTATCGGGAACTGAAAAAGCCGTTCAAGTTAAAGTTAAAGCTATTCCTCAATCACAATTTGAAGTCGTTCACTCACTGGCAAAATGGAAACGAAAAATATTAAGTATGCATCATTTTCCTGTCGGCGAAGGTGTGTATACGAATATGAAAGCATTACGCCCCGACGAAGATCAACTCTCCCCTATTCACTCTGTTTATGTTGACCAATGGGATTGGGAAAAAGTAATGCGACCAGAAGATCGTAATTTAGGGTATTTAAAGCAAACTGTTGAAAAGATCTATGCCGCCATCAAAGCGACTGAAAGTGCAGTATCCGATAAATATCATCTATCACGATTTTTACCCGAATCGATCACATTTATCGATAGTGAGCAATTATTAAAACGTTATCCTGATTTATCACCTAAAGAACGTGAAAATGCCATCACAAAAGAGCTTGGTGCTGTGTTCCTGATCGGTATAGGGGGTGATTTGTCTAACAATGAAAAACACGATGTACGTGCACCCGACTATGATGATTGGAGTAGCGATAATGAAATGGGTTCAAAAGGTTTAAATGGCGATATTTTAGTTTGGAATCCAATTTTAAATAGTGCGTTTGAAATTTCGTCTATGGGAATTCGAGTTAATCCAGAAGCTTTAAAACGCCAATTAAAAGCAACCAATGATGAAGATCGTTTACAATATGCGTGGCATAAAGCTTTAGTGGATGGTGATCTACTTCAAACTATAGGGGGTGGAATTGGTCAATCTCGTTTAGCGATGCTACTTTTACAACAAAAACATATTGGACAAGTACAATCAAGTGTTTGGAACGATGTAACTCATCAAAATTACACTAATTTATTATAATGTAATGATTATCTCTTCTATTTTCATGGTAGAAGAGATATTACTCACTTCTGATTAGAAAAATGACCTGCTTAGATCACCGAATAACATAACTTTATCCATCTTCAATTATTCACGCTGTTCATTCAATTTTATTTTCTGTACTTTGCTTTAAATCACTTTCTTTTTGTACATTCAATGACCCCTGAATGATGTTCTGATGATAAATCTAAAAATTCCGCTGAGACATGATTTAACCGAAGATAAATAATTTTTTTCTGTCCGGCTTCACAGGATCCGACAATTTTACCTTCAGCTTGATCGGCAATATCGGTGGGTGAAATTTTTAATATATAGTCAGACGTTTTTACACCATTATTTTCAATTTTTTCAGCAATATCGGCACAAATAGCGTCACAATTTGATGCCAGCGCAAATGTTGGCATACATATCATCAAAACAGAAACTACTTTTTTCATCTCTTTCCTTAATAATATTCTATGAAATTAAAATATAATAAATCAAATTGTTATAATTACTTATTAAATGATAACGATTAACTTTGCCATACATTTATCATAGCAGATTTTAAGACAAATAAACTCAAATACCCTTTTCAAATAGGTACACGAATAATCGGATAGGCGGTAACTTTTAAACATAATTATTGATGCTGTGAGTAACATCAAAATTATGCACTGTACTATTTGATAAGTATTTAACAAACCTGTTGATAACTCTTTATCTTATTAATTATTAATAATTTATCATTCAGATTAAATAATAAACGACCTCAAAAATGATATTATTTTAAAGAAAAAATCAAGTATTAAATTGTTAAAATTAGGCTAAATTAAGACGGATTAAATAGACGAAAAAAGACTTCAGATAAATGAGCAGAAGCAAATACTTCCGCTTTCATTGACAATTATAAGGCGGTAAAAAAAGCGATAAGACCAAAAATCACCCCCGGTGAATTCGCTATCGCAATAGGCCAATCCTTTTTTTCACGTAAAAGACCATAACTGACCCATAAGGAACAGTTGATTGCTGCCGCTAATGGCTGAGTAGGATTCGATTTCATACCCTGTAAATTATCAATGATTTGTGGAATGTAAGAAATGTACATACCCAGTGAAGCAATGGTTGCAATAATACCCAGATAATGGAAAGCTTTTGCTGAAAGATACAAAATAACCTCCTAATGATTAGTTAAATCGATAATGTTGATAACTGCAATACTCATCATTTTGAATGAAAACGTTTAAATGATATAAAACTCATTCATGACTAAAGATTGATTAATAAAGAACGAAAAGATTTGAGCAACGGTATCAACGTTAAAGTTAAATTCAGTGTTATCGCTTCATGTTTATCATTTATTTATTACACGAAACGACCGGATGACTTTACTAGTATAGGTCAACACTGAATTTATACAACTCACATTTTAGGAAACAGTTAGGTTAATGGTGTTTGCTTTGTTTCTTTACCTAATAGGACAATAGCCATTATTGCCATTAAAATAGATAAGCTAAATATCCCAAAAATCATACTTAAACGAATATCTTTAGCCATTAAAAAACCAACCATGAGAGGGCCTAATATTCCCCCTATACGTCCAACCGAAGCAGCAATACCTGAACCTGTTGCACGAATATTGGTAGGATACTGCTCTGGAGTATAAGCGTACATAGCACCCCAAGCACCTAAATTGAAAAATGATAAAAATGCACCATACACGAGTAAATGATTAACAGATTTAGCCTCACCAAATAAATAGGCACTAATTAATGTACCTAATAAATAGGTGATTAGCACCCATTTACGCCCTACTCGCTCAATCAACCAAGCAACCGAAAAATACCCCGGTAACTGAGCAAATGTCATAATTAAAATATATTGAAAGCTTTTTATCATGGAAAATCCTTTTATCATCATGACACTAGGTAACCATAAAAACATGCCATAATATGAAAAAACCACACAAAACCATACTATCCATAACATGATGGTCGAACGGCGAAACTCTGAAGTGAGTAATGAATTAACTTTTTTAATTACCGAATCATTTTTAGAGTTTGCATTCAAACTATTAAAAGCCGATGAATCGGGTAAGTTAAAACGTAAGTAAAGCGCATAAAACGCAGGGATAGCGCAAATAATCATCGCTCCTCGCCAACCTATTGCCGGAATAGGAATAAGAAAATAAGCGATTAGAGCAGCTAAAATCCAACCGACAGCCCAAAAACTTTCAAGTAATACGACAATTCGACCCCGATGTTCAGGCTCGACACTTTCGCTTACTAAAGTAGAAGCAACCGGTAATTCACCGCCTAATCCCATACCAATAAAAAAACGTAAAATAACTAAACTTGCTAGTCCCCAAGCAAATGCACTTAATCCGCTGGCAATACTAAACATTAATAAAGTAAATAAAAATGCCGATTTACGTCCTTTTTTATCCGCATAGATCCCAAACAGAAAAGCACCTATCGCCATACCGATAGAATTGACACTGCCAATTAAGCTAAGTTGTTCAGGACTTAATCCCCAATCTTGTTTTAAGGCGGCGAGTATAAACGACAGTAATCCGACATCCATCGCATCAAACAGCCAGCCTGTACCGGCAATAAATAAAAGTTTTTTTGTTGATATTGAGCGTTTTGTTGAATATTGCATAACATAAAAATAATAGTAATTTTTTAAGATCAAACCAAATTCTGATTGAAATGTCCATAGCTTAAACGTATCCACCCTAATTTATCACCATAATCACTTCCTTGTGATACGATAATATTTTGAGCAAGCAATTGATTTAAAATAGCGATTTCTTGTTGTGATGATTTAACAGGTAATTGGGCATATAAATGAAAACCACCTAAAGGTTTTTGATAATTTATTGTGTCATCAAAATAATTATTGAGCCATACCATTAATTGATTCGCTTTAAAATTGAGCTGTTCACTCAAAAAGTGTTGATGAGTGAAATAATGATTTTTTAGATATTCTTCTGCCAATAATTGCGGCAAAATACTCAACCCAGAATCGATATGTTGACGAATATTCGCTAGATTTTCAATAATATTACGAGGTGCTATCATCCAACCCACCCGTATATTTCGACCAATATATTTAGAAAGCGATCCTAAATAGATAACTTGATTATGGTGGTCAAACTTTTTAATGGGTGAAATGGATAATTGAGAATTAAATGCTAAACCACTGTAAGCATCATCTTCAACGATACCAATACATTGCGAACGACAAAATGCTAATATTGCTTTTTTGCGTTTATCACTCATCACAAAACCTAATGGATTTTGAAAGATAGGATTGAGAAACAGCCATTTTATGGGTTGCTGACTAACGACTTTACTTAAACTGTCTAAGGTAATACCTTCATTATCGCACTCAATCCCATATAAGCGTAACCCTGCTGCTTGGAAAAGTGGCAAAGAGTAAAAATAAGAAGGCGATTCGATAGCAATTGCATCGCCTGATTTAAGTAATCCCTGAGTAATTAAAAATAGTGATTGCTGTGTGCCTGATGTAATGAGTATTTGAGATGTCTCTACCGACATAGCAAAACGTTGTTGCATGTAATTGGCTATTTGCGTTTTTAGTGCTGGCAAACCTAACTGTAATTGGTCACTATTTTTTTCATGCATGATAAGCTCATCTGAGCTGATATTGGGTAATAACAATTTGGGCATCCAAATTGTGGGTAAGTCCCCATTAGCAAGATCGATGATGTTAGATTGCTGACGTCGTATCAGTTCGACTTTTTGTTGATAACGAGATTGTTTATTTTGGTAAAAACGTGCTGGTAACCTCCAATTTATTGAAGTATACGCCTGAACACCCCATTTTTTATCATTAACAAATGTTCCACTTCCTTGCCTGCGGATTAAAAGTCCTCGTTCAGAGAGATTATCCAAAGCACGAACCACCGTTGTTCGATTGATGTTTAAAATGTTAGCAAGTTCACGTTCTGATGGTAATCGTTCGCCTGCAATCAATATGCCTTGCTCAATATAATATTCAATTAGTTGACTTACTTTATTAAAAAGTGCGCCTTGATAGGCATTTAATTTCTGATGATTCCACATGTTATCGATTACTCAACATTTTAAACCTTGCCAGACAACGCATAAAAAATTGGATGACCTAATTATAGTCCAATTGGCTGTATCTTACCTATCGTTAATTTTAAATAATATATAACTAAGCATTAATTAATTTAAAACAGGAGACGTGATGAATAAAATTATCGGAACACAGACCGTAAAACGGGGTATGGCACAAATGCAAAAAGGTGGCGTGATAATGGATGTAGTGAATGCAGAACAAGCCAAAATCGCTGAACAAGCTGGCGCTGTCGCAGTTATGGCACTAGAACGGGTTCCATCAGATATTCGTGCTGCTGGCGGTGTTGCCCGAATGGCAGATCCAACTATTGTTGAAACTGTCATGAATGCGGTTACAATTCCTGTTATGGCAAAAGCGCGTATTGGTCATATTGTTGAAGCCCGTATTTTAGAATCAATGGGCGTTGATTATATTGATGAAAGCGAAGTATTAACACCTGCCGATGAACAGTACCATTTACTCAAAGATGAATTTACCGTACCTTTTGTTTGTGGTTGTCGTGATTTAGGCGAAGCACTACGTCGTATAGGTGAAGGGGCATCCATGCTACGCACAAAAGGTGAACCGGGGACAGGTAATATCGTTGAAGCAGTACGCCATATGCGCAGAGTGAACGAACAAATTCGATTGGTAAACAGTAAATCTAAAGACGAACTAATGACATTGGCAAAAGAAATCGGTGCGCCTTATGAACTCGTCATACAAATCAAACAGTTGGGTAAATTACCTGTTGTTAACTTTGCTGCCGGAGGCATTGCAACCCCAGCCGATGCAGCCTTGATGATGCAACTTGGCGCAGACGGCGTTTTTGTTGGCTCGGGTATTTTTAAATCGCAACATCCTGAAAAATTTGCAAAAGCGATTGTACAGGCAACGACGTATTATGACGATTATCCACGCTTAGCAGAACTATCTAAAGGATTAGGTGAGGCAATGAAAGGTATTGAGATCAGTAAATTGTCTGTATCCGAAAGAATGCAAGAACGAGGATGGTAACGATGCAATCACTCAAACCCTTACGGTTAAAAAAAATTGGCGTGCTTAACTTGCAAGGCGCAGTTAGTGAACATATAACCATGTTGCTGAGTATCGAAAATGTGATTGCGGTGACAGTAAAAAAACCTGACCATTTAGCGGGGTTAGATGGTTTAATTATTCCAGGCGGGGAATCTACCGCAATTAGCCGACTAATTAAACAAAATGGACTATTTGGTCCCATTAAAGAATTTGCCCGTCAAGGCAAAGGTATTTTAGGCACCTGTGCCGGCTTAGTTCTTTGTGGTATGACAACCACTCATCATGAAGTTGAACTTCTTGAATTAATGGATATTACCGTTGAACGCAACGGGTTTGGTCGGCAAGTAGCAAGTTTTGAAACCTTTTTAGATATAGCGTCAATTGGCAAGCACATTCCAGCCATCTTTATCCGTGCTCCTTATATCATCCATGCAGGTAACCCAGTAAAACAACTGGCATTTATTGATGATCACTGTGTAATGGCAGAACAAGATAATATTTTAGTCTGCTCATTTCATCCCGAGCTATCTAACGATAATCGGGTGATGAAATATTTTGTTGATAAATGTTGATGGGAAGTATTTTCAAAAGACAAGGGATAGATATTTAATAATACAGGTTGAATAGTTTATCCCTATGTGTATAGAAAACATTGACAAAATGTATATTATGCTAACCGAAAAATGGTTTATTCTTTTTATAACCAAGATTACTTTTTTGAAACTCAACAAAATTAAAATCAAGTCTCAATTCTTACCTATATAAAGTAAACAAATTTTAATTGGACACCACCATAAATCGACGGTTTGCCGTGACAATTTGTAAAAATATAGGAAGACTTATTTTTTCTTCTTTTTGTAATGTATTATTGATATCGTAAATTTTAGATCGTCCAAATCCATCTAAAACAATTGTTTTATCATTGTATAGTGCAGCGATTTCTTTTTCGTTCCCCGCCACTATCCATTGCCGTGACTTGCTATTAAATAAGTTTTCACCTTGATTATATAAATGTGGTGAGGTGTTAACATAAAGCACATCTTGCATTAAGGTGCGCATAATATCAGTTTGCGATGTTAGTCGGCTGATTTGAGCGGGTTCTTTATTTGGCCATGAGATAATCAGTGGCACATTAAGTGATTCTCGGCTGTAATTAATGTCGTCATTACGTATCGCTGTTTTTTTCGCTTCTTTTATAGTGATGTCATTGGTTCCGGTAATGACAATTACGGTGTTTTCGTAGGTATTGGTTAGTCTTAAATACGCTATTAATGATTCAAGATATTGATCTAATTTTCTTGCTTCTGTTTCAAGTTCTTTTAGCGGTATATTTTTATGTTTTACGCCGAGTGAGTATTGTACCAGTGAAAATAGTGGTGCATGATTTTCTAATTTATTTTGTTCATCATGCCACGCCATCCAATTATCAGTAACCTGTTTATTAGTCATTTTTTTTGCCGGCGGTATTGAAAAATTGGATAGCAATGCATATCGATACAATGGTTCATCAAATCCATCGTACGAAAACATCCCTAAGTTGTAATGACGATAATTAATAGCATCAAATAGTACTGAAGGTTTATGACCCGCTAATATGCTGTTGTAATAGTTGGGATCGAGTCCATAAAATAATGAAAATTTATTAATATTTGTTTGGTTACTTGCAGAGTAATGATCCGTAAATTTAAGGTTTTCTTTCGCAAATTCATTTAACCATGGCATGTTGTCGTTTAATAAACGACTATTCCATCCGTCAATAACTATCATTAGTATATTTTGGGTTGCTTGTTTTTCATCATAACTCAGCCGTGCAAGAGGATATTCTATAGCAATAGCAAAAGGATTACCTTCTTGGCTGACCCGAGTTCGGTAATCATTTTCTGGCATAAATCCATATCGTTCAAGGAAATGTCTTGCGGTCAATGGATAGGATAATGGTAAGCTTGAACGTTGCATGGTTATTGGGCGATAAAAATTTGCGTCGGCCCAAATATGAATCAGATGCGAAAAGACAAAACAAAGAATAAATATAACCACGACTGGTTTTGCATAACGTTTACGCTTATTTAAGCTGCGTAATTTTTTCCAACTCCATAATGCAAATAATATTTCAATTAATAAAATAAATGGAATGATTATAAACGCACTACTTAAAAAAGTAGCGTTTTGCGCTGTAAATAACTGCCATATGGATAAATTTAAGTGCATTCTAAAATGCGAGAAGATATCAATATCAACTAAAAGTAAGGCGATTCCTAATGTGGCAATTATGGTTGCTAATATTCGATGCCAACGCGCTGAGTGAATAAAAAAGTTTAATGGAAAAAGTAATATGAGGTAGGTTATAAACGTTAAAAAGCTAAAATGCCCAATTGCACTAATGATTGCATAAAACCGCCCCATAAATGTTCTTGGCCAGTCTGCAATGATTAAATATTGGCTACCCAAAGATATAACAACAAAAATATTAAATAATGTAAACCAGTGTCCCCAGCTTACAATTTGTGAGGATTGGGTATCTTTGATATGATTATTTTTGAGTTTGAGCATATTTATTATTGGTAACGATAGTAATGAAGAATATTTACTGTAAGATACTTTACAGTTTACCTGATTTTGAAAAATCTTTCTGTAATTTTTTTATTTGTTAGCATAAAGATTTTGGTATGATCTTGGCGTTATAATCGATACTTGTTATAATTTAAGGATTAAATTCGCTAACAACAAAGATAATAATTTTGGCTATCTCACAACTTAAAATACATCAAATCCAACCTGATTTGTCTCAGATTAGTGCGCTTGTTAACCCTAGTAAAGCAGAAACTGAATCTGTGATAGAAAAGTCAAACAATATTCTTTCTTGGCAACCTCGGATTTCGTCTGCATTATCCATGTTATGCCCGAGTAAAAGAGCAAGTTATCACCCTCGTTTTATGTTACTGAAAGCGTCAGAAAGTGAACTATTTTTTGATTTGTTAAAACAAGCAGTTAAATTACATGCGTCCTCTTCAGCGTTGGGTTACAGCTATTTTATTAATGATAATAAAGTCACTTTGACTGAGGCCAAAAGCAAGCAGGATAACTTTGCCATTTTAGATGATTGTTTAGCATCAAGTTATGTTGATGGCGAGAAATTATTTGGTTGTGTTCGACAACCAGAGAATAGCCCAATTAAACTCGATCCAGGTTTAGTGCATCAGGCTAATGGTGGGGTTTTAATTTTAGGTTTACGATCTTTATTAAGCCAACCTACTTTATTGATTAAATTAAAGCAGATGGTATTTAAACAGGAATTCGACTGGTTTTCAGCTGATGAATCGCATCCATTGCCGTTATCTATTCCTTCAATGCCACTGGATTTAAGAATTATATTGGTTGGCGATCGGCTAAGTTTAGCTGAATTACAGGATTTTGATCCAGAATTTTACAATACGTCTATCTATGCTGAATTTGAAAATGAATTGCAGATTACCTCATCTGACAAGCTCACTACGTGGCTAGATTATTTACAATTCATTGCTGATAAATTTCATTTGCCAAGTATTGCACCATCCGCCTATAACAAAATATATCAAGAAGCGGTGCGTTTTACAGGCGATCAGTTTTATCTTCCCCTTGCGATTGATTGGGTTCATGGTTTATTAGTTAATGCTAGTTATTATGCCAAAAATGAGGTTATTGATGAGTTATCAGTGGCTTCATCGACTAAAAATAAATTATGGCGTGAAGATTATCTTAAAAAACGATTTCATGAAGAGTTTTTTAATAAACAGATCATGATTAATACTCAAGATCAGGTTGTTGGTCAAATTAATGGTTTATCTGTTGTTGAATATCCTGGCTATCCTTTAGCGATTGGTGAGCCAACGCGTTTAAGTTGCCTTGTTCATTTTGGAGACGGTGAGTTAATTGATATCGAGCGCAAAACTGAACTTGCAGGAAATATTCATTCTAAAGGTATGATGATCATGCAGGCTTTTATTATGTCAGAATTTGCTATTAATCATCAATTACCTTTTTCAACCTCTTTAGTATTTGAACAATCTTATAATGAAATTGACGGAGACAGCGCATCGCTTGCTGGGTTATGTGCAATTATTAGTGCGCTTTCAGGTCAGCCTATCGATCAACAATTAGCTGTTACCGGATCGGTAGATCAGTTTGGTCATGTACAATCAATTGGTGGTATCAACGAAAAAATTGAAGGTTTTTTTACTGTTTGTCAGCATCAGGGGTTAACCGGTCAGCAAGGCGTTATTATTCCCGCATCTAATCAACGCCATTTGTGCTTGAGTGATAATGTGATTGAAGCAATAGCTCAAGAAAAGTTTTCTATTTGGACTGTTGAACATATTGCGGATGCACTTTATTTATTAACAGGAATTCCTTATAAAGATGATAATGCAATTAGTCTTTATAAGCTTATTTATGCACGTATGCAAACTATGCTATTACAAGATAAAAAACAAGATGGTTGGTTTGCAAAATGGCAAAGATATTGCAAAAAATAGTAATACCCAATAAACTTGAAAGCCGAATTTGGTTGAGATGTAACATTTTAGTAAGCGGCAAAGGATTTTACAGTATTGGTTATTCATAATATTTTATTGAATAATTATTTTTATAATCATGTAAGTAATGACAGAAAATAAAAGGTTTTTTTATGACATTTGAACGTAAATCTTCGTACGATAAAGCAGATCTGATTAAATCAGGAAATAGTGAACTTTTTGGTCATGACGGACCGCCTTTACCATCAGATTTAATGCTTATGATGGACCGTGTTATCGAAATGAATGAAGAAGGTGGAAACTTTAATAAAGGTTATGTGGAAGCGGAACTTGATATCAATCCAGATTTGTGGTTTTTCAAATGTCATTTTAAAAATGATCCTGTCATGCCTGGTTGTCTTGGGCTTGATGCTTTATGGCAATTAGTCGGATTTTACCTTGGCTGGATTGGCGGTAAGGGTAAAGGTCGAGCTCTTGGGGTTGGAGAATTAAAATTAAAAGGTCAAATATTACCTAAAAACAAAAAAGTTACCTATAAAATCCATTTTAAACGTGTGATTAACCGCAAGTTAATTATGGGAATCGGTGATGGCGAAGTTTATGTAGATGGCAAATTGATTTACGAAGCTACCGATCTTAAAGTTGGGTTATTCAAAGATACCAGCGAATTTTAATTTTTTTGATTTTAACTAGCCTTACACATTATTCGGTAAGGCTACCTTGAATATCGATTATCCAAGCAGTTTCTGATGATACATTTATCCCTTGTATAATAATATATTCTCGCCCGTTTTTATTGTCTTAAAAAATTAACTATTGAATACAAATTTTCTTTAGGTTAATGATTTTTCATTCGTATTTTTTGCTATTCAAGGTATAATGTGGCAATTTTTTTATAGTCTTTATTAATCATGAGTTTACTTAATCGTTTTGTTGTTTTTTTTATTTTATCTTGTTTTTTCAATACTTTTTCCTATGCTAATTTCAGTGGAAAAGTCGTTAAAGTAATAGATGGTGACACAATTGATGTATTAACCCCTGTGAAACAAAAAATCCGAATCCGTTTAGTTGATATCGATGCACCAGAAAGCAAACAAGCCTACGGTAATGCATCTAGAAAATACCTAGCTTCACTCATCGCAGGAAAATCTGTTTATATTAAAGAAAGTAACAAAGATATTTATAACAGAACATTAGGAACCGTTTTTTATAATGGCATTAATATCAATCAGAAAATGGTTGCAAGTGGATATGCTTGGGTATATCGCTATAAAGGTGTGGCTAAAAATAAGCAATTAATAGCCCTTGAATCGCAAGCCAAACAAAATAGAAAGGGACTATGGAAAGATAAAAATCCAATAGCCCCATGGAAATTCCGACGCTTAAATCAGAAATAGATTTTTCATCAAGAAGTTATTAATTTATTTTAAAGCAGGATAAAGAGATTCTAATTGTTTAAGTGCATCTAAGCCTTGTTTACAACCTGTTTCTTGATCACTTGAAGACATAGCAGCAACTTGTTTTTTACCTGCTTCTAAATTTTGTTTCATCATATCAGTTTGCTGTTTTGTTGCTGCATCTTTAGGTAAAGATTCAACTAATTTATCCACTTTTTCAAAATAAGTTTTACAACTATCAGATAAATCAGCCATCGCAGCTGAAGATAGGCTTAAAAGTACAGCTGAAACTAGTATTTTTTTCATTATTTACTTTTCCTTTCGATTTAAAAAATATCTTTTTGATAATATTAGTATATTTATCACATCTAATATCGCAAAAAATAATACATTAGAGATTTTGGAAAAGCAAATAAAATATTTTATAGGATGTAGGAAATTATCAGCATATTTATAATATGCTGATAAAATATAAAGATGGGTGCAGAATTACATTACAACAACATCTGCTGCAGCTGGGCCACGTTCACTGTCTTGAATTGAAAATTCAACCTGTTGACCTTCACCTAAAGTTTTAAAACCTTCACCAGAGATTGCAGAAAAATGTACAAATACATCTTTACTACCATCAGCAGGAGAAATGAAACCATAACCTTTACTTTCGTTGAACCACTTAACTTGACCAGTTTTCTTAGACATAATAATCTTCCTATAAAATAATTTAAGCCAACAAGGCTAATTTAAAAAAAACATAAAACTTGGACTACTTATAAACACTGAAACGTGAAAGCTGAAGAGAACTAATACTAATGTAAATAGAAAGTAAACTACAAACTGCTTAAATCAAGATGTCACTAAATAAATCTGCACGTTATATGCTGTAAACTATTAACTCATATATTAATTGTTAATGCAAGTGTTGTTTGTAAAGTTTTACAAATTTATTTAATAGGCAAAACCTAACTTGCATTCATTAGTTAAATTAATTTAATTTTTTTGTTTTAATTAATTTTAGAGTTTTGCCAAATGTAAATTTTGAGACTAAGTTATTTTTCACTCATGCTTTGAGACTTATTTATTGTTGCTTCAACAGCATCAATAACCGCCGCTCTGAATCCCTTTTCTTCAAGCATTTGCACGCCTTCAATGGTCGTACCGGCTGGTGAACATACCATATCTTTTAATTCACCAGGATGCTTACCCGTTTCAAGTAACATCTTCGCAGATCCCATTACTGTTTGGGCGGCAAATTTATAGGCTTGTTTTCTGGATAAACCGCCTTTTACTGCCCCATCAGCTAAAGCTTCAATAAACATAAATACAAACGCAGGAGAGGATCCGCTTGCGCCAACTACAGCATCGATTAAATATTCAGGTACAATTTCAGTTTCACCAATACAATTAAATAATGTTTGAACCGTAGCTAATTCTTCTTCTGTGACTTCTGTATTTGGCGTGATTGAACACATTGCTGCATTGACTAAGGCAGGTGTATTTGGCATGACTCTTATAATTTTTTGTTCATATCCCACACATTTTGCAATCGTTTTTATACTAACCCCTGCTGCAATAGAAATAACAATAGTACTTTTTTTTAACTCTTTTTGGATATCATTTAAAACATCAATAATAGCATTGGGTTTAACAGCCACAATAACCATATCCGATTCTTTTGCTACATTTCTGGCTGAATCTAAATTATTAATTCCATAAGATTGATTAAGTGAAATCCCTTTTTCTGGATGGGTATCATAAATATTGATTTGATTACCTGATACAATTTTACTTGATAAAATACCTTGTAAGATAGCATTACCCATATTACCTAAACCAATTAAACCAATGCGTTGTTCCATTATTTACCCCTTTTTCATTTGAACTTTTTAACACTAGTATAATTTATTTTTTTAGAAAACTTTAAATTTTATCCAATCATTTTTTATTTTAATATAATGATAATTTTATTGTATTACTGATCATTACAAATCATCATTTTGCATTATTTGCATACCATATTGTTGACCCGTTTGCATTAATGAAAGTATTTGTTTAGTTTTGCCTTCGTTGATAAGGTTGCTTACCGCAGGCGTATTAATCAAAACTTCAAATAATGCTTTACGCTGCCGGTTATTTGTGACTAATTTTTGGGTAATAATCGCTTTTAAACTTGTCGATAATTGTGCTCGTATAAAATTATGTGAATGATTTTCAAAGACATCAATAATTCGGTTGATACTTTTAATTGCAGAGCTTGTATGTAAAGTTGCAAAGACAAGATGTCCTGTCTCAGCAGCGGTTAACGCAGCTTGAATAGATTGTTTATGCCGTAATTCGCCAAGCATGATAATATCGGGATCTTGTCTTAAAATACTATCAATTGCCGAGCCAAAATCAGAAATCTCGCGTTGTTGAATAAGCGATTTATTATTTTGATAAATAAATTCTATCGGATCTTCTAAAGCAATAATATGTTTAGTTGCTGTCATATTGATATATTGTATCAATGACGCCAGCGTTGTTGATTTACCGCTACCAGTTGCACCGGTAACTAAAATAATCCCGCTTTGAGTTCGTGTTAATTCAGGTAGAATTTTGGGGCATTAATTTCTTGTAAACTTGGAATTTGGTGATTGATGACACGAAAGACAGCTGAAATACCTCGCATTTGATAAAATATATTTACTCGAAATCGCCCTATTTCTGCGGGATGATAAGCGATATCAATTTGACCATTTTGTTGTAATCGATTTTTCTGGGAATCATTAAGTAATTTAAATAATTCTATTTCCAAAACCTGAGATGATAGTTGAGAAACAGACAAAAATTGCAGTTGTCCATTAATGCGCATACAAGGCACTTCGCCACTAGATAGGTGCAAATCGGATGCTTTTTGGGTTACACTAAGCGATAATAAAGAATGTAATATTAATTTAGACATACTAATGATAATTAGGTATAAACATGAATACAGTACATGACAATTTAATGGCTATAAAAAAAGATATTGAGAAAATAGCTTCAAATTGCGGTCGAGATCCCAAAACAATTGAACTTATTGCGGTAAGTAAGACCAAACCAGTTACATTGATTACAGAAGCGGTAGACGCAGGACAGCTCGCATTTGGTGAAAATTATGTACAAGAAGGTGTAGAAAAAATAAATTATTTTCAAAAAGCGATGCCAAATTGTCCCCTTATTTGGCATTTTATTGGACCTTTGCAGTCGAATAAAAGCAAATTGGTTGCAGAACACTTTGATTGGATGCATACAATTGATCGTTTCAAGATCGCTCAGCGCTTAAGTGATCAGCGCCCTGCCAATATGGCTAAATTAAATGTACTTATTCAGGTTAATATAAGTCAAGAAGCCACTAAATCCGGCGTAAAACCAGAAGAAGTGTTCGATTTAGCTCACCAGATTATTACATTACCTAACCTTTGTTTACGTGGTTTAATGGCTATCCCTGAAGTCGAAGATGATTTCGATAAACAATTCACTATTTTTTCAAAAATGACGGCGCTTTTACAACAATTAAAAATTGATATTCCTTATGTCGATACATTATCTATGGGAATGAGCGGAGACATGAAAGCGGCGATTTTAGCTGGTAGCACAATGGTTCGTATTGGAACAGCAATCTTTGGCGAGCGAAAGTATTTATGATATATTGGCTCAATGACTTTTATTTAAGGAGTTTTCAATGGAATTGATCTACTTTCTTGGCAAAACGGTTATAACGTTTTGTCTGTATGTTTTAATTTTACGTTTGTGGATGCAGCAAGTCAGAGTTAATTTTCATAATCCAATCACTCAATTTATTGTAAAAGTTACTCAACCTATTATCGGACCATTGCGCCGATTTATTCCTTCAGTAGGAAAATTTGATTATGCAACGTGGCTACTTTTGTATTTAGTTGCCTTAATTAAAATTTTGTTTATTTTTAGTTTTATCCCCATAAATTTACCATTTAATGTTGATTATTTATGGTTTGCTTTGGTCGCAATTTTGCATGCTATGGGTTACCTGTTATTTTGGTTATTGCTATTCAGAGCGGTTTTGAGTTGGATTAGTCGTGGGCAATCTGTACCTGACGAAATTCTTTACCAATTAACAGAGCCATTAATGGCTCCAATTCGTCGTTTTATTCCTCCTATAGGCATGATCGATGTTACGTTTGCTATTGTGGCTGTCGTGCTAATGTTTATGAACTATTTTGCCACCAAAATTTTTGGTGCTCTGTGGATCATTCTTTAGATGATTTAAAAAGGAGCTGTTGCTCCTTTTTTTAAATGATATGATCTTCCCAACAAATCACATCTTTTTCATATACAATTCGATTTTTAACCGATATTTTTAATTCATGCATCAGTTTTTTGTTGCCCACTATTAGTGGATGCCATTCAGGTAAATCCCCATTTTTTTGGAAATATCGATAAGAACAACTCAAAGGTAGCCATTCAATAGTAAGTAAATTTTCTCGAGTAAGCTTAATACAATCGGGTTCATATTTGAATCGATTAACGTAATGTTTACATTGGCATGTGTTGGCGTCGAGCAAATTGCAAGCTACATTAGTGTATAAGATTTCGTCAGTGTCCTCATCCATTAATTTGTTCAGACAACATTGACCACAACCATCACATAGCTGCTCCCATTCGTCATCGCTAAGTTGATCTAATGTCTTACCTTTCCAAAATGGCTCAATCATGCTTTAAAATCATCTTCTTTTAACATTTGTAAGAAAAACCCATCCGTTTTAATCTTTTCTTCGATTTCTTCGGATGTTCCAACTACAAAACGTCTTTTTCCATCTAATAATACTTTCATAACAAATATCGGAGAACCAAAAATTGAGAGTATTCTTTCAGGTATTCCAGAAAAATCATTTTCATTTTTCATATACAAGTAACAATTTTCTTTTTTTGGACTACGATAAATATAACACCACATCATAAAATAAAACCTTTAATCAATATTTAGAAGGCTATTTTGTAAATAAACACCTGCACCAAATAGCCCTGGATCTTCATGTGTAATCACATATACAGGAATTTTTTTGACCAGCGTAGACATTCGCCCTTTATATTCAAAAGCAGATCTAAACGGCGAAGCTTTAAAAAATTCAATAAAACGAGGAACAATACCACCGGCAATATATACTCCCCCTTGAGTATTTAGCGTTAATGCCAAATTACCGCCAAATCTTCCCATAAATGTACAAAAGTAATTTAAGGTTTGCAAACATAAATCACAACTATTTGTTAGTGCTTTGTTGACAATGATATCTGGAGTGATATCAGTTAATGGTTGATGATTAATTTGCTGTATGGCTTGATAAATGTTAATAATACCATTTCCGGATAAAAATCGTTCGGCTGAAACTCGTCCAAATTTTTTACGCAACTGAACCAAAATGCGATCTTCTTCTTCATTTATCATGGGTAATTCTGTATGCCCACCTTCACCGGACAAACTTACCCAATGCTGATTAACTTTTATCAAATGTGAAACACCAAGCCCAGTTCCCGCACCATAAATTGCTATAGGATAATTTAGATTAGGTTCATCCCCTCCAATTTTTACTAAATCTTGCGGTGACAGTCTTGGAATGGATGTCGAGACTGCAGTAAAATCATTAATGACCTCAAGTTTTTTTAGTTTGAGTTCTTTGATTAATTCACGGCGAGAAAACGACAAATTGTTGTTTGTCATAGTAACAATGTCAGCATCATCAATTGGACAAGCGATGGCAATACACGCAATCTCAATTTTTACGGATTGCGCTTGAAGATAATTTTTGATTAATGTCAGTAATATATCTTCTTTTGAAATGAGTATTTTTGTGATTGCCGATAACTCGTTTGTAACTAAATTAAACAATGCAAAACGGGCATTGGTTCCACCGATGTCGGTGACTAGTGCGTACTGACTCATGTTACTCCCTTTTTTGACAAACTAATTTTACTAATGATCTAAAATCAATATCTTTCTATACTTATTGTATTTAGTAGTTAAGCTTAAAAAACATAAAAGGCAACCTTGTAGTCTCCTAGGTGTTCGTGGAGTTACTCAGTTCCCTTTGTTAACTTTATAAATTAACGCATTTTTTTACTCACTGATTTAAAAGGTTAGGTTAACATCTAATCAACTTCTGTATTTATAACCATTTTTTAAGTTTAAAATAAATATAGGGTGCAACACCAGCCAATAACATGAGTAATAATGAAAATGGATAACCATATTCCCATTTCAGTTCCGGCATATTTTCAAAGTTCATACCATATGCAGATGCAACCACAGTTGGCGGTAAGAATACAACAGATACCACTGAGAAAATTTTAATAATTCGACTTTGTTCAATGTTGATAAAGCTTGTTGCTGCTTGCATTAAAAAATTAACTTTTTGAAATAATGATTCATTATGTGGTACCAATGATTCAACATCGCGAATAACTTCACGTGCTTGCTCAAGTTGATCTGCCGGCATTTTTGCTCGGCGAACAAGGTAGTTAACCGCACGTTGGCTATCCATTAAGCACAATCTTACTTTCCAAGCCGTATCTTCAAGTTCAGCTAACGATGTCATTGCTTCGTCGTATTGCTCTTGTGCAGAACGATCCATAATTACTTGGCTCAATTCTTCTAATTTGCTATAAATACTTTCGATTTGATCGGCTAGTTGTTCAACTTTGACTTCAAATAAATCCAGTAATATTTCATAAGGATTTCCATCAACCATGCTTTGATAACGAGATCGCATACGATATAAACGAAAAGCTGGCAGATCCCGTTCACGCAAAGTAAATAATCGACCATTGTGTACAGTAAAAGCAACGGTTGAATTTCCCGCCCGATCTTCAGCATCTTCATAAAAAAAGAAAGAGTGAACATGCAATCCTTCATTATCTTCAAAAAAACGAGCAGAGGCCTCGATATCATCTAACTCAATACTGGTTGCTAAATTTTGTCCTAAATGATTTAAAACAAAATCACGATCGGCTTCTTCTGGTTCAATTAAGTCAATCCAAGCCGCATTATTGATGTCGCCTTCATTAACTTTTACTAATTGTTTGTTCTTTAGTCCAAACGCATTAATCATAAGGCCCCCTTACAGGAAAGTTTCTAGAACATTCTATTAACAAATGTGGCGCATTATACTCGTAATATCTTTAAATTCCTATGTCTAAAGTTATTTTTGTAATGTTAAAAATAGAAGTAATATTCCAGAATTAAATTAAAAACGGTGATGTTGCTGTTGTCTCATGTTACAATACGCAAATTAAATATTTAAGCAATTTTTAGGAGTTTATAATGGCAAACCGAGGAATAAATAAAGTCATTTTGGTGGGTAATTTAGGTCAGGATCCAGAAGTTCGCTATATGCCAAACGGAAGCGCTGTTGCAAATTTTAGCGTAGCAACTTCAGAATCATGGAAAGATAAACAAACAGGTGAAAACCGCGATCGTACTGAATGGCATCGTGTGGTTGTTTTCGGTAAATTAGCTGAAATTGCTGGTGAATATATTAAGAAAGGCACGCAAGTTTATTTAGAAGGTCAATTACAAACCCGTAAATGGCAAGATCAAACAGGTAACGACCGCTATACGACAGAAGTTGTTGTTAATCCAATCGGTGGCACATTACAAATTTTAAGTTCACGAAATGGCAATGATAACTTTGATGATAATTCACAAAATTGGGGCCAAAGTGCTAATAATATTTCAACTGCGCCTGCCGCTGCGGCTCGCCCAGCACCACAAGCCGCACCCGCTGCTCAACCTAAAGCTCCTGAACCACCAATGGATTTTGATGACGATATTCCTTTTTAATTTTTATCTCCCATTTAAAATATTGGGCGTAATTAAGCGCCCATATTTCTTATCTTTTTAATTTCAATTATACTTATAACCTACCAATTTTATTCATTTTATAGTGTTATGTTTGAACTGATACAAACTATTGGCTTTGGTTTAATATTATTTATTCCTTTAACTAATCCGTTAACTACTGTCGTACTTTTATTAGGTTTGTCGGGTGATATGACTAATGAAGAGCGTAATTACCAATCTAAGATGACTTGTATTTACGTTTTTATCATTATGGTTGTTTCTTTTTATGGTGGACAGCTAGTGATGAGCACGTTTGGTATTTCCATTCCAGGTTTGCGTATTGCTGGTGGTATGATTGTTGGTATTATTGGATTTAGAATGCTGTTTCCTCAGCAACCTTCTCATCGAACGTTAGAAGCCGATGCTAAAATGAAAGAAATATCGAATAATATTGCTTTTGTACCACTAGCCATGCCAAGTACGGCAGGTCCTGGAACGATTGCAATGATTATCAGTATGGCTTCAACAGTAAAAAGTGGAGGTTATGATATTTCAAGTTGGGTTGTTTATACTTCTTCAATCTTAGTTCCGCTTTTATTGTGTATTATCCTTTGGTTTTGTATGCGAAGTGCAGGCAGTATTATGCGTTTTATGGGAAAAAGTGGAATTGAAGCGACTTCAAGAATTATGGGGTTCTTATTAGTTTGTGTTGGTACTCAATTTATTATCAATGGTGTAAAAGAATTAATCATGAGCTTTCCCAATATTTAGTAAACTAAATCATTTTGAAAAAGTTGTTTATTAATAATAATGTCGTTTACTTAGGCTAGCTCATTTAATCACAGTGTTAAATCATAAATTGGGAATATTTTTTATCATTTCCACCCGCATTAAATAATCATAAAGCGGTAATAGTTGTTTAAAACCCTTTGATAATTTGTTAGGTAGATCGCCGTTTAGCAAATCTTCAATATTGGAGTTTGTAACCATTGCTGCTAAACTTTTTCGATTATACCATGTTGCTATTTTTGGATCTTGATCTTTAATTAGTGGGCGTTTATAACTTTCACCAACAAGTTCAAATGGTTTTTTAACACAACGAATCATGTCTAAAAATTTTGCACTATCATTAAGAATTTCTTCACGAAAAATATCCATTGTCTGCTTTGATGCACAATAATAGCCAAGTCCATAACGATAGCAATCTGGTGCTATTTCAAAAAAATAAGCAGGCGCTTCTTTCCAATCTCGGTTTGGTCGTTTAAATGTCAACCATAAACGACTACGATATAACGATTTATCTTTCGAAAAACGTGTGTCACGATGTATGCGAGATATCGTTTTACCAATAGCTGGTTTTGTTTCAAACCATTCATCAATTTCCAGCATGTTGGGGGTTAACTGTTCTACTAACAGCCGGAATGGTTTGATTAATTCATTATCATAGATTGATCGGTGCTCGTCAAACCATGCTCTACTATTATTAATCCATACATCTTGTAAAAAATTAAGTCCTGTTTGGGTAAAACCAGAAAATTGTGCCATATTTTAATCCTTGAATAACTTTCTGACTTTTTCTAAGTCTTCTTGTGTATCAACCCCTATAGCTGGGGCCTGTTTAGCAACTGCCACATGAATTTTTTCACCATACCAAAGTACACGTAACTGTTCTAACATTTCAATTTGCTCAAGTGTAGAAGGTGCCCAATTGATATATTGACGAATGAAACCAGCTCGATAGGCATAAATCCCGATATGTCGAAGATAAAAATCACCAATACTTGTTGGTTTGAAAAGATCTTCAGATTTCGCAAAGCGATCCCTTTCCCAAGGAATGGTTGCTCGTGAAAAGTAGAGTGCATACCCATCTTTATCAGTCACTACTTTCACTGCACCAGGATTAAATGCTTCTGTTGCTGAATCTATTGGAACAGCTAATGTTGCCATTCCTGTTTTATACTGTACTAAGTTTTCAGCAACTTGATCAATGATGATTGGTGGAATTAGCGGCTCGTCACCTTGTACGTTCACAATAATTTCATCATCGGAAAATTGATAGGCATTGATGACTTCTGCTAATCGTTCTATACCCGAATTATGTTTATTGCTAGTCAGAATTACTTCACCGCCATAAGATTTCACCACATCGAATACTTGTTGATGATCAGTTGCAATAATTACCCGATTTGCTGAAGACTTTTTGGCTTGCTCCATCACTCGCACAATCATAGGTTTACCATGAATATCAGCAAGCGGTTTAGCCGGTAAACGACTTGAAGCATATCTCGCAGGAATAATAACCGAAAAATTCATAATTAAAACCTTTTACCTATTCGTGAACTGAAATCGAAGAATTCAGTGTTTTCGCTTCGTTTTCCAGTAACACAGGAATATTATCTTTGATTAAATAAACAAGTTTATCCTTTGGACATATTAGACTATTTTGTTCAGTATCATATTGAAGTTCACCATGACATTTAGGGCAAGCTAGCGCCTTAAGGAGGATTTCTTTCATTTTTTATTCTCTTTTAGATTTTATTTCTTCTAACAATGAGCAGATTTGATTAGTTACCTGATTAGGCAATATTGCCTCTATGGGTAAATACCACCAATTTGGTAATGTAAATTGAAAACATTTTACCGCATCTTTTTCTGTCATTAAAAGGGTTTGATCTTGTGTAGCAATATTCGCTAACAATGGCAAAGTATAATTTTGATGATCCGCAAATGATACTGTTTTGATCACATCAGCTTTGAGTGTATTTAGCATTGTAAAAAAACGGTTGGGATCACCAATACCGGCCATAGCACAGATATTTTTTAATGAATGCAATTCTATTTTTTCTTTTGTTAATAAATTTACTGCATATTGCGGTTTTAGTTGCATTGTATAAGTTTTTTCGGGGAATTTTTCAGCTAAATGACTTTTAGTTTCGCCATTAATAATAATAATATCAACAGATTTTAATCGACTTTGTCGCTCCCTCATTGGCCCTGCTGGTATCCACCAACCGTTACCAAATAAGCGTTTACCGTCAACAACCACAATTTCAATATCTCGCTTTAATGCATAATGTTGTAAGCCATCATCAGTTAAAATTGCATCTAATTGATAGTTATCTAATAAAGCTTGTACCGCTTGACTTCGATTGGGAGAAACGGCAACTGGCACATGTGTTCTTTGATAAATTAATACTGGTTCATCCCCAGCTTGTGCGGTGGTTGTTAGTTCATCTAAAATAAGCGGATAACTTTCTGCTTTTCCACCATATCCACGTGAAACAACACCGATTTTTAAACCTTTAGTCTTTAAAGCTTCAATTAATCCTATTACCAGAGGAGTTTTCCCATTCCCACCTACCGATAAGTTTCCAATTACGATGATTGGTACAGGTGATTTCCAAGATTTTAATATTCCTGCTTTGTAGAGTTGGCGTCTAACCAATGTTATTAATCCATACAACCATGATAATGGCATCAGTAACCAATAAAAATGTGTTTTACCATACCATAATTTTTCAATCATTGTTTATTCACCGTTGAATTATGCTTTTATATTAAATTTGCTATTGTAATCTATTCTGGTGTTTATTGACTAATCCAAATCATTTTAGTCATTTTTAATTTATACAATGAGAATAATCTAACAAAGCATAGTTAAGTAAGCTTTTTAAAAAATTACCCTATTTTATAATTTTAAAATCGATTAAACCAATATTAAAAGTTTAAATTTGAGAATTTTTAATCATTCAGTATTACTGACAATAATTTTAATATAGAAGGGAAACAACAAATAAAAAAGGATTCTTATCAAATCCTTTTTTATCATTGAAAAATGAATTGATTATCAGTAATCAATCAAATTTATTTATCTTGAGCTGTTTTTTGCAAATATTGTTGGAAATCTTGCTTATTTCCGTCAAAAACAATATTGCCACCATTAAGCATAATAACTCGATCAACAAAGCTCAAAAGATTAGTTCTGTCTGTTGCAATAACCATTGTTTGTCCTTGTTTTGCACGTAAATCAAGTTGTGCTAACAATAACTGCTCAGTATTCGGATCTAACTCGGCGCTAGGATTATCTAAAAATGATATGCTATGCGGAGATAAAATAAATCGAGCTAAAGCTAACTTTTGACGTTGTAAAATCGTTAACGGAACAGGCAATTGGCGCCAGTAAGTATCAAGTCCATTATTTAAAAAAGGTAACAAATTTTGCAAATTCACTTGTTTTAATACTTCTAAAGCGCGATCATGCGAAATTTGGTCAGGTTTATTATTTAATGTAAGATATTCGTATACTGTTTCGCCGATAATACCACTATATTGCCATAGATAATGAGTTTCACTTCGTAATGAATCCGCAATAGATTTAGTTAACATAAAACCATTCCATGTTATGTTGCCTTCATCTGCTTCTAAAATACCTAATAATAATTTTAATAAAGTACTTTTCCCTGATCCTGGCCCACCAACTATCGCTATTCGTTCACCTGACTTGATTTGCAAACTGATATCGTCTAAACAAGGTAAAGAAGGATGATATTTGAAACTGACTTTAGATGCCCCCCAACCATTTTTAGGGCCGTTGAAGCCACTTAATAATCCGTTTTCATTTTGTTCTTTATCAAGAAGCGCATTAATCTGTTTCATGGAGTTAGTCATACGTTCAAGATTGGGTAACATATGCATTAACGAGAAAAACGGTTGACTCAAACGACCACCAATAATAATTGTCGCAAATAAACCTGCTGGCGACATATGACCTGTCTGTATTAGGTAAAAAGCGACAATCACGGCAAGCACAGTTTGTAAACTAGTTAAACCCATTAAAAAAGAACTACAGCGGTTATGAATAATATAGCGTTTTTGTTCATTTTGCTGCGCTTTTTCATTACCGGCTAGAAAGGTATAAGTCGCTTCTTTATAAGAAACCGAAGACTGATAATATTCAAGAGTTGTCGGTGAAAAAGGGACTTGAGCATTTATCGTTGGAATAGATTTATTTTCAAAATAAAAAAGCGTAATACGAACGATTGCACATATAAAAATAAAAATAGGAACAACGATTAACCAACCCGCAACAATCGCAATAACAATAAAATAAAGCAGACTGAAAACCAGATCTAATACTGTGCTTGAAAAGAACGTTAAAAACTGCATTCTAAACACATTCCAGTTGTTCATTGCCTCAATTACTTTGCGTCCCCATTGAGTTTTAAAGCTAGGCATAACTTGAATAAGTTCAGAAATAATTTTAGGTTCTAAACGATATTGTACTAACGATGAATATTCACACCCCAATTTTATTCTATCCATTCTAAAGTAATACTCAACTAAAATAGCCAGCATTACGCCTAAGGATAGTGTCCAAAGTGAAGAGTCAGCTTGCCCGGGTATTACTCGATCATATATTGCATTTAAATATAATGGAATGAGCATGATAAAGAGATTGATTATCAGAGTTGTCCAAAAAAGACGACTGATAATCCTATTTTCTTTTTGCCCCATAACCAACAATGAACGCCAACTTAATTTATTTTTTCTTTCAGTTAGCAAGACACGCCAAGTCTCCTTTGGCAGTTTATCTAATTTAACATTTTTTTCATTTTTTATCTTATTAGAATGAACGGTAAGCAGAGACCATCCTGTTTGTTCTTCAAAAGCAACGTATAACCCTTTATTGACAGCATTATGTTCTTCGGAACAAGGAAATAATTCTATACCAAGATATTTTTGTGCCAACTCAAACAACATTTCTCGGTTAGCAGTCTGCTCTAGTTTTTCAATCTGCTCCTGCCATTCCCATTGACCAACAGGTAAAGATAATTTTTTTGCGGCCTCTGACAAGACCGACTTTAGTTGAAAAATATCACCAGAATTTGTAGATAATTCACTATTCATAAAGATATCTGATACCTATACATGATTCCAAGTTAATGTATGGGTTCCATCTGTCCACTGATCAACACCCGGTGAAATTTCAGAATGTACCCAAGTACCTGCACTATCTAAAATTTGTAATGAATCAGTGCTATCGGTATCAAATCGAATATTGTTATTATCCATATTCTCAAATAAATCACTTAAATTTACGAGGATAAAATCACCAGCGACCCCATCTTTAAAATTGAAAATATCAATATGTTTAAATAAATTTTTATTAACGACACTAAAATCAAACGTTCCAGCTCTTCCTTTTTTGGTGACACTATCTATACCTAAACCACCATCAATTGAGTGATATCGATTGAAATCGGTAAGCGAACTGAATTGAAACTCGTCATTAAAATTAGTTCCTGAAATATCGGTAATGGAAGTAAGTGTATCTCTCCCCCAATTACCTTTAGAAACTGTCATATCTTTATTGTTAGTAATATAAACTCTTATACCTTCTCTTAAATTAGTATAATCTATTTTCGTATTACCACTAGTATTCACTATTCTATCATTACCACTACTGCCGTAAACAATATCATTTCCAGCACCAGTATGAATTTCATCACTTACACTACTACCATAAAATTCATCATCTTTATCAGTTCCAATGATTTTGTGTATATTCACGATACGATCTTCTTTACCATACCCATTATCGCTTACTATACCTGTGTCAAGATTTGCTTTAATTCCATTTGGTGATTTATATTGAACAACTGCATTATTGCCAATACCAATTAATGTATTGTTTCCATCACCACCAATTAAAATTCCTTTTCCTGATATTATATCGTCATATTGTGAACCATATATGTTTTCGATATTTTTTATCGTATCTTTTCCGCCAAAACCATTAGTCGCCGTACCATTACCGTTTGCATCTAACGAAACAACCACACCTTGAATTCCATCATCGTAATAGAGCCAGTCACTACCAGCGCCACCGTCTATAAAATTATCACCACCTTTAGCATGGATATGATCATCACCTGCACCAGCAATAACGGTATTACCTTCCGTTTCGTTTCCATAAAACTGCAAAGTACCATTTTTAATGGTCACATTATTTATATTCTTTATTTCAGCATCATAATTATTAGCTGTAATACGATTGTTTTCTAAATCAACAATATACGATCCTTGCATTGTTTCATCTAAAATAAGCGAGTTAGTTCCACCACTACCGTCAACAAATGTTGTACTCTGGTTTATAATGAATGTATCATCATATTCCGTACCAACAAATTTTGCGAATCCACCCGCTGTAAAACTATCCTGATATGTCTGTCCGTTGATATCTTTTATTACTGTTCCATTAGTAGCGTCTATCTCAATCCCAGAATTCTGTGCAACAATAGAATAACGACTATAATCTAACGTATTCGTTCCATTACCTTTAGTGATAATTTGGTCATTACCCAAAGAACCATAGATGATATTTTCCGACCCGCCACCAACATGAATAATATTATCAGCATCGCTTCCTTCAATGATATCATCAAAAGCTGAACCAACAATATTTTCGAAATTTGAGACCTTATCTACACCATCAAGACCATTGCTATCTTTGGTACCGTTCTTTGTTGCTACTTGATTTTTCAGGCTGATTTCAATGCCATTAGCGACATTACTATAATCGATAGTATCGACACCATCTCCACCATCATAATAATTAGACATTCCGCCTTTGCCTACAATAAGATAATCATCGCCAGCGCCTGTACTAATGAGATAATTAGTATCATTAGCCAATTCAATACGATCGTCAAAATCAGTTCCAACAATGCCATTTATGTTAGTTAGCTGATCCGCACCGCCAAAACCATTTGAATAGGCACGTCGTGTTTTAAGATTTACATCAATGGCCGAAGACGCTAGATGATAATCTACAACGTCAATTCCTGAACCACCAATAAAGGAGTTATAACCTTGCCCAGCAACATAAAGATTATTACCTGCTTCACCGTGAATTACAGCTCGACTAATTGCATCACCTTCAATATAAAAAGTATCATTACCTTCACCACCATATATCGTTATACTACCTTTGGCGGTTTTAAAAATATCATCATGTTGACTACCTTTAATTGATTGAATATTCGTTAAAGTATCCGAACCATCAAAGCCATTATTGATAACTTGTTTATCTGTTTTAGAAAGGTCAACATTAATTCCTTTTACGGATTCTTGATAACTGGCCGTACTATTTCCACCATTACCGCCTATTAGCGTATTGTTACCCCCCATACCTACAAGGATATCATTACCACCATTACCAATTATGATATTGTCTTTATCATCTCCAATTAAGACATCATCAAAATGTGTACCAGTAATGTTATTAATATTTCGAATTGAGTCGTTTCGACCAAATGCATCGGTAACAATGCCCTTAGTTAAATCAACATTGACTCCGTTATCAGTGGTTTCATAACTTATTGTATTAATACCGCCTTTACCATCTATCTGATTATCTTTGCCGCCACCAACAAAAAAGATATCCTTGCCATCACCGCCAATCAAGTTGTTACTTTCTGTTAAGCTTCCGATAAAAGTATTATCACCATTGTTACCAATAATATTTTGAATATTTTCAACCTGTTGATTTACAGCTCCTGTAACAGTTTTCGTATGTAAATCAATAATTAAGTCACCTTTTACTTGGCTATAATCTACAGTATTAATTCCAGCTCCACCGTCATAAATATCTTGTGTTGTGCCAGCAATAATGACATCATCTCCAGCACCACCAACAACATGAACATTATTAGCGGAACTTGATAACAGTATGTTTCCATCGATATCAATAAGAGATGAAGGGGAATCAACAACTGAAAAATTAAAGTCTTCTGTTACAGTTTTTCCATTTGAATCAGTGTATGTTACCGAAATCGAGAATTTATTAATCTGACCTTTTGGATATAAAATAATGATTTCATTGAGCGATAAACCATATTTATCACCCTGCGCTGTACCGCCTCGAATAATTTCATAGTCAGAAGGAAGCCCTGTTATGTTACCTATTGATTGAGCATCATCAAAAGAGACAATACGAAGAATTTTACCTTCTTCAATATAATTTTGATTAGCTACGTTAACCGTCCAATCAGCATTTTCTTGCGAAAGATCAACCAGTGTTGTTGAATACTGCGCATTGGCTGTAACATCCGTTCTTGCTGTTAGATTACCACCACCGACGTCGTAAACATGTTGAGCACTATCAATTAATCCTTCCCATTGATAAAGTTTAACATTAGGCATCTTTGGCGTAATACTTGCAGGTGGTTTACTTTCAACAATTGGAACTTCGCCATCAATACTTGATTGAAACTTTTCTGAATCCGAACTGGATGATGAACTCTTCTTAAAAACAATATCTGCATGAGGTGACTTAAGTTTAGCAGGCTTCACTTGCATGTCTAAATCCATCATATTTTCAAGTGAAGATTGAACTTCATTTGATGACGTGTCCGCACCACCACTTGTATCAATAACAATAAAATTGTCTGTCATGTTTGTCGTGAGATCAACCGTTTTATCTTCGACACTTTCGACAGTGATGTCATCCTCTTTAGTGGTAAGTTGTTCAGGTGCTTTTGTTTCAATTATCTCTGGTGTAATATCTTCAATTTTCGCTAAACTCATAATTTCATATGAATTTAATTTTTTTCCATCATTAAATGCTAATGAAAGCACGCCTCCATTTAAAGAAGCTAATTCGGCTCCCATCGTTAAAATCAATTTACGATTGTCACCTGTAGTAATGATTAAATCCGAACCATTAATTGATAAAGATACTTTATCTTTTTCCCATGAAGCATTAATTTTATTGTCTTCATAAGTAAAAGGAATAATTGAAAGAGCTGGCTCCATCGGTGTTAAGGCTGTATTTGTGTTACTCATAAACTTGTCTCACTTCTTATCTCTATTTATACTCGGTCAACGATTAATTCATGTGTACCATCTGTCCAAATTTCTTTTGAACCATTTACACTATGTGACCAAGAAGAAGAATTTATTAATGCTAAACTGTCATTACTATCTAAAACAAACTCAACTGAATCTGTATCCAAAGCATCAAAAAAGGTCGATAAATCAATGGAAATTCTATCCATGCTATTGTCTTTGAAATCAAAACTGTCTATATGTTTAAAAATAGTTGAACTTCCAAAAAAGAAATTATCTGTTTGACCAGATTTTTTAACAACATCAAATCCTTGACCTCCGTCAATACATTGATAGCCATTTAAATCTGCTAATGAGGTAATTTTGAATATATCATTACCATTGGTTCCAATGATGTTTTCAATACTTTTATAGTTGTCCACACCTTGATTACCATTATCATGGGTTTTGACAATTGTGTTAGTATTAAGATTAACTTCAATTTTAGTATTATTTAATTCATTATAAATTAACGTATCATTACCGCGATCGCCGTTATAACTATCGTTTCCTGTAGAAGCGTAAAATGTATCGTTTCCAAATCGTCCGGTTATAACATTGTCGTTATCATTGCCTCGAACAATACTATCACCCGAACCAGTCACAACTTTATTGATATTGATTAGTTTATCTGTACCTGTGGTTTTCCCACCACTTTTTACAGCAATACCTTTCTCTAAATCGATATCCACATTTGATGCATCGCCATAATCAACCCACGCATTTTTACCAACGCCTTCTAGTGTATCGTTACCAGAAAATCCTCTCATTTCAGCGAAAGATTTAATATAGTCATTGAATTCGGTACCATGAACGGTTTCGACATCCACAATATGGTCTTTACCACCATAGCTATTTTGTGTTACATAACCTGTACCACTTTGATTGAGTTCTACTACAACACCTTTTCCAGTAGTAGAGTATCGATAGCTGATTATATCTGTGCCGCTTCCACCAAAAATTTCATTATTTCCGCCTAAAATATAGAAGGTATCATTTAATGAACCGCCGACAAACTTTGTTGAACCCGATGTTTTAGTATAACCAACATTACCTGAAGCATTTGAAAATCTAACTTCATCAATATTTTTTACGGTGTGATGAAATAAATGTCTATCTTTAACATCATCATCAATCTGATTAGTATCAAGATGAGCCACCATTCTTCCAGACATACCACTATAATCTATGGCATCGTGACCTGAGCTACCATCAATTGTTTGATTGCCTGCTGCAGCGATGAAAACATCACTGCCTTTTGAACCAATAAAAGTATTGAAATTGGTAAAATTATCTGTACCAGAGGTTTTAGTAACAGTGCCGTTACTCATATTGATAGTAACACCGTCACTGAGAGCATCATATCTTAATGTGTTTACACCTTCTCCACCATCAAGAATATCATTACCATAATTGCCGTAAACTGTATCATTTCCAGCCCCAGCTAAAATACTTAGATCGTTAGCACTACTGTAGATCACATCATCAAAATCAGTCGCTATAATTTTTTGAATGTTTGTTATGTTATCTTGACCACCAAAGCCATTTTTAGCAACATCACCCGTTACTAAATCCATTTCCAGACCTGAAGTTGCATTACTGTAATCAACAGTATTAATGAAACCTGCGCCTTGACTTCCTCCATCAATTTTATTGTTGCCAGAACCTGCTATGATTGTATTATTACCAAGACCCCCATCGACTGAATGATCGCCATTACCTAAAACGAAATAATCATCAAAATTAGTTCCAATGACTTTATTAATATCCTTTAAAATATCAATGCCTGAAAAGCCATTGTCATAAACAATACTTTTATTGAAATCAATGCTAATTCCATAAGCTGCATTTACATAACTAAGGGTGTCAAAACCTGTTCCCCCTAAATAATTGTTAAATCCTGCTCCTGCTTCATAGGTGTTATTACCACTATTTCCACTTAAAAATGTGATGCTCGCTTCATTACCACCAACTTTAAAGTGATCATCACCAGCGCCACCATCAATAATGGTAGTGCCAACACCTGTTATGAATTTATCATCATAATCACTTCCAACAATAGCTTGGATATTAATTAGTGTATCTTTTCCACCGAATCCATTATCTTCAACTTGGTTATTATCTTTTGTTAAATCCACTTCAATTCCAGATTCAGCGTCTGAATAGTCAGCGGTGTTAATTCCCTCACCACCATCGAGTGTATTATTTCCACCTCGACCTGATAAAGTATCATTACCTTTACCACCGACAATGAGGTTGTCTTGATCATCGCCTATTAAAATATCATCAAAATCACTACCGGTGATATTTTGAATATTTTTAACAGAGTCCGTGCCACCATTACCGTTATTAATAACTTTATTTGCAGATAAATCAACGTGAACACCGCTAGTCACATTTTCAAAGGCAATGGTATTGATACCTTTACCGCCATCAATAATGTTGTTACCCCCACCACTCATAATCGTATCATTACCATCACCGCCAGTGAGTATATTATTTTCTTGGCTATGCCCAATTATGGTATCGCCATTATTACTTCCAATTACATTTTGAATATTTTCTAATGTATGGTGGGTATTTTTGGCGTCTGTTTTTCCATTATTTAAATCAATAACCAGTGATTCTTTAAGTTGGCTATAATTAACTGTATTTGTACCAGCACCTCCATCATAATGTCCATTTTGATTGCCTGCAAAAATGGTATCATCCCCACTACCAGCGGTGATATCAACATTATTTTTGGTTGATGAAAGTTGAAAATGCCCAGTATTATCAACAATAATTGCTGGGTGATCGGTAATATCAAAATTAGCCTGTTCATTTACTGTATTGCCTTGATTATCAATATAGCTTAAAGCAAGACTAAAAGACGATTTTATTCCTTCAGGATAAATAATTAAAAATTGATTTGCAGCTAATCCAAATTCTTTACCGAGTGCCGAATCAGCTGTAATGATTTTCATATTTCCGAGTTGACCAGTAACAGAAACGACACTTGTTGCATCATTAATTTCTATAACGCGCCCTATTTGCCCAATAGGTAGCTTCGTTTCATCATTAGCGTAAATTGTCCAATTTTCTGTTTCTCCCGATAGATCTATATGAATATTTTCATATTGGATATTAAAATTTTCTGATTCAGCTGCTTCGTCATTACCGGTACCCGCTATCCAAATTTTACTTGAGTTATTAACAACCGATTTGATTTGTAATAACTTTATTGAAGGAATATCGATTTCATCAGAGCTATCTTCGTTATTGTTATTATTATTATCATTGATATCGATAATTTCATGCGATTCTGCAATAAATTTTTCCTTTGAAGATTCGGCTGTATCGGATGTTGATGGATACGGGATATTTTCTGAAATATTGTTATCATTATCACTGATAGTTGATGAAGAATTTTTTGAAATAAACTTTTCAAGATCTTCAATACTCTCTTCATCTTTTTGTAATTGACTGTCTAAATTATTGACTACGATAATTTCAACAGATTCATTAGCGACAGGTTCGATAACTTCATGTTCATCTTGCCCCTTCATCTCATTTTTTTCAGTAACATCAGATTCATTATTTTCAGTTAACTTTGGCGCAGTATTAATAGATTGAGACTTGGAAATTAACTCATTAGCATTGATTGTAACCCCATCTTTAAATGAAAAAGTAAATATATTTGGGTCTAATGATGCTAGTTTAGCCGCTAATGGTAATATTAATTTTTTATCACCAGACTGAACAATCAAATCAGTACCATTAATTAATAATTCAACATCTTTATAATTAACGGGTATATAGTTTTCTGCATAGGTAACAGGAACAACAGCTGTTTCTGATGATGCAGGCATTGGTAATTCATTATATTGTGACATCTATTTATATCCATTCATCTAAATAAGTTAAGGTTCTGAAAAAACAAGAGAACTGTTTGACAATAAGGGTTTTAAAAAGTATTCCAGTAATGTCCTTTTTCCAGTCAGCAAATATGCATCGACACTCATACCTGGGTACATAGTTACATTATATTTCTCAGAAGGAACTTCAATACTAACAAGGTAATATCGACCTAAATTTTCGTCTGAAACAGCATCTGCACTGATAACAGATACTCTTCCCTCTAGTGTGTTAGCATATGAAACGTCAAAAGCACTGATATGCAATCTTGCAACCATTTTTTCCCAAATACGATCCCTATCTTCTGGTCTTACTTTTACTTCAGCAATGAGAGGGACTTCTGAAGGTGCTATTTCAACTACTTCTCCCCCTGCTCGAATAACTGCACCTGTATGAGCAACAAACAGACGCTGAACTACGCCATCGGCAGGACTGACAATTTTTGAGTTTTCTCGTCGTCCTTCACTGTGCGTTCGCGAGTTATCAACATCGCTTAAATTGATATTAACTTGAGTTAGTTGTTTTTGAACATCAGATATGAAGTCAGCTTGAATCTGTTCATATCTTGCTTCATATTCTGAAAGTTCACTATTTAATCGTGGTACTCTTAATCTGGACTCATTAAGTGCGGTTTGTATTTGCTGATTTTCAAGTTTTTTCTGAAGCAAAGCTCCTTGTGCTGCTGCTCCCTTAGCTACCATGTTTTTGTAAAGCTGTACTTCTTGTTTAGCCAACTCCGCTTGTTTGCTAAGATCATCAATTTTAGTGACCAATTCTAAAATTTGCGCTTTCTTCTGTTCTACTTGAGCATTAATGACTTGTTTTTGTGCCCGTAAAGCTACGGATCTTGAATCAAATAAATGCAATTCATTTGTTATAATTTCATCTAATGATTTTTCACCCGTAAATTTAGGTTCAAATTTTTCATTACTTAATTCTGCATTAAGTCGTTCTATTCTGACCAATAAAGCTTTGCGTTCAATTTCATTTTTGGCAAAGCTTTCATTAACATAGCTATTATCAACAATCGCAATTAATTGTCCTTTTGTAACATGCTGCCCTTCATGCACCAAAAGTTGTTGAATAACGCCACCTTCAGGGTGTTGAAGAGTGATATTTCGACTTTCGACACGAATAACACCAACACCTTTAACTAACACATCAACTTTAAATAATGAAATCCAAATTAGAAATAGAACGATAACAAGTAGTGTTCTACCTGCTATTCCTGTTGGCATATAGTTAGCTAGTTTTTTTAAAACTACCACTCCATCTTGAAATTTTTCTCTAAATCTATCTTTCATTTTGATTCAAATATTGTCATTAATTTGTTGGTATCAGTTGGCAGCGATGACCACTTTAATTTACCTGTTCTAGTAATTTATTGCGCCTATATTTTAGTTCTGTATCATTCTTTGACTTTGAATCTCTGAAGGCTGATTTTCAACCACATTGACTTCATCATCACGTAATATACGGATAGATACAAATCCAATATCACTCCTATTAACAGAAGCATTTTCTATTTTTACTTTTTGAACGGAAACTTTTCGAGATTGTAAAATACTAAACACTTCTAAACTTCGTTGATATTGTAGACTTAAAGAAAAACCAACTTGTGCGTCATCTGACGAAGTAGCAAAAATAACAGCACCTTTTTCCTCGATTTGGTCTTTATTCGCATCAATCCATTGAATCAATTTTTCTTTATTTGCTTCTGTTAAGAAATTTCGATTTTTAGGCCCCTGAAAATCCAGACGTAATTCATTTGGATTGACACCCTGATCATACTTATAAACATTAGTCACTAATTGATTACGCTCACGCAATTTAATCCCAACATTTTGTTGAGCAATAATCATTAATATTTGAAAAAGTAACGTAATTAGAAGATATACAAGTAATAATACTGTCATCATATCAACATATGCTGGCCAGAAATGTGAATTTGATTTCATAGAAATACCTTTCTTTTCATTATTTTAAGCTAAGTTTGAACATTCCATCATCTAACTTATCAGCAAGTAAATATAAACCGAGTGTAGAAAGATAATAATCATATAATGCTGATGATCGACTTACTTTCGCACTAAAGTAATCTGTTTCTACGGTTAATAAATCGTTTAGATTACGTTTACCTAAAATGAATTCATCCATATATAATTTGCGAGTTCTACTTGCATCATCTTCGGCTTTCGATTGTATTAGGTAAGTATCAGTAGAGTTAAGCGCATCTTCTACCAAATTATTTGAAACCTCTTTAATATCACGTACCAGTTGATTGTAAGAAGCCATACTATAACTATATCGAGCTACTGCTTGACTGATTCTTGATGAATTAATACCACCATCTAAGACAGGCATACTAACTTGTAGTGACACTTTACCACCGATGAAATTGCCATTTTTATCACTTGGATGTTGGAAAGGTTTACTATACGATCCGACAGCATCAACTGAAGGATATCGTGCACTTTTTGCTACCTCAATTTCTGAACGAGCACTGTTTAACTGAGCCTCAGAAGATTTAATATCAGGGTTATTTTCCAACACATTATTCAAGATTTGGTCATATAATTGACTTGTAATAAATACTTCTTTCAATTTTACAGGATGGGTTGGCGCTGAACGACCCAACAAAGAATTCAACTCTTGTATCGATTTTTTCAATTGAAGTTCAATTGATTTAGAAGCATTTTGTGCATTGGTTAATGCTAATTGTGCCCTGATTAATTCTGACTGAGGTGAAAGCCCTCCTGTAACTTGTACACCAATAGTATTTACAAGTTGTGACATTTCTTTTATATAATCTTGAGCGTAATCTTTTTGTTGCGTGTAACGACGTACATTAAAGTAAGCTTTCACTACATTGAACGTAACTTTATTTTTTTCATAATCAGCAACATATTTAGCTGATTCACGAAGTTGTTTTGCACTATCTACACTATAACGAGTACGACCAAAATCAAGCAGGTTATATTGAAAAGAGACCTGAGCTTGAGCATATTCATCATTAGACCTTGATATCGAGCTCATTCGATCGAAGGCTTTATCGCGGGTTTTAGCTAACACATTAACTTTAGGATAGTATGTTGCTTTCATTTCATCTATTCTTGCATCTGCTTCTTCTAATCTTGAGTTCGCAGAAACAGTACGCAAGGAGTAATATTGAGCAAGTTCTATGGCTTCTGCTAAAGATAATCCTCTTGATTCAATATCAAAACCATTTTGCAATATACTAGGTAATTGTTTATTAGCTAATAGAATATTTTCATTTGCTTCGTAAGTATTTTGGGTATTTGGTAGCTCATGTTTAACAGTACAACCAATCATAAGGGACGAAAGCACACTTAATACGATAATTTTATTTTTCACAACATAATCCATATAACAAATAACTATTTAAAAATAATTAACTCCATCTTATCTTTAATAAAATAGAGTTAATTAACTGTGCTACACAAAGTATTAACTCAATTTTGAACAGATGCTCTTAATGTAGTCATTTGACTAACACATTCTTGCAAAAGTTCATTTTGTTGACGCACTACTTGTACTACTGCTTCGGAATCACTTGTTTTCATACGAGCAACGGATTCAATTGTTAATAACTGTTGGCGAACACCTTCCATTTCAGATTGCAAACATGTCAGTGTTTCAGCTACTTCTTTAAATGTTTGAACTATTTGTATGCGATCCGCATTCATTCCACCAATTGCTTCAACTAGAGCAGTACGATTTCTATCTGTTGAGGTATAAACATTTTCAATAACTTCAATTGTTTGACTTTGAACCTCATTAATTTTCACCGTATGTTCATCAATTGCATTTAACGCATTATTCGCTGTTTCTAATTCGACTTGAATACTTCGTAAAATAGGTTGTTGACCATCAATAGAGGCAAGCATTGAATTGACACCTTCTAACTCACTTTGTATTTGCCCCAACACAGATTGCATAGAATTGAATATTTGGTTTTGTGAGGCAAAACTCTGCTCTTGCTGTTGAATGAGCTTATCAAAATAATTAGATAATTTATTGGTGCTTTCAATCTGTTGTAATTGATTATCTTCGAATTTTTTCTGATAATTAAGAAATTGATTAAATGAATCTAATAAAGCTGCATTTAAATTCGTTGTTTGCAATTTAACGTCCGAAGGTGATGCAAGAGCAGACTCAGTAGAACCATTAATTACACTTGATATAGAAACGCCTACATCATTAGCATTCGTTTTAGCCCAATCTTCAACTGAAAAATAGATATTATCAACTATTGAGCCTAATAAATGCGCTAATAAGCCCATTACTAAAGAACCCATTAATCCAAGAAATGATGCAGTAAATGCTGCTGACATGCCACCTAAAGGTGCGGCAATACCACCAAGTAAAGCTGAAATATCACTGGTATTATTAGTAACAATATCCATTGATTCACGGATACTGCCCATTGTTAAGATTAATCCAATGAACGTACCTAATAACCCTAAACCAACTAATAAACCTGATAAATAATCTGCGCCAGATACACGGTGGGAAAAGCTATCTTTTAATTTGTCTAGAACAGAATTACGGATTTCTGGACCTGAAAGTGCCAAATCAGATACACGCCCTCTTAACCCTTTAACTGCACCTTTAAAAGGAAAGTTATTTAATTTATCAAAATTATTGGGATTTTCTGAGGCTACTGATAAAAACTTTTTCCAGCTATTGATTCCGCTCATTAGTGAAACAGAAACAATAAAAGTATAAATTACACCAATAACTTGCATTGAAATAATAGCGGTATTGATAATTTTATTATGATTAATAGCTTCTAAAAGATCATCAAAAAAATATGCATAAGCTATTACTATTACAAAGAGGATCAATAATATAAATCTTATCGATCGTTTAACAGAATTCAACTTCACTTTATCCATCCTTAAACTAAATTATAAAAACATTCATAATTTAGTATAACTATATTTATTTTCCAATTTTTTATAAAAAATTAATATTCATCAATCTTCTTAACGAAAATATGATGAATTCTTATTATAATACTGATTAAAAAAATTGAAACCTTTTTATTCAAAAATTTCCAAATAAATATTATTTAGAAATAAAAACATCTAAAAAAACTATAATAAACCATTATCTTTATTAGCTTTAATGAATATTGCACTTTTATTAAACTATAAATTAGAAACTTTTAGATCAATTTTTTACGCCGATTAACGCCCTAAAATTCCATGAATAATTATGGCGAATCATTTTAAATAACTTACTTAAGTAAGTTCAATATCCTCAAGTTAATTATATTATTAGCCAAATAAGCTATTACTGAGATTTTATAGAAGAGCATAAAAATTTATTTTGTAAAATAAGTTTGCTTTTATTACAGAAAATTAACAAATAAGTCACTGTGTTGAATTCCCGTTAGCAAATATTATGTGTTAGATTTTTTGAGAAGATGATTGGAGAAATTAATCTATCCTTTTCAAAAGGAAAATTTAGTTAATATACAGGCAAATGACCAAACCAATTATGATACCAACGCGGATTTATTTCATTCCTCATTGTTTTCAACTCCCATTTATGATGATAAAAAACTAAACTTATTTGTCCTGATTTAGATGTGGTATAAAAATTTAATTGTCGATCTTTGTAACGTGCTATAACTTTATTGGAAGGCAATTTCCAAGGATTATAACGGGAAGTCGACAAAAGGGACACGCTAGGATTAACAGCGTTTAAAAAAGCATAGCTTGATGACGTGTTACTACCATGATGAGGAATTTGTAAAATTGTTGATTTAAGTGTATTTCGATATTTTTCAATCAATTGATACTCTTGATTTTTTTCTAAGTCACCTGATAATAATACTGAAAATTGACCATCTGTAATGTGTATTACACATGAATCTTCGTTTTGCGCATATTCGGCTAGATGAGTTGGCCATAATACAGTTAAACTTAGATTATTCCATGTCAGATGATTTTCTGATAAACAGTGATAGTGATTTTTTAATTTTACTGATGAACTCATCAGCCATGCATTGGGATAATGTTGTTGAAGTAGATAAAGTCCACCAATATGATCATTGTGTTGATGGCTAATAATAATTCCCTTTACATCTAAATTGTGCCATTGTAAAAATGGAATGATTATACGTTCTGCGGCAGAACTATTTTGCCACTGCGCCCCCGTATCATACAATATTGCGGATTTCCCATCATGTATGACAATTGCCAGACCATGACCGACATCTAACATATCCATTCGCCATAGATAATGCTGTTTTTTAAAAAATGGACTCACTATTATCATGAGTAAAATGCAGAGGGTTATAGTATGACGACGCCAAAATTCCGTTTTAAGAGTAATTATGGCCAGCCATCCAATAATACTTAATAAATAAAAATCAGATGAAGTAGTAAACCAAGGGAAATCAATCAGCTTCAGACAGTAAAATAAATAATCAAGTGACTGTTCAGCAATAAACCAAAACCATAATGCTAAATAGAAACAATCAAAAAAACTAAAACAGAGTGCTATCAAGATTGATGGAAAAGTCAGTAACGATATGATTGGAATCGCAATTAAATTTGCCAAAAGAGCCATAGTACTGACACCTTGAAAAACAAATAATTGTATTGGTAACAATAACGCCGTTAAACCTAATTGTAGATGTATTAATTTAACTAGGTAACACTTTTTGTTATTTTGAATCTTTTTTGATAATGGTACCCATTGATATAAAAATATTAAGCTAACAACAGCATAACAAGATAGCCAAAAACTTTCAGATAAAATCATCAACGGATCGGTTAATAATAATAAGGCTATTATTCGATTAATTTTCTGCCATGCGCTGATATGTTGATTTTGACAGCGTAAATAAATCCATATCCCTAATGCCATTATTGCACGTAAAGCAGGAGGATTGAATCCTGTTAACCAAGCATAAAAACAGGCGCATAACCATCCGATTATAATTGGGACATATAAATTATTAAATCGCTGTGGAATAAAAAATAACATTAATTTGACGAGACTGTAACACATACCAAAGACCAACAAAATATGCATACCTGATATCGCCATTAAGTGAGCAACGCCGGTATTCATCATAATTTGCCGATAATGATGATCAAGTTGAGAGCGATCACCAAAAGCCAATGCAAATAATATCCCACGGTAATGAAACAAATACATATAAGGCAAAGCATGATCAACAATAGTTTGTCTAATATCATTTTTATCTTTTAATAATTTAGCATTATTGATTTTTGCAGATAATAATGTCCGATTGGCTATAGCAAAACGCTGACTATCAAATCCTCCTTCATTTAAATAACTATGAATTACTTTCGTTTTTATCGTTAATTGCCAAATTTGACCTATTTTAGGTACATTAACATTATCCCAATAAATTGAAATTGGGATAGGAGTTGATGATGCTTGGTGATTACTTTCAAGAATAGTCCATTGCAGATAGTAAGGATTCATTTGCTGAGATGGATGCCGGATATTGATACTTTCGACTTTTGCTTTGACGACGAGTGTTTTGTCAATGTAAGGATCGATATTGATTAAATACTGTTTAGAATATGCCGTCGACCATAAGAAACTTAACATAAATATACTAATAAGTAACAACGTTTTTCTAAATAGAAATTTACTCGCAATGACAATAATCAACACGCCAAAAGCTGTCGCATACCAAAATATGTCTGAAAGTAATTTAGACATAAACATTAATGGCAAGCAGCCTAATGAAAATGTAATTATAAGTAAATCATGTGAATAAATTTGCCGCATTGACTCAAATTAGGCTATCGAATTAACAATAAGTTAGCATAACCTGTCAACAAATTATGCTCAGAAACTTTTGATAGATATTGCGATCTTGGTTCCAATCTTAATTCGCATTTGTTAAAAATCGATCATTATGATAAGAACATTTATAAATGTATTTTGATAGGTGTTAAGACTAAAATTACTTTAAATAGTCATCAAACTTTTTAATTATTTTTAAATAACTTTTTAATGTTTAATCAATATATTAATTGAGGGATTAATAAAAAAGCCTTTGAGTTAACTCAAAGGCTTTTAAACTAAATACTATTTTAGATATTATGCTTTAGCGGCATTATTTACTCTTTCACGTAATTCTTTACCTGGTTTAAAGTGAGGAATGTATTTATGTTTCACCTCAACATTACCACCAGTTCTTGGGTTTCTCGCTTTACGTGGTGCACGATAATTTAAGCTGAAACTACCAAATCCTCGAATTTCTACACGATCGTTGCTTTCCATAGCTAAAGCGATCTGTTCAATAATATCTCTTACAGCGTCATCAACAAGTTGCACAGGAAGGTGTGCCCGCCAGTTGACTATCTTTTCCACTAAATCTGATCTGTTCATGGTCACTCCTAAGTTATGTATGTGATATATAATTTGTTCATTTTATACCACAAAAGAAAAAGAGGGCAAGCCCTCTTTACTTTTTAGTTGAATATTTTTTACTCGGTTTTTGATGCAGCTTTGAATGCTTCAGCCATTGCATTAGTAAATGATGCTTCTTCTTGAGTTGAAGTATTATTTACAGCAGCAAGTGCTTCTTTTTCGTCAGCTTCATCTTTAGCACGTACAGATAATGAAATTGCGCGAGTTTTACGATCGATATTAACAATCTTAGCCTCGACTTCATCACCAACTTTTAATGCAGTTGTTGCATCTTCAATACGTTCACGTGCGATATCTTGAGCTTTTAAGTAACCTTCAATGCCTTCTGCGATTTCAATTGTTGCGCCTTTAGCATCAACAGCTGTTACATGACCTTTAACAATTGAACCTTTTTTGAAGTTTGAAGCAAAGCTACTAAATGGATCATCTTCAAGTTGTTTAATACCTAAAGAGATACGCTCACGTTCTGCATCAACTTGTAATACAACCGCTTCGATATCATCACCTTTCTTATAAGCTTTAACTGCTTCTTCACCTGGCATATTCCAAGAGATATCAGAAAGATGAACTAAACCGTCAATACCACCATCTAAACCGATGAAGATACCGAAATCAGTGATTGATTTGATCTTACCGCTAACTTTATCACCTTTATTGTGTGATTCAGCAAATTGTAACCATGGGTTAGGTTTACATTGTTTAAGACCAAGAGAAATACGACGACGTTCTTCATCAATTTCAAGAACAATAACTTCAACTTCATCACCTAAGCTAACCACTTTAGATGGGTGAATGTTTTTGTTAGTCCAATCCATTTCAGAAACGTGAACTAAACCTTCAACGCCAGTTTCAATTTCTACGAAACAACCGTAATCAGTTAAGTTAGTTACTTTACCAGTTACTTTAGTGCCTTCTGGGTAACGTTTAGCAATTGAAACCCATGGATCTTCGCCTAATTGTTTTAAGCCAAGAGATACACGTGAACGGTCTTTATCAAATTTAAGAACTTTAACAAGTAATTCTTGACCCACTTCAACCACTTCACTTGGGTGTTTAACACGTTTCCAAGCCATATCAGTAATATGAAGTAAACCATCAACACCACCAAGGTCAACGAATGCACCATAATCAGTAAGATTTTTGATGATACCTTTAACTTCAGAACCTTCTTGAAGATTTTCAAGAAGTTGTTCTCTTTCTGCGCTATTTTCAGATTCAATTACTGCACGACGAGAAACAACAACGTTGTTACGTTTTTGATCTAATTTAATAACTTTTAATTCGATTTCTCTATTTTCAATATGAGAAGTATCGCGTAATGGACGTACATCAACAAGCGAACCAGGAAGGAACGCACGAACGCCATTAAGATCAACCGTAAAGCCACCTTTAACTTTACCATTGATAACACCTAAAACTGTTGCAGCATCTTCAACTGCTTTTTCTAATGTAAGCCACGCTTCATGACGTTTAGCTTTTTCACGAGATAGAATGGTTTCACCAAAGCCGTCTTCAATTGAGTCAAGTACGACATCAACAACGTCACCAACTTTAACTTCTAATTCGCCTTGGGCATTTTTAAACTGCTCTACTGGAATTGCTGATTCAGATTTTAAACCAGCATCAACTAAAACAACATCTTTGTCGATTGCAACGACAGTACCACGGATCATGTTACCAGAACGAGTGTCTAGTTGATTTAAAGACTCTTCAAAGAGTTGAGCAAAAGATTCAGTCATATTTATATACTTAAATTAATATTAACGTCCACATTACATCATGTCTTGTGGGGTTGTTTATGATACTCCACTCGTCCTTATAATGGAGCTTTGTTCACGTTATAAATAAATTTACAACGCAAGTTTTTCGTTTATATACGTAATAGATTGATTAAATACATCTTGAATAGAGAGTGATGTGGTATCAATTATTAGTGCATCTGTTGCAGGTTTTAATGGGGCAACGGCTCGATTACGATCTCGCTCATCACGCGCAGTTATCTCCTGCAAAATTTCGGCGAATTTAGCATGTTTTTGCTTATCTTGCAACTGTTTCATTCTTCTTTCTGCTCTTGAGTGCGGGCTGGCATCCAGAAAAATTTTTACTGGTGCATCAGTAAACACAACTGTCCCCATGTCTCGCCCATCCGCAATTAACCCCGGCAACTGCCTGAAATCTCTTTGTCGTTGCAATAATGCTGCCCGAACTTGATTTAGCGAAGCCACTTTAGAAGCAGCGCCTCCAGTCTCTTCAGTACGAATATCTTTAGAAACATCAACGCCATTTAATAGTACTTTGACTTCGCCATGATGGGTATCAAAAGTTAAAGGTAAATTTAATGCTAATTGAGTTAATTGTAGTTCATCATTGAGCGCAATGTGATGATTAAGCGCCGACAACGCAAGCACACGATAAATCGCGCCAGAGTCTAAAAGATGCCAATTGAAATGATTAGCTAACGCTTGACACAACGTGCCCTTCCCCACACCACTAGGGCCATCGACAGCAATAACAGGAACTAATGTATTCATTTAGTATTCACTCAATCGTTTAAATTGTTCAAAATAGTCAGGAAATGTTTTCATTGTACATTTAGGATCTAATATAGTCACGGGCGTATCGGATAATGCCACTAATGAAAAACACATTGCCATACGATGATCGTTATAGGTTTTTATTTCAGCATGTGTTAAAGATTTAGAGGGGATAATCGTTATATAATCGTTACCTTCTTCAACCTCTGCCCCTACTTTACGCAATTCAGTTGCCATAGCAGATAAGCGGTCAGTTTCTTTAACTCGCCAATTATAGATATTACGGATAGTTGTGGATCCTTTGGCAAACAAAGCGGTTGTTGCTATTGTCATCGCCGCATCAGGAATATGATTCATATCCATATCAATACCGTTAAGTTCCCCTCGGCTACACTCGATATAATCATCAGCCCACGTTACTTTAGCTCCCATATTTTCAAGTACATGGGCAAATTGGGTATCACCTTGTAAGCTTTTTTTACCAACACCTGTGACGCGAACAGTGCCCCCTTTAATCGCCGCTGCAGCTAAAAAATATGAAGCAGATGAAGCATCACCTTCAACCAAATAAGTACCCGGTGACTTATAAGTTTGCTTTGCTTTAATAACAAATTTTTGATAATTATCATTGATGACCGACACCCCAAATATCGCCATCATTTTGATCGTGATATCAATATACGGTTTAGAGACTAAATCCCCTAAAATAGTAATTTCAGTATCGTTATCAGCAAGTGGGGATGCCATTAATAGCGCCGTTAAAAATTGACTTGAAACAGAGCCATCAACCTGAATATTACCGCCAATAAAGCCCCCATGAATATGCAGTGGTGGATAACCTTCATTTTCAAGATAATCTATGTTAGCCCCACCTTGACGAAGCGCATCAACTAAATGCCCTATTGGGCGCTCTTTCATACGTGGTTCGCCCGTAAGCACAATATTATTTTCACCAAGACATAACGCAGCAGTTAAAGGACGCATCGCCGTACCGGCATTCCCTAAAAAAAGCTCTAATGCATGGGATGAATGTAATTTTCCGCCGACACCCTGAATATCACAAATCGTGCGATCATTCGATAATTGATACGTAACACCTAATGCTTTAAGAGCATCAAGCATATAACGGACATCATCGCTGTCTAATAAATTTGTTAAACGTGTATTACCTTGACTCAATGCAGACAAAAGTAGCGCCCGATTAGACACACTTTTTGAACCCGGTAAGTTTATCGTACCATTAAATCTTTTTATCGGTTGTAATGTTAGGGATAACATGATAGTTCTCTTTATATTTTTAAGATTTTTAAAATTTATCTAAAGTTGCTTTCAACAATTCAATCGCTTGTTTATCTTTAGCACTATTTTGCCACAATTTATCAAATAACAACCGGTATCGCTTAATCGCATCGTGAGACGAGGTAATAGAAGCAATCCCTGTGGTCACATTCGGTAATTCACCTAATCGAAACGGGCTCATCGCTAACGAAATCGGGTTTTCATTTTGATAAAATAGTTGAAAAGCAATAGATGGAATTGCATGCTCTGTAATAGCAATGGTTGGCGAATAAGTTTGTTGTTCAATTAATTCAATTAAGTGATAGACTTCTTTGCGAGCTAATAGCATGCGTTCAGACTTTTTACCCGGTGAAAGATTTAAATTACCGACTAAACCAATATGTAAAAAACGTTCTACATTGCGTAAACTAATTAAATTAATGACTTTAGGCGCTGATTGATAGAATTGTGTTTGTCGTTCTTTTAAAATGGCTAACGTTGTTGCATATTTTTTTAAATTAATTGAATCGCCCGATTCATCTAGCATCATAGCAAGATGAGAAAGATAATCTGGTGAAGTGAGTAAAAAAGAAAAAGGATCAAAATGAGAATAAATATGTGTTGATTGTTCTTCAAGTTGGCGCATACGTTCAAAAAAACCTTCACCACTTGAATAATATTCAGTATCAATACCAAGCAAGCTTGCTAAGGATGTATCTAACAAAGTCGCTAAACGTCCTAATGTTTCGATTTTGATAATTTCACCCTTTTCAAGACGGTAAACCGCAGCTCTTGAAATTCTAAGATTTTGTGCTATGTCTTCTGCTTTTAAGGAAGCCGCTATACGATACGCCCGTAAACGCTGACCTATCGCACAATAATCAATCGATCCAGTATTCATAATTCACTCAAACCATTCGGATTTTGGCAGTGTAACATAAGGTAATCATATTGCCAATTTGCAATCCAGGCAATTTTATTCAATTCTTCATACCATTAATTTTTGTATATCATTTTCAATTCATCAATATATGATTTTTGACTCAAGTAATAGATAATCTATCATCCATAATTAAATAACGTCATAAATATTGGCATTAGCAATGTAAGCAAAAAACCTTGCACGATAGCAGGTGGCACTATCATTATTCCTGCTCCTTTCTGTAACATAGGCAAAGTAAAATCCATAGACGTTGCACCACATAAACCCAGTGTTGTTAATTTATACCGTTTTATTAATGTTGGAATAAGTATAATGGCAAAAAGTTCACGTAATATATCATTTAAAAATGTGGCACTGCCAATAATTGCCCCATGCGCTTCAGTCATTAAAATGCCTGACAAAGAATACCAACCAAATCCAGATGACATACCTAATCCTATACGCAAAGGAAGATCTAATAGTAAAGCGGTTACCATTCCACCAATAAAAGTGCTTATAATGACGATTAGCGTTGTTGCAATACCAACTTTGTTAAGTAAAATTTGTTTAAGTGAAATATTATTACTTCTTAACTGAATACCAATTAACAAGAGTAAAAAAACTAAAACAACCTGAATAATGTTTTCGGTATATTGCCATACAAACAATGGAAAAAGTCCGACTATAAATCCCAAAACAAGTGCAATAAAGACACGCAATGATTCCAATATCATTTTTACGCGTGAACCAAAGGTTTGTTTAACGCTTGAGGCTTTCCACGGTAAAAATAGGTCAAATAACATTAGAAAAATAAAATTCCCGCCAAAAGTACAGATAAAAATAATAGCAGTATAAAATAGAACATTTTGCAAATTAGTCGCAAGGTTATCTAAATGAGCAAGTTCTGCGCCCATAATAAAAAGAATAAAATAAACCATCCAACTTAGAATTTGGTTAATTTTAGCTATCCATTTTTCTTGTTTGCATTTAATTAAATAACCAATGCACAAAGGCACAAGTGCTATTAGAATACCAAAATACATATTTCATTCCCTACTAATTAATTTAAGACAATTATTTTATTGAGCTTTAATTAAAAAAATCGATAAACAACAAGTTGAATATCGATTGTAATCAATTTTGATAATTTGACACTACATTAGGTAAATAATCATTACCTTTAGTATATTATATTAATGATGCTAATTGTGTTTCAATATTCAGTTTGAGTTGATCTAACAAAGCATAACGATTACGGTATTCAGAACGTTTTTTACTTGCTATATCTTCTAACGATTTACGTGTAATCTCAGTAGGTAAAATAAATAACTCACGATCATCTTGTTGACCATCGATTGTTAACCAAAAATCATCATAATCGGACAAAATGCGTTCTTGTCTGCTGTTATAACGCCAATTGTTATACACATGCGTTTTATTTCCAACCGCCACAATTTGCTCAAGCTGAAAATAATGCGCAATGATTAATGCTGCCTCAACGGCGACTCGTTTTGGAAATAATCCATAACATTGCTTAGTCGCTTTTTGTACCCGAACTCGCGCTTCATGATGACCGGTACCTTGCAACCCTGCAATAAATAAAGTCGTTTTTTGTTGATATTGAATGATTGAAAAAGTTAATGTTGCTAAATCAATACCGTCATTATCATAAAAATAAAGGCTTATTTCGCCTTCTCGAGCAAACTTGTTACGCGCTTGAATCGCAATTTGAATATTAGCTTCATTTTTTACTGTTAGGTTAGCCAATACATAAGGAGTTTTAGGATTATAAAAAGCCTTAGTCATGCTATCAGGCTGATTCGCTAAAAAATCATAGTGATATGCTAACGCATCAAAACGCTCTTGTTGCGACAAACTTGATGATAAATACGGTCTTTGTAATTTACACGGTAAATTGGTTTGGCAAGAAAAATAGTAGCCAAGTAATGGATATTGTCTTAATTTATCCAACCATTTTAGTGTAATAGGACTTAAAAATAAGGTTCTAAAAAAAAATTTATAACGATAAGTCGGATTAAGCCAAAGTTCATTTAGCGGAAGTTTACCGGTACATAGCCAGTTAAAAAGTTGCCATTTGCTTTTTGGCTGGGACATATTCGTAATATTATTCATAAGCAGAAAAAATAAATTTGAGTTAGTTAATTTATAAAAAATTTATATGTGGCTAAATTATAAAATATCAATAGATATCAAAGATTAGTCATAAATACCAACTTTAAAGAGTACAATACAACATAAATCAACGCAACCTTTGCTATCTTATTCTATAAGAAAAGAAAATAAAAAACGGTGAACTGGTCACCGTTTCTTATTAAACAATTATTCAGTTTTTATAAACTCAATTATTGTCCTTTCACTTCTTTAAGTCCGTTGAATGGAGCCTTAGCACCTAATGCTTCTTCAATACGGATTAATTGGTTGTATTTAGCAACACGATCAGAACGGCTCATTGAACCCGTTTTGATTTGACCAGCAGCTAAACCAACAGCTAAATCAGCGATAGTTGAATCTTCAGTTTCACCACTGCGGTGAGAGATAACAGCAGTATAACCTGCATCTTTCGCCATTTTAACCGCTGCGATAGATTCAGTTAATGTACCGATTTGGTTAACTTTAACTAGGATTGAGTTCGCAATCCCTTTTTCAATACCTTGTTTGAAGATTTTGGTGTTAGTTACAAAAAGATCGTCACCTACTAATTGGATTTTGTGACCTAATGCTTTAGTTTGGTATGCCCAACCGTCCCAATCGCTTTCATCTAAACCATCTTCGATTGATACGATAGGATATTGTTCAGTTAAACCTTCTAAATAGTGCGTAAATTCTTGAGCAGTAAACTCTTTATTACCTTCACCTTTTAATACATATTTACCTGTTTCTTTGTTATAGAATTCAGAAGCAGCACAGTCCATCGCTAAAGTAATATCTTTACCTAGTACATAACCCGCTTTTTCTACAGCTTCTTTGATACAAGCTAATGCTTCAGCATTTGAATCTAAATTAGGGGCAAAACCACCTTCATCGCCTACAGCAGTATTCATACCTTTAGCATGTAAAACTTTCGCTAAGTTATGGAATACTTCAGAACCCATACGGATTGCTTCACGTACTGTTTTCGCGCCAACTGGTTGAATCATAAATTCTTGTAAATCGATGTTATTATCCGCATGTTCACCACCATTGATGATGTTCATCATCGGTAATGGCATTGAATATTGACCTGGCGTACCATTCAAATCAGCAATATGTTGATATAGTGGAACACCTTTTGCTGCTGCTGCTGCTTTAGCATTAGCTAATGATACTGCAAGAATTGAGTTTGCACCCAAGTTAGATTTAAAATCAGTTCCATCTAAATCAAGCATGATTTGGTCGATAGCCGCTTGATCTAACGCATCTTTACCCACAACTGCTTTCGCAATTGGTCCATTTACGTTTTCAACTGCTTTTAAAACACCTTTTCCTAAAAAGCGAGATTTGTCACCATCACGAAGTTCTAATGCTTCACGCGAACCAGTTGATGCACCAGATGGAACGATTGCTAGACCAACAAAACCACCTTCTAAATGAACTTCAGCTTCAACTGTAGGGTTCCCACGAGAGTCGATGACTTCACGACCATGTACTTTAACGATTTTTGCCATGTTATTTTCCTCTATATGACAGATATATTACAAATGTAAAACTTTAAAACTATTTTTGTTGTAGCTGCTGATACTCCTTGGCAGCTTTTATAAAACTACTAAACAGTGGATGCCCATCTCGTGGTGTCGAGGTAAATTCCGGGTGGAATTGACAAGCAACAAACCATGGATGATTAGGAACCTCAATAATCTCGACTAATTTTCTATCAGTTGAAAGTCCTGTTACTTTTAATCCTGCTTTTACAATTTCAGGTAATAAATTATTATTCACTTCGTAACGATGACGATGACGCTCAGTGATTGACTCTTTTTTATACATATCAAATACTAATGAGTCTGGTTCTAAATGACATATCTGAGAACCAAGTCGCATAGTACCACCTAAATCACTATTTTCATTACGTTGGACAACATTACCCGATTCATCACTCCATTCAGTGATTAACGCAATGATTGGATTCGCACAATCTTTAACAAATTCTGTAGAATTTGCGTCTTTAATTCCAGCCACATTACGAGCATATTCAATCATGGCAACTTGCATTCCAAGACAAATACCTAAATAAGGTATTTGGTTTTCACGCGCATAGCGTGCAGCAATGATTTTACCCTCAACGCCACGATACCCAAATCCACCTGGAATAAGTATTGCGTCTAAGCCTGAAAGTAAATCCGTACCACGCGATTCAAGATCTTCAGAATCGATATAACGAATATGAACAGTTAAACGGTTTTTCAACCCGCCATGTTTTAATGCTTCGTTTACAGACTTATAAGCATCAGGTAATTCAGTGTATTTACCCACCATACCTATTGTGACTTCACCAACAGGATTGGCCTCTTCATAAATCACTTGTTCCCACTCTGATAGATCTGCTTCAACGCAATCAAGGTGGAATCGATTGCAGACAAAAGTATCTAAATTTTGTGATTTTAAAAGAGCAGGTATTTTATAAATTGAATCGACATCTTTTAATGAAATAACTGCACGTTCAGGCACATTACAAAATAGTGCAATTTTTGCTCGCTCATTAGCTGGAATGATACGATCTGAACGACAGATTAACACATCAGGTTGAATACCAATAGATAACAACTCTTTGACTGAGTGTTGTGTAGGTTTTGTTTTAACTTCTCCAGCAGAAGCTAAATATGGCACTAGGGTTAAATGCATAAATAAGGTATGTTCTCGACCTACATCAACCGCTAATTGACGAATCGCTTCTAAAAATGGAAGTGATTCAATATCCCCAACTGTGCCACCGATTTCAACAATAGCAACATCGAAGCCTTTAGCTCCTGCAATAACGCGAGATTTGATCTCATTGGTAATATGGGGAATGACTTGAACAGTTGCACCTAAATAATCCCCACGACGTTCTTTGCGTAATACATCGGAATAGATACGCCCTGTTGTGAAGTTATTTTTGCGAGTCATTTTAGTGCGAATAAAACGCTCATAATGACCTAAATCAAGATCCGTTTCTGCCCCATCTTCCGTCACAAAAACTTCACCATGCTGAATCGGGCTCATTGTACCCGGATCGACATTAATATAGGGATCAAGTTTTAACATGGTGACTTTTAAATTGCGGGCTTCTAAAATTGCAGCGAGTGATGCTGCGGCAATGCCTTTACCAAGAGAAGAAACGACACCGCCTGTAACAAAAATATAATTCGTGACCATTAATACCAGACCATTATTAATTTATAAGAACAATATTGCGTCGTTTTCAAACGATAAAAGCAACACAATATACGATAAATCAGACGGGAAAATAGTATAACAGAATCTGACCTTGCTCACAATTGAATAATTATCTTTAACAGATGTTTTAATTAAGCTGATTAGATAGATTTAATGCTACTCAATCTAATCAACTTTAATTTGAAAACAGAATTATCTTCGACAATCAATCTAAACTGTAAGATTAGCATAAAAGTTATTAATCTTACTTTTTCGAACTCGATTTTGTATCCGTTTCCAAATGAAAATTAAACCATTAAAAATCGTACTTAATGCAAAAAAAGCAAATAAAGAGATACTTAAAATAATGGGTAACCACCTGTCTTGTTCATTAATTTGATATCTAATGTCAGGATTAATCGTAAATCCTGAGATAGAATTATCATCTCGATAATAAATATCTGAGACTAATCCAGAAAAATTGACTCGCCCCGATTGGCTATTCAAACTATTTTGAAAAGTTGAATTCGAAACCCGATTAGATTCTAAATCCTCTTGGTCTTTGCTATCTGTTTCGTTAAAAAACTTATTTTTCAGCGTAATGAAGAAAGAAACATTATCGGTTTGATTATGGATTTCTACTTTTCCGCACTTACTATTCACCTTTTTGTTATATTTATCACAAAGTGCCTCTTCCGTGGTAACATTTACCCAATCGCCCTCTTTTAGATTGTTGGTTAATAATTGTGAACTATCATCAAAATTCCAACTTTTCAGGTCATGATTAGCAAAGTGATACATATAAAAGATATTATCTTTAACATTGGATTTTGCATAAACAATAAATGTCAAAATAATACCTACAAGAAATAGCCATAAATTACGTCCCGCAAACTTTGGTGGTCCAAAATTTTCAATCTCTTTCGAAACTGACAATGTATAACCATAACGAATTATTTTTTTATCCTCAAAAGTAACATCAAGCTCAACATTAGTTAATGTATGTTCGGGAATATATGCTTGCCAATTATCAGGATAATTTAAAATAGAATTATGACCAACAGTAATTTGTTTCGTTTTAGAGTTTTTATGTTTAACTTTTCCTCTTATTCGATTAACAAATTGAATTTTTACTTTAGACTTTGGTTTACGACAATAAAAATAGATAACTGCTAGTAAATTTATGCCAAATAAAAACAGATCAAATAGTTCATTACTTTGCCAAAAATCTAAAAAATAATTAATTGTTAAAAAGCAAAAAAATACCGCAACTATCCCTTTATTATTTTTATTCCGATACGCTGATTCTAACGGTGTTTCTTGCCGTGTCATTAAAATTTCATAACCAAATTTTTGTTGATTTTCAATGCGATTGTTTATAGTCTCATTGTCATGATTATGATTATAATTTTCTGGATGTTGAACATCAAACAATTCACTTGCCCAATACTCCATATCATCTTTTTCTAATTTTTTTTCATTGATGATATTTTGATGCGCTGCATAACGAATATCGTGATCATTTAACCTAATCACAATGGCATAATCTTCAGTGAAAACTACTTCAGCTACATTATCATCTAAGATAAAACGATCCATATCATAGGGGATAATGACATCAATATTATTAATTTTATAAAAAAGTGTTTCGCCAACATAGTGATTGATATTTTGTTTGACTAATTTGCCAGATATTGATATTACATCTGAATTTATTAATGACGATTCTTTTACCTCTGAAGATAAATGTTTTGTTGTTTTTAGATAAGGTGTTATAAGACGTTCTTCTAGTGTGGACAATTGCCTAATAGGCCTAAGATCAACAATATAGTTTTTTTCAATTAACTTTTTCTTTTTTTTGTTACTTTTGAAGTTTTTTCTAATCGACGAAACGATCAAAACCAAAATGTGAATGACTAATATTAAACCAAATATATTCATTTTGTGACTTATTCCTTATGAAACATTATTATAGTTATATTTAACTGATAAAATTGGTCAATCTGATTCTTTTATTTAGTGATTTGCTGTTTTTTCACTACGCGATAATCCAATAATTCCCGATCGAACCATTTCGACAATATGACAAGTTTCACGTATCGACGCTAAGAAAGAATCTAGTTTTTCACTCGTACCCGATAATTGAACAATGTAATGCGTTGCGGTAACATCGACAATCGAGCCTCTAAAAATATCGGCACAACGTTTAACTTCATCTCGTGCATCAGACCCTTTAGCAGCCACTTTCACTAACATAATTTCTCGTTCAACATGAGGCCCTTCGGTTAAATCATGTACACGGTAAACATTGACAAGTTTATGAAGCTGCTTTTGAATCTGCTCTAGCACATGTTCATCACCTGTTGTTTGAATGGTCATTCTGTGCATGGTCGGATCTTCTGTCGGTGCTGTCGTAATGGTTTCAATATTAAAACCACGTTGTGAGAACAGACCAATAATTCGAGATAAAGCCCCGGGTTCATTTTCTGTTAAAATTGATAAAATATATCGCATTAGGTTCTCTCCGTTTTACTCAGCCACATTTCGTTCATTGCTCCACCACGTATTTGCATTGGGTAGACATGTTCAGTTGCATCGGTCATGACATCAATAAAGACTAATCGATCTTTAATTGACAAGGCTTTTTTAAGTTTTGTTTCCAGATCTTCACGCTTGGTAATGACCATACCAACATGACCATAAGCTTCCGCTATTTTTGCAAAATCAGGCAATGATTCCATATACGAACAAGAATGTCGCCCAGCATAAATCATATCTTGCCACTGTTTAACCATGCCTAAAAAACGGTTATTTAGATTTAAAACAATAACCGGTAAACCATATTGTAAAGCGGTAGAAAGTTCTTGAATATTCATTTGAATACTACCATCACCGGTTACACACACGACACATTGATCTGGAAAAGCAAGTTTCACCCCAAGCGCAGCCGGAAGACCAAACCCCATGGTACCTAGACCACCAGAAGTAATAAAATGACGAGGTTTATCAAAAGGATAATACAAAGCAGTAAACATTTGATGTTGACCTACATCAGTAGTGACAAATGCATTACCTTGAGTCAATTTATATAAAACTTCGATTGCTTCTTGTGGTTTGATGCTTTCACCTTCATGACTATAAGCTAAACAGCGACGTGAACGCCAATGATCAATTTGTTTCCACCAATCCACTAATGCATCAAGATCACGATCAGCTTGCAATTCATTAAGTTCGGATAACATCGTTTCAACCACTACTTTAGCATCACCCACAACAGGAATAGTGGCAGAAATTGTTTTTGAAATTGATGTTGGATCAATATCAATATGTATTATTTTTGCTTTCGGACAATATTTTTCAACATTATTGGTTGTTCTATCATCAAATCTGGCACCAACAGCAAATATTACATCGGCATTATGCATCGCCATATTGGCTTCATACACCCCATGCATTCCAATCATGCCTAAATAGTGTTTATCTGTACCAGGAAAAGCACTTATCCCCATTAATGTTGACGCAACAGGGAGATTCAATTTTTCGGCTAAACGTTTAATAGCATCACTTGCACCGGCGCTAATTACTCCGCCACCAATAAATAAAACGGGTTTTTTAGCTGCCAATAATGTCGTTAATGCTTTTTTAATTTGTCCTTTATGTCCTTGAATAGTTGGATTATATGAACGCATTGAGACAGATTTAGGATAATGGTAATTATATTTATTTGCAGGATTAACAATATCTTTTGGCAGATCAATCACAACCGGGCCAGGTCTACCTGTTGACGCAATATAGAAAGCTTTCTTAATAATTTCAGGAATGTCTTTACTGTCTTTTATTAGAAAACTATGTTTGACTATCGGGCGTGATATACCGACCATGTCGCACTCTTGGAAGGCATCATTGCCAATCAAGTTACTTGCTACCTGACCCGAAATAACAACCAATGGCACAGAATCCATGTAGGCAGTCGCAATACCAGTAATTGTATTGGTCGCTCCAGGCCCTGATGTTACGAGTACAACACCAACATCACCTGTAGCCCTAGCATAACCATCAGCCATATGTACAGCGGCTTGTTCATGACGAACTAATATATGCTCTATGCCACCTAAAGTATGAATTGCATCGTAGATATCAAGAACACTACCACCGGGATAACCAAATATCTGTTTTACTCCTTGATCAATCAAAGATTGAATGACCATTTCTGCGCCTGACAGTTTTGCCATCGTTGTTGCCTCCAATATTACAAATTAGTCATTTATTTTGCATTAACTACTACATTAAATCAATAAACTGTATAAGGTTATTAATTTTCTTTATACGATAACAGCGTAAACAAATGCTAATAAAAGTCAATATAAAACATATTGTTAAAAAATTTAACGCAAAATATAATTTTTGTGTTTTATTGTTATTTTTATGTTTTTTCTATACACTTTGGAAAAGTCTATTTAAGTCTTATCTAAACCCGACATATTATTCCTAAAAGGTATTATCATGAGCAATTATTCTTTGGAACCTATCTCGCTTACTGATTGGCAATTAGTAAAAGTGACAGGAGAAGACAATCTTAAATATTTACAAGGTCAAGTGACTATTGATATGAAAAATCTTTCCGAGCACTCAGCATTGTTTGCTGCTCATTGTGATGCTAAAGGGAGAATGTGGAGTAATCTATTATTATTTATGCGCGGTGCTGAGATATATTATTTATTGCGTAAAAGTGTTGCAGAAAAGCAAATTACCGAACTAAAAAAATATGCTATTTTTTCCAAAGTGACGATTGAAAAGGAACAAGATTTAAATATGTATGGGATTATGGCTGATGCATTACCAGCGCAAATACTATCAAAATTCAATGACGATAATTGTGTTAATGATAATGACACTACTTATATTAAATTAATGTTACCTCAACCCCGAATCATTGTCATTACACCACAGCCTATTGAAAGTCATTTACAACCAAGCAATAAATGGTTACAACTTGATTTAGAAGCAGGCTATGCCATTATTGATAGTGAAAATACAGAAAGTTTATTACCACAAGCGTGTAATTTACAACTCTATAATGCCATTAGTTTTGATAAAGGTTGTTATTGCGGACAAGAAATGGTTGCTAGAGCGCAATTTCGTGGCACAAATAAACGTGGACTTTATCTATTATCTGGCAAAAGTGATGTACTACCTATCATTGGTGATACGATAGAATATCAAATAGAAGGAAATTGGCGAGAAGGGGGGAAAGTGTTAGCATCACTAAAACTTAATCAAAATCATGATGTGTATGTACAAGTAGTACTACCTAATGGTATAGATATCAATACTGACTTTAGAATTAAAGGACAATCAACAAGCAAGCTAAATTTTCATTGATTAATTAGTTGCTATTAATCATTCCAATTAAAAACAATATCGATTTTTCAATTTATATTCATTAAAATTAAACAATTTGAATTGATAAGAATAGCTAGAATATAGATAAATATATTCTAGCTATCAATGAAATCTTTAATTATCCCTTACCTAACTCTTGATAAACAATTTGCACAAAATAGTTTACACCCGTTGTTAATAGCTCATCATTAAAATTATAAGCAGGATTATGCAAATTTGCCCCTTGCCCTGCACCTAACCAAACATAAGCACCAGGAACCTTTTGTAACATAAAGGCAAAATCTTCAGATCCCATTGAAGGAGGAGGATCAATCGTTACATTATCATCGCCCACCACTTTTCTTGCAGCGCTAATGGCTATATCCGCCTGCTTAGCATAGTTTATGGTAGCAGGATAACGGCGCTGATAATTGACTTCCGCTTTGGCGTCAAAAGTTGATGCGATACCCTGTGCTATCTGTTTGATTCTTGATTCAGCCATGTCCTGAACATCGGAACTAAATGCTCTAACCGTTCCTCGAATTACAGCTTGTTGAGGTAATACATTCCAAGTATCACCACTATGAATTTGTGTTACGCTGACAACTAAGGAGCTAAGAGGATCGGCATTACGGCTCACAATACTTTGTAATCCATTGACGATTTGTGTTGCAGTTAAAATTGTATCTTTACCCAGATGCGGTGCCGCTGCATGTGAGCCAACACCTGTCACATTAATTTCAAAGATATCATAAGATGCCATTATTGCACCGTGATTAATATAGAAATGATTTAATGCCATATTGGGCTGATTGTGAATTCCATATACTGCTTCAATAGGCAATTTATCAAATAGCCCATTTTCCGCCATTACACGGCCACCCCCTTCGTTTTCTTCGGCTGGTTGGAAGATAACAACTACCGTTCCACTAAAATCACGATGCTGGCTCAAATATTTTGCCGTTCCCAATAACGTTGCTGTATGACCATCATGACCACAAGCATGCATTTTTCCGTGTATTGTTGAACTATAATCAATATTATTCTCTTCGGTAATATCCAAGGCATCAATGTCAGCTCGTAAAGCAATCATCCGCCCTTCTTTATTACCTTTTATGATGCCAACAACCCCTGTGGGTGCAAAGTCAGTGTATAATTCTGATATACCAAATGATTTCAACTTTTCAATGATAAATTGAGTGGTATTAGTTTCTTCAAATGCAGTTTCGGGATGAGAGTGAATATAGTGACGCCATGAGATCATCTCATTTTTTAGTTGTGTAATTGAGTCCATTAATTATTCCTTTCTGACTAATTGATTTACCAGTTATACCTCGAATTAATAGCCACTATAATACGATATCATTCTTAATAAAAATAACTAATTTTACTATGATTATTAATTTTAGTTATAAGTTTCACATTTAAAACTAGTTAAACGCCTCTATTTTCAATCAAACATTAAAACGGCTTTGAAAACAGTATATAACTGAAAAAACTCACACATGGTAATACAAAATCAAATAACCCGACATTAACAAAAACGGACCAAATGGAATTACAGTTATTGATTGATCACTTAATCCATAACGCAAAATAAGATAATAAACGATAGCTAAAAATGATGAAAAAACTAACAACAAGGGAAGATCTTCATAAGATATCCATGCGCCTAAAGCAGCCAATAACTTAACATCACCCTGCCCTAGTCCCTGTTTTTTGGTCAGCAAATAAAATAATTCTTTAGGGACAATTAATAAAAAATAACCCCAAATAATGCCAGTGATCGCTTTATTTAACGTAATGCCAAACAGATTAAAATAGCCAGCTAAAATCCCTAACCATAGTAGGGGTTGAGTAAATAGATCTGGCAATAAATAATATTTTAGATCTATCATTGCCAATAAGAGAAAATAACACGCTAATATCATTAATAAAACCGTATTTAAAGTCCAGCCTTTTGTCAAAAATAGAATAGCAAAAATAACCGCAAATAAAATCTCAAATACGATATAGCGATAATGAATTTTCCCTTTGCACGCCCAGCATTGTCCCTTCAGTAATAGCCATGAAAAAACAGGAAACAGTTGCCAAAATCTAAGTTGTTTGTGACAATGTGGACAACGAGAGTGATGAAAAGAAATAGCAATTAAATATTCATACCCTGAATAGATAGGCTTAAAACGACAGTAAGCCACATGAATGAAGCTTCCCAAACACATTCCCAATCCAATAATTAACCAAATCATTAATGAATTACATCCCCCAATTGGAAAATCGGTAAATACATGGCAATAATTAACCCACCAATAATCAAACCTAAAATTAACATCAACAGCGGTTCAAACAGCTGTATCATATTATCAGTCAGCGTTTGATGTTGTTCCTGATAATATTCTGCTAGTTGTTTTAGCATCAAATCTAATGTACCTGACTCTTCACCAACCAAGATCAATTGACTGCACAATGGAGGTAATAAACTTTGCTGCTCGATAATAGCACTGAATGAATAACCTTGTTCAATTCCGGCGATAATTTGATAAATAACATGACGATAATGGTAATTTTGCATAATTGTTGCAACCGCATTCAACCCACTCAATATAGGAATACCTGCTATTTGAGTTATCGAAAGAGTCTGAAATATTTGGGTTAAATGCAAAGTATGAATTAACGAATTCAAGAATGGTAATTTCAATATTAATTTATCCATTTTTGGGGCGTAAGATTTTTTTAAGTGATAATGATAAATAAGCCAAAACAAACCAATCATGCCGACCCATTTCCCATAGTTATTCTGAATATAGTAAGACAAATCAATAATTAATAATGTAAAAAAGGGAAGTTCAGCTTCAAAACTTTGATAAATATCTACAAATTTAGGTAATACTATCAATAACATAATTAGTGTTACAACAACTGACATAAACAAAAGGAATAATGGATAACGCAATGCTTTTTTTAGTCGTTTTTGTAAATTAATTGATGCCTCTATTTGAAAAGCCAATTGTTCAAAACTCAAATCAAGTTGTCCTGTTAATTCCCCTGTTGCAATAATTTCAGCATAAAGTGGTGGAAAGACAGATTGATGTTGAGTTAGTACTGTTGATAGTCGTTCTCCTTTAGCTAGTTGCCCTGCAATTTCCGTCAATAAACATTGCCAATGCTGTTTAGGGTGTTCATGCGCAAGTAAATGCAAAATTTCAAGCAAAGGTAATCCAGCTTTTAGCATGGTAGCCAGTTGTTTTGTCAAGATATATAATTCAATACGCTTAAAACTACTTGAAAATACATAGTGACCTGCCTTGAATTTTATGGCGATATCACCTTGCAATAATAATTGCCGTCGCGCATCGTTTTGTGAAGCCGCTATAATTTTATGTTCTACAAAATTGATGTCGTACCAATAATAGAGCCTTTTCATGTTTCACCTAATACTCTATTTATTTCTGCTAAGGTCGTTATCCCTTGCTGTATTAATTGTTCAGCTGATTGCCTTAAAGAAATTTGATTTGAAGGTGTTATAACCTGTTGATTTAAAATTTGGTGTTGAATTTCAGGGGTGATAGTTAAAAATTCATATAACCCTATTCGTCCTGAGTAACCACCTACACATTTCTCACATCCGATTGCGACATAATGTGGAATCGGCTTTTGTCCTAGCCTAATCAGCTCGCTCGCCACCACTTTACAATGACAACATAACTTACGTACTAATCGTTGAGCGATGATTAATTTAACACTAGCAGAGATGAGATATCGTTCTATTCCCATTTGATTCAAACGTGTTATTGCTTCTATACTTGAATTAGTATGTAAGGTAGACAGGACTAAATGTCCGGTTTGGGCAGCTTGAATGGCTATTTCTGCTGTTTCATGATCACGAATTTCACCAATCATCATCACGTCAGGATCTTGCCTTAACAAAGCGCGTAAAATGGTTGCAAAAGTTAACCCAATTTTCATATTTACAGACGTTTGATTAATACCTTCAACCGGTATTTCAATCGGATCTTCCACACTACAGATATTACAATGAGGCAGGTTTAATGTTTTCAGTCCACTATATAGCGTTACCGTTTTACCGCTACCTGTCGGCCCTGTAACTAATATTAATCCTTGTGGGTAATTTAATATTTGTTGAAACTGAACAAGATCCCGATCCGTTAATCCTAAATCGTGAATTGACAGCGGTGAATCATGATTATCGAGTACGCGTAACACCACTTTTTCACCATTCATGACCGGTAAGGTTGAAATCCGCATTGCATAACGATCTATTACTAATTGCCCATCTTGGGGTAATCGCTGTTCTGCAATATTCAACTTTGCCATTATTTTCAATCTGGCAACGATTTGCTTTGCCAGTGTTAAAGGAGGAACCAGTATGGTATGCAATACACCGTCAATCCGCATACGAATGCGATAACTTTGTTGATAAGGTTCAAAATGAATATCCGAAGCACGTTTTTTTAAAGCTTTAAGCAATAATTTATCAATACTGTCGACTAGTTGATCTTCTTGCATGACTAAAACCATTTTATTGTTGCATTAATTTAAAATTTAAAGATATCTTCACATACACTATTTAAGCTTACATCAACAGGATTAGTTACACAGGTACGTGACCAATCAACACTACCATGGGTTATATTCAGCGTCGGTGTCATCGTTACTGTTAAGCCAGATAAGGCATTTTGTCCAACTAATTCAATCATCCCATTTGTGACTGTCACTGAGGTGACATAATTGGTTGATTTAGTCATTGGAATACCATTATTTGCATTATTACAATTTGCTAATCCACCTTGCTCAATTACACATATTTCTACCGCTGTTTTGTAAGCGGTCATGGCTTGTAGCATATCGGTCATGGCTGCTTTTTTTACATAGCCTTGATAAGCAGGCAAACCAATTGCCGTTAAAATAGCAATTACTATAATTGCTATCATGAGTTCAAATAAGGAAAATCCCGATTGTTTGTTCATATTCATTCTCTGTTATTAAATTGCTAACGAAACACAAGCAACTTTATAGCGTTTAAAAAAAATGAAATAATAACGGTATGCCAAGTATGGAAAAAGGATAACAATAATTGTTTTTCTGATTTCATCATTATTTAAATTATTGGAAGTCAAATCACAAATCAGTCATTTGATAACAAAGTTTTATAAGATAGGGAGTCGATATGTCCTTAAAGATCGTTAATGGTTGGTTACAAGGTGTAAAACAGGTCATTTCACCATTTTATAATGATCGACCAAGTGATAAACCCATTTCATTATTAGTGATTCATAATATAAGCCTTCCGCCCAATCAATTTGGTGGCCCTTATGTAGAACAACTGTTCACAGGTCAGCTTGATCCAAATGAACACCCTTATTTTGCCGATATCTATCAAATGCAGGTATCAAGTCACCTATTTATTCGTCGTGACGGTGAGATAATTCAATTTGTAGCTTTTGATAAACGAGCATGGCATGCAGGTATATCAGCATTTGAAGGACAAGAAAATTGTAATGATTTTTCAATAGGAATCGAATTGGAAGGATGTGATAGTGAAAAATTTACCGAAGTGCAATATCAACAACTGGCAAAAGTCACCCTTCTACTACAACAAACTTATCCACTTCACAATATCACCGGACACAGTGACATTGCACCAGAACGTAAAACAGATCCTGGGCCTTATTTTGATTGGCAATATTATAGGCATTTGCTTGCTAATAAAATGCAAGCTAACTTAATTAAAGATCAATTAGAACGAATTGAGCAAGCGTTAAAAAAAATAGATTTATGGCAAGCCTTGCCACCCACTCAGGATGCTTTTTTAAGTCAACAACCTTTTGCTCTTGATACCATGAAATCATACGAATGGTTACAATGGATTTTTATACCCCGAATTCGAGCTATAATTGATGCCAATTCGGCTATTCCCCCCTTTGCGTTACACCCCTATTTTGAAGAAGCGTTAAAAGAGTCAGAGAACAATATTGACCATTTGTTAGATCTGATAAAACAACTTGATGAATTGACCCAATCCAAATAGTTAATGGTGGCTTAAACATATGAAAAAGTGATATTGAATAGATCTGAGAAGTTAATTACCGCGTTCTGCACGCGGTAATTTTAATAAAGAACATAATTTTTATTTTTTTAACTTATTTCGATACTCATTGACCGCTTTTAAATGGCTATTATAATTCGTCGTAAACGTATGTCCGCCCTTACCATTAGCGACAAAAAACAGATATTTGGTATCAGCAGGATGTGCCGCAGCTTCTAACGACGCTAAACTTGGCATTGAAATAGGCGTAGGTGGTAAACCATTAATGACATAGGTATTATAAGGATTAGTCTTATCGGTCATATCAATACGTCTAATTTTACCCGTATATTTATCACCTAAACCATAAATAATTGTAGGATCGGTTTGCAGCTTCATTTTTGCTTTTAATCGATTAACAAAAACAGATGCTACATTCGCACGTTCAGAACTGAGACTAGTTTCTTTTTCAATAATTGAGGCAATAATAAGTAATTCATACGGTGTGCTATATGGTAGCCCACTATCACGATTTTCCCACACTCTTTGCAAGTTATTTTTCATAGTGAGATGAGCACGTTTTAAAATATTAATATCTAAGGTGTCGACCGTATAAAGATAAGTATTTGGCGAAAGCCACCCTTCAAGAGGCCCCTCAATACCTAGAATTTTTGCAATATCATCGCTTGATTTATCAACCAAAGTTTGTTGAATGTAAGGGGTATTTTTCATGGTATTTAACCAATCATTGGCTCGCTTCCCTTCTACAAATCTTAGCGTAAAACTGCTTTCTTTCCCTGACACTAATAATTTTAGAAACTCATCAACAGTCATATGGGGTTCTAACTTATATCCCCCTGCTTTAATAGAACTTAATTCAGGATTTAATTTATACAAATAAGGAAGTAGATAAGCCCTATCCATTAAATTTGCTTGATCTATTTGTTCAACTAACTGATGTATTGACGTTCCTTTTTTGATAATAAACACTTTATTATCATCGTTAACATGAATATGCTGTTTAGAAAACTGTTGTAAAAAATAGTAACCCAACGCAAGCGAAGCGGTGACAACTAAAATTATTGCCAAAAACGTGTATAAAAATATTTTTTTAATCATAACTTATTTATCTATATAGTGAACCTTAGCTCGTGTAGTTAAGCGCGTTAATAATTCATATGCACTGATACCTGTATATTTAGCAATTTCTTCTACCGGCAACTCCTTTCCCCAAAAAATGACTTCGTCGCCTGGTTTATCCGAACTATTCAGTCCCAGATCAACAATAATCATGTCCATTGAAACACGCCCCACAATAGGAACACGTCTACCATTAATTAACACAGGCGTATTTTCGGGTATACCGCGAGGATATCCATCACCATACCCCATTGCAACAACACCTAATTTTGTCTCTTTATGACTTGTCCAAATTTGCCCGTAGCCCACAGATTCACCCTTTTTATGCTTTCTTACTGCAATTAGCTCTGACTTAAACGTCATAGCTGGGTGTAATTCGGCAATGGGATTCTCAAAAGGAGAAACGCCATACAAAGCAATACCTAATCGAATCACATCACGATGTGAATTTGGCCAAGCAAGAATACCGCCAGAAGCAGCAATAGATTGCTTATCAAGCAATGATTTACTAGAAATTGATTCAACAAATTCGTCCAACAGCAAACATTGATTTGACGTTTGGTTGGAAGAAAAATCATCAGCAGAACTAAAATGACTGATAATATTTAATGGTTTACGCACAACGCAACAACTTGCTAATCGATTAAATTCACCTTGAGCCTCATCAAACCGAAACCCTAAACGATGCATACCTGTGTCTATTTTGAACCAAGCTGTGATTTGATTTTCAATTTTAATCGCATTTAACGCATCAATTTGCCAACTTGAATGAACCACAGTTTGCAAATTAAAATCAATTAAATCCGTTATTTCATCATGTGGAAAAAAACCTTCCAACAAAACAATGGGGGTAATGATCCCAATTTGCCGTAACAAAAGCGCTTCAGAAAGTCTTGCAACCCCAAAGTAGTCGACCTTATCGGATAATAATTGAGCAATGCCAGCAATCCCATGACCATAAGCATTTGCTTTAAGAATAGCCATTAAGGAGCTATTAGGTGAATTTCGTCTCACATACTCAATATTATGCAGAATAGCTTGACGATTAACATTAACGACAGCAATAGACATTACTTCCAACCTAACTCAGGTAAAAAAAGATATTTTAATTTCTGTTCTAAATAATAACAAATAAAATATGAAAGGTTAATCAAGTTTTAATACAAAAAAACCACACAATCAATAAGTTAATTAAAAAATTCGGGGGCAGAAGTAATTTATCCTTTTAAAAAATCATAGGATAATTCGCTTAAAAACGGTATGATCATTAAAGATATTTTTAGAAATCAGCATAATTTTTTAAAGGATATTAGATGATTGATTATAATGCATTCCCTGAACAACGCCAATCTTTTATCCGGCAGCTTTTGACTGAAAAAGGGCGTGTTGTCAGTGCTGATTTAATTAAATTGTTAGGGGTTTCAGAACACACGATTCGTCGAGATTTACAAAAACTAGCCCGTGACGGTGTTTGCAAGCGTGTATATGGTGGAGCAGTTAGCCATTTAAAACAATCAGACACATTTGAAACTCGTATTAATCAATGTGTAGACGAAAAATCTTCAGTAGCAATAAAATGTGCAAAATTAATCAAAAATAATTCCTGCATTTTTATTGATACTGGTTCCACCTATTTAGCAATGGCAAGTTATATCCCACAAAATTTGACATTAACGATTGTCACCAATTCTCCTCAAATTGCTTCGGTCTTAAGTAGCCGTACCAATGGCGAGCTCATTTTATTAGGTGGCAAAGTTAATCCGTTAACGGGGGGAACAATGGGCGCTGATACCGTTAATCAAATCCGAAATATGGTCTTTGATCAAACCTTTATTGGCGTTTGTGGACTTGACCCGCATGCGGGGTTAAGCGCAGTTTATTATGATGATGCCTGCTTCAAAAAAGAAGTCATTACGCAAAGCAATGAGGTTATAGCCGCAGTGATTGCCGACAAAATGCAACAAGTTGCTCGCTATAAAGTTGCCACTTGTGAAGATATAGATATCATTATCGCTAGTCGAGATAGCAAAATTGAGGGCTTTGAAGATTTTAATCTCAAAATAGAAATCGCTTAATAGATTCAGCTGTCATCAACTCAATCTGAGCATACCATTATTTGCTTTGCAATTCAATTAGTTGCTTTATCGTATTCAGTACCGCACTATCATCATTGAAACCGGTGATAAATTTAGCGACAGCTTTGGTTTCTTCAAATGCATTACGCATTGCAAAACTATACTCCGCTTGTTCAAGTAATTCTATGTCGTTGTAACCGTCACCAAATGCCATGGTTTCATGATAATTTACCTTAAGTAGCTGTTGTAATTTTTTGATAGTATTCCCTTTATGAACATCATGCTGAGTGATATCAATCCATGAAGCTTCAGACACCACAATATAAGCTTGGTTTTCAAAAGGAGTTAAATGCTGTCGAGTTTGTAAACATTGCCCTTTTTCATCATATACAGTGATTTTAATAAAGTCATCACCAATAAGAGCATGATCATCCACTTCAATTATTGTTGCATATGAACCTCGGACTTTAGCTTTTAATCGTTCAGGTAAATGGGCTTTGATGACGGCTCCTTGAGCAGTACAAGCAATGATAACGTGCGCTTTACTAACTTGTTCCAAGGTTTTTATCATACGCTGCCCTAGTTCATTAGGGATGAATGAGCGATAAATAAATTCACCTTTATGTTTTATGGTCGTTGCGCTATCACCGACTATCCAGATTTTGTCGCTGTAATCACCAAATAGCTCTTCAACCCGTTCACATTGTTTACCGGTACAAGTGACAAAATGAATTTGTTGCTCAGCCATAAGCGCATACACTTGCGAAAATAGCTTACGGTCATAATCACCTTGGCTATTTAAAAATGTCCCATCTAGATCACTTATGATCAATTTAATCATTTTAATATCCTTTCTCATTGCCATTTTATTTAATCAATCAAGATATGATTGATTATGATGTTTTATGATCGATTTGGCAATATTGTAATCGTTCAGGATGAGATCATGATCACAAAAAAAATGAAGTCAAAAATTCCATTGATGTTTTTCTATTAGGAAATACTCAATATTATTAATATGTTAAAGTTATTATTAATGCAAATGAGTTAAAACGAGAATGGATCGATTGATTATTGATAGATCTAAAATTGACGATGACTTATCTACCGCAATATACACTGTTAAAGTGACGGATCGGTACAATAAAAAAAAACCGACCATTAAGGTCGGTTTATTTGTTGATTACTGTTTAGCTTCGATATTATCACCCACTAAATCCAAATGAATGGTTTTACCTGGTACTAATTTACCGGACAATATTTGTTGTGCTAATGGGTTTTCAATTTCTTGTTGAATAGCGCGTTTTAACGGTCTTGCACCATAAATTGGATCGAAACCAACTTTAGCAAGATGTTCTAACGCTGCATCAGAAATATCCATTTCATAACCTCGTTCATCTAAGCGTTTTTCAACATGTGCCAATTGAATTCTAGCAATCGCTTTGATGTTTTCTTGACCCAGTGGATGGAAGACCACCGTTTCGTCAATACGGTTGATAAATTCAGGTCTAAAATGTTTAGTTACCACAGTCATAACTAATGCTTTCATTTCGTCATAACTAAGCTCAACTTGTCCTTGAATTAAATCAGAACCCAAGTTAGATGTCATGATGATAACCGTATTGCGGAAATCCACTGTACGACCTTGTCCGTCAGTTAAGCGACCATCATCTAAGACTTGTAATAAAATATTAAAGACATCCGGATGCGCTTTTTCCACTTCATCCAGTAAAATCACTGAATAAGGTCGACGCCGTACAGCTTCGGTTAAATATCCGCCCTCTTCATAACCAACATAACCAGGAGGCGCACCAATTAAGCGAGCAACGGAATGTTTTTCCATGAATTCAGACATATCAATCCGTACCATTGCATCTTCACTATCAAACATAAAGTTTGCCAATGCTTTACAAAGCTCGGTTTTACCCACACCTGTTGGACCTAAGAATAAGAAAGACCCAATCGGTTTATTCGGATCAGAAAGACCAGCACGGCTACGACGAATAGCATTTGCAACAGCGACAACAGCTTCATCTTGCCCAATAACACGTTTATGTAAAGCGTCTTCCATGTGTAATAATTTATCTTTTTCGCTTTCAAGCATTCTCGAAACAGGAATACCCGTCGCTTTCGATAATACTTCGGCAATCTCGTTATCGGTCACTTTGTTACGCAATAATTTCATGGTTTTACCTTCTAATTGCGTAGCTGTTGCGAGTTTCTTTTCAAGTTCCGGAATTTTGCCATATTGCAATTCCGACATCTTGTTTAAATCCCCTGCTCGACGAGCTTGTTCTATCTCAGTGCGAGCTTTTTCCAACTCTGCTTTGATATTCTGAGTGCCCGAAAGTGCAGCTTTCTCTGATTTCCACTCTTCTTCAAGTGACGCATAATCCTTTTCTTTTTCAGCAAGTTCATTATTTAACATCTCAAGTCGTTTTTTACTGGCATCATCCGACTCTTTTTTAAGCGCTTGTTGCTCAAGTTTAAGTTGAATGATACGTCTTTCAAGACGATCTAATGATTCTGGCTTAGAATCCATTTGCATACGAATACTCGATGCAGCTTCGTCAATCAAGTCAATAGCTTTATCTGGCAACATACGATCTGAAATATAACGATGCGATAAGGTTGCCGCAGCCACAATGGCTGGATCGGTAATTTGAACATGATGATGCAATTCATAACGCTCTTTCAAACCACGCAAAATGGCAATGGTGTCTTCAACAGTCGGTTCAGCCACATAAACTTTTTGAAAACGACGTTCCAATGCAGGATCTTTTTCAATATATTGACGATATTCGTCAAGTGTTGTTGCCCCAACGCAGTGTAATTCACCACGAGCTAATGCTGGTTTTAACATGTTTCCGGCATCCATAGCACCATCGCCTTTACCTGCACCGACCATAGTGTGAATTTCGTCGATAAACAGAATAATACGACCTTCTTCTTTAGCGATATCTTTAAGGACAGCTTTCAAACGCTCTTCGAACTCACCGCGATATTTAGCACCAGCAATTAAGGCTCCCATATCCAAGGATAAGACACGTTTATTACGTAATCCTTCGGGGACTTCACGATTCACAATACGTTGTGCTAATCCTTCAACAATCGCAGTTTTACCCACACCCGGTTCACCAATTAACACAGGGTTATTTTTGGTACGACGTTGTAACACTTGTATCGTACGGCGAATCTCTTCATCACGCCCAATAACTGGATCGAGTTTACCTTGTTCTGCACGCTGTGTTAAATCAATAGTGTATTTTTTCAACGCACCACGTTGATCTTCTGCATTTGGATCATTCACGTTGTCGCTTCCTCTTAATTGATTGACTGCTTGAAGAAATTTATCTTTAGTGACACCCGATTTTTTTAGGATATCGCCAAGGCTCCCTTTTTCGTCTAATGCAGCTAATATAAATAGCTCTGAAGAGATATAACTATCTCCATTTTTTTGAGATAATTTATCGCATAAATTTAAAACTTTAATTAAATCTTGAGAAGGGATAACTTCGCCACCGACACCCTGCACTTGAGGTAATCGGTCAATGGATTGATTTAATTCTTGTTGTAAAATGGCATTATTTGCCCCAGCAGCTGCCAATAATGGATTAACACTACTGCCTTCTTGATTAAGCATTGCTGAGAGTACATGGATAGGCTCTATATACTGATTATCTTTGCCTAATGCTAAAGACTGCGCATCAGCTAAAGCTTGTTGAAATTTGTTTGTGAGTTTATCTAACCTCATATTATCTATCTCCTTAGCAATAAATTTGGCATAAATGATTAAACACTTATTCCATTTGCATAATGACTAAATGAGTGTGGAAGGAAAAATTTCAAGAGCTTGTCAAGAATTTTTTTACAGATAATAAAAACTGACTAACGTGAAACATTTTAGACCTAAAAATGATAAATTTAAATATATTTACAATCGCATCCTAAATAGAATATCTAGTTTCAGATAATCATTGAAAGGTGACAAATAACTTGATATCTATTATATTAACCGCTTTCTTCTGTTAGGTTAACTAACCGTGGTTCGTGATCCATCCCACGAAAAAAAACTAGGAATGTAAAATGTTCAAAATTGCCAAAGAGTTCCAATTTGATGCTTGTCACATGTTAGACGGGCATAACAAAAAATGTCATAACCTGCATGGTCATACTTACCGATTAGTCGTCGAAATTAGTGGTGAACTCATTAATAAGGGTTCCAGCGAAGATATGGTAATGGATTACGCTGATCTCAAATCCATTGTAAAAAAACATATTATTGATCCGCTCGATCATGCTTATCTTTACCACCAAAATAATGTTAATGAATGCCGTATTGCTACCTTATTGCAAGAAATGGATCGAAAAACATTTGCTTTTCCGTGTCGCACAACCGCTGAAGGAATGAGTCAATACATTTTTGATTGTTTATCGAACTATTTACCCATATCCAAGATTAAACTGTGGGAAACCCCAAGCTCATACTGCGAGTATCAACGGGGTTAACTATGCTTGAGTTTCGTATTGTTGAAATCTTCGAATCACTGCAAGGCGAAGGTTATAATACCGGTATGCCCGCCATTTTTATTCGCTTGGCAGGTTGTAATCTAAATTGTTGTTGGTGTGATACCAATTTTCGCCAATATACCCGTTTCACATTAGATCAACTTCTCGACAAAGTGAAACAGTATAAAAGCAAAAATATCATTATTACGGGTGGCGAGCCAACCTTAGTTAAAGATCTATCTAAATTACTCTTCCCCCTTAAACAAGCGGGTTATTTTATTGCTATTGAAAGTAATGGTTTAGGCAAAGTCGACGCTTTAATTGACTATATCGCTCTCAGTCCTAAGTTTTGCTATCAATCACGTTATCAAAAAATAGTTCAGTCAATTGCTAATGAAGTGAGAATCGTTGCTGAAAATCATCCTGACTTCATTTCGTTTTGCCAATATATTGAACAAAATATTCAAGCTAAACGTTATTACTTATCGCCTTGTGAAAGAAATGGCGAGTTTAACATGCATGACACAATCATATTACTTGGACAAATTAATCAAAATCGTATTGAAAATAAATGGTTACTGAATATCCAAACGCATAAATTTGCTAATATTGAATAATTAATCACGAAAAAGCACATCTGTTTACCGTTAACGACTCATAATTTTGCCCGAACGATTGTGATGGTTATATAACTTAATAATTTAATAAAGTTTTTGTTACGAAAATAAGAATAACATGTTTGAACTTTTCATACTATTAGCCAAGATTAACTTGCTTAAAACATGAAAGATAAATTTTTAATGAAAATTAACTTAACTTCACTAAGTTAAACACGTAAGAATGATTATTTAGCTGGCAAAAGAAAAGTTTTATATTTTTTAGTCACCAAAATAGAATAACTGAGGAACGTCATGATTGGTTTCTTTATTTGCCAGCTAATCTGAGAATGTTTGCACCATTTTTTTAAATATCACTCAAACCAAATCATTGATGCCATTCTTCCTGTTCGGTTTTCTCGTCGATAAGAAAAGAATTTATCTTGTTCTGTATAAGTACAATAATCACCACCAAATATTTTATTTACACCTATTGAATTCAAACGTTGTTTGGCAATTAAGTAGAGATCGGCCAAATATTTTTGCTCTGGTATATTGATTAATTTAAATGCACTTTTTGCTTCTGGATCGATGGCCTCAAATTGTTTTTTTATTTCTTCCCCTACTTCATATTTTTTGGCACTTATGGCTGGTCCCATCCAAACCATAATTTCGGATGGTTTACAGGAGAATTTTTTAACGGTTTCTTCTAAAATTCCATTGCACAATCCTCGCCAACCCGCATGCGCTGCCGCGACCTCATCGCCTTTCGAAGAGCAAAATAATAAAGGCATGCAATCGGCAGTTAACACAACACACACTTGCTTTGCTTGATGAGTATAAGCCGCGTCAGCTTCAAATATTTGTTTATTATTAACGATTCCAGTGGGGGGGTGTAATTTTATTTGTGAAATATCAAGGGCGACAGTACTATGAGTTTGATTAAGCCAATAAGGTTCGCTGGGTATTTGTTCAGCGGTAATTAAGCGTTTTCGGTTTTCTGCAACATCATTTATATTATCACCGGTACGCCCTCCCATATTTAAACTTTCAAATGGCGGCATACTGACACCGCCCATTCGTGTTGTGGTCAACGCTCGAACATTTTTCGGCGCAAACCAGTAAGGATAAATCGATTTAATCATTTTTCTTTCACCAATCCAGCTCATGTTTATATAATTCTGTATCTTCTTGTAATGCTTCAACTAGTCTTTGCATATCTTCTGGTATAGGCGCATGCCATTCCATTTGCTCACCCGTTACTGGATGATATAACCTTAACATGGTTGCATGTAATGCTTGCCTATCAAATTCTCGTAATGTGTTAATAAGTGTTTCGCTTGCCCCTTTTGGTGGTCTTGGACGTCCGCCATAAAGAGGATCACCGACCAAAGGATGAGCAATATGTGCTAAATGTACTCGAATTTGGTGTGTTCGTCCAGTTTCTAATCGTAAACGCAATCTTGTATGCAATCGATATTTTTCTAAAACACGATAATGTGTTACAGCAGGTTTTCCTGTCGGAAACACAGCCATATGAGTTCGTTTGGTAGGGTGTCTGGTAATCGGCTGATCTATCGTTCCTCCCGCCGTAATAATACCCATAGCTACCGCTTCATACTCACGGGTTATTTCTCTTAATTGTAGCGATTCGACTAAATGCGTTTGGGCAACGATAGTTTTAGCAACGACCATCAAACCTGTCGTGTCTTTATCCAACCGATGAACAATACCTGCACGTGGAACGCGAGCAATTTCAGGGCAGTAATGTAATAACGCATTTAATACTGTGCCATTTGGATTACCTGCACCTGGGTGAACAACTAAATCTCGTGGTTTATTTATCACTAAAATATCATCATCTTCATAAACAATATCTAATTTAATATCTTCTGGTTGATGATAAGTCTCTTCTTCAATCTCAGCATGAATAATAATTTTTTCACCACCCAATACTTTCTCTTTGGGTTTATTAACTATCACATCGTTTACTAATACTTTATTATTGATAATCCAGTCTTTAATTCTTGAGCGAGAATAATCGGGGAAAAGTTCTGATAATGCTTGGTCTAAACGCATCCCAAGTTGAGTTGACTCAATTTGATTTGATAATTTTAATTCTTGCATATGTAATTTATCTATTTTAAGCTGATATGTTTTAGAGTATTATATACTAATCATAACGGTTATTGTTTATTTTTTGGATTGGAAACTGAATGAAATTACGCTTACACTCGTTATTGGCTATCGCATTAAGTGGTGTGCTTATTGGTTGTACATCAACAAAGCCTGATGTTGAAAATGTATCAGAGGTTGAACTCCATAGTAAAGCACAAGATGCACTTAATAGTGGTAATTTAAAATCAAGTATTTCTGTTTTAGAAGCATTGGATAAAAGTTACCCTTTTGGTCCCTATTCTCAACAAGTTCAACTTGATTTAATTTATGCATATTACAAAACTGCAGATTTACCACTAGCTGTAGCCTTAATAGACCGTTTTTTAAAATTGAATCCGACTCATCCAAATGTTGATTGGGTGATATATATGCGAGGCCTATCTAATATGGCTCAAGATGACAATATGATTCAGGGTTGGTTCAATGTTGATCGTTCAGATCGCGATTCCCAATATGCGATCACGGCTTTTAAAGATTTTTCCTACCTCGTTTCCAGTTTTCCATCAAGTTATTATGCCGCTGATGCACAAAAACGCTTAGTTTTTTTAAAAAATAGAATAGCACGATATCAGTTAAAAGTGGCTGAATTTTACACCAAACGTGGAGCGTATGTCGCTGTCATTAATCGTGTGACACAAATGCTATCCCTATTTCCCGATACAGATTCAACAAAATCTGCTCTATTGTTAATGCGCAATGCTTATCAAGAATTAGGGTTAACGGCAGAAGTCGAAAATGTTGATAAACTCATTCAAGCTAATCTTGAAAATATGCCCAAAGAGGAACAAAAGTCATTCTTTTCACGGTTTACTAGCGTCTTTAATGGCGGCTAATTAACCATTAATCACTTCATATCCAAATTTGTATAAAATCGAGTATGGCTATTTAATTGTTTAAATAGCCATATTAGTATTTTATCATCAAGAAACATTGCCTCGTTACCTTCTGACATATAAATAACGGTATACTCCATGATCATCATTTATATTTGTTAATGCTTTTGTTAGTTCTTGGGTAAGTTTAGTTGATAAAGTTGTATCCGATGAGGATAATGTAAAATCTGGCTTTATAATTTGTTCTTCGACATATTGTATAAATTGAAGAAATTGATCAATATCTTTTTTGGATAAATATATACTTTTTGCCATCATCATATTAATAAGCTTATTGTTAAACTCCAAAATAATCGTTTGATATAGCACTACGGTACTTTTATACATTATTACTGTTTTTAATGCTGACCATTGAAACGTTTGATTCAATGTTTTATGGTCATCAATACTAATCGAATATGAATTGACATTAATCGTCATTTTTTTACGAAACAAGCGAGCAATACATATAGCAAACAGAAAGATAGAAAATAATTCAGGAACAAGCAGTCCAACAATAAAAATGACCTCAAAGTACCGGTTGGGAATCATCGGCATGATCGCATCAGAGAAAAATAAATACATGAGACAACCAAGGACTAAAACACCAAAGCAACAAATGAGTATCATTAAATTTTTAAATGAGCGCTGAGTAAAACAACGAAATTCAAATGTACGATTTTCCATAAGCTATTCCTTATATTTTTTTAGAAATATATCTTAAGTTTTTTTTAAATACTTTGAGAAGAAAAGATTTATTTCTTTTTATTTATATTGTTAACTTTATTGTGTTTAATTCATATAAATATTGGTATCAAATCATTCTTCTTGTTTCTTACATCGTTTATAAAACGTGCCAATAGAGTTACCAAATTATTTTTTATTAGCAATAATAGATAGGACATATATTCATCACGTAAGAACAATATTGCCTAGATGAGATTGAAGCCCCAAAAGTCGATGAACTTATTTAAACCAATTTCGAAAATATACCGGTTGAAGAGAAAAATCATTCTTTCTCGTATCTTAAGTGTGTTTAATGATAGCTATTATATTGACCAATTAAAAGACAGTTAACGTTTATCAAAACAGTTGATGGCTATTTAACCATTCAATAGCCATTGTTTTATCACTAATTTACAAACAACATATGCGCATTAGCTACTTTCTGATATAAAGGTAACGATATTCTAAATCATGTGAAACATCCACTAGAAATTCAGCTGTTTTAGATGATAAAGTTTTATCCACCGAGAATAATGTAAAATCTGGTTTGAGAACTTGTTCATGAAGATATTGTGTAAATTCAAAAAATTGATCGATATCTTTTTTGGATAACAGTGGAATTCTTCCCTTTACTATCTGCATATTAATACGCTCATTGTCAAATTCCAGGATAAGTGTCTGATTAATCCAAACAGCGTTTTCGACTTTAAACATTATTACTTTTTGTAATGCTGACCATTGAAACATTTGATTCAATTTTTTATGGTCATCAATATTAATCGAATATGAATTGACATTAAACGTCATTTTTTTACGGAATAAACTCACAATACTTATAGCAAACAAAACGCCAGAAAGTAAGCTCAACACAAGGATTCCACCAAAAAGAATCTCCATAAAATATTGTTTGGGGATCAAAGGCATGACAGCATCAGAGGTAAATAAAAAAATGAGATAACCTGCGATAAATGAAGCAAAGCTAATAACTGATATAACTAAAACAATAAATGAGCGACGAGTGAAACAACGAAATCCAAATGTACGATTTTCCATAAGCTATTCCTTAAATTTTTAGAAATATATCTTAAGTTTTTTTAAATATATTGAGAAGCAAAGATTTATTTCTTTTATTTTGTTAACTCTATTGATTTTAATTCTTATAAATATTGGTATCAAATCATTCTCCTTGTTTCATATATCGTTTGTAAAACGTGCCAATAACCAATACAATTAGCAAATTATTTTTTATTAGCAATAATAGATAGGACATTAATTCGTCATGCAAGAACAATATCGCCCAGATGAGATTGAAGCCAAAGTTCAACAACATTGGCTAGAGAACAAAACATTTCACGTTACTGAAGATGCATCTAAAGAGAAGTATTACTGCTTGTCAATGCTTCCTTATCCTTCAGGTCGTTTGCATCTTGGTCATGTCCGTAATTATACAATCGGTGATACGATCTCACGTTATCAACGTCTAAATGGTAAAAATGTATTACAACCAATAGGTTGGGATGCTTTCGGTTTACCCGCTGAGGGGGCGGCAGTAAAAAACAATACCGCACCAGCAAAATGGACTTACGAAAATATTGCTTACATGAAAAAGCAATTACAATTATTAGGTTTTGGTTATGATTGGGATCGTGAAGTCACCACTTGCCGACCAGAATACTACAAATGGGAACAATGGTTTTTTACTAAACTTTATGAAAAAGGTTTAGTTTACAAAAAGACTTCAGCAGTTAACTGGTGCCCTAACGATCAAACTGTACTGGCGAACGAACAAGTCGTTGAAGGTTGCTGTTGGCGCTGTAATACCCCCGTCGAGCGTAAAGAGATCCCACAATGGTTTATCAAAATTACTGACTATGCCGAAGAGCTACTCAATGATTTAGATACGCTTGAAGATTGGCCAGAACAAGTTAAAACAATGCAACGAAACTGGATTGGTCGTTCTGAAGGGGTCGAATTTGATTTTGCTGTAGAAAACTACAATGATAAATTGCGTGTTTATACAACCCGTCCTGATACCTTAATGGGCGTAAGTTTTGTCTCAGTTGCCGCTGAGCACCCACTAGCACAATTAGCAGGGAAAAATAATCCGAAAATTGCTGAATTTATTGCAGAATGCAAAAATACCAAAACCGCAGAAGCCGATATGGCAACAATGGAGAAAAAAGGTATCGCCACTGGGTTTTATGCTATTCATCCGTTAACGGGTAATAAAGTGCCGGTATGGATTGCCAACTTTGTCTTAATTGAATATGGCACTGGTGCAGTAATGGCTGTACCGGGACATGATGAGCGAGATTATGAGTTTGCATCAAAATATAATCTGCCAATTAAACCAGTTATCTTAAATCAAGATGGGCAAGCTCCTGACCTGTCTGAAAATGCTTATACTGAACATGGTAAGCTATTTAACTCGGGTGAATTTGATGGACTTAATTTTGAGCAAGCATTCAATGCGATCGCCGACAAATTGACTGCATTGGGTATTGGTGAGCGTAAAGTTAATTATCGCTTGCGTGATTGGGGTGTTTCCCGTCAACGTTATTGGGGCGCACCGATTCCAATGGTCACCCTTGAAGATGGAACCACCATTCCGACGCCAGAAGACCAATTACCGGTTATTTTACCTGAAGACGTCGAAATGAATGGAATAACCAGTCCAATTAAAGCCGATCCAAATTGGGCAAAAACGACTGTTAATGGTCAAGCGGCATTACGAGAAACCGATACCTTTGATACCTTTATGGAATCATCATGGTATTACGCACGTTATACTTGTCCGCACTATGACAAGGGCATGTTAGATGAAAAAGCAGCGAATTACTGGTTACCTGTCGATCAGTACGTTGGTGGTATTGAACATGCCATTATGCATTTACTTTATTTTAGATTCTTCCATAAATTAATGCGTGATTTTGGCTTAGTCAGCTCTGATGAACCAGCTAAACGATTACTTTGTCAAGGTATGGTACTTGCTGATGCATTTTATTATACCAGTCCAACAAACGAACGCATTTGGGTATCACCGACCGAAGTCACCATTGAACGTGATGAAAAAGGTCGCATTTGTAAAGCAATCGACAGCAAAGGCAATGAACTTGTGCATGCAGGTATGACTAAAATGTCGAAATCGAAAAATAACGGCATCGATCCACAGGAAATGGTTGAAAAATATGGTGCTGACACAGTTCGATTATTTATGATGTTTGCCTCGCCTGCTGATATGACGCTTGAATGGCAAGAATCAGGTGTTGAAGGGGCTAACCGTTTTATTAAACGTGTTTGGCGTTTAGTGTATGAATATGCACAGCAAGGTAAAAGTGTCAAATTAGATGTGACACAATTGAATGCTGAACAAAAAACATTGCGTCGTGAACTTCATAAAACCATTGCCAAAGTCAGTGATGATATTGGACGTCGACAAACATTTAATACGGCAATTGCTGCTGTCATGGAGTTTATGAATCGTCTACAAAAAGCACCTTTAGAAAACGATCAAGATTATGCATTAATGAACGAAGCTTTAAACGCGATTGTTCGTTTACTTTATCCAATGATTCCGCATGTCTGTTTTATTATGTGGCAAGCATTAGGGCATAGTGAATCAATCGATGATGCAACATGGCCGATTGCTGATGAATCAGCGATGATTGAAGATGAAAAACTTATCGTAGTACAAATTAATGGTAAAGTTCGGGGCAAATTCACTGTACCTGCTAATGCTGAGCAAGATTTTGTTGTAGAACAAGCTAAACAAGAACCTAATATACAAAAATATTTGGCAGATGTGACTATTCGTAAAGTCATTTATGTACCAGGTAAATTATTGAATTTGGTTGTTGGTTAATATTGTTAATAACGAAAATTGGTGGTAATACTTATGAAAAAATATATCGTCTTAATCATGCTAATGGCAATATCACTGACAGGGTGTGGATTTCATTTGCAAAATGAAACTGAAATTCCTGCACGATTTAAAACCATGTCTTACGTAAGTTATGATCCTTACGGTAAATTATCAAGATATGTTAAAGAACTCTTGCATGATAATCATATCACACTAGTCAATGATGATGCTTCAGGCAAATATCCGACACTGAATATCACCAATGAAAATATTGATCGTAATACTATATCGATTTATCAAGACGGTAAAGCTGCTGAATATCAATTAGTTTTAACCGTCCATGCTCAAGCCGTAATCAATGGTAAGCAAATATATCCAATTAATGTACGGATATTCCGTACATTCTTTGATAATCCGTCAACGCCATTATCCAAAACAGCAGAGCAAAATTTAATCGAAGACGAAATGTATAGGCAAGCAGCAAAACAGATTATAGGTAAATTAAAATCTGTAGATGCCAAAAAATAACGATGTTATGATTAAAATCAATGCTGATCAAATTACTAATCACCTAGGATCACCCTATTATTTATTAGTAGGAAGTGATCCCTATCTGCAACATTATGCACAAACTCAATTGCGTCATACTTTTAAACAGAAAGGATTCGATGAGCAACTGACATATACGATAGACAATCAAACCGATTGGTCAGCAATTTATGACAGTTGTCAGGCATTAAATCTATTTTCGAATAACACGCTTATCTTTCTTGATTTTGGTGATAATGCATTAAATACAGCCTTAATAACAAAGCTTAATACACTAAGTGACGTTTTAACCCCTGAAATTGCGCTAATAATCAGTTTAAACAAAATCACTAAAACCCAGGAAAACGCAACATGGTATAAAGCGTTAAACGATAAACTTGTTGTCGTTAATTGCGTCACGCCCGATACCTTACAATTACCTCATTGGATAAAAAGTCATCTTCAGCACAGACAAATAAGCATCGAACCACAAGCGATTGAACTACTTTGTTATTATTATGAAGGTAATTTACTCGCATTAACACAAATTATTGAACAATTAAAATTACTATATCCAAATCATACCATTAGTTATGATCAAGTTGAAAATAACATTAATGATTCGGCTGTATTTACGCCTTATCATTGGATTGATGCCATGGTTGCCAATAAATCTAAACGTGCAACACATATATTACACCAACTAAAAATGAATGATTTGGAACCACTGATTTTAATGCGAATTTTTCAACGAGAGCTAATTCTACTTATTAATTTAAAAAAATCTTCAGAAAAAAAATCGCTTAAACAAGCGTTTGATGAATATAAAATATGGCAAAACAAAAGAGCTTTATATACCGCCTATTTAACGCGTTGTGATATCAAAAATTTATTTACCACTTTGGCAAAATTGACCGATATTGAGATCGGTTTAAAGCACGATAGCCAATTGCAAATTTGGGACAATTTGACCAGTTTGATGATGCAATTTATGGGATTAAATCAATGCTAACCGCTTTATTTGGTGGCACGTTCGATCCTATCCATTATGGTCATCTACGCACTGCAATTTCATTAGCGCAAGAAGTGGGTTTGACACAGATAGTTTTATTACCCAATAAAATACCACCACATAAAGCGCAACCAGAAGCAACCACACAACAGCGTCTGGCAATGTTAGCATTAGCCATTGAAGATTTACCTTTGTTTACCATTGACAACCGTGAAATTGTTCCTAGCACTGTAAATCGACCTTCTTATACCATCGATACTTTAAAGCAATGGCGTCATGAAAACGGGAAAACCGCATCACTTGCATTCATTATGGGGCAAGATTCATTACTGAATTTGCCCAGTTGGTATAAATGGCAATCATTACTCGATTATTGCCATTTGATTATTTGTCAGCGACCAAATTATGCCGCAAGAACTGATAACGTTGAATTTCAACAATGGATTGATAAAAATCGTACGACTAATATAAAAAATTTGCATGATTCTGCTCAAGGATGTATCTATTTTTCTGATACGCCTTTAGAAAATATTTCAGCAACGCAAATCAGGCAAAAAATTAAGAATCAACAAAGTTGTGAAGGTCTATTACCACTAAAAGTTTGGCAATATATCCACCAACAAGGTCTTTACCAGACAAAGAAAATTTAGAAATGACTTTACTTCTGGGAGTTTTTTCGGCATTATTTTGCGGCGATACTTATATGTTGTAAGTTGAGCTTTTTTATGTTTATACACACTATCATTTTATCTTATGATAAAATACTGAACTAGTCACTTAAGAAAAGCATCCAAAGTTGACTTTTCTTTCCCTCAAAAATAAAAGGGATATCATAAACGAGTTGTGTATAGTTAATTTGTTTTTATTATTAAGAGGCCCCAATGGCAAAAGAAGATAACATTGAAATGCAAGGTACCATACTTGATACTCTTCCTAACACGATGTTTCGTGTTGAACTTGAAAATGGTCATGTCGTTACTGCACATATTTCTGGCAAAATGCGAAAAAACTATATTCGTATTTTAACTGGCGATAAAGTTACTGTTGAAATGACGCCTTACGATCTTTCTAAAGCACGTATCATCTTCCGTAGTCGCTAATATCGTTATCAAACTTGTTATTTAAAAATTAACTAACCTTATGGGTTATTTTTCTCTTTTTTAATAAAATTCCGTCGACATAAATGTCGACGGAAGAGAAAAAATTTAACCAACTTTCTCAAACTAATCCGTTTGAGAAAAATCCATATCTTCGTATTTCACCCATTTAGTTTTCTTCACAATCTTATAACCCAAATAAATAATAAAGAATAACGGGATACCAACATAAGTCGCTATTACACCATTCCAATCAATGGTATCTTGTAAAAATGCTTCATAGTTTTGCCCAAGGGTGATGGTGAGACAAAGTACAAAAGCAAATATAGGGCCAAAAGGGAAACAACTTGAACGATAAGGTAATTTATTCACATCAAAACCTTGAGCCATGTATCCTTTTCTGAATCGATAATGACTAATCGCAATCCCAAGCCAAGCAATAAATCCGGTCATCCCCGACATATTAAGAAGCCATAAATAAACTTCTTGATCTTTATACATTGATGTTAAAAAACATAACATAGCAACAAATGTTGTGGCTAATAATGCAAATCGAGGCACACCCGTTGAAGATAATCTTGAAAAGATTTTAGGTGCTTTTCCTTCTTTTGCTAAGGCATATAGCATACGTGTCGAGGCATATAGACCAGAATTACCTGCGGATAAGACTGACGTTAAAATAACCGCATTCATTATGGCTGCTGCCGATAATAAGCCCGCATGTTGGAATACTAATGTAAATGGGCTGACACTAATATCGGTCTCCTCATTACGAAGTAAATTAGGATCGGTATAAGGAATAATTAAACTGATGACTAAAATTGCAAAAATATAAAATAGCAAAATACGCCAAAAAACTTGTTTCATGGCTTTAGGAATATTTTTTTCAGGATCTTTTGATTCGCCGGCTGCAATACCAATGAGTTCTGTGCCTTGGAATGAAAAACCAACCACCATAGCAACACCAATCATCGAAGAAAAGCCACCAACAAAAGGCGCATCACCAACAGTCCAATTTTGCCAACCAGTGCTTTCACTCCCACGTAAAATACCGACAATCATTAATAAGCCAACTGCAATAAAAATGATAACAGTCACAACTTTAATTAATGAGAACCAGAACTCAGCTTCGCCAAAACCTTTGACAGAAATATAATTTAAACAGAAGATAATGCTTAAGAATAGCAAACTCCAAAGCCAACTATACGCTCCGGCATCAAACCAATACGAAATGACCAACTGCGCAGCAACCAGATCGACCGCGACGGTAATTGCCCAGTTGTACCAATAATTCCAACCAATCGCAAATCCGAACGCCTCGTCAACATAACGCGCGCCATAAGTCGCAAATGTCCCAGATACAGGTAAATATGCTGCAAGTTCACCAAGGCTGGTCATTAAAAAGTACACCATTACACCAATAATGGCATAGGAAAGCAAAGCACCTCCAGGCCCTGCCTGTGCAACTGTCGCACCGGATGCAACAAAAAGCCCTGTCCCAATTGAACCACCGATTGCAATCATGGCTAAATGGCGAGCCTTTAAATCCCGTTTTAATTTATTTTTCATAACAAAAATCTTCTTTTAAAGAGAGTAAAGGTAATTAAGAAAACTTCAGTTTCCAATCGGTTATTTTAACAAATTGATAGAAAACGCTATTTATCTTAATTATTGTGTATATTTATCATTAAATAATGAAATGCGGTGAAGTGTATCAAAAAAAAAACAACACGAGATAAATAATTCTAATAATAGCGCAAGTTTGTTAAATATTAGCAATATTTAGGCGCTAGTGACCTGTTCTAATTGAGTTAAATAATCTAAAGCTTGTTCACGATCATTGCCACACATTTCCATACATGGCTTTAATCGACAACAAACCTTTGGTCTGGAGGATTGTCCAAAGAGTTGACATTGAAAACGACTATCTAAATGGATACAGGGCACGCCGGCAGGCTTGCCATTGGGCATTCCGGGAATAATGGACGAGATCGAAGGTGCAATACAGCAGGCCCCACAATTTTGACGACATTTAACCAATTCTGTCATAAGATTCCTTTAATTTAAGGAACATCGATAAATTTTGATGGTGACAATAGCAAGATAGGGGTAAAATAGCGAGCTAAATTTTAAATTCGATTTTAAAACCTCACAAAGAAACTATTATGGCAAAAGCAAATGAAATAAAACGTGGCGATGCCGTCACTTATAATGGCAAATTATTACTGGTTAAAGACATTGATGTTCAAAGCCCAAGTGCCCGTGGTGCAAGTACACTCTATAAAATGCGTTTTACCGATGTCAAGACAGGCGGTAAAGTTGAAGAGCGATTTAAAGGTGACGATATTATCGAAACCATTGAACTTTTTCGACGTCCAGTCAGCTTTTCCTATATCGATGGTGATGAATATGTCTTTATGGACAATGAAGACTATACGCCATTTATTTTCAAAAAAGCACAAATTGAAGAAGAACTTCTTTTTATTCCAGAAGGTGGCATGAACGGCATTCAAGTACTCATGGCTGATGGCGAAGTCGTTGCATTGGAATTACCACAAACGGTTGATCTAGAAATTATTGAGACCTCACCAAGTATCAAAGGGGCATCAGCAAGTGCTCGCACCAAACCAGCCACATTATCAACAGGACTTGTTATTCAAGTTCCAGAATATATTGATAACAATGAAAAGGTCAAAATTCATATCGCCGAACGTCGTTATATGGGACGATCAGAATAACGTATTAATTTGTCATGAAAACCTATAATCAAAACAAACTCCATAAACGATTGCGTCGCCTTACTGGTGAAGCGATCGCTGATTTTAATATGATCGAAGAAGGCGATCGTATTATGGTCTGTTTATCAGGCGGTAAAGATAGTTATACCTTGCTTGATATTTTATTAAATTTAAAGATCAGTGCGCCTATTGATTTTGATCTTATTGCCGTTAATTTAGATCAAAAGCAACCCGGATTTCCTGAGCATGTATTACCGCAATACCTTGAGTCGTTAGGCATTGAATATAAAATAGTTCAAGAAAATACCTATGGTATTGTCAAAGAAAAAATACCAGAAGGTAAAACAACTTGTTCGCTTTGTTCACGTCTGCGCCGTGGAATTTTATATCGCACCGCAACCGAACTGGGCGCCACAAAAATTGCCTTAGGTCATCATCGTGACGATATTTTAGAAACCCTGTTTTTAAATATGTTCTACGGCGGTAAACTAAAAGCAATGCCACCCAAATTAATGAATGATTCAGGTGAGCATATCATTATTCGTCCGCTTGCGTATTGCAAAGAAAAAGACATTGCAAAATATGCTGAAATTAAGCAATTCCCAATAATTCCTTGTAACCTTTGTGGTTCACAGCCCAATTTACAACGTCAAGTGATTAAAGAGATGCTTAATGAATGGGATAAAAAATATCCCGGACGCATTGAAACCATGTTCCGTGCAACCCAAAATATCACCTTATCGCATCTTTGTGATACTTCACTTTTTGATTTCAAAGGAATTAAAAAGGGGGATCACGTAATTGATGGAGGAGATATAGCATTTGATCACGAAGATATGCCCCAACCGATTGGATTTGATGCATCCGACCTTGAAGATCAAGACATGATCTTATGGAAAGAAGTTAAATAAATCTTTATATTATCGCTATTTTGTAAAATTATCCCACTCAACACTTTAGTGGGATAACAAATCTAAAACATCATTTTTTCGTCAATTTTAATAGCGTTAACTCACTGATAACATTCAATCGATTACATAATTGATAAAGTTTAAATTGAGCATCAACATTAATATTTTTCAATTCATTAACCATTTAGACCAACTTTGATTGACGATTTGTTTTTCCTCAACAAAACAGGAGTTATCAACCGTGCTGGGTAATAGTTGTAATGATAATTGATGAATTTCGTTACGCATATCTATATAAGCTTGAGTGAGCTTTTGGGCTTCATCCTGTTCCATAATCTGATAATTAGCAGCTAATTCTAATATCCGAACGTTATCGCTCCAAGTTGTCATTTTAGGATAATGATGTGCGTAATTAAGCACAAGATACTGTGATAAAAATTCAATATCCCCTATTCCACCCTGATCAATTTTTAAATTAAATAAATCTGGTTGAGTTGACCCCAAATGAGTACGCATTTTTTCACGCATTTCTCTAACTTCGGTTTTTAATTGATGTTCATCACGTACTTTACAAAGTACTTTATGTCGGATTTGTTTAAAACGCTCAATAAGTTCAACTTCGCCATAAATGGCTCTGGCGCGGACTAATGCTTGATGCTCCCAAGTCCATGCTTCATGCATTTGATAGTCCTCAAAAGCAGCTAAACTACAAGCTAATAAACCCGCTTCCCCTTGCGGACGTAAACGAACGTCAACTTCATACAAAATACCAAAACTGGTACGTATATTAAATAAATGGATAATACGCTGAACTAAGCGAAGATAGAATTGACGACTATCTATCTGTTTTTCACCCCTAGTCATACTGTTAACAGGACAGTCATGTAAAAAAACTAAATCTAAATCCGACCCATAACCCAGCTCCCAACCGCCCAATTTACCATACGCAATAACCACTAAACCTTTATGGTCATCTGTAAGATGTTCTGGCTTGCCATATCGAGCTATCATTTGATTCCATGCCATTTGAACAACAAAATCAAGGAGAGCTTCGGCCACAAACGTTAAATGATCACTCACTTTCATGGTGGTTAATACATGCGCAACATCGGCTGCGGCAATATGCAATAGTTGCATTTGCTTGAACTGGCGTAGCGCTTCAAGTTGTTGTTCTTCATCATCAACTTGAATGCGAAGCAAATATTGGTAAAGTTCACTTTTATATTCATTCGGGGCAACCGTTTGATAAAGTGAATGAATATCGATGAGTTCATCTAACAAAATCGGATAATGTGCCAACTGATCACTAATCATTGGAGAAGCACTACACAACCGAATTAACTGCTTCAATGCAGTGGGATATTCAAGTAATAATTCTAAATAGGTAGTACGGCTAACAATATTGACTAATAAAGGAAAAATTCTTGCTAACACAGTTAAGGCATTTTTTTCATTGCAGAGTATTTCTAATAATCTCGGCATAAGTTGATCAAGGATTTCTCGCCCACGCACACCTATTGTCCGTTTACCAATATCATTGCGAAATTGTAACAACAATTGACAAAGCTGATTTGCCGTTTGATCACAATAGTTAGGTAACACCGCTTTGACATCACTTAATTCTAAGTCTGGTACCCATAAATCATCAAACTTATCATTATATTGTTTAGACTGGGTGGATTCGGACTGTTCATCACCGATTAATTCATTGAATATTTCACGGTTGATCAACATTCTTTTTGCCAAGTCTTGTTCAAAATTTTCCCAATTGTCAAACCCCATACTGATTGCTAAACGCATTTGATCTAGTTCATTGTCTGGCAAAGTTTGGGTTTGCTCATCATTAATCGCTTGTAAAAGGTTTTCACAACGACGTAAAAAAAGATAATTTTCTCGAAGTAAAATCACTTCATTGAGTTTCAGTAATGATTCTTGTTCAATAACCTGCAAAGCACTTAATAACGAACGTGTTTGCAATCCAACCACTCGACCACCTCGAATAAGTTGAAAAACTTGAACGATAAACTCAATTTCCCGAATGCCGCCAGCGCCAAGTTTAATATTGTTTTTTAAGCCACGACGACGGACTTCACGTTCAATCATACTTTTCATGTTTCGCAGTGACTGTAAAACACTAAAATCGATATAACGGCGATAAATAAAAGGTTTAAGCATTTGATAGAGTTCTTGGGTATAAGGATCATGTTGGTCACCTAACACCTTTGCTTTCACCATTGCATAACGTTCCCAATCTCGACCTTGTTCTTGATAATAATCTTCCATAGAAGAAAAGCTAAGAACCAATGGACCGCCATCGCCTAAAGGGCGTAAACGCATATCAACACGGTAAACAAATCCATCTTCTGTAATCTGATCAAGCGTTTTAATTAAACGTTGTCCTAAACGTGTAAAAAAAACCGCATTATCTAATTCTCGACGTCCGCCTTGTGTCTGTCCATGTTCTGGATAAGTGAAAATCAAATCAATATCAGACGAAAAGTTTAGCTCGCCACCACCCAATTTACCCATACCTAAAATCAATAACGGTTGGGGTTTACCTTGCATATTGCTTGGCGTTCCCCATTCTTGACAACTTAATGAATAGAGCCAATCACGAGCCGTTACAACAATTATTTCTGCCAATTCACTGAGTTGTAACAAAATCTGTTCATCACTGCTTGCCTTTATTAATTGAGACCATGCCAGACGAATTAGCATTTTATGGCGAAATTGCCTTAATATTTTCATTAACGAGGCTTCATCTATGACTGAAACTAACTGTTCATTCAACCAAGATTGATAATATTGTCTTTCATCTGCCAGTGGTGGGTTTTGTACAAAATCAGCAAGCCAATGTGGAAAACGAGAAAATGCCTCAACAAGAAAATTACTTTGCACTAAAATATCAAGGTTTGCTTGTACCAGTACTGGATCGCAATGTTGAAGCTGATTGATAACGCTTTGCTTTTGATCTTTAAAAAGATTAGATTGGGGCATTTTTCTGTCTCACACAAGGTATTATCGGGTTTGATTTGTTAGATCATTGCATCAACGCCATTTACTATAACCGAAAACATAATCTGAGTATTACGTTAAAATTCATTTTCACCAATACATCTATAACAACTTGTATTATGGCGTGATATTAATTTTATTTTTTGAATCAAATAACAGTTTAGTCATAATTCTAACCAGTATCGAACTTAAAATAAACACCATTGCTATCGTTATCCATGTATAACACAATAAAAAGTTATTGGAGAATCTATAGAATGCTTGTAAATATTCATACAGAAAAACAGATACCCAAAAAATTATTGCAACCAAGATACAATTGAAAATAAATATACATAACGAACTAAATATAAGCTTTTTCAGGTTTAAAATTTCTGTTACGCCTGTAAAACATTTTCTCAACAAAAAATAGCCTATCAAATTAGTCATGAATAAAAATAGAACTAAAATTGTTAGATTAATAATTGAACTTGTTAAACTGTGATAATAACCGAAAAAAATTAGAGGAAATAACAACGTGCTAAAATAACAATTATAAAGCGAAATAAATAACCCAAAATGTAACCGCTGACTTTCAGATTGAGTTAATACGTCATTGCTGCGAATAAAATTTTTATTAAACAATTTGATACTAAGATAAGTCCACAGTGTTATAAAAATATAACTAATTAATATGTTAACAAAATTAATCAATTCATAAGTTAGAGACGAAGAAGAGATAACAGAATTTGAATAATTAAGTTTAGATCTAACCCATAAAAAGATATCACTGTAGAAAAGCGATCGTCCTGCAACCTCCATTGAGGCAAATAAAATAGCAACAAGTAAAGTATTAATAATATTTCTCGAATTGACTTGATGAATGGAGTATTTATTAAATAATACGATGGAAACAACAAATAAAACAATCGAACAAGGTATTTGGAAGAAGAAGTTGATTACGACTTGCCTAGTTACATACCGAATAAATTGATTATTTGTCATATCTGACAGTAAAGGATAATCATTAAATCCAGTAACATAGACTATGATATATAAAATATTAAATAACCAATAAAATAAAACTAATAATAGTGGTAATTTAAAAAAAGTCTTGTTCAATTTCATTGTTATACCTATATTCCATTTATTTCAGAAATTAACCTAAGTTTGAGTTTTGTGTTTGCCTCGCTACAAGCAAACTTTATAATTGAGTCAATACGTTGTATCGCCATTTGCCACTGCTCAAAATCTGGCTCAATTTGAAGATTTAGGTTTATTAATACTTCGTTTATTTGAATAAGTAACTGTTTATAATAACTGAAATCATTATTTTCTAAAGCATATTCTTCGTTTTGTTGCCAAAAGTTGAGTAAATTTGGTAAATCTTGTTCAATTTGTGCAGAAAAGATTTCAGAAGTAACAGGTTTATTTAATAATAAACGGTAACCTCTTGAAGCCTTACTCTGCGAAAAAAGATGTAAGTTAAAACGACTTAATTCAATCGCAAAGTTAATCAAATCTTGTTTATTGCCTTGTTTTATTTCGAGTTCAACTTCTTGTATTGGTTTAAATTTACCATTTGAGGTTATTTTGCCTAAATCTAAAGCAACTTCAATTTCGCTATTCGCAAACGAGATTAACCACACTTGACGAGTAAAGTTAGTAGTAAAAAGTGGTTGTAAATTTTTCTGTAACTTTTCGATGTCACAATTGTTAGGAAATACGCCTACAGGAAATAGAGATAAATCGAGTTGTGGACAACTTAAATCAACATTATATTCAGCGCGTTCATGCAAACCGGCGATAGCATGACTATCACGTTTTAACGTCATTTCGTACTGTTTACTTTCGTTGCTTTCAGTTACTCTAAGTCTTAATCCACAATGATGATTTCGCAAATAATTATCCGCTGTGTCATAGTAACAGTTACACAAAGATAAGGTTGAAAATGTACGCTGATTGTTCGATAAGCTCGAAAACTCAAGCTCATCACTACTTGCCCATTGGTTTAAAAAAGATTGTAGATCAGCAATGTCACAATTATTTATCTGGAATTTTAACTCAATTTCATTACTCATGAATTTAAACGGGAATAGGATTTAATTTGCTATATCATATCCCGATTAATGAAATAAATATACACTATTAGGTGGGAATAAACAGTTGATCATCACTTTCTATAGTTAACCAACTGTTCAACTGAATTTATTATCACGTTTTAGGTTAAATTATTACTTCACTACTCGGAATGGGTTTGTTGATTTCTTCTCGGTTTTATCAGATTGCTGAATATCGGTTTCGCGTTGCTGTTTATATTCGGGTTCGTCTTCAAATCCCATGCCCACGCCATTTTCACGAGCATAAATGGCTTCTACGGCTGACATCGGCACAACAATATGTTGTGGCACACCCGAAAATCGCGCATTAAATTCAATTTTTTCATTTGTTGCCATATATTGCGCAACGGAATGTGGCGCAATATTTAACACGATCTGATTATCTTTCACAAACTCTTGCGGTACAAGAACACCGAATACCGAAGCATTTACCACGATATAAGGAGTAAGTTCATTATCAACAATCCAATCATAAAACGCCCTAAATAAGTAAGGGCGTCGAGCAGTCATTTGGTTTGGATCCATTTAGATTACCTTCTAAAATCATATAATAAATTAGAGCAGATAAATTATTATACTCTAATTTTTCTCTCATCTTCAGTTAATGAACTGATAAAAGCTGGGCGTTCAAAAATTCTTGCCATGTAGGCTAAATAATTTTTTTCCGCAACTTTAGGTAATTCTATACCAAGTATTGGCAATCGCCATAGTAGAGGTGCGAAATAACAATCGCATAGCGTAAAATCATCACTCATAAAAAAGTCTTTTTCTTTAAACATGACAGAAATTGAGACTAAATCATCAAGAAGATTTTTACGTGCGACTTTAGCGGCATCACTATTTGGATCGGCGATAATGGTTTCATAAGCACTGTACCATTCTCTTTTAATGCGATACATCGTTAATCGAGAATTAGCACGCACAATCGGATAAACAGGCATTAATGGTGGATGAGGGAAACGTTCATCGAGATATTCTAACGCTATATGAGGCTCATACAGTGTTAAATCGCGATCAATCAACGTTGGAATTGAACCATAAGGATTAAGATCCAGTAACTCCTGAGGTAAATTATCAGCAGTTACAAACTCAATTTCAGCAGTCACACCTTTTTCTGCCAACACAAATCGGATCTGATGACCATAGATATCTGTTGTATCACAAAATAATGTCATTACAGAACGTTTATTAACAGCAACAACCATGTTCACTCCAAATATGCAAAATTTAAAATAGGTTTAGAGAGTTTCTATTCTAGCAAATTGGATAACAAAATTGTTAAAAAAAATTAATTTTCTTATCATCTTTCTTCAAATAATCGTTTTAATTGTGAAAAACTTTGACAATTTACCATGTTTAAGTCAATTAAAACCGATACAATTTATCAATAACAGTTGGCTCACAATTAAATAATCCGATGAAATGAAAAAAAAGACTTTGGTAATTGGAAGTGTGATAAATTTTAGTCATAAAAAAACCCAGACAATGCTGGGCTTTTGAAATAATTTTTTAACGTCTGCAATTAACGTTTGCTGAATTGTGGACGACGACGAGCTTTGCGTAGACCCACTTTTTTACGTTCAACTTGACGTGCATCACGAGTAACAAAGCCCGCTTGACGTAATGAAGAGCGTAAAGTTTCATCATATTCCATTAATGCACGAGTAATACCGTGACGAATCGCACCCGCTTGACCTGAAATACCGCCACCTTTAACAGTGATGTAAAGATCAAGTTTGTCAGTCATTTCAACTAACTCTAAAGGTTGCATCACAACCATACGAGCTGTATCACGACCAAAGTATTGCTCTAATGAACGTTTGTTAATAACGATATTTCCACTACCTGGTTTAATAAACACACGAGCAGCAGAACTTTTGCGGCGACCAGTACCGTAATATTGATTATCAGCCATCTTCTATCCCCTTAAATATCTAATACTTGCGGTTGTTGTGCCGCATGATTGTGCTCGCTACCAGCATAAACTTTAAGTTTACGGTACATTGCACGACCAAGAGGACCTTTCGGTAACATGCCTTTTACAGCAATCTCGATGACTTGTTCAGGATGACGTTCAATCATTTCTTTAAAAGTCGCTTCTTTAAGTCCACCGATGTAACCAGTATGACGATAATAGATCTTATCAGTGCGTTTTTTGCCTGTTACAGCAACTTTTTCTGCATTGATAACGATAATATAATCACCTGTATCTACATGTGGTGTATATTCTGCTTTATGTTTACCACGCAAACGGCTTGCGATCTCAGTAGCTAAACGACCTAACGTTTTACCTGCTGCATCAACAACATACCAGTCGCGTTTAACTGTTTCTGGTTTAGCTGAAAAAGTACTCATTCGTATTTATCCAATTTTTAATTAATCTCACGTTAATAAATCAAACGATTTATTTACACTTTTTGATTGCAATGATTAAGTAACTAACCCCTTCGAGTTGTTATATTAACCTTGACAACCGAAAACAGCGTTGGGAAGAACACTGTTGTAACGTGGGTTGCAATATTATACAGAAATATAGTAAAAGTGCTAGGTTTTGTCATAAAAAATTATAGCAAGTAAAAACGCTTGCTGTTAAACTTAAAACTAATTTTACTCAATCATATTATTTTAGATGACTCAGATAATTCAACTTACCGATAAAGATTATATAAGCAAAGGCTTACATAGGAAGTGCTATCACCATCCGACTAATCCCGATCAATGTATTAAAGTCAACTATAATGATGGGGCAGAACAAGAAACTAACCGCGAAATTGCCTATTACAAACATCTTATTAAACGCAATATCTCGTGGGATGCGTTAGCCAAATATTATGGCCCTGTGCAAACAAATTTTGGTGAAGGACATCTTTTCGAATTAATTCGTAATTATGATGGCAAAACCGCTACACCACTCGAAACATATCTTGCTGACCAACAATTAACACAACAATACTATGATGAATTAATTGTTTTGTTAAAAGCATTAAAGTCGACATTGCTTGACAATCGTATCATTACGATGACCATTAAAAGCAAAAATATCTTATTTCAACATCTTTCAGAACAAAAAAATCGGCTTGTCATTATAGATAATATTGGTAATTCGACCTTTATTCCGGTTGCCAACTATATCCCCTATTTTGCTAAATCGAAGATTGAGCGCACATGGCAACGTTTTTTAAAATCAATCATCAAAGATAATTGGCATAATCCACTGGTGGCTAATTTAATTGATGAGGTAAATCAGTAAGACGTAGCTGAGCAACTGTCCCTTGATGATGATCATGACGATTTTCTAAAGTGAACGATCCATGATGCAACTTTGAAATACGATTCACAATACTTAATCCAAGCCCTATTCCATCATGTTTTCGATCCATACGGAAAAAGGCTTGAGTTAATTTTTCGCTTTTAGACTCATCAATACCGCTACCTTCATCGACGACATTAATAATAATGCCTTCGGCATCTTTAAAACAATTAACGACAATTTTGGTATTGGGTGGACTATAACGACTACTATTTTCAACCAAATTTCGAATCAATAATCTAATTAAAGTGGTATCTCCTTCAAACATCAGTTTTTTATCAGGTATGTTCCATTGAATCGCTTGTTGCTTATGGAATGCTTGCTCGGATAACTCTTCAAAAAGCGGCAACATAATATCATCATGAAAATTAATTTTTTGATAGTGTCCAACAGTAAATTTTTGACTAGCTCTGGCAAGCATTAATAACTGTTCGACGGTATTAACTAAACGATCAATACGATCAATTAATTCATGACAATCGATATGATGTGTTGTTTCTAATAATTCTAAATGCAAACGGATACCGGCTAATGGTGTTCGCATTTCATGCGCAACATCAGCCGTAAAAAGACGCTCTTGAGCAAGTGTACTACTTAATCGGACAAACAACTTATTTAAAACAGTGGTAATGGATTTAATTTCTCGCTTATTACTAATGGGATCAATAGGACTCAGATTATCTTCGGTTCGTTCATTTAAATCTTTTTCTAACACTTCTAAGGGTTTTGTAATCCATTTAATGGCTTTATACGCAAGGAATAAAGTGACTAACATCATTGAAAAAGCAGAACAAAATAAGGCAAAAATAGCTTCTAGTTCTTCATGTTCAACCACTTCATCAATTTTGTTTTGACTTAAGGTCAAATTTACCAATACATCTATCTGTTCTTTACTTTCATGCCATAACCATAACACCGTAATGATCTGGCAAATGAGCATAATCGCCCCCAAAGTGAAAAAAAGATTCCAACGAATACTTTGACGAATATTATTTAACGATTTAAAGATCATCATGTTTTTCATTCAATAAAGAAAAATAATAATTTAATAGTCGCTATTGAGTTGATAACCATAGCCCCGTACAGTTTTGATTAAACTTTTACCTAATTTAGTTCGTAATCCATGAATATAAACCTCAAGCACATTAGAACTTGGATCACTTTGCCAATCATATAGATCATTTTGCAATAAATCACGGTGTACTTTTTCGCCGGCTTTTAACATCAGTCGAGAAAGTACAATAAACTCTTTAGGCGTCAATGTTACTTCACGCTGATGTTGAGTGACAATTTGTTGCTTAATATCAATGGTAATTGAACCAAAGCAAATAAGATTATCAGCAGTGCCCTGATTACGGCGAATTAAGGCTCTCACTCTGGCTAAAAGCTCAGTTAAAGCAAAAGGTTTAATAAGATAATCATCGGCACCATGATCTAATCCTTCAACTCGATCTTCAATGGTATCTCGAGCGGTTAAAATAAGCACTGGGGTATCTATCTGTTTTTTACGCCAACGCGTTAGCAAATCTAAACCGTCACAATCAGGTAACCCCAGATCCAATATTATCAGACTAAATTGACCAAATTGAATAAACTGCTCAGCTTGTTTACCATTAGATGCCACTTCACACACATAACCGTTAGAAGTAATGCCATCATAGAGTCCTTTTTGAAGAAGGCTATCATCTTCAACAATAAGTATTTTCATTAAATGTTATCCTATTGTCGATTGGACATTCATATTAAATGTTCCTTAATTAACGTAAAAATAGTGATATCGAAAAAATTCAATTACTGGATTTATTGACTCAACTTTATTGAATTAACGATTAATACACTCAATCATTTAAGAAAAGCAACCCAAGATTTAGACACAAAATAAGCCGATAAAAGACTGACAATAAAACTGATAATAATATCTAAAGGCCAATGAATACCTAAATAAATTCGGCTCCAACAAACCAATAACGCAACAATAAAACAGCAATAATATAATTTTTTAACTTGCTGCTTTGTATTGAAAAAAATCGAAAAAAACAGTGTCCATACAAAAACAGCATGTTGGCTTGGCAACGAACTATTGGTTTCGTGATACAGATAATGGGTTCCAACATCAAGCGCAAAAGGGCGAGGCGAATAAAATAGATGACGTATCACAAAAGAAATCAATAGCGCTAACACTAAACTAACCATAATTTTAACAATCGATTCTCGATAATCGGGCTTCAAAAACCAATAGCCAGCTAACATGATAATTGGAAAAAACATTAAATAATTAGCACAAAAGATTGCAAAATAGATAAAAGATTTTGATGCTTGATCAGAAGCATTAATCAATAAAAAGAGTTTAGTATTAATATCATACCACATGAAAAGTTGAACAGACTGAATTATTCATATCAAAAATGTAACCTATTAACCTTAAAAAAACCTTAATAACCCCTTTAATCTATTTTACTTGAGTGACTTATCGTTATATGGGTTTAATTTAAATACTGAAAAGTTAGACATGTTTATTTGTGGTCGATGCCATAATGCAACCAACATCTTGCCAAAAATGAAACCGTAATATCAAGCAACCAACAAATGAAAAAATAAACCAGAATGACAAATAAAAAAATCTCAGTCGGGTAAACCATATTACGATTATTAATTTGTGTTGCCACAAAGGTAAACTCGGCAACACCAACAATGTAGGCCAAAGAAGTATCTTTAATGAGTGAAACCCACTGATTAATAAACGACGGCAACATCATCTTTAATGCTTGTGGTAAAATAATTGCGATAATCACTTGCGCTTTATTCAGCCCCAATGAATAAGCCGCTTGCCACTGATCTTTACCAACTGCATTCATACCGGCATGAACAGAATGCCCAATATAAGCTGCTCCAATTAATGATAAAGCAAAGATCACGGTAGCAATAGCCGGTACATCGACATTAAAAATCACGGGTAATAGAAAATAAGTCCAAAAAATTAACATAATGACTGGAATTGCTCGCAAAAAAGCAAGAAGCGTGATAAGTAACTGACGCACTCCCCCTTTTAGCACGGTTAAACCAACACCGGCTACTATGCCTAAAATAGTTGAAAAAACAATTGCAACAACACTCATTAATAACGTTAAAAACATGCCACCAGGAAAGTTACCCCACATCAGGTAACCCAGATTATTCCAAATAACAGCAAATCCCATAAAATCCATAACTGACTAACCTTTACTTATTTGCAACCGACTTGCTTGATAAATATTGCCAACCGTTCCTACTATTACAATGGCTAAAATATATAACAAGGTTGCAATAGCAAAATCTTGAAACGTCTTTAAGGATTCCGTTTCGACTTGCCGAGAAACATAAGAAAGTTCAAGCACGCCAATAGCCATGGTTAATGATGAATTTTTGATAATATTCATATATTGCCCAATTAATGGCGGAAAAGCGATGCGCACACTTTGTGGTAAAATGATAAACCGCATAGTTTGCCACCACGTTAACCCCAACGCTAAAGACGCTTGTTGTTGTCCCTTCGCCACACCTAAAATACCAGCCCGAAACTCTTCAGCAATAAAAGCACTGGAATAAAACGTTAAAGCAATCAAACCAATAATAAACTCAAAAGAAGGCATTTTTAACGTTAAAAAAAAGAGTTGAATTTGGGGTTCATCAAATAACCACACTTTAAATTCAATTGGTAATAAATTACCGACACCAAAATACCAAAAAAACAGTTGGGGCAGTAAAGGCGAATAACGAAAAATTGCATTATAGAATGTCACCAAACCTTTTAAGATTTTGATATGGCTTTGTTGAGCAATCACTAACAAAAAACCCAGCACAGTTGACAATATTATGGTTAATAACGAAATCGCAAGCGTCACTAAAAAACCGTCCCACAGCCACCACAAATATCGTGGTTCAAGTAATTGCTCAAACATCTATTTATTGACCTTTACCGATTTTAAAATCACCACGAGGCATTGCTGACGTCGTTTCGGGTCCAAACCAGCGATTATAAATCGTCACCGCTTCACCGTCTGTTTCAAGATTTAACAAGATTTGATTCACTTTATCTTTTAAACGAGTTTCGCCTTTAGGAATGCCAACCGCTTGATATTCTTGGGTAATACTAAAGGGTGAGATTTCAAAAATAGCACGTTGCTCTTCGGGTACGTTGGCAAGTAAACCAATTAATTTAGCATCATCTTGCGTAATAGCTTGCACCACCCCATTACGTAAAGCGGCAAACGCAAACGGCGTATCATCATACGAAATTACTTTAGCGGTAGGATATTTTTCACGTAGAGTAATTTCCATTACTGTCCCTTTATCAGCTCCAATACGAAGATTTTTCAAATCATCCGGTGATGTTAATACCCCTTTTTTTGCCACAAATTTTTGTCCGGTAGCAAAATAAGGCAAACTAAAATCAACCGCTTTGGCACGCTCCTCAGTTACGGTGAAATTAGCCACAATTAAATCGGCTTTTTGTGAAGTTAATAATGGTATACGATTGGCAGGATTAGTCGGTACAAGTTCAACCTTTACCTTTAAAGCTTTACCGATTTGATTGGCATAATCCACATCTAACCCGACAATATTATGCGATTTTTCATCAACAAATCCAAAGGGTGGATTACTATCAAATACCGCAATTTTAATTACCCCTTTTTTTTCGATATCATCAAGACGATCAGCATAAACCGAACTTGCGACCAATAATGAACCGATTAATGCAGCTACCGACAGTGACTTAGTAAAAAATTTCATTGTTATTATCCCCCTTTGGACTTAATAGGGTTTTAAGTTTATCAATAAAGTATTGGGGGGATAAATAACGATTATTTAGATGCTTATAACTTAAAGTTATATTTAAAAATGTCTTATAGTTTTATAAGTAAAGCAAAAAATTATCTGAATTTAGAGAACATTCTATTTACACTCACTCGGGCGGATTTGACACTCAAAAAAGTAAATAAAAAGTAAGATAAATTTCTGCTCATTGCCGAAGAAATAATTCAATTATCATAAGCCAAACTCGCCACCCAAAATGAGCCGATTAAGGTAACCACCGTCAGTGACTTAGTTAAAAATATTATTGTTATTACCCCCCTCTTTCTTGATAAGGTTATAAGTTTATCAATAAAATATCGGGTGGATACATAACAATTATTTCGATACTTTTAACTTAACATTATATTTATAAAAAACTTAGTGAAAATAAAGTCAGTTAAAACTAAACATATCAAAATGCCTTTAAATAATCATTGCTATCAGCAATTTTTTATTACGACTACTTGGATATTTATGGATCTAGTTTTGCCAATTCTGATGACCATATTTCTTGGAATTCATGCTCATAAGTTTTTATTTCTCCATATTGAGAAACCGGAATGATAAAAGCTAAAGCAACGGCTGCCACAAAAATAATGATAAAACAGGTCATCAAAATATTTTCGTTAGCCGGAATTAAAGCAATCAAAGTAAACAGTAACGAAATGATACTTATAAGATAAACAACCGGTAAAATAAATAGTTCAATTTTTTGATTTGAAGGCTGCATATTTTTATCATACAACTGCATTATATGAATCTCATCACCACACTGCGCTACCACCATTTGCCCTTTTTGACCTTGATTTACGGCTTCGGCAGCAAGCGATAACGTCAACCATGCGTGGCTATCATCTAAAACACCTAAGTTATCATCCAAATGATAAAGCTTATTCGGTTCAATAATGATCTCACTATTATTATCTAAAAATGTTCCTTTTAGAATATTCAATGCAGAAGAAGGTAAATGCGCTGCCCATAATTGTCGAACTTGCTTTTTATCAACTTGCTCAGCTTTAATTAGATACTCAATATCGTCACTTAAATCCGTTAATTTGGTTGTAAGAGGACGAAATACTCTTAATTTTGAAAGTTTTGACGCTTTATATTCATTTGAAAACAATAAAGCGCAACAATATTCACTAAAAGGTAAACTATTTTTGACATCAAACATCAAATTAATAATCAATGTTGTTTGATTATCATATTCATCTACCCATTCATTAATCATTTTTGGCGAAGGGATTTGATCTGATGCACTGATATTTGAATCACGAATACTGATATTATTTGAATGACAAAAATTAATCAAATTAGTCATAGCTAAATCTGAATTGTTTAATGTATTCAATTGCACTTTTATATTTGAAAATTGATTAATTTTCTTTTTCATTGGAATCAGTATTTTTTCAAATACATAAAAAAAGGCTGAACTATTCAAATTATGCAAAGTCGAAATGGGAACTTGTTTTTCTGGGTTCATTGGTTGACTACCTTCTAAACCCATAATTTTCAAGCCTAGATTCTCAATATCGGTAAGATATTGTGAATCAACTAACCAAATTGATTGACGAGTCCAATTTTGCCACTGTTCGTGTTTACTTTCGATTTTTTTATTAAAAAAAAGTACGTAAAGTAATTTATGATGATAAATATTATACACTATCCCTGTTATCGACAAACCAAAACATAGTGGTGCAATAACAAAATATAAGCAACTTAACCCTAGACTAGGTAATATGTTTTCAGCATTGATAAGTATTACAACAAAAGCAAAAATAGCAATACTTACCACAAAAACTAATAAATATAAAAAGATAGAAAAGTTTTTAGGCAATGCTTTTTCGGGTATATTAGGAAATTTCCACTGCATTATTCGCTCCCTGCTACGGGTAAAGTTGAGATTAAAGAACAACCACAAGCAGTTTTACAACCATTCACAGCTACATTGCGATCAAACATTTTCCAAGTAGGATGGCCTTCAACAATATTATTCACCCCATGACCTTTTTTGGGACACGAAACTTGATCACCAACTAAAGCAACCGGTTTTCCCTCAAATTTAGCGCCTGACGCACTAATGACATTTCCACCATGTGAATGGGGATCACCCAAGCGAATCACACCTTTCATAATATTAATAACTCCTTTTTTTATATATTTTTACTTTTCTGCCCCAACAACACAGCGAATCTTATCCCAGCCTTGGTAAGGTTCGGGGTGAATGCTTCGCGCAGCTTGCACCCGTTCTATATAGTTAGGTTTGTGATATATTTCCCAGTATTTTCCAAAAAATTGCATACCTTTAAAATTAGGATCTTTTTGCTGGATAAGGCTTGGATCAATACCTTTAACAGAGTGAAAGGCTTGTTCAAACGTTCTAAGCGCTTCATGATCATAATATACGGTTTCTCCAAAAAGCACATCGCCATTGTTTAATATAAAATAACCGGTATTGCCCGGAATGGCGATAGTATTCATAAATCCATTTGGATCACTCTTTCTTACATCTTTAAATGTTACATTAAGTGGACTATCATCCACACCAATAAAACGCTCGACCCTTTCTGATGGAACTGCAGCATAGCTTGTGACTTCACCAATACGAAACGTTCGCCCTTGATCTAACGAATACAAAACAAATGACATATCATTTGCCGGAATAGCAATATATTTTTTGCCCGGATTGTAATAGTGAAACGTTGGCAATTGTGTTTTGGTGAAAAACGGAATATTGATTCGGGTATGAATATTGTTAGCATCATCGTGATACCACATTAACCCTTCACAGTTTTCACCTTGTAACTCTAAATAGCGGTGCTCGTCGTAACGATAAACCACCTGACGCTTTTGGCTTAAATAATAATATGTTGCCTTTTCATAATGAGTTATGGTTCTGGTTGTGATTTTATTAGGTAAGTCATACATATATGGGTAGACAATTTCATATCCTTCTCGTGGCTCAGCCATTGGAATATCTAACCCCACTTTTTCAACCTGATCGGGTCGAGAACTTCCAACCAAATAAACTGACAACCAGATTATTGCCGGCACTAAAACCAGCAGCAAAAATAGCCCTTTTAATTTATGATGCATGCGTTACCTCGTCATGACTTAATCCTATTACCGCTCGCAACTTGTTTTGCCATTGATGAAACGGTTTAAAGCGACTTTGGATTATTACCTCTTGCTTTAGACTTGGGTCACACTGCCAACGGTCCCAGCCTGTATATTGATCTGGCATTTTGGGCAGGCTTGCAGGCGGATTGTCCCAGCGGGGACCCATATAACGGGTATGCCGATCTAAAATAGCTTGGTTGGTTGGCGATAATAAATCATAGCCAGTGCTTGTACCATAAGGCTGTGGTGAGCGGTATATGCCTCTGTTTTTATCCAATACAAATATTTGATTATTCAGCACCACTATTTGTTCAACCGTATCAACCATTGGGCGGTAATACCCCTTCACCTTATCCGAAGTATGAAAATGCGTGGTTCGAAAAGTACGCCCGCCGTCACGGGAATAGTCAATCCCTGAATAATCTCTTAAAGGGACAAAAATATAATCTTCGGGCATATGGCTAAACGGTTCGGTTAGTGCTCGGGCTGAATGTAGCGCTAATTCCGAGTAAATCTGTTTTTGTTCGTCAATATAATATAACCGCCCTTGACACCCTAAGCCGGTCAGCTGCAACGAACGGTAGTTGTCAAATTTAAACACTATTTGGGTGGGCGCTCCTAAAACCGTGCGGTCTTGACCCGGTATCGGCATTAATGCCAAAAAACAGATTAGAAAAGCGCAATAGCTAATCGCCATTAACCCTCGCTTTTTTTGGACGTAACTGTAAATGACTAACCCTGTTGTCACAAAAAGATAACAAAATGCTAACATATTACTTTTCCGCCCCAACAACACAGCGAATCTTATCCCAGCCTTGGTAAGGTTCGGGGTGGATGCTTCGCGCGGCTTGCACCCGTTCTAAATAATTGGGGTTGTGATATATTTCCCAGTATGCTCCAAATGGTTGCATACCTAAAAAATTAGGATTTTTTTGCTGGATAAGGCTTGGATCAATATCATTTAATGAATGAAATGACTGCTGATTTTTTGTTCCAAACTTGTCATTATCATAAAATACGGTTTCCCCAAACAGTACATTACCATTTTTTAATATAAAATAACCGGTATTGCCCGGAATGGCGATAGTATTCATAAATCCATTTGGATCACTCTTTCTTACATCTTCAAATGTTACATTAAGTGGACTATCATCCACACCAATAAAACGCTCGACTTTTTCTGCCGGCACTGCGGCATAGCTTGTGACTTCACCAATGTGAAACGTTCGCCCTTGATCTAACGAAAACAGAACAAATGACATATCATTCGCCGGAATAGCAATATATTTCTTGCCCGGATTGTAATAGTGAAACGTTGGCAATTGTGTTTTGGTGAAAAACGGAATATTGATTCGGGTATGAATATTGTTAGCGTCATCGTGATACCACATTAACCCTTCACAGTTTTCACCTTGTAACTCTAAATAGCGGTGTTCGTCGTAACGATAAACCACCTGACGTTTTTGGCTTAAATAATAATATGTTGCCTTTTCGTAATGAGTTATGGTTCTTGTTGTGATTTTATTAGGTAAGTCATACATATATGGGTAGACGATTTCATACCCTTCCCGTGGCTCAGCCATTGGAATATCTAACCCCACTTTTTGAACCTGATCGGGTCGAGCATTCCCAACCCAATAAACTGACAACCAGATTATTGCCGGCACCACAACCAGCAGCAAAAATAGCCCTTTTAATTTATGATTCATGCGTTACCTCGTCATGACTTAATCCTATTATCGCTCGCAACTTGTTTTGCCATTGATGAAACGGTTTAAAGCGACTTTGGATTATCACCTCTTGCTTTAGACTTGGGTCACACCGCCAACGGTCCCAGCCCGTGTACTGGTCTGGCATTGTTGGCAGGCTTGCAGGCGGATTGTCCCAGCGGGGGCCCATATAGCGATCATAACCTTCTAAAATGGCTTGGTTGATTGGCGATAATAAATCATAAGCAATTCTTGTACCATAAGGCTGTGGTGAGCGGTATATGCCTCTGTTTTTATCCAATACAAATATTTGATTATTCAGCACCACTATTTGTTCAACCGTATCAACCATTGGGCGGTAATACCCCTTTACCTTATCCGAAGTTTCAAAATGCGTAGTTCGAAAAGTACGCCCGCCGTCACGGGAGTAGTCAATCCCTGAATAATCATCTAAAGGCACAAATATATAATCTTCGGGCATATGGCTAAACGGTTCGGTTAGTGCTTGAGCTGAATGTAGCGCTAATTCCGAGTAAATCTGTTTTTGTTCGTCAATATAATATAACCGCCCTTGACACCCTAAGCCGGTCAGCTGCAACGAACGGTAGTTGTCAAATTTAAATACCATCTGGGTGGGCGCCCCGAAAACCGTGCGATCTTGACCAGGTATCGGCATTAATGCCAAAAAACAGATTAGAAAAGCGCAATAGCTAATCGCCATTAACCCTCGCTTTTTTTGGACGTAACTGTAAATGACTAACCCTGTTGTCACAAAAAGATAACAAAATGCTAACATTTAAGGCTCCTTAATATCGGGATCGGGTAATGGCCATTGTGGCTTTTCGCTTAATTTTCGATATTTTTCTTTCATTAGTTCTTGTATTGCAATTTCTCGGCTAGAAGGATCATGATAAAAACTATTATCTACTAAATCATCGCCAATTGGCATGTGTTTGCTTGGATAATTCATCGCTTCTTTTATAGGTTTTGGCAAGATGCCATAACGACTATATAAGACTGTTTCCGTATCGTTATTTTCGGGGTGGCGCCAATCGGCTATAGCACGCCATTCAAAAAGAAGCCGCTGGTCTTGCGGGGTAATGCCGTTCACCACGCCAAGGGCTAGATCGTAAGCCATAATTTTTGCCGGTGCTTCTTTGCTGTTGGTGATGCCTGAATGGTGGCTACTTTTATCCTCTTCACTGTCCACTAGATCACGAATGGCATCCTTTAATTGTTGATTTGATAGATAATAATAAATTCGAATTTGGTCTTTATCTTTTCCCATATCGTTATTACCAATATACCTAAAGCATTTTATCCCTCGATCCGATAGTTTCAAATCATCATTAAGTTTTTTTAATAAAACCGGATCGGTAATGATTGGTTGCCCCAATAGATCAATCGGGTTAGATGGCGGTATATAACTTGGTCGGGGTACGGTTACATTGATTGTCCCTTGTTTTAGTTTTTCTATTTTTTGAGGATTTTTATTATAGATATCCCCATAATGTATGGCACGGCTCAGTTTAGTTTTATCACCGGGCTGATCAACTTGATAAATCATGGTTTCGGGCACTTCTTCACCATTGATAATCCGCTCTGTGAGGATAAAAGGTGCTGTTTGAATGTCACCAGTGGAATAGTTATCACATTGTGCCGTTGCAAATTTCAACATTTTTATCAATGCATCGACATAATTATAGGGTCTGATTTTTAAACTTGGATTATCACGTAATAGCTCGTCCGGACTTGAGCACATTGCACCCTGTTTTTTCATTTTACTAGACGATACCTTATTATAGGTTTGTTCTGGGTGGCTTTTTGCCATTTCGGCAAAAGTCGGGCGATATACCACTCTCACTTTACGACCGTATTTAGTATATATACCATTTTCGATTGTCCCTTCTAATTTGCTGAATAACGGTTCTTGCTTAAGTTTTTGCAACTGTTCAGGAAGTAATGCGACTGCATTCGCTATTTTTTCTTCACGGACAGTAAAATACGTAACTCGTTGTTTATAATCCTCAAAACTGATATAGTCCGGGTAATCTTGCTCATCAATAGTCATGCTCACTAAAGGAATAATAAAATTTGGATTGATCGGATTGTTACCGGCAATAACTTTATGAGAAAACACTCGCTGCCTTAAATTTTCATGGCACGCTTTAATGATATGGTCAGGAATCCCTTGCCACCCCATCCCTTGCACATTCCATAACGAAACCACGTGATCATTGGGACTAAAATAGTGATACACTTTGCCAAAGTTATCGCGATAAAACATCTCCTCGTCTTTGCCCAAGCGATCATACTGTTTTTCGCTACCGTCCGCTTGAATATATTTTTCATCAGGGTTAACGGTGGTATTAATAATGTAGTTTTCTTTTAGTATTTCAGGAGTAACTTTTTTAATTCTCAATTTTTGTAGATCTTTAATTTTTTTTACAAAGTTGATAAATGTTTTTTCGCGACTTTGTGCAGTTTGAATACCCATATAGAGATCTTTCGATAACACTTCAGCATACGACGGGTCAAAGGCATAGGGTGAGTGTGCCAAAATTACGCAATCAGCAGGCAAAACATTGTCTTGAGCTAATAAAAAAGTTGCCAACATAGTAATAATAGTGCCTTGACTGTGCGCCACAATGTTAATCGGAATATCTTGCCCTTTGGTATCCTTCCTAATTTTTTTAATCAAATTTGCTAACCGGTAAGCTGCAAAAGCAAAATAGATACGATGCGGGTTATCGTAGCTTTTTGAACCTTCAGGGGTAACTATTTTTCCGCCAAAGGCAAGTAAACCTGACATGCCTGGTCCATACATATCGGGGATCGAGGTGGTCGCATTGGCAAACGGCCCCCCATTGCGGTGATAACCATAATCGATCCAATTGAAAAAATTATCGCTATTGAGTTTATCAACCTCAAGGGTACCGGTATCTAATTTAAATTCCCGATCTAGCCAATAACTGCTGTAGGGTAATTCTGGATCAATCACCGACGGATCTTTAAGTCTTTTTTCATAAGCGCGTTGATCTTCGTCATACTTTTGTTTATCGACCGGACGATACCCCCAAAAAAAGGGAATAACTGGGGAGTAGTGACTTTTGGTTATTGCTATTCTTGGTGCAAAGTTGTCACTTTCCTCTTGAATCGTCGCCCATTTATTGGGAATTAAATCACAACGACCTAATCGCTTATTTAATCCTTCACAGATACCTTGATCCTGATTTTCAAATGCTTCACCAATATCATTTACCCCGTGGATTAAAATAACGATACAAGGTAGTGGTGCTGATACATCAACGTTACAGGTTAACATTGCATCGGTCGAATTTGATGGAACGCCACTCACCTTTTCAACTGAATGAAGTACTTTATCTGAGTCTGTTTTATTCGACATTCATCATTCCTTTGTTAATATTTCAATTTTTAAATCATCTAATTCAGTCATCGGTAATTGTTCGGTGTTACCACTTTCATCCGTCATGCCTTCTTGTGTACTACCGTCACTAAAATGAATTCGGTAAGGATGATTTTTAAGTACTTGAGTGGGTGATCCATTTACACGTAACTTAAATTTACGCCCAAAATCGCCTTTTTGAAAAGAAGGTGTAACTTCTTTTATACTTTCCGCCCCAGAATAGGACAATAGTGCGGTTTTTTGTAAAATACTGGTTGGTGCAATTAACTCAATGGTCCCATCTTTAATGCGTATGCCTGCCCCACCACTGAGTAGTAATAATTCTTTATTGGCATTGATCGTGACTTTGCCATCGGTACTGGTTATAAACATATTTTTTTGGGATATTACTTCCATTTCGTCAGATTGTGCTTGAATTTGAATGCGACCCGATGCCGCAATCAGTTTGATCCCTAATTTTTGTGCGAATATCGACACCATTTCGCCAGCTGCCATGGATAATTTTTTTAAAATATTGACGCTGGCATTTTTACCTGCTGTGACAATAATATTTTCACTGGCTGAACTTTGAATACTTTTTGGTGATGTTTGGGCAATCCCTTTTTCACCGTGAATGACGACCGTTGATTCTTGTAGTTGATTAGTTGCGCTAAGCAGTGTTTGTTGTTCGTTAATGTCAGCCGGTTCAGCACCACTTAATTTGCCACATTCAATCAAGGTGTAAGAAATTTCTAAAGATTTTTCTACCTGTTGGATTGATTGTTTCATATCAAGTTGTTGACCTTCAGCCTTTTCTTGCGATATGGTGCTGATATAGACCCCTTTAGCAGCACGCATTGCCCCCCATTCATCAGTGCGTAACTCAAAGCCTTCACCACGTTTATGTTTTTCGCTATCCACTAAATGACCAATGTTGAGCTGCGTTTTACCGTACTCAGTGGCAAGCTTGATATGTTCTTGCCCACGTTTGTCATCCATGCGCAGTTTGTTGTTCGCTGGTGTACGAATTACATTGCGGTGTTTGTTGATTGTGGTGACATGGTCGGGGTGCGTGCTGTCATGCATAGCATGGGCAATATAAGGTCTGTCCGGGTTACCATTAGTAAATGCAACCGCCACTTCTGTACCGTCTATTAACGGAAAATGAAAGCCGTACGTATTACCCGAATAAGGTTTTGCCAGTCTTACCCATAAACTTTCTTCGCCTTTTTTCCAATTTTTTAAATCAAAATTGAATTTAATACGATAGCGCCCTTTTGTATCGATATAACCATAAGTATCATCATCCGGACTGGTTACCCGTGCCGGTAAAGTACCGCTAACTTGTGGCCAAGGAAGTGGCAAAGGACGATAAGGTTTTAATACATCATATGGAATGGCAGTAAAATGGGTTTCGTAAGAGTCTGTTCGATTACCATGACTTTCGGTAGAAAGAATGATAATACCTTCTTTTATATCATAAATCGGACATTCTTCAATAATAAGACGTTGACCCGGCACCAGTTGATAATCATTACATTTACCATAGATAATGAATTGTTCTGATATATAGTGTTGGTGACGTATGTGCGCATACCATTGCCCGCTTTCAACGGTTTGTTTATCACCCAATACTTTATAATGCTCTTCATAACGGTAGTCATCGCCATGGGTTGTGATATCTTTAGGCTGGCTATTGGTTGAGCCATGTAGTTGACTGTTTGCCATGCGATAGTTGTAGTCGTTAACACTAACTTGCTTAGGTTTGGTTTTAGTACTAAATTGTAAGTCCCATATGCTATGACGTTGATTATCCGTTAGTCCACTCGGCTGTTTGATTATAATACTGCCGGCATCTTCCAGTCCTTGTTCATAATCACTCATCACGATAACATCACAATGGTGCTTAGGATGCGTTTCGAAATAGAACCAAATCCCGACATCGGCAAGTAATCTTTGTATAAACGCTAAATCGGACTCTTGCCATTGGGTGATAAATTCACGAGCCGGATAGGTTTCGTTTAATTCAAAACGAAAATCAATTCCTGTAAAACCATGATTTCGTAATACTTCTTCAACCACATCAACAACACTTGTGTTTTGATAAATTGCACTTTGGTGATGGTTGGCTAATAAGGCTATCCTTGGCACTAATGTAACGCAATAATGCGCTTCGTCTTTACTCATTGAAACAAGGCTGAACTCTGTGATAACACCGTAAATTGTTCTTGATTTATCAAGCTTATCAAGGGAACTGATTTGAGTTAACTTTAAAGGTAATTGACGAGGATGAAAAGTAAGCGATGCGGTTTGATTAAGTATCGAATCAATGGATATATGCTTATTTGGACTGGTAAAATGAATTGCATATTGCCATGGTTGATTTAATTCTTCTTTACCTTCAAGTGATAATATTGATATTGTTGTGAGTAAATCTACACCATCAATTGAAAGGGAATAATTATTTTGCGCTGAATGTCCAGTTAATAAGTTTCCTGCTAAAGAAGACAAACTGTCTATCAACTGCTCCTTTGTTTTCATAACCTTGTTCCCTTATATTCTATTGATTAACATTAATAACAAAATTCTGCATTTATTTTCATTATATTATCATAAAATTTACATAATAATACTTACAAAATACATTTTTTTGAGATATGTCACAAAGATATTTAAATACGAGCTTAATCAAGAAAACATCCATTTAAATAGTATGGGGAATCAAGGGGAAATAATAATTTTATTTTTTGTCACAATGACACGATACACGATTCAACTTTCTAACAATCTTTTATTTTAAGCTGATAAACTTTACCTGTATTTGGGGTTGGTCACTTTACACAACGCAATTAAGTCTTGGTTTATCCCTGTGTATACAGGGAACATTTTTTTAAGTCATCGTATATATTACTAATACAAATCCCTGGTTTATCCCTATGTATATAGGGAACACTCCGCTTTTGCTATGTCCTGCTCCAGCGAATCCGGTTTATTATAGGGAACACATCAACAGCGCTTTTTAAATTTATAACAAACACTTTCATCAATTAACAATTCTCAATCACAATTTGCAATATCAATAATTGTTAACTATATGATTAATTCAATTAATTGACAATAACCTGTAACTAATAATTTTGTATAACTTATTATAAACGATCGTTATTTGTTGCCAGATATTACAAAATCGACGTCCGCGTTACACGCGTCCAGATATTTAAAAATTGTTTTTATATTGGCATGATCTGGGTTGTTTTCAATTCTACTGATATTTGACGGCGACACGTCTAACTGTGCAGCCAAATCGGTTTGTGTAAACCCCGCGCGTTCACGCGCGTTAATCAGAAATGCCCTCAATTTCCACGTTTTTTGGGATTCGCGATACGCGGCTAGGGCTGTGGGGTTTGCTAAAACCCTATTTTTGAGTTCCTCGAATGTTGTGCTATGTTTTTTTCTAGTGGTCATTTTCAATCATCTCCTGTAGTCGGGTTCTAGCTATTTTTAGAGCATTAGCAGGCGTTTTATTCGTTTTTTTGACAAACGCGGATCCCTATGTTTATAGGGAACAGCTATATAGCAAAGCCGATACGCCGACCAAAAACGGTTTATCCCTATGTATATAGGGAACACATTCTTAATTCTCTTGGTTCTACTAACGGTATCGGTTTATCCCTATGTGTATAGGGAACACTACCACTGTAAAAACATTTGTTCGCATGCGAACGGTTTATCCCTATGTGTATAGGGAACACGCTCCCATCCGGTAAATTCCTGACACGAAAAACCGGTTTATCCCTATGTGTATAGGGAACACGCGAAAAAAAAATACCTAAGCGGCAACGTTTAACGGTTTATCCCTATGTGTATAGGGAACACAAAGTTCTCGCCAATTTCGGACAGGGCGGAACCGGTTTATCCCTATGTGTATAGGGAACACAGATATACCTCTTACTGATGCAGTATATTTACCGGTTTATCCCTATGTGTATAGGGAACACCGTTTAAATATATGTTGTACGCGATCCCCGCTCGGTTTATCCCTATGTGTATAGGGAACACTTATAATTTCTCTCAAATTCATTATTTAGCTCCGGTTTATCCCTATGTGTATAGGGAACACAATGTATGATTATTTCTCTACTCATAGAGAGCCGGTTTATCCCTATGTGTATAGGGAACACGCCACCGGTAGGGGTGAGGGGTTTAGAAACACCGGTTTATCCCTATGTGTATAGGGAACACGAATACGCCGACAATCTGGAGAGGAGATTAAACGGTTTATCCCTATGTGTATAGGGAACACAGCAATGCAAGATTAAGCAAAGGCGGAGCGCCCGGTTTATCCCTATGTGTATAGGGAACACTATCTAAATAAAATTCAGGCATACCATAATCGCGGTTTATCCCTATGTGTATAGGGAACACGATATTGGCAACTATTTCGACCGTGCAGAATACGGTTTATCCCTATGTGTATAGGGAACACTTATTATAACTTATTGTTTATTAATTAAAATAGAGAGGTGTAAAATTCTACCGATTTTTTTGATTCTTTTTTGAGCAATTAAGAGTTGAGCAATAACAGATTAAATTTATAATTTAATCAAACTGTTAAATATGATTTATAAGGGACTTTTTACGATACACGTTCTTGTAATTTTTTTGTCTACCAACCAATTTGGAATCATCATATGTCTGTAATCGATTGGTTAAAGGTTAATAATAAATTACCGTGCATCATACATCTTTGTATTATTTAATCTTATTGGTCTTTCCGTACATATTTGATATCAATTCATTTGTTGATATCATTTAAGTGAAAAATATCGTTTAGTTTTGTTTAATATTTTATTATTCTACATAATATTGGTGTAACGTTTATTATTGAATTGCGTAAAACATGTAACTGGCATAGAAAAAAAGCCCTAAAAGGGCTTTTTTATGGTTTTGGTAATGTAAATTTTTTGACCCCATCCTTCGCTTTAGTCTGTGCAATTGTCATAATTTCGATGAAATCTGCTTGATTTTTTTCAAAATCCTCAGCTGTTTTAAATTTCTCTAATGTATTTGGTTTTTGCTTATCAAATTCCCACATTGCTAAATAAACAGCCTCAAGTTTATTTGATGGTTTATCATTTATATCTAATTTATCTAGATCGCTCATTACTGAGTTGAGGAACTTATCGAAATAACTATCAGCGGTTACGCAACTTTTCAACGAAGGAAATATGACATTATTTTTAGAGCCAAGACAAATCATATCAAGCTTAGTTCCTTTATTGATATTCATGGCATCATCTTTATTTTTTAATTCAAGCGAAACATATTCAAATTGATTTTTTCCATTTGCTACTACATAAGGATCGCCTGTCAAACTGGTTTTTACTCCTGATGCAACTGTTTTAATATTAACCAAATTTTTATCATATTTTTTTTCATAAACATATTGGTTATCACCATATTCTTTAATTAGCTGTGCAGCATTAACCGTTGGCATTGCATCCATAAAACCTGATTTTCCATTCGCTCTGAATACTTCTATATCATCTTCTATTAAAAATTCAATGATCCTTTTTGCATTTTCATTTGCTGAGACATTAAAACCAATACAAGCAAGGATGGCGCTAAAAACTACTTTTTTCATGTGATATTTCCTGTAACTTAAAATTTATAATGAGCATAACTTAACAAATTAAATATAACTTTTCAATTTTTTCAATAATATAATTTGTATTTACCATATCAGTTAACATCACACAAGTCATCGTAATGATCTGTTGTTTCAATTGTTTAGTCACCGTTTTATTGGTTTGGGTTGGGTTGCTTGCTTGACCTATAGTGTAAAATAAAAAAACTATAGCCGGCAGATTTAGTTCACCCTAGGTTAGGTTGGATAGATAACTATATTTGGTGGTTTATCCCTGTTTATACAAAGAACATTTATTTTATAAAAAATAATAAGTGTCGCTATAACCTTATAAAAGTTTATATATAAGGAAGAAAATAAAAACCCACTAAGGGGCTTTTATTTTAATGATTTTTATTTACGTTAAATTAAATTTTTAACCTTAGGTTACGTTTAATTCCAGACGTTTTCCCAGAGCAAAGAGCGCTTTGCTGATGGTATCAATTTTTGTTGAATGCCCTAAGTTAACAATCCGCTGAACTTCTTGTGGTCTTACGTGGATCCTCTTAGCTAATTCAGCATTAGATATGTTTTGTTCAATCATTTCATTTAACAACAATACTTTAGCAAAAAGACTAACTGGTAAATCAATTAAATATTCACCTTTTTTTTGCTTGCTGGGTAATGGGACTTTTCGATGATCTTCAAAGTAAAAGTCAATGCTTGTAATTAATGCATCTCGTGCCATTTTCAAAGCATCGTTTAAGTCATCACCACAGGTTATTGCTTCTGGTATATCTCTAAATGTTACTGTATACATATCCCCTTCATTGGTTAATGTTGCAGGATATAACATACCTCCTCCTTTGCTTTTAAGTTGAATTCTCTTATCAAGATAGCCCCTTTCGGGGCATCTATTAAAGATTGAGTTGCTTTCTAATCGCAATCATTGTACCTTTCGCTAATTCCTTATTTGGATGCCTTGGCATGGTTGATCGCCTTCCTTGGTAGTAAAGTTTTAGGTGATTACTACCTTGCTTTACTTCGACTCCTTGAGCAACTAGCCATCTTAAAAACTCTGCATGTTTCATAATTAATTTCGAGCTGATTTAAGATTAGACTATAGTAAACAAAAATGTTTATTTTTTCAATTAAAAGTAATCAAAAATGTTTATTTTTTTAATCTAATAAATAAACTTCGAATCGTATGTTCTCGGTTTATCCCTGTGTATAAAGGGAACACTCCCCTCAAATGGTGTTGACTTAATACCTATGCGGTTTATCCCTGTGTATACAGGGAACACATTTTTCTAAATTAGCATCATCAAATGTGACACTGGTTTATCCCTGTGTATACAGGGAACACAACAATGAATCAGTTGAAACTGACATTTTACCCGGTTTATCCCTGTGTATACAGGGAACACTCGCTAGGTATAGGTTCCGGCTCGGGCTCTGGCGGTTTATCCCTGTGTATACAGGGAACACCGAGGCGGCGCTCGTCGGGGATTGGTTCCAGACGGTTTATCCCTGTGTATACAGGGAACACCAACCGCTTAAGCGGTATTTTTATGCGTTAAACGGTTTATCCCTGTGTATACAGGGAACACATATTTTTATCCGACGTGCTTTTATAATGTCCCGGTTTATCCCTGTGTATACAGGGAACACAGCAATCTCAAGCCTACGATTTAATTAATAATCGGTTTATCCCTGTGTATACAGGGAACACTTAATAAATACACCATTCAATCACAATTCTAACGGTTTATCCCTGTGTATACAGGGAACACAATTTCCAAACCATAATTAGTTGTTTTTGGAACGGTTTATCCCTGTGTATACAGGGAACACGTGCAGCCAAATCGGTTTGTGTAAAACCCGCTCGGTTTATCCCTGTGTATACAGGGAACACTTTTGTTAATGCCAAAAATCGTCCGCTCACTGCGGTTTATCCCTGTGTATACAGGGAACACGTTAATAAATAAAAATTATAGTTTTAGCAACCCGGTTTATCCCTGTGTATACAGGGAACACTGGGCTATCTACTTGATGCAGAGGAGGATGGACGGTTTATCCCTGTGTATACAGGGAACACTTTAATTCGAAAATTTTATCAGTTGTAATGAACCACTAATAATGAAAATATAGGGATCAAATAAAAATTTGCGGGAATAAATGGGACGGATATTGGTGGAAGCTGAGATTGTAGAAATTACAAAAATAAAATGTCAAAAAAACCAAAATGAAAATAAAAACACAAACCGGCTCGAAATTTTCGTTGAGCACGATAACGCCGGTTAGCCGTTTAAATTGAATTTAAAAAACGTTTAAAAAACTCCTCCCTCTTTTATTTTTTTGATAGCACGCGTTCCAATTTTGCGATGACCCTAAATGTGGGTTCGTCTTTAGGGGTTATCGTAAACGACTGATATTGTGCGTTATCACTGATAACGTTGTACGATGCTGTCACGGGGTTGTATTGCAGTCGTTTAACCATTAATACATTGTTAAATAGAATAACGTAGATGCCGTCCAATGGTCTTTGTTGTTCGGTTTCGTTATAGACGCTAACCATGAGAGTATCACCGTTGTTGATCGTTTCTGTCATGCTGTCGTCGGTTGCTGTAAATGTTGCTAGCTGGGCGTTTGCCAACCCTTGTTGCTCCACGAAATCCTTGGCTAATATAATTCGTGCTATACCGTTCGTCTTAACGTTTAAATTACCATTATCAGCAGTTTCAACACTTAAATCGCCAACCAAAACATAATTTTCAAAAAAATTGTTGTTGACTGGTATTCTATTGTTTGTTTTGTATTCGGTTGACGACTCTCGCAGTGTATTATCAGGATCTGCATCGTAATTCTGTAATAATTCAAATTTATTAATAATATCAGACACTTCGTATTCGTATCCACCTCCTTTTATACCCTTTGCTTTTCGTTTTTGCCAATTTTCATTTCTAGCTTTTTTTGTTAAACCCTGCACTGTGTTAGGTAAATTATATTTGCCAATTAAATTTTTTGCACTCAGCCAAATTGGTTTCATGTAAACCCCTTAAATTAATCCAATGGTTTCTATTTTATTTTGTCGGTTTAAATTTAAATAAAATTAAAATAAACAATAAGATAAGTTAAACTTTAAAAATTAGAAGCAAATTTAAATTGAAACTAATTAAAATTTAACTTGAAACTTAAGATTTATGTATGCTATCTTAAATTACACCTAGAGTTTAAAGTTGTGTATTTAAGACATCTTTAACCTTACATATTTACATAAATCACAGGAGAAATAAACATGAATCAACAAGATTGGCACCCCGAGGATATCAAATGCGCATTACGTAAAAAAAGGATTACTCTAAAAAAACTTTCGATTGATGCTGGGTTGGCGCCATGCACGTTAAATAATGCACTTAGAGTATCTTACCCTAAAGCTGAGAAAATTATAGCTGGTGCACTCGGTTTGAGTCCTAGGGATATCTGGCCGTCACGTTATCAATATAAATGAGGTTAGATATGTGGATTACAGCACAGGAATTGAGTCAGGTTTCAGGTATGCCAACTACCACTCAAGGTGTTGCAAAGAAGGCACGACTAGAGGGGTGGGAAAAACGAACGGCGCAGGGTGTTAGGGGCGGTGCTTATGAATACAATCTCTTCTCGTTATCTATACACGATCAGGCTCGCGTATTGAAATCGAAAAACAAGATGTTGATCGGTGGTAATCAGATCGTGGATAGACCTAATTCAATAGAAAAAAATTATTGTGCAGAGGCATTGTGGACGCGCTGGGAACGCGTAACTGACAGGCAAAAATCCGACGCCAAAAAACGAGCTGCTGCAGTTATCGACGTCCGTCAATTGGTTGGTTCGGGAACTAAAACGACCGAGGCGATCGAGACTGTTGCCAACGCCCACGGGGAGGCTGTTGGTAGCGTGTGGCGCTGGTATTTCAGAACGAGAAAATTAGATCAGTCTGATTTGTTGCCAGCGTTAATATCCGGTCACGCAACACGTAATAATACCTCTCGACATTTTGATATGACGGCCGATGCGTGGGATTTTTTTGTGGCCAGTTATTTCAGACCCGAACGCCCTGCATTTAACACGTGTTATCAATTATTGTGCGACGTCGCCAGCGAGCGGGGTTGGAAAATCCCGTCATTATCCAGCGTTCGCCGTAAAATTGAGCGCGAAATTACGCCACAACAACGCGTACTGTGGCGTGAGGGTGAATACGCATTGATGCAATTATACCCTGCTCAGCAACGCAGTGTTGAGGAGTTGAGTGCGCTAGAGTGGATTAATGGGGACGGCTATTTGCACAACGTGTTTGTTCGCTGGCACAACGGCGAGATTTTGCGTCCTAAAACGTGGATTTGGCAGGATGTTCGCACCCGTAAAATACTGGCGTATTACTGTGACGTTTCAGAAAACAGCGATTCAATTCGATTGTCGTTGGCTGACGTTATTGAGCGGTACGGTGTTCCTAAACACATCACTATCGATAACACGCGGGCGGCAGCCAATAAATGGCTAACTGGGGGCGTGCCAAACCGCTACCGATTCCGAATTAAACCGGATGAGCCACTGGGTATCATTCCTATGTTGGGTATCCAGTTGCACTGGTCTAGCGTAATGCTGGGTCGTGGGCACGGTCAGGCTAAACCAATTGAGAGAGCATTTTCACACGGTGGGCTGGGTGAATTGGTTGATAAACACCCTCTGCTGGCTGGTGCATATACAGGTGCGAACGTACTCGAAAAACCCAGCAACTACAACAGCAAAAATGCCGTCGACGTTACCGTTTTCCTCCGCGCACTCGAACAGGGTATCGCAATGTTTAACAGCAAACCTAGTCGTAATACTGAGGTCTGTGGTGGTGTAATGTCGTTTGATGACGCGTTTAACGCGAACTATCAGTCCAGTGTGGTTAGGCGAGCCACAGCTGAACAGCGTCGACTATTGCTGCTCCCGTCCGAGGCTGTCACGGTTCGTCACGACGGCACGTTTACAATTGACGCGGGGGGTTCAATCCGTGGTGCTAAAAACCGTTATTACAACGAGCGGCTGATTGGTATCAGACCGAATAAAATCGTTGTCCGATTCGATCCTCGCAATTTGCACGAGCATGTTCTGGTTTACACGCTCGACGGGCGGTTTATCTGTGACGCCAAATGTCTGGATAGGGTTGCGTTCGGCGACACCCAGTCAGCCCGAGAACATAAACGCGAACGCACGCAATTTGTTAAACGACACAAAGAGGCGGCTAAAAATCAAAAACGTATGTCGATTTTAGAGGTTCAGGCAATGATGCCAAACGTTGAGTTGTCCGAACGCACAGAATCTGGAGCGATTGAGATTCTACAGGCAGTGAATGCGGAAACGGTGGCAGATTCTGATAACGACAATTTGGCTGACGTGATTGATTTTGAATCTGCATTCCAATTGGGACTAAAAAAACTAACAGAAATGAGCGAGGAATGATGAATGTTTACTGATATCAGAAACGAGGTGCGGTCAACTGTTGAGGGGGGTGAAAAATATAGCGTTATAGCTAAACAGTCCGGCATATCACCCACAACCCTCAGTCAGTTTATTAACGGTTCGTATGCTGGGGATAATCAGCGTGTTGCGGATAAATTGGCGGTTTGGCTGGCGGATAGACGCACAGCAGGCAGTCTGAGAGTAGCACCGAATTTTGTTAGAACGCCAACCAGTAAAAAAATTTTCAGCGCACTGGATTACGCAAAAATCTCTGGGGTTTTTGTGGTTATCTACGGTAACAGCGGGGTTGGAAAAACGAACGCAATCACTGAATACGCAAAAAAACCGAACACGTGGTTGATTACCGCGCGCCCATCGTCATCTCGGCTGCTTGAGTGTCTGAGCGACATTGCGTACGCGCTCGAACTGGATTACGCGCCCAAACGTGTTGGCGCACTCAGTAGTCACATTTGCCGAAAATTACGAGGCACTCAGGGGCTGCTAATTGTTGACGAAGCTGACCACCTGCCCTACGACGTTTTGGAGGAAATTCGGCTAATTCAGGAAATGACAGGCGTCGGAGTTGTGCTCTGCGGTAATCACCAGATTTATTCAAAATTGTCAGGGGGAGGTACACGTAAAACTGATTTTGCACGACTGTTTTCGCGTATCGCAAAAAAATTAGCGATTCTCAACGTTACTGCCGATGATATCGACGCTATCGCCGACGCGTGGGGTATTGACGGCGAACGTGAGCGCAAATTGGTGCACGAATTAGGGCGACGAGCAGGGGCGTTACGTATTATTAAAACAACCCTCTCACTAGCTGCAATACTGGCAAATAGTAGCAATTCAGCTATTAACGAGGCGCACATTAGTGCGGCAATTAGGGATTTAGAGGGGGTTTAATCATGAGTTCAAATAACGAAATAGCATCAACAATGAGCACCGTTTCTCAGGTGGTGTCTCAGCTCACCGGTGACGGTTTTTTGGTTAACAGGGTGATTGTTGGTAATGCTCAGCGCCCCACTATTTTTTTATTTGTTAATGACAGGTGTCGGGCGCTGATTAGTTCAGGTCGGGCACACTATCGGTATATAGGGAATCACTGCCGGATTAAACAGGGTGCGTTCGAGTTCGGTGGTTGTTGTGTTGTTTGGTCTGAGAATTTAATTAATTAGGAGGTCATTATGTTTGGAGCTAATGGGGGCTGGCGTCAGTATACCGCCGGTGAAATTGCCGCGGCGTTAATCGACGTTTCGGCGGTTGCGTTAAAAATGACGCGAGAGGGGTTTGCGATTCAAAAAATCAGTGTTACTCAGGGCGGCTGCGCACCAGAGATTCAACTATTTAACAATGACGCGTGTCAGCAATTGTTGCGGACAGGTGTTGCGAGTTTGGGGTGGGCTGACAGTGATGGTTTGCATCGTAACGGTTTTTTTTATCAGCACGGTTGTAGATTTGTGTGGAGCGAGAGGTGATTATGAGGATTTTGACCAGAATTGACCGCCGAATGGGTGTGATTAGCGTTACGTTAACTCGTGATGCTGTTGGCGACGGATTTGATGTTCGGGTGGTTGGTGAGTTATTTGATGCGGCGAGCGAAACAGAGGTGACCCAAATAAAGCTCTGTATAGAAAACGCTCTAACTAAATTTAGTCAGGAATGTCTCAACACTGACAATCACAGTACTACACATTAATCAAATTGAGGAGTGATGAATATGAATAACGAAAACGAATTTTATAAACAGTACACTAGCGAACAGGTGGTTGCAGGCTACTGGCGAGACGCGAGAGGTACCCTAGTCCCAGAATCAATGATTAGAGGGATTGACAGGGAGCGCGAGCAGGTTGTGGCTGAAATTATTGAGCACGCAAAAATGCTTAACAGGGAGTTGTCACTTTTCAAGGGGAAAATTTTGGGGGACATTGAGGCTTTTGTTGAGTTATCTGCCGAGCAGTATAATGTTCACGTTGGAGGTGCTCGGGGCAACGTGACGCTATTTAGTTTTGACGGTAGATACAAAGTTCAGCGCGCAGTTTACGATTGCGTTGCACCTGACGAGCGCGTTTTGGCTGCAAAACAGCTGATTATTGATTGCGTTAATAGCTGGGCTGAAAACGCCAGACCTGAGCTAAAAACCGTGGTGAGTAGAGCGTTTGCCACTGATAAAAACGGCAGTTTGAGATTGGGTCGATTACTGGAATTACGACGACTGGATATTCAGGACGAACGCTGGTGTCGCGCAATGGTCGCGCTGGACGTGTCGTTGCAGGTTGTGGGTAATCGCACCTACATTCGAATCTACGAACGAGTCGGAGATAGCGACGAATATCGCCCGCTATCGTTAGGTGTTTCGGGGGTTTGACGTGACTAAAAATCAATTAATTCAGTTGATTCACATAGCCCAGTCCCAGTTGGGACTGGACGACGAGACGTATCGCGCCCTGCTCGTTACTGAGACTCAAAAACGCTCGTGCGCTAAAATGGCAAAATCCGAACTGGAACGTGTTTATGAGGCACTGAAAACTCGCGGGTTTAAATATACAGGTGTGAAAAAACGACATCCTGCGCCAGCTGTCAGGGTGTCTGACAGGCGGGGTGATATAAAAAAAATTCGCGGGATTTGGATTACTATGGGGCATCAGGGATTTATTTCCGATTCCCGAGATGCTGCGCTCGATGTGTTTGTCGAGCGTATGACCAGAAAATTTACGGGCGGATTGGGCATTAAAAATCACGCGTGGCTGGATCCCAATTTGGCGGCGCATGTTTTGGAATCGCTAAAAAAATGGCATGTACGTGAAATTGTTGAGCAGTTATCACTGGTTAGCGGGGTGCGGTATAATAACGGTGTTTTATATCTGCCAGACAACACCTCGTACAATGGGTACGACAAAATCACTCAGCTATACGAGGCAGTAATTAATCAGAAATACAGGAGGGGCAAATGAAGTTAGGACGCTGCCCAATCTGTCACTCCGACCTGCATCTAGATGCCCTCATTGAGGACGCGGCGGGTCGTGAGGTGCTGGCCATGCTGCTCAAATTCACACACAGCTGCGCCCGCCCTCTCGTCGCCTATCTCGGGCTATTTCGCCCTGCCAAATCTAACCTGAGTAATTCCCGAACGGCAAAATTAATGCGCGAGGTGTTAGACCAGTTTAAACCGAGTCGGCATCTCGCACACGCACTCAGTGAGACGGTTAGACAGATTCAAAAAAAACGTGCCGGTAGCGGTGACGTTAAACCGCTATCGAATCACAATTATCTAAAAACGGTATACGATTCAACTAGCAATTTATTTTTGTACTCAGAGGCTGGTGGGGAGGTCGCCCCCGTCAAGGAGAGCGACGAGGTTTATTTTGAACAAATGTACCGTGCCGGTGCCGATTTTTCCAAAATTCAGGTTGCCGGTGCGCAGGAGTGGTTGGCAAACAGGAGACGAAAAAATGACGGACAGAACTAATAATTTGCAATTGTTCGATGACGACCACGCGGAATTTGGTGCAATGCTCGATACGCTGGACGGTATACCCGACGTTGTGGCACTCAGAAAAAACTGGCCTAAATTGTTGTCAGAATTTGTGGATTTATTCTATTCTGAGCTTCGCAGGCAGGGGCTGCCTGAGGCACAGGCTATCGTGGCAGCGCCAAAATTGGCTGGCGTTCTGGGTAATTATTTTGGCGGTCGTGTTTGTTATATCCCCAGTGGTGAGCGATTACAACAGGCAATTCGGGATAATCGGATTTTTTTGGATTATCAGGTTGGTAACGGTGATATTATTCCACTGGCCAAAAAATACCGGTTAACAGACAGTCACATTTATTCTATTATACGTGAGCAGTTGGCGCTGCACAGACGACGAAATCAGCCTGACATGTTCGAAAAATCTTAGATCCGCCACAAACCCAATCAATCCCCACATCAACTACCCTATCAATATCAATCATTGATAGGGTAAAAAATGAAACAACAACAATTATCATCCCATTTTAAACGTAGTGAGTTTGTATGTTGCTGCGGGTGCAGCGGGTTCCTGTGCGCATACGAGTTAATAGATGTTCTGGAAAACGTCCGCACGCATTTTAATTCACCCGTTGTTATTAATAGCGGTTTTCGTTGTGTTCAGCACAATAAAAACGTCGGGGGTCAACCGAATAGCCGGCACCTGCGTGGTGACGCGGCAGATATAACAGTCAGGGGTGTTGCACCAAAATTGGTCGCCGATTATCTGGAGTCACAGTACCCAGACAAATACGGTATTGGACGTTATCGTACGTTTACGCACGTTGACGTGCGCCCTACTCTCAGTCGTTGGGGTCGCAATTGATGGTTGAATCAGCGTACACAATTGCTGAGTACACAAAAATGTACCCAATATTGCGCAACCCTCGATTTTTGGCGGTATTCGAATTTGCTCGCGAGTCCGCCATGAGCCGTGCGTTACACGGCGAGGACTGTCGGAACGTGCCACTATATAGCCACGACGCTACCTATCAATCGGTTTTTACCCGTGGGTGGCGTAGCGTGAGTGCGCAGGACGTCAGGCTACAACGAGCGTTAAATGAGGTCAAAAAATGAAAAAAATTCTCGAATTAATCACGAATCCGGCAACGGGTCGTTTGTCGTCGTCAGACTGTGCTGTGTGTCTGGCGTTCGTGGTGTCAACAATTGTTGTCCTGTGGCAGGCTGTCAACTATCAACCCAACGAGTTACTACTGGGTGCGTATCTGGCGGCATGGGTTACGCAGTCACAGACGAGTAAACGTGCTGCAATAAAACGGGATTTCCGCAATGGACGAGGTGAAAATGGGTATTTTGATTAGCGCGCTGAGAAAAATTTCGCCCTCTCTATTTGTTATCGCTCTCCTGTCGCTCATCAGTTTCTACTGGATGCAGCGGAGTGTGAATTTGGAAAACGAATTAGCGCAAATGTCTGAGCGTCACACTACTGAGCGACTGGTCGCGGCTAACGCATATAACGCCGAATTGCAACGGCAGGCTGCGCTCAATGACGAATTGACGAGGCAGTTAATTGATCGGCAAAATCAGATTACAACACAGTTACTGCAATTGGGGAGTTCAATAGATGGTGCGATTAAAAACGACGGCAATATTTATAGCGGCATTGGCGCTGACAGCCTGTGCGTCTACAGACGGGCCTACGGTTACAGTTGCAAATAGCCAGCCACCAACATCGGCGCTGGTATTGCCGGTTAAACCAGCACCACCAATAAACGGTCAGCCGGCGGAGCTGCTGAGGTTTGCAACGCAATATGGCGCATACTGTCAGCGGTTGGAAAGTAATATAAAAACGATTGCAGAATGGAGTGAAAACAATGGATTTAGTGGACAGCGGCAGTAAAACTGAACAACTGTTGAGGGATATTGAAATTAATAATTGTATTAACAAAACGCTACCACAGCGTATTGGTGATAATTGCGTTGATTGTGACGAGCCTATACCGTCTGAGCGATTGAACGCGGGCGGCCACATCGTTCGCTGTATTGATTGTCAGCATACACATGAGTTACTGAAAAAACAGGGGCGGTTATGATCGATTTTTTTCGTCAACATTGGTCAACGCTCAGCTCGGTAGGTGCGTTTGCGTTGTCGTTTTTAGTGATGTTTTTAGCGACAAAATTCGCAAAACGTGAAGAGCTGAACGCTATTGTTAGCGATGTATCAAAACTAAAAAAAGATGTCTCCACTATTCAGGGGCGGCTTGAGTCATTGCCAACTAAGGATGATATCCATAAATTAAATCTTGAAATTTCAGGGTTGCGTGGTGATATTAAAGAAATAAAGCCTGAATTAGCAGGAGTCAAACGGATAAGTAATCTTTTATTAGAAAACGAATTAAAGGAAGGTAAAAAATGAGCCTTAGACAGCTACTGGATGCTGACCGACGACTCGTAATTTTACGGGCATTGTGCGATTGTGGAGGCTCTGCAAACGAATCCGTGTTGCAGACATGTCTAGACCAGTACGGGCACCGCGTTAGTCGAGATTTGGTGCGCTTGTATATGGGTTGGCTGGCGGAGCAAAATCTCATACGACTGCAGGATATTGTTGGTTGTCTCGTTGCTGAAATTACCGGACGGGGTACAGACGTAGCGACGGGTCGAGCAACAGCTGTTGGCGTAAAAAAACCGCGAGCTAGTGATTATGACTAAAACTACACGCGGGCGACCATCAAAAATAGATTTGTTGCCACAGCATATTAGGGATGAGCTGCACAAATTATTGCGTGACAGGGGTTTGACGCAGCAGGATATTCGTGCCGCCGTTAATGAGTTAATAGATGAGCACGGATTGAGCGCCGACATGAGACTCTCCCGCACCGGACTGAATCGCTACGCAACCAGAATGGAGGAGATGGGTGCAAAAATCCGACAATCGCGAGAGGTGGCCGAGGCGTGGACAGCCAAATTAGGGGACGCTCCTACGTCTGACGTAGGGAAACTACTGCAGGAAATTGTCAGGACATTGGCGTTTGAAACATCAATGCACATGAGTGAATCGGATAAAGCAGCGGAGCCTAAAGCGCTCGCGCAAATGGCGCTTGCGATTCAACGAGTCGAGCAAGCGGCAATGGCAAGTCACAAACGAGAGCGGGAAATTAGAGAGGCATTTGCCGCAGAGGTTGCCGAATCGACTGAGCACGCAGTTAGATCCGCCGGTATGAGCGCAGAAACAGCACAAAGTATTAAGCAGATGATTTTAGGTATTGCGTAATGAGTGAGTTTAGGACTGATTTAACCGATATTTCAGCCTCCGTTAACGCTATTTTAAATAGTGAGTTTAGCCCTGAGGATGTGCTGCTCGGTTATCAAAAGCGCTGGATTGCTGATGATTCGATTTTAAAGGTCGCTGAAAAGTCTCGGCGAACAGGTCTTACATGGGCAGAGGCTTGCGATGCAACATTGACGGGCGCAATGAGTCGTGATGCTGGTGGACGCAACACGTTCTATGTCGGCTCATCAAAAGATATGGCGCGCGAGTTTATTGATGCGTGCGCAATGTGGGCGAGGGCGTTTAATTATGCTGTTAGTGAAATTGTTGAAGAAGAGCTGATTATAGAGAATGAGCGCACTGATATTTTAACGTTTGTTATCTATTTTGCGTCAGGTTTTAAAATTCAAGCCTTATCATCCAATCCCAAAAATCTGCGTGGGATGCAAGGTAATGTTGTTATCGATGAAGCCGCATTCCACGAGTATCTGCCGGAACTGCTAAAGGCAGGCATGGCGCTCACCATGTGGGGTGCAAAAGTTCGCATTATCTCCACTCACAATGGAACGGAAAATGATTTTAATGAGCTGATTCAGGAAATCAGGAAGGGCGTCCGCAAAGGCTCGGTGCACACAATTACACTTGATAGTGCATGCAAGGATGGGCTTTATCGCCGAATTTGTCAGATCAATCATGCTCGGTGGTCACAGGCAAAGGAAGATGAATGGAAAACCGATTTATTAAAAGGTTGCTTTACTGAAGATGACGCGCTTGAAGAGTATTCTTGTGTGCCAAAAAATGGCGCAGGTGCATACATTCCGCGCGTACTTATTGATAACGCGGCTCGCGCTGAGCATAGCGTTATACGTTATGAGATGCCTGAGGGGCATATGCTTTGGACAGAGCCGGCGCGAACAACGGAAGTGATAACTTTCTTCAATGAAAAAATTAAGCCGCTGCTTGATGAGCTCGATAAAAATGTTCGACACGCGTACGGGCAGGACTTTGCGCGAAGCGGTGACCGTTCAACAATTGCAATCGAAAGCATCGAGCAAAATACAGCTCGTAAGATGCGATTAACAATAGAGCTGCATGACGTGCCGTACAATCAGCAGCGTGAGCTTGCTTTTTTAATTATCAATAGCACGCCGCGGATAACCGGCATTGCGATAGATGCAACCGGTAACGGCGGGTACCTCGGCGAAGCATTGCTGCTGCAATACGGTCAATCCATGGTTGATGCTGTGCACACTACGGAGAATTTTTATCGGGAATGGTCACCGAAATATAAATCGCTCTACGAGTCAGGCTATATCGAAATACCCAAAGACGAGGACATTATTGTTGATCAGCGGCACCTGAAGATAATTCAGGGTGTACCAAAAATTGATAAGTCACGGGATAAGGGTCGTGACGGCAAAAAGCGGCATGGTGATAGCTGTGTTGCCTACATTATGGCTGTTCGCGCAAGTTACTTGGAGGGTTTTGTCGCTGAGTTTATTGCGTTGCCTAATAAGCACGAAAAGCACAATTATGATGAAGATGATGACTATGGAAAATATGAAAGAGGATGCTGGTAATGAATGAGATGATAAAGGTGATGAAAAGCGATTTACCGTCCCAGCAACAAACAAAAAGCGATGCGCGTATTATTCAGATTCAACAGCGATTTAGTGAGCACCCGTCCAGCGGACTAACGCCATTTCAGGCGGCGGTGATTCTGAAAGAAGCCGAACAAGGCAACATTATGGCGCAGTGCGCGCTGGCAGAAGATATGGAAGAAAAAGACACGCATATCCTGTCTGAATTAGCCAAACGCCGTCGAGCTGTGCAGCGATTAAGTTTTAGTGTTGTGCCACCGCTGAACCCGTCCAAAGAAGAGCAGCGCGATACTGACATGCTGAATGAAGTCCTTGACTCGTTCACGTGGCTTGACGATTTCATCTTTGACGGCACTGACGCCATTTTGAAGGGGGTTAGCTGTCAGGAGTTCACGGGCTGGGAACGTGCTGATGATTTAGTTGTGCCGTCCGGCATTGAGTGGATTGACCCGAGCACATTTCAAGTTAACCCTAATAATCGTAACGAGTTACGACTATCAGACGGCAGTTACGAAGGTGTTGGGTTGCAACCGTTTAACTGGGTTAAACATATTTCACGTTCAAAAAGTGGTTATCTGGCGCGCACAGGGCTTGTGCGTACGCTAATATGGCCGTTCATCTTTAAAAATTATTCAGTTCGTGATCTGGCGGAGTTTCTTGAAATCTATGGCATACCGATTCGGCTCGGCAGTTATCCGAGCGGCGCAACTGAAGATGAAAAGAAAACGCTATTAAAGGCAGTGATGTCAATCGGGCATAATGCGGGTGGCATTATACCAAACGGCATGGCTATCGATTTTCAATCGGCAGCCAGCGGCACGTCAGATCCGTTTTTAGCTATGAATAATCTTATGGAGCGAGCGCAATCTAAAGCGATTTTAGGCGGTACGCTGACCAGTCAGGCGGACGGAGCGACCAGCACCAACGCGCTCGGCAATGTGCATAATGAGGTGCGCGTTGAGGTTTGTTATAGTGATGCCAAACAATTAGCGGCGACAATTACCCGTGATTTAATTTTACCCCTTTACAGCTTGAACGGTGTGTCATTCTCGAGCCCTCGCCGTCACCCTCGTTTTGAGTTTGATATTACGCAGGCTGAGGATATTGCAGCATATGCGACCGCCCTTCCCGCGCTGGTTGGTCTGGGTATGAGGATACCGCGCTCGTGGGCGCACGATAAATTGCAAATACCAGAGGCGAGAGCTGGCGAGGAGATGTTGCAATCGATCCAATCTGCACCCTCAGCATTTTTGAACGCCAATCACAGCAACGGAATCGCTGCATTAAATGCCGAGCATCAACCTGCTGACCCGTTAGGTGCAGCCCCTGCTGCTATTAACGGCGACGAGTGGCGACAGGCTGTCGACCCTATTTTGCAGCCAATCGTAGATATTATTATGCAAAACGATTTGGCGACAGCTAAATCCCAAATCGAAGCGCTCTACAGTAATTTGGATGACGAGCAGCTACAGGATATTATCGCCAGAGGGGTTTTTGTTGCTCAGATGTGGGGGCGACTGAATGCCTGATATCGATTTAGGTTATGCCATGAAATTGGAGCCCAAATTAGCTGTCGACTATTTTCGCAGTAAAGGGTACCAAATCTCGTGGAATTGGCAGGAGATGTCAATGCAGGCGCACTCTCAGGCATTTACAGTCGCCAAGGCGACCTCGCTGGATGTATTGGAGTCGGTTCGTTTGGAACTCGACAGAGCGTTAGCAACAGGAACAACTGAGCATGAGTTCAAAAAAAATCTAAGGCCGGTTTTAGAAAAGCTCGGCTGGTGGGGAAAAAAAATTGATATTAATAACGAGGTGCAGCTCGGCAGTCCGCGGCGTCTGAGTGTTATTTATCGCACTAACCTCGCCACTGCATATCAGGCTGGGCGTTATCAGCAACAGCTAGCTAGTAGCGAGACGCATCCGTACTGGCAGTATGTTGCAACAATGGACAGCCAAACACGGACAGCTCATGCTGCGTTGCATTTGCGGGTATTTCGATACGACGACCCAATCTGGCAAAAATTATACCCGCCCAACGGCTGGGGGTGTCGTTGCCGTGTTCGTGCATTAACTCGGGCGCAGGTGGAGCGTGAGGGTTTGATTATTGAATCTAGCGCAGGAAAATTGGACACGTACAACGTAAATTCAGGTGTTGATGACGCAACTGGCGAGATTTACCAGTCAGAGGTTACGGAATTTAAATCGGGTGGTCAGACAACTAGAACTGATGCCGGATGGTCGGGTAATGTTGGTAGCGCCGCAATGGGTTCGGATGTCAACATTGCCAAAAAGCTCGCAATATTACGCAATAGAAAATTGCGCCAGCAGGTCATTCAATCATTAAATAATGCGCCTGCTCGTCGTGACGCGTTTGCGCAGTGGGTTGGCAATATTTTAACGACGAGGCGAGCGGGTAATGCGCTGCAACCGCTCGGTTTTATGACCGACGATGTAGCTGAGCGGGTTAGAGCGATATCGGGCGTTGAGCCGGCTAGATTGTTTGTGATGAGTGAAAAAAACGTACTACATGCTGATAGTATGAAACACCGGAAAACAGGTGTCGGATTGACACTGCGGGATTATCAGTCATTGCCCGAGTTAATTAATAACCCTCAGGCTGTTTTGTGGGATGTGAAAAAAAATAATCTACTATATATATCACGTGGAGACGGTCTAATGAAGATAGTCATTAATGCGCCGTACAAATTGAGGGGGCAGCAGGACGTCCTAGATGTAATTATCAACGCCTACAGGGTTAACCTTACTGATTTGAGGCGAGGTATTGCTGGCGGTTTGTATCAGATCCTGAGCGGGAGTGTTTAAAAAACGCCTCCGTCAAAAAAATGGAATAAAATACTGAACAGAGGCGCACTGTGGTGGGAGTCGAACCCACATAAACGTGTGACGCTATGCGTTTACGCCGAATTACCGTTATTCGTACACAGATGATGACTAATATAAAACGAAATCAGATAATATGCAAATTGATTATAAATTTAGTGACGAGGCGATACAGGCTAGCATAAAACGTCTGCAGGGGCTCGGGGCAGACATGACGCCAATTACCCGAGGAGTGGCAGCTGTTCTGGCTAGTGAGGCTGAGGCCTCATTTCAGCACGAGCAGGATCCAACCACGGGGCAAAAATGGCGTCCCCTCACCCCTCAATATGCCGAAAAATTGGCGGCACGAGGATTGACTGGGAAAATGCTCAATCGCACCATGGGCGGGCTCGCAACCTCGTTGACCACGGATTTCGATGCTGTTAGTGCCGTTATCGGTTCAAATAAAATTTATGCGGCAATTCACCTATTGGGAGGTACCCCTGACATGCCGGCCGCTCCTGCAGCTGTTCCTGCGCGCCCGTACATGGGGTTGCCTCAATACGGCATCAGGGATATTATCGATATAATTAATACAACGCTCTCTAACGCAATCAACACCAAAACGTGAGCGTAGATATTCCCCAAATTATTTAAACGTTTTTGGTGTTTTTTAAACGGGTTTTAAATTAGGTTTGTACCCTCTATCTCTGCAATATCCCCCTCTCCTATATATTGTCTGTTAAAAAATATTTGAAACACCACAAATCCAAAAAAAAATCACACCCGCTATTCTGGCGTTATGAAAACGAAAAATAACCAAACAAAAAATAGCGTTGCCATTTTATCGGCAGACCTAAATTTATCGTCAGATAACGACGGCTGGTATCAACTGCTGCCAGCTGGAAAATTCAGGGCTCGTGACGGCAGACCGTTTGACGTACCTGACGGACACTGGTATCTGGATGAGGCTGTGGCAGCAGCGTTTATTCAGAAAACAATTGTTGAGAGCAACAACAAACCAATTTTAATTGATTACGACCATTTAACGCTGCATAGGCAGGAACACGGGCAGAAGACGCCTGCTGCTGGGTGGATTGCGCACCCGTCCGACGACGTAAAATGGCGCTCTGACGGTATTTATATACGCCCACACTGGACACCAATTGCCAGAGCTGAGATTGATAATCGAGAATTTAACGAGTTGTCGGCTGTATTTGAATACGATAGGGAGACGGGGCAACCAATATATTTGAGAATGGCGGCAATCACAAACGATCCGGGCCTGCTCGGTATCCAATCGCTGGCCGCACTCACTGCTGAATTTATTAATAATGACCAACTGGAGGGGGATGTAATGAATGAATTGTTAAAAACAATTCTGCAATCGCTAGGCGTGATTTCGTCAGACAACGATATTGATATCACTGCCGATAATGTTCAGCGCTATGCGGAACAGGCCGTTGAGGCTATTGCTAATTTGAAAACGACGGCTGAGGCGGCTGTAAATATTAAGGAGGTGGTCGATACGACAGAGGGCTCTAGTACAATCGCCGAGCGGGCACAGGATATTGTAGCGGAGAACGCTGACGAAATCGCCGAAACTGAAAAACTGATTGCGGAGGCGGAATTGTCCAGTATTGACCTGAGCAAATATGTGCCGGCACCAACGTACCGAGCTGCAATGCGCCAGCTGGCCGCATTGAGCGCAAATAACGCTCAGCTATCAGCGGAGCAGTTAATTAATAACGCACGCAATCAGGGAAAAATTCTGGCTAGCGAGGTGCCCTACTATCATGGAGTGGCTCGCCAGCAGGGTATAGCTGCGCTCAGCGCACTGATTGACGGACGCCGCCCTCTAGCTGCACTAACCGCGCGTCAAACCAGCACAGTCGCGGTACGTAAATCAAATTCGCAGGCGGAATTGACAGCGTCTGATTTGCAGGTGATTGCGGCGACTGGGGTCAATCGGGACGATTATTTGAAAACCAAACAGGAGATGATTAATGGAGATTAACCCGCAAAATTTGCGTTCAATTTATACAGCTGTTAATACCGCATTTAATAGTGGTCGGGGCTCGTATCAGCAATTGTATCAACAAATAGCGACCGTTGTGCCGTCAAATAATCTGACCGAGGATTACAGTTGGATCGGTGAATTTGCTCGATTTAGAGAGTGGGTTGGTGAGCGTGACGTAAAAAAAATGTCGGCCAACCGGTACACATTAACTAATATTAAATTTGAGGCGACCGAAGGGATTCCGGCTGAATACGTTGAGGACGATAACTACGGGTTATTAATGCCCAAATTTCAGGACATGGGATATGCAGCCGCAACACATCCGGACGAGCTGACGTTCGGATTAATCAGTCAGGGTTTTGAGCGACAATGTTACGATGGGCAGAATTTTTTTGATGCAGAACACCCCGTCGGTGATGCGAGCGTATCGAATATGCAGGCTGGTAGCGGGGCACCGTGGTTTTTACTCGATACACGCCGACCACTAAAACCGCTAATTTTTCAGAATCGACGTGAATATCGTCTGCAACAAAAAAATGACCCCGCAACCAGTGATAGGGTTTTTATGACCGATGAGCTGCTCTATGGTGTTGACGCTCGTGTTGCGGCGGGGTTTGGTTTTTGGCAGCAGGCATTTGGTTCAAAGGCTGAGCTAGTTGAGGATAATTTTAACGACGCGATTGCAGCGATGATGGGGTTCAAATCTGAGCAGGGGCGAAAACTGGGTATTAATCCTAATCTATTAGTTGTTGGCCCTAAAAATCGTGCTGCAGCCAAACGAGTAGTGGATGCTGAAAATAAAGTTCACGGTGAAAGCAACATCAACTATCGAGCTGTCGACGTGTTGGTTGTGCCGTGGCTGGATTAGGAGGTTTTTAATGAGAAGCATAAGCAGTGTTGTAGGTATTAAGGTTGTTAATACTCGTCATGACGGCTATCGACGTGCGGGGCTAACCCTCAGTCGAGGTGAAAATAAATTTACGAATTTGACGGTTGAGCAGATTAATGCGTTGCAAACAGATTCTGCACTGACCGTAACAATTATTGAGGGGGGAGATATTAATGAAATATTTGATGATGCTGGTCGCCCTGCTACTGACGCTACTGGTAATTCAACAGGTCTGGAATCGCGTGGTGCCAGCGGAAAAACTACGGGTGCGACTGAGGATTCAGGAGGCGCTGACGAGGACGATGTTGAGACTCCGTCAATTCCTCAACCGCATATTGAACTATCTCAGGCGGTTGTGGTAGCCCTAGCAGAAGGCGATTCGCTGGTGTATTTCAATCGGGACGGGTCACCGCGAATTGCAAAATGGCGTGAGGTGACCGGTAACAATGAGTTAGAAAGGGACGCGGTGGTCGAGGCGATCGAAAACGCAAAATCTGGAGAATAAAACGATGTACGCAACAGCGCAGGATATGTATAACCGATACAGCAAAACAGTTATTAACCAGCTGGCTGACAATAAAATTGATATTGATGCCGAAACTGGTGAGCTATCAAAGGCTCGTGAACAAATCATTAACAATGCAATTCTGGACGCGTCAGCTGCGATTGACGGATATATTAGTGGGCGAGTTACGCTACCTATTGACAAAATCCCCGCTGTATTAGTCCGCGCTGCGTGCGTACTGGCGTATTACAATCTGGCTGACAATGTTGCAACAGAGAAAGCTGAAAAGGACAAGGACGATATTGTTAGGTTTTTGGAGCGGGTGGCATCCGGTCAAATCAGTTTGGGGTTGTCGATTGATAACTCGAAATTGGATGAGGTTGGCGAGGTTGCAGTAATCACCAGCGCCGGCTCGGTCTGGGCTCGCGGTCGTTCGAGGGGGTTTATCTGATGAGGCAGCTCTCCCCTACTGCTGCGCTGGAGCGGGAGTTAATCGATTGTGTCAGAGAGCATTTTACCGGTGAAATAAAAACGGTTGAGGCGCTCGGTGGTGCGTGGACTGACGAGACACTGCGCACGTTGTTGAGGGTGGCACCTGCAATTTACGTCGCGTTTATCGGTAATTCCCAGAGCGATCTACGCGATTGCGTGCGTCAAACGTGGGCGTTATTCGTGTCAGTTAACGTGCTAAACGGGGTTCGAATTGAGCCTGAACGAGCCTTTTTAATTCACGACTATCTGATCAGGCTGCTCAATAATCGGCAATTCAATTGTGCTGCGCGTGCAATGCGGTTTGCTCAATCGGCGAATTTGTTCAGCGATTTATCAGCAAAACGGGGGTTATTCGTTTACGGCGTTTATTTCACGGTCGACGTGCCGCTGCCGTCAGATGACGAACACCATACAATCGACAATTTTGTTACCTATTATCACAAATTTATATCAGTAACCCCTAACTGGGAATCATTAAATACATTGCCACAGGACAATAATAATGACTGAATTTTTTATTAAACCCGTTAGCGGCGTCACAGTTCGTGACCCCGAGACATTAGATCCACTGGCTGAAAGCGGTGAATTAAAACCCAAAAATAGTTATTGGCTTCGCAGGTTGAACGATGGCGACATCGAAGTCGTTGAGCCAGCAAAGAAGAAAAATAGAGGAGCTGAATAATGGCAGTTTCATTTAATACAATACCCAACACGGTGCGTGTACCGCTGGCGTACGTTGAATTTGATAATTCGCAGGCGATTACAGGAACACCGGTTAAAAATAATAAAACGCTGGTGCTAGGTCTGCGTCTGCCAACAGGAAGTGTTGCTGCCGGTCAACCTGTTCGTATAACACGTAGTGAGCAGGCCGTGACGGCGTTTGGTCGGGGGTCGATGCTCTCTGAAATGCTGTGTGCGTTTTTGCGCGCAAATCCCTACAGCGATTTATACGCACTGGCGCTCGACGACGTTGCCGACCCAGTGTGTGCGACGGGGAAAATAACCGTTACTGGCACGTGTAGCGCTGCTGGACAAATTGCGCTACTAGTTGCCGGTGTGCGGGTTCCCGTGACCGCTCGTGCAAACGATACGTCCGCAACAATTGCAAATAAAATTGCTACAGCGGTTAACGCTAATGCCGCCCTGCCCGTTACAGCCAGTGTATCTGGCTCTGAGGTGACACTGACGTGCCGCTGGGGTGGTATCACGGGTAACGACGTGGATGTTCGTGTTAATTATTTTACAGGTGAAACGGTGCCGGCAGGAATTGCGGTTGACGTTTCAGGTATGGCTGGGGGTGTGGGTAATCCGGACGTATCGCAGGCTATTGCGGCGTTGGGTGACACGTGGTGGACAGATATTGTTAATCCGTTTACGGACACCAATAACCTGAATTTACTCAGTGAGGAGCTGCAATCGCGCTGGGGCGGTATTCGTCAAATTGACGGTCTGTGCTGGATTGCGTATCGTGGCACACACGCACAGGCCAGCACATTTGCGTTATCACGCAACGATTATCTGTTTACCTGTATACCGACCAATATATCGCCAGAGCCGCCGTATATCTGGGCGTCTGTTAACGCTGCGGTGTGTACGTATGCGCTAAATATAGATCCGGCACGACCTGTCCAAACACTGGAGTTGACGGGTATTAAACCGCCAGCGGTCGCCGATCGCTGGCAGTGGAACGAGCGAAACTTGCATTTATTTGACGGGCTGAGCGCGTATAACGTTAACGCCAACGGGGCTGTTCAGTTAGATCGGGTTATCACGACGTATCGCGTGAATAAATATAACGTCGAGGATTCGAGCTATCTGGATGTTGAGACTATTAAAACGTTGTCGTATATACGCTACGCAATACGGGCGCGCATCACGCAGCGTTTTCCACGTCATAAATTGGCTGACGACGGTACTCGGTTTGGTGTTGGTCAGGCGATGGTCACGCCGTCAGTTATCAGGGCTGAGCTAATTGCGCTATTCACCGAATTGGAATCAGCAGGATTGGTCGAAAATTTTGACGCGTATAAAAATTCATTGATTGTGGAGCGTGACGCTAACGACAGAAATCGAATTAACGTACTGAGCAATGACGATCTGGTTAATCAGTTCCGAATTTACGCACATTCAATTCAATTTTTACTGTAACTAGGGGGAATTATGCAATTTCAGGGTACCGCGGTTATTAGAATCAATGGCCGTGAAATTAAATCACTGACTGGTGCAACATTTACAACTGGTGGATTTACACGTCAACCGGTTAAGGGTGCGCGGGTATACGGTTTTAATCAGACACCGACAGAGGCAGTGGTCAATCTGACAATCCCCAATAGTGCGGACACCTCAGTTGACGAGCTGAATAACATAACTGACGCGACAATTACTATCACGCCTGACGCCGGCAGACAATGGTTAATGCCGAACGCGTGGTCGAACGGTAACGCCAGTATTAACAGTGAGGGGAATATCAGTTGTGGTTTTTCGTCGTGCGAGGCAAAGGAGATTTAAATGGAGATTGAATTAACGAGCGGCTTACAAATCGGAGATGAGCGTGTCACTACGTTAACGTTACGCAGATTAACTACGGGTGATCTGCTCGATAGTGAGATGGCTGCAGAACAGGTTAAGCTGACGCCACAGGGGCATCAGCTCATTGCGAGCGCTGCGGTTATGTCCGCCGAGTTGTACCGCCGTAGTGTTGCAAAAATTGGTGATTTAGATGGCCCGCTATCAATGGGCCAACTCAAATCGTTATCACTGACCGATTACAATTTGCTGAGAAACGCGTACGACGCACTCAATAATCCGGTTGTAGAGGTGGCTGAATATAGCGCTGAGGGGCGATAAGCTAATGCTCGTTCGCAGGCTCGAACGGGCAGCGCTCGCGCTCAGCGCTCGTGTAAATGCAGCCCCAGATTGGGTGTTGGGGTTGCCGTTAAATCGGTTTTATCGGTATTTAATGTGGACGTTTAAAAATGACAGTGCAAAATAAGGCTCAATTTGTTGTTGATTTAACTGGTAACGTTGCACAGCGAGCCAAATCGTTTGGTAGCTCAATTTCAGCGATGGGCCGGACGGGCTCCCGTTCAATGCAAATGTTGTCGTCAGCAATGTCTGCGTCAAACAGGATGTTAGATAAATTTGACAATAAACTGGTCGGATTTGCAACAGGCGGTGGCTTAGTAATGGCTGCAAAAAAGGTTGGCGATTGGCAACAACAACTTACAGAACTTGGCACGCGTTACAATCTCACTGCTGAACAATCTGACGGCCTTTTAAATACCGTGTACGCAACTGGCGCAGCATACAAAATGCCGTACAGCGATGTAATTACAGCACTGGACAAAATGTTAGAGCGCACTAATGACGTGTCTGGCAGTATCAGTAATGTTGATAATATTGCTAAAGCTATAAAGGGTCTTGGGCTAAATGCAGATGAAGCTGGTGCGCATGTTGCACAATTAATGAATAAAGGTGTTACATCTGACAATATTAATAAATTATTTAACGGTGTTGCATCGGCGTCGAAAATTGGCACAGGGAATATTAGGGAGCAATTTGCGGGCATTGTTGAGCTGACAAAAAACACTCAATGGCAATCGCCAGAGCAGTTAATGCAGTTGTTGGCAATTCAGCGTCTGAGCGATGCCCAACTCGGTAATAGCGCCGATGCCGCATCAGCGTTGAAATCATTTGCCGACACCATCAAAGATAAGAAGGCTCAGCAAATATTAAAATTAAACGGAATTGATGTTTATTCAGATGCAAATAAACTACAATTCAAAGACCCCGCTCAACTGCTGCTAGAAATTGGCAATCGCTCAAAATTCAAAGAGCATAACCTAAAAACCATATTCCCTGAAAATCTGATAAAAACAACTCAGGCATTTGCAAATTCTGAGCAGCAACAAAAGCTGTTGGCCGGTGTAAAAATTGAGGACGGTTTACTGGAGAGCAAGACGTCAAAAAACATCAATACGTTCAATGGTGCGCTGACATCACTAACTAACGCTGGGGAGCGCTGGGCGCAATTAAAATTGGCTAAACCGATCCAGGATCTGGCTGATGCAATCAACTCTCTCACCCCTGAACAGCTAGACGCGTACACCAGCAAACTCGAAACGGGTGCCAAAATTATTGGTGGAGCGATTGCTGCGAGATACGTCTATAGGGGGTATCGAGGTATTAAAAATATGCTGGGTGGCCACAAATTAGGGGGCGCTATTGATTCGGCGGTGTCGTCAGCTGGTGCGACACCTGTGTTCGTAACCAACTGGCCAAGTGATTTTTCGGGCGCTGGTGGTAATAATCGGAGGGGGGGGGTTGGTTTTGGGCGAAATAACGCAAAATCACTCAATGTCGTTGCAGCTGCTGCCGAATTACTGATAAACAGACCGTCGATTGATGAGCTGCCGGAGACCCACCAGTTGCGACGATTGCAGGAAATGCGTGAGCACCCTGAGAGGTTTTACGATTTGGGTAACGAGCAAACATGGCGCAGGCACCTGTTTAATCCTGAAATAGATAATTCGCTGCAAAATTTTGACAGAAAATTAACTCACGCGCTCACGTCGGCAATCGACGCTGTAGTTCCGACAGGGGCTAGCGCGAACAGAGCGGTTAACGGCAATATCCCAATTCTGGCTGGTGCAAATAACGGTCGTTCAGAAATTGTACTGAAAATCGAGCCCGCCAACGGGCTGACGGTTAAAACAAAATCGGTCGATAATATTGCCAGCACTGATATTGTTGTTAATACAGGTAAAACGTACAGTATGTACGGTGGGGGGGCGTATTAATGCTGGATATTTTGAGGGGAGGTGGCACAAAAAACATCGGCAGAGGATCGTTTCGTGGGGTGCCGTTTTACGTTATCGATGAAGCGGCGCGCACGGGTGGCAATCGGCTGATCCGGCACGAATATCCGTTGCGCGACGTTGGTCTGGTCGAGAATATGGGGCGAACCACTGCGTCAACAACAATTAACGTTGTTGTTGTGGGTGACGATTGTAGGCAGCAGGCTGATACGCTGATTGACGCACTGGATAGTTCGGAATCGGGTGAATTACAGCACCCAGATTTCAAGACCCAGTTGGTTTACGTTGAGCAGTGGAGCTCCAGAACGGTCGCTAGCGAACAGCGTGTTGTTTATTTTTCTGTAACGTTTGTTCCGGATACGGACGAACAATCCCCTGTCGCCACACCAAACGGTATATCGATAATGGGCGCACTGTCTGACGTTCTCGGTGAGGGTCTGGTGAGTGATTTTGTTCGTGTTTTTGACGCTGTTGGTGAGGCCGTGTTATTTATCGAGGACTGTCTGGCGTACGGAGAGGCAATCGCCAACGGTATCACCAACGCGATTCGTGGCGCAGTTGGTGGGTCTGGTCTGTCGTCGTTACTGGGCAGAGTTAAATCGTATCAGGCGTCACTGAGGAATTTGTTTAAATCCCCCCAGATTGTAGCTCGTGAGCTGAGGGGATTGTTGGGTGGTATCGAGGAATTGTGTCGTGATAACAGGCAAAATAAAAATACCAATCAGGTTGTCGAGCAATTGGGGCTGGCGCGTCGGAATATAGTAACACCACCCGCAGCACTGCTGGTCGAATCAGGTGCGAGCACCACCCAAATACTCGAATCAGTTGAGTTAAATGTCAAAAATGCGACTGCGACTAAATCCAGAAATGTCGTAACCGACGCGTTGCAGTTGCTGGTTGATATGGTTATCGCCACTGAGGTTGCAAAAATCGCAGTGCAGGACGCGGCTAATGCCGTCAAAACGCAGCAGCCAGAAATTATTGTGACATATAACGACTGCCAGCGCGTAATCGGGGAGCACGGCAATAAACTGCAGGAACTGATTATTGCTAGTAGCGATGCGTATTGGTATAAATCAGCGCAGGCACTCAGGGGCGTTCGGCAGGCGTTTGTTGCCCAGCTGGAGGCGTTATCGATAAGGCTGCCTGCTGGCAAAATTATCGCGTTGTCGCAAACCGAGCCAGCGCTGGTGGCTCTTTATCGTGAGACCGGTAACGCTGCCCCTGTTGGGCAGTTTATACGCAGAAACGGACTGAGACACCCAACGTTTGCAGTTGGTGGCACTAGCTATGAGGTGATTGAGAATGAATAACGGGCCAGTTGTTGAGCTCTATATTGGCCATTTGATATATAGTGGCTGGACAGATGTGCGTATCACGCGTGGTATTGAGGATATGAGCGGCTCGTTTAGTCTGCAGCTCACGTCAAAAATTACTGTCAGTGACGGAAATATTCAGGTCGGTGCTGAATGTTACGTGGAAATTAACAATAACAGAGTAATAACGGGATATATCGATGACGTCGTAATTAATATTAGTGATACCGAGCACACAATAACGGTTACAGGTCGAGACAAAGTCGCCGACCTAATTGATTGTGCAGCAATTCACGCCTCGGGACGCTGGCGCAATGCGTCGCTACAAAAAATTGCGACGGATTTGTGTGGGGCGTTCGGTATTAATGTTGTCTGGAATGTGGACGATGGCGAGGCTGGAGAGGTGTTTAGGTGGCTGCAGATAGAGCCTGGCGAAACCGTGTTTGAGATACTGGCCAGAGCTACGCGTCAACGAGGGGTTATACTGACCAGTGACGTTTACGGGAATCTTGTATTCACGGGAGCGGGCAAAAAAAACATCTCCATATTAACGTTAGGTGACAATATCAAAAATTTGTGTATAACCCGCTCGTGGCGCGACAGATTTAGTCTGTATCGAGTTATCGGTGATTGTGCGGGGGGGGCAATTTGGGGTGAAACTCAAACCGCAACCCAGTCAACCGCAGTTTACGCCAACGCTGTTGATGAGTTGGTCACCCGTTACCGCCCTACAATTATCGTATCTGACGATAACCTCAATAAAAAAAGTGCGACGGTACGGGCCAACTGGGAGCGTCGTCGAGCCGCCGCACACGGACAGCAGTTTTCAGTTACCGTTCAGGGTTGGCTGTATGACGACGTCAATTTGTGGCTGCCAAACCACATGGTTTTTTTGACCGCTGAAACGTACGGATTGTTTGCTGAGGAGTTGCTGATTATAGAGGTTGAGTTCGGCGTCGGTAACGACGATGGTATGACAACAAAATTATTGTTGATGCCTCGCGACGGATTTCTCGCCCCCGCAGAGCCAGAAAAGCGGAGTGCAATATGGAGATAAAAATGTTTAGTCAGTTAAAGCGAAAGCTGCAGCTATTGGTTTCGCGTGCGGTTGTTAATATTGTCAACGATTCGTTCAAACAGCAAAACGTGCAGGTTAGTCTGCTATCCGGTGAAACAGCTGACGATGTTGAGCGATTTCAGAACTACGGGCACACGTCAGTGCCACCGACGGGCTCTGAGGCGATAATGCTCTCTGTGGGCGGAAAACGCCAGCATCTGGTCGCTGTTGCTGTTGATAACAAAACCGCTAGGCTAAAAGACCTGAAAATTGCAGACAGCGCTGTTTATCATGCTGAGGGGCACTACCTACTACTGACAGAGGAGCAATTAGTAAAAATGTTGTGCAAAAATTTGCACGTAATAGCTGATGAATTAATTTTGTTTGAAACGCCGCAAACCCAGTTTACGGGGAACGTGCGTATTATGGGTGGATATAGCGTGACAACAGGTACGAGCACCGCATCAGATCATATCAGTGGCAACGTTAGTTTTTTGAATCACGTGCACTATTGTCAGAAATGCGGGACAACAACGTCAAAACCAATGGTTGGGTAATGTGATGCAATTGACATGGGATGCCTATGCGGCAGATATCGATTATATTCACGGTAATGAGGTGTTAACGAATATTATCATATCGCTGTTTACAGATGCCAGAGCGCACGCAGACGACGTCCTGCCAGACGGCGGCACAGACCGTCGTGGTTGGTGGGGTGATACGTTCAGTAACAGAAAAATTGGCTCACGTTTATGGTTACTCAGTCGGGAAAAGCAGCTGTCGTCAGTCCTGCGGCGAGCACAGGAGTATGCTGCAGAATCACTGCAATGGATGGTCGAGGAGAATTTGGTAAAATCCGTCGAGGTCGTTGCAACAAATCCGTCGCGTGGCGTTTTAATGTTGACGGTTCGACCTGTCCTGTTGAGTGACGCTGACGTTCCGGAGTATTCGTTTACAGCAGTTTTAAATAGTATTTAGATGAGGTTTAAATGTCGTACACACCACCCAGATTAACGGAGTTAATTAAACGGACGGCGGAGGATTTCCGTGCCGTCGGAATTCAGTCGTTATTGATTGAATCAATTGCGATGGCCCACGCGGGGCAGGTGAACGGATTGTATGAGTTTTTGGGTTGGATATCGCGTCAGATTGTGCCACATCTCGCTGATGACGAAATCCTGCTGCTGTTTTGTCAGTTTTGGGGGGTTCAACGAAAAATGCCCGCCCGCTCGTCAGGGCGATTAAAATTGACTGTTCGAGGGGATGCTGCAATTACTGCGGGCACTCAGTGGCAAACAGAATCCGGATTTATCGTTGAGTGCGTTCAGTCTGCCCTGTTGGGTGCGGGAATATCGACAGTAGAGGTTACTGCTGTGACTGAGGGCGCGTTAGGTAATATGGCTGGCGGCACTAAATTTGAATTGATTTCGCCTGTTGCAAACGTTGAGAGTGCGGCAATTTTGGATTCAGCGGGGCTGACTGGGGGCGCTGATATTGAAAGCATTAGCTCGTTGCGTACGCGATTGTTGTTTCGTGTCCAATATCCGCCGTCGGGTGGTAACCGGTGGGACTATATCCGGTGGGCACGAGAATGCGCCGGTGTTACGCGTGCGTGGTGTGTTCCGGCGCCAATGTATTGCAATTATGTGATAGTCCTGTTTGTGCTGGATGAACGACCGAATATTGTGCCCACTGACAGCGATCTGGCTCGTGTGCGTGAACATATAAATGGACACGTCAATCCGGTTACAAATCAGTTTGAGGGTAAACCACCAGCGGCAGAGTTAATTGTTCGTGCGCCAGTAATCAAACCGATTAACCCGCAGATCCGATTATTTCCGGACACGCCCGAAACGCGAGCCGCAGTTCATCAATCGTTGACTGAATTGTTAAATGGATCACAATTGGGCGAAAATTTTTACCTGTCCCACATACGCGCGGCAGTTTCAAATACAACAGGCGTTATTGACCACAGAATTAATCTGGTCGAGGACGTTGAGGTGAATAACGACGAACTGGCTGTGTTAGGGGTAATTACGTGGCTATGACACCGTTGGACTATCAGCGTGCTGGACTGCAATTACTGCCAAATGGTTACGCGTGGAATAAAGAGGCAGGTAGCGAAAACGCAAAACTGCAATTGGGATTTGGTCACGAATTTTCACGTGTTGAATCAACCGCAGAATCGCTATTGCGGGAGGTGTTGCCCAGTGAATCAATGTGGTTACTGGCAGAATGGGAGGCGTTTGCGGGACTACCTGACTGTACCACTGACGAAACAGCAACTATCGATACGCGCCACCACGCGCTATCTGCAAAACTGCGGATGTCGCCGTCGCTGTGCGCCCTATTTCTGGAAAAAATTGCGGCTGATCGAGGGTATAAAATTAAGATAGTGGATAAACACCCCCATCATTGTCTGCGCAGTGTGAATTATCCGCTGAATCCGTGGCGTAACTGGTGGGTGGCGTATGTACAGGTTTTTAACCGTGCGTCACGTTGCATGACAGTATTAGACGGTGTTCAAACCTATCTACGGGTCAGCGATTACGGCGATTTGGAGTGTCTGCTGGAACGATATAAGCCGGCGCACGTCAATTTAATTTACGAGGAGATGTGATGTTTCACCTAGATAACAATAGTGGCATCGATGTAATGCCGACAATCAAACAAACGTCATCAAGAATGGAAAAGTGGTTTACTGAGGGAGATACTCAAACACCACCTAGTTATCCTGGCGCAGACTGGTTTAATATTGTTCAGGCTGAATTGCTGAATGTATTGGGTGCGGCTGGGATTCAGCCTGTAAAAAGTGAGCTAGGCCAGTTGAGTGCGGCTGTCAGGTCGTTGGTGTCAGCTGGTGCGTTTTTGCCAGCCCAAAAATCCGATGACGTAAATTATCAGGTTGACAGAATCGTCAATTTTTCGAGACGCCCAATGCTCAATGGTTCTGATGTGGTGGTTAAATCGGATTTTGTGTATGAGGTGACGCCGTCCACCACTGTTTTGAGGCGCGCTGATGGGTTAATTATTCAGCATTTCAGAGCTAGCTACCACGCAGGGCACGGTGAGATCGGCACGGTTGTTTCACTGCCGGTGGCGTTTCCAACAGGGTTTTATTTTGTGATGTGTGGTGATGGATATAACGGCTGTCACTCTGTTAGCGCAGTTCCGAATTCGCTATCGTCCGTGAGAATTTGGGGTAAAAATGACGGTGTGTATACAGATTCGTCAGTGCAAATGATGGCTATCGGGAGGTAGGATAACGTGATTTATTACAATGCGACAAATAACGGGTTTTATGTTAACGAAATTAATGAGATTCCTAGTGAATCGGTTGAGATAACTGCAGAATTACACGCAGAATTAATGCAAAAACAGTCAGAGGGGTTCACTATTAAGCCGGATGAAAATGGTGCTCCTGTAGCCGTTAAACCCACTCTGAATACCGATGAAATCAGGGCGGTGAATAAAGCTAGAAAGAGCCAGCTAATTAGCTATGCCAGTCAGCAGCTCTCAATACTACAGGATGTTGTTGAATTCAGTGAGGCCACTGATAATGATATAGCTCAATTAATAGAGTGGAGACGATATCGAGTTGCGCTATCCAAAATTGATGCTGATGTTGGTCATGAAATAGAATGGCCAGAACAGCCAGTCTAAGTTTTGCTATTGGTAAATTCGGTTAGTGCGATAATAATTTGGGTTGTCGCGTTGACCGGATTTTATTTTCGTTGTGGCGGGCGCGCTACATCAGTTGTATCTTGCGGTTTATCCCTGTGTATACAGGGAACACTTATTATAACTTATTGTTTATTAATTAAAATAGTAAGGTGAAAAAATCTACCAAATTTTTTGATGCTTTTTTAAGCAATTGATAATTAAGCATTATCGGCTTAAATTTATAATATTATCATAATGTTAAGCGTAATTTGTAAGGAATTTTGTACGACATTTTTTTCTATAATTTTTGTTCGCACCACGCAATAGTGAGTTGATCGGCATATTCCTTAGTCATTTTTTCTGTGGCACTGCTTAACTGTGTAAATTTTTGGCTTATTATCTCTTTACTGGGTAGTAATCGAGCCCTTTTATATTATTATTTTTTAAATGAAATCTAGTCATGTCCCACTTAAAATATGCGTTTTCTCATCTTGATTATTATTATTTATAGAAGGATATTCCTTGTGGTAACAATTACACTATTGTAACGAGTTTTTTTGATTACGATACTCTATGACCCTTTTGATTTGTATATTTAGTCACATGCCCTAAATTTTAAGGTCAATCTATATTATTCTTTGACCTTTAATAGAAGGTGTTATGCTTTTAGAAGTAACAATAAGATAGCTTTTACTGTTTTCATTGGGGGGTTAATTAAATTCCTCAATAATTAATTTTTTATATTTATAATCAGTACTAAAAGAACCTTTTTCGTTCCATATAGTATCCGTGACTTTTATGTATAGAATATTGTCATTCCAAACCAAATCCCAAATAATCCATTTTTCTGTTTCGAAACAAAAATTATGCTCTATATGATCATGTTTAATCTTGTATAAGTCTATAATTGATTTTGATCCTTCATAATCTAAATAAAAGGTAGTAAAATGCGTTTTTGCCTTATTTATATAGGGTATTCCTTGTAAAGTAATGGTATTATTTTTGTTATCCTGAATTTTAACCTCGCTATCTTCATAAGATGAAACTGTAATAATATCCTTATTCAAGGGTTTCCAATAACCATAATAGTCATGAATTTTCATGGATTCGTTATCGTTCAAATTATTTACATAGGTTTTATTGTTCACTTTTAGGTATAATTCTGTTTTTATGAATCTTTTATCATTTTTTTCAATCATTGGGTCATAAATTTTTTTCATATGACGGAACTCTTCTGCGCTGCTTTTTTTTTCTATAAAGTTTATTGAAAACTTTTTTAGATTATTAGCTTCGCTATTTGTTGTATAACTACCTACCAGAAATAAAAAAATAGATAAGAAAAGGTGTTTTATCATTTTTGTTTTAACGCTATGTAATTTGGGTTATATCGGTGATTTATCTTTGTGTATGCGGGGAAACATGGTCGCTGCCGACGATTTCACTGTCCACAAAAAAATAGGCAATTTCTTTTTCAGCTGATGATAATGAGTCAGAACCATGAACGGCATTTTCAGTTACGTTGTCAGCAAAATCTGCACGTAATGTGCCTGTAGGGGCTTTTGATAAATCCGTTGGGCCCATAAGATCACGATAACGTTTGATAGCATTTTCACCCTCTAATACTTGTACTATAATCGGACCAGAGATCATAAATTTAATTAAGTTATTGAAAAACGGTTTTCCTTGATGTTCGGCATAGAAACCTTCTGCTTGTGTTTGGGTCAATTTAAGCATTTTTATTGCAATGATATTAAGATTTGCTTGAGTTATTCGAGTTTCTATTTCGCCCATTAAATGTTTTTTTATGGCATTGGGTTTAATAATTGATAAAGTACGTTCAATAGCCATTGTGCGTTATCCTTGTTAATCTGAAGTAAATTGGATTCGTGTTATTTGTCCACTTTCATCGAGTAATAATAATCGATGTTGTCCTTTTTTCACGATTGTTAATGCGATTTTATCATTATCAGTTGATTGGGCAACAAGTTCTCCATCTAGAAACCACCATTTTTCGCCCACTCCACCTTCGGCAAACAGTTCGATATTTATTTGATTTTGTCCCGGTAGCGATTTAACAAATTGCTGGTTTTTCATTCCGATAATTGTTAATGTAGAAAAAATATTTTTTTCCATCATAGGACAATCTTTATCGATTGGTGGAATAAGTGAATTTCTTCGCTCTTTCGGTAATAACCAGTTTTCCAGTGCTATCGGCCAAAGTGCTATTGTTTTTTTCTGAGCACCAGCACAATCAGGCGCAACACGTTTTCCTTGATCATTAATCCATACATTTATCCAACCAGTGCGATAAATAGTTTTAAGTTCATTTAATGAATTTTGCGTTGGTGGAATCATGTTATTTAATACCCAAGCCGTTTTTTGACGGTGACAATTAGCATCTGTTACAGGTAATATTTGTCCAGTAGGCCAACATATTTTTTCTGATGTGACCGAGTCCGGTTTAACCGAAATTGGTAACGGTCGATTAATTCGATTTTCTTTATTTAATAATATTGAGTTTACTTGTTGCAAAATTGGGGTAGCGGTAATTGCACCATATTGACCTATTACTGGTGTTCCGTCAGGACGACCAACCCATACTCCAATTAAGTAACGAGGATTGATGCCGACAGCCCATGCGTCTCGATATCCATAGCTGGTGCCTGTTTTATAATAAACGCGATTATTATTAATAAGCATTTGTTTTGTGATCCATGCACTACCCTCAGAAATAAACGGTTGATTAATGATAGGTTCATTTTGAGTAAATCTTAATGGGCTAACTTCACCTTGTCGAGCAAAGGCACTGTAAGCACTCACTAAATTATCCATTCTTAACGAAGCCCCACCTAAAATATAAGCGATATTAGGATTGTTGCCTTGTGAAATCAATGGCAACCCCACGCTAAAAAGTTTAGCTGCAAATCGTTTTGGACCATAGAGTTCAATAAGCTGTACTGCCGGAAGATTAAGGGATTTTCGCAGTGCATTTGAGGCGCTGACGGGTCCGTTAAAATCTTCGTCAAAATTAGTGGGTCGATAATCAGTACTTATACGCGGCACATCTTGCAGTAAAGATTCAGAATGAATCATTCCATCATCAATCGCAAAAGCATAGATAAAGGGTTTTAATGTTGAGCCTGGTGATCGTAGTGCTTTGATCATATCAATCTGTCCAAAGCGTTCTTTATCATTAAAATCCGCTGATCCTAAATATGCTTTCACCGTCATATCAGTATGATCGACAACTAATATCGCAAGCGATGTTTTAGGGGGTAACTGTTTTTTGCGGTTTAATACCATATCTTCAAGATGATATTGAAGTGATGGATCAATAGTTGAATGAATAATTTCATCATTAGGATATTGCTGCTTTAAACGATAAGATAGCAATGGTGCTAGTTGTGGGGATTTGCGAGGATGTACCCACACTTCATCTTGCTTAACTTGCTCAATAATTGCTGGTGTCCAGACTTGATATGTTGCTAGGCGATCCAAGACTTTGTCGCGTGCTTGTTTGGCTCGCTCTGGATATTTATCCGGTCTTAATCGGCTTGGCGCTTGGGGTAAAACCGCTAATAAAGCAGCTTCGCTACGAGTTAACGCACTGGGTTTTTTACCAAAATATGACCAGCTCGCAGCCCCAATACCTTCTATTGTTCCCCCATAAGGAGCATGGTTAATATATAGCGTGAGTATTTCTTTTTTACTGTAATGCAGTTCAAGTTGTAAAGTTCGAAATATTTGCTTTAATTTACCTGAAAGCGTTCGTTCATGAGGATAGAGTAATCTGGCAACTTGCATTGATATTGTACTACCACCAGATATAATTCTATCATTATTGATATTTTGCCAAGCAGCACGAAGCAAAGAAAAAGGGTTTATCCCAACATGTTCATAAAAATAGCGATCTTCGTAATTTAATAAAACATCCAGATAATAATCAGGAACTTCATCGAGTTTTACGGAATAACGCCAAATACCATTTTCATCAGCAAATCGCCACAAGGGTGTTCCGTCTTGCGCAACTATTGTTTGAGTAGGTTTATTTTTTGAAATTGATATGGGAAAAAGGTAATCAGCGATGAGAAACATAATTAACCCAAAAAATCCGAAAATGAATAGCCAAATAAGAAGTTTAAAAAGGCGTTTTATTATCTTCATTGTCATTATCTAATTTCAGGAGTTAACAGAGATTTTTACACAAAAAACACCGCCAATTTTATTTGGCGGATGTTTTAAAGATTATTAATTTAATGAGTTTATACTACTAATCATTTTTAATTTTAGGTTGAAATATTGTCATCATATCTAGTGTTTGACCAATCGCAAATCTTTCCGGACGATACATTGATTCAACAAATGGTGAAGGCACCATATAGCTACCTGGCGTCACTGCTCTAACTAAATAAGCCATACGTTCACCGTACAAATTTCTGCCGATATAATTTTGGATATCAACAGCCGCTACGTATCTATCATCACGATATTGCTGATAACGAATATGACTACTATCTTGATTATTGAGTAAATTGGCTAACCCAGGAATAGAATCTAAACTGACATTACTGCCTATAAGATTTTGATTTTCCAATTCTAATCCAGCAGGTAAGAAATCAACAATTAACGCATCTTGAATTCTTTCTCGCGATTTTACATCTAAGATGACAAGCATCATTGTACCCACTTTTACATCTGTAGGAATAATAGGATTGCCTTTCATATCATAATAACTTCGACTGATCCTTAAGATGTTCCCATTTGATGTTGGTGCAGGCGCTGTTTTAGCATAACCTGATACGGTTAATTTAATATATAGCGGTTTATCATTTTGTGGGTTACTGATAGTTAATCCATGATTTATATCGTTAAAATTAAAATTACGTTTAAATGACCCACTAGCCGAAGTGACTTCATTATTCACTGCTACTTTAAACTTCTGTGTGCTTTTGCTTTGTTCTAACGACCATCCCGCAATAAACAGTGAATTTAATTCTTGCGTTGATAGATAACGTTTGTCACTTAATAAATCAGATAATTTAAATAGATATTCAGTTTGCAAATTCGTACCAATTTTATTTTCAACAAGAATCGCTAATACTAAAGCGTCATCACGAAGTTCACTACCGTAATCACCATAATAATTAATGTCGTTTTCGTAATTTGTATTTTTCACTTCTTCCATCAAAGCTCGATATAATTCTTCATAACCGGTAAGTTTTGCCGTTAATGCTAACTGCATTATAGGTAGTGGAGATAACGCTATGTTGTTGTCTATAATTTTTCGAGATAGATTTTTAATTTCATTACGCATTATCGAAGTAATTTTATCTTGTTTTGCCATTAACATTAACGCATAAGCTTTTATCGAAAGCTCTACATGATCATATCTATCTGAATTTTGATAATAATATCTCATGTTATCAAGAACTGAAGAGGAATAGATATACTCTCCAATTCGTGTCATCGCTGAATTGAGTGCTTTATCATTCACTTGATAACCTCGTTCTTTAGCTTGAAGTAGAAAATCAGTGGCATAGACAGTAAGCCAATATTCCTCATTACTTTCACTACTCCAAAGACCAAAACTACCATTGCTTCTTTGCATTGATAAAATACGAGAAATCCCTAATTGAACATTTTGACGACGTTCTTCATCCGAATCGGTTTTGATGCCTAATGCAGCTAGCTGTTCACTATTAGCATATAAAGATGGAAATAAGCCACTTGTAGTTTGTTCCAGACATCCATAAGGATACGCAAACAATTCTTTGATATATTGGGCAACATTTAACGGTGGCTGATTAGAAACAATTAATTGAGCGCTAACAGTATTATCAATTAAATTATCTAAATTAGACGGGGATAGCATCCAACTTTCACCTGCATCAATTGCTTCAACATAACTTTTGTAGGTTGCAGAATAGGCAGGCCTGACTCCTAATTTCCATGAACGGTTGATTTTATAATCCGATCCATCATTCAATTTAATTCCTGTTACGGTGACTGTTATGGTTCCTTGACCATAGCCGTAATCAGCAATAATAGGGATTTGAATAATATTTTTCTGCTTTGTATCAAGCTTAAGATTGATAGATTTCGATTCCGTTTGATAAACCAGTCCTGAGGTTGCGACATCAATTTTCATGGTTTGAGTTGTATCAGTCAAATTATGGATATCTAATGCTAATTCAGCACGATCTCCACCTGATATGAATCGAGGAATAGACAATTCAGCAATCACAGGAGAAGCAACAATCATCGCTTGCTCAGCTTTACCAAAGCGGTTGTCATCCCATGCTTGCGCCATTAAACGTAATTCTCCATTAAAATTTGGTAATGCTAACTCAACAATTCCTTCACCATTTTCATTTAATTGGATCGTTTTGAGTTGTTGAGCAACGATGTTTACTTCCGTTAATGGTCTTTTACCGCCTGCGGCTACCGCATCACCACCAAAACTCATTTTAATGTTTCGTCCTTTTGCCTCAATTAACTTGCCGTATACGTCATACTGATCAACATCATATCGTTTACGTCCTAAAAATGAGGTATAAGGATCGGGCGTTGCGAAATTAGTTATATTCAACACGCCTGCATCTACCGCAGAAACTAAAACTGTTACGGTCTGATCTTTATTAATTGCTTGTTTATCCATTTTTATTTTAATTGGAACGGTTTTTTCTGGCTCGGTTTTATTCGGTGCGTCAATCGTGATATTTAATTGACGATTTGACGTGTCTAACGGTAAATAAAGTAGACCAACCGCCCGTTTAACCGTTTGTACTTCAGCATTCGTCGATGGTCGGATAATCATTGCATTTATATAAATATCGTGACGTTTCCAATCATTAATTGGAATTTCAACTTCAAGACCTTCATCGTCAACGGTAATTTCTTTTTTCCATAATGTTCCATCGTTGGTTTCAAGTGATATGTAACCTGAACCGGCAGCCGGCGCTTGTACGTGTACTTTTGCTGTATCACCAACCGAATAAAATGCTTTGTCTATACTCAATTTTACCTGATCTGGACGCAAATTATTTGTACCTTGAGTATTATCTTCCCAGTCATAGCCAGCCCAAAAACGAATGTTACTTACTACATTGGTATTTGGATCCACAATTTCCATTCGATATGCCCCATAATCATCAGGTTGATAGCTGACTTTAGCTGTAGCGTTTTCATCAATGGAAATCCTATTTTCTGAAACAACAAACTCTTTTAAAGTTGAATGTTGCTCCCAACCACTACCATCAGACCAAGACCAATAATAATTTCGACGCTCACGCACTACACGGGCTATTAAATTATTTGTAGCAAGTTTTTCACCTTGCTTATTCACGTAAGCGACTTCAAACTCCGCTAAAGCGCCAATGTCAACAGTTGGACGCTGACTATAAGTATCCATCTGCCAATTGTAATAAGGTTCGTCACTAAATAAAGTACGTAAAGCGGGAAGTTGATTTGCTGGCCAAATATCTTGAGTTGCATAACGAGTAACTGGTCTTCCACCCGAATCCAATAAACTTATATTTGTCACGATTCTAATAGGTTTTTTTACACGAGCCCACTGATCTGCACTAAGCTTGATTTCTGTTTTACCATTATTATCCAAAGTTTCATCAATTTCAGACAACTCAGTATAATCTGTCTCACCTTGAACATTTCCGATTTTAAAATCATTTAATCCCTGAACAGTTCTTAAATTTTTATAATAGTTCCTACCATTCAATTTATTCCCAGAAGCTGGTGCACCATAGAGATACCAACCTTTTATACTAAATTCCACGTCTTGATCAAATGATATAGGTTCATTAGAAGGCGCTTTGATTTCCATTGCCATTCTTTCTGGCAGGAACTCTTCTACTTTAAAATAAGAAAAACGATAGTTGTCATCACCGACATTAATACGAAGTGACCATTTACCTGTTGGCGCATCATTTGGTATCGTGAACTCAACTTGATATAAACCATGCGTGTCTGGTTCTTTTTTTACGTAACCACTTGCTATAACATTATCGTCAGAAGAGAGCACCTCAACCATGATTGGTTGATCAGGTAATTGTTGTCCGTCAGCATCCCGTAATAATGCGTTAAAATAAACCTTTTCACCAGGACGGTATAAATCGCGAGGCCCAAAAATAAATAATTGTTTTGAATAAAAAGTTGAACCAGATAGATTAAAGTCCGTTAAATTTAGGGCATTACGATTAATGGTGACAAATGAAGTCTGGCTTCCATCATCGGCTGTTAATAAAGAATAATTAGATCCTTCTGGTAATGTGATCTCAGCAAAACCTTCATTATTCGTTTGGAATGAAAGGGTATTACAATTATTATTGTTGTCATTTGAGGAGTTAACACAAAGTAGCGATAAATTTATGTTTGGTAACGGTTTGCCATTATCTAATCCATGAGTCATTACCAATAATTTACCATTGTTGTAAGCATGAATAGCTATCCCAATATTACTGATTGAAAATAATGTGGCAGGCAATTCATCATTATAAGATCCAGCTTTATCCATTATTGCAAGATAAATGCCTTCTTTATTTATTTCTGAAAACTTAGATAAATCCAGCAATAGTGTTTCTTGAGTATTTGGTGTAGGATTGAGATCAAACCTTGAAGAAAAAGATAAATCCATATATTCTTCAAAATTTTGTGAACGCCAAGTATAATAACGGTTTATAAATCCGTAATTCGTAATAAATTTAGCTAACTTTTCTGGTTTGATTCGATAAAAATTAATATCGACTTTATCAATATTCAGTGTCGTAACTGGTAAACCATTCATGGATTTGCTGGGTAATAATACTCCACTACTTGAAAAAGCGATAAAAGGCTCACGATTTTGGGTATTAATTTCAATTTGATATACTGAGGATAAACTCTTATCATTGATAGCAGATAGCATTTTATCAATGGTCAAGGTTAACTTACGATTCGGTTCAAGGAATCGATGCCTTAATTCCAAACCGTTATTTGAAAGCTCCCATGCGCCATCAACCGTTCCTTTTTCCTTATCGACAAGTCTTAGAAGATTGGAAAAATTGAGTTTAGGGTTAACCGGAACAGAAAACGTAACAACTAAAGTACTCGAACCATCAAGTATCATTTCTGAGGTATCAAGGACAGTAAAAGGGTTATTTTTATATTTTTCTTTTAACTCAGGAGTAACAGTAAATATACTTTGAGTTTGATTATTTTGATTCGAATTAATCTTTGAAGTATTGTCATTGACAGATTGAGTTGTTGTCTGACTATCTTTGTTTTCATTAGCTATCGATGAAGATTTATTATTATTATCACAACCGATTAAAACCAAAATTAAGCTCAATACGCTTAACCCTTTAATAAAGCTCATTATTTTTCACCTATTTTCTATTCCAAATATTACATTATCAACATTTTTCGATTATCTATATTATGCACTGCCTAAAAACGTTTGGCAAAAGTTGTTTTTAAAGACAATGCCACTTCTTCAAGTATGTCTGATAAAAAAATTATCTTTTATTAAAACATATTGTTAATAGAAATCATTGCCATTAGATGAAGAGACAAAACTCATTTATTCATGAAAATAAATGAGTTTTGTAAATAGTGGAAGGCGCTTCGTTACAAAAGCGAACAAAATTATGAATTGGCGCTAGCTAACGTCATTAATCTTTTCATTAAAAAATTTAAAATAACACCATAAAGGGGTAAGAAGAATAATCCACAAATTAAAATTTTAAAGCTATAGTCAATCGAGGCTATTTCGATCCAATGATTCGCCATAAATTCGTCGTTACTTTGATAAAAGGCAATAGCAAAAAAGACAATAGTATCAATACCATTACCTAATACCGCTGACGCTGAAGGCGCAACCCACCATGCTTTATTTTTTCGTAAATAATTAAACACGGTAATATCCATCAGTTGCCCAACCAAATAAGCGGCAAAACTGGCTAAAGCAATACGGAAAACAAAACTGTTAAAATCAGATAAAGCTGAAAAGCCCATCCAATGCCCTTCAAAAAACACAACCGAAATGGAATAAGAGAACAGTAAGGCCGGTATCATGACAACGAAGATAATTTTTCTGGCAAGGCTGGCACCAAATACCCGAATGGTTAAATCGGTGGTTAAAAAAATAAATGGAAAGGTAAATGCTCCCCATGTGGTATGAAAACCGAAGATATCAAACGGGATTTGTACCAAATAATTGCTTGATGCAATAACTAAGATATGAAAAAAAGAGAGCCAACAAAGTGCTTTACGCTGCTGAGATGGAGTAAATTTTTTCTGTAATGAGTCTGAGTGAATATTTAAATACATATTCGTTTCCTTTTTTGAATGGGGTGAGAGAACCCATAATGTTTAACGTAAAAATGATGTAATTAAGGTAAAAATGTCGGATTACCTTAATTTAATTACATCGATATTTAATATTGTTAACTTTTTATACAAAAATACTTGTTATACAAAATAATCGTTGATGATTTGCCTGCATTCATTTAACCGTCAGACACGACTATTTTGTGACATCGGTTAAATATTGATTTAACCCTTTTTCACGTAGCTCACAACTTGGGCACTGACCACATCCGCCGTCAACCCCGTAATAACAAGTGTGAGTGTGTTGTCGAATATAATCAAGATAACCGAGTTTATCAGCCATTTCCCATGTTTGCGCTTTAGTCAGATACATTAAAGGGGTGATGATGTTAAACGTGTAATCCAAAGCTAAATTCATCGATACATTCATGGATTTAATAAAGATATCTCGACAATCCGGATAACCACTAAAATCAGTTTCACATACACCAATAATAATATCTTGAATAGCGTGTTGTTTGGCATAACACCCCGCTAACAATAAAAATAGCATATTACGCCCGTCAACAAAGGTATTCGGATAATTCCCTTCTTGAGCGGCTTTGATTTCTTGTGAGTCATCAATCAAGGCATTATTGGTCGTTTGTTTGATCACTGAAGTATCAATGAGGGTTTGCTTTACACCAAGATCGTCAGCAATCCATTTGGCTTTTTCAAGCTCAATGGCATGTCGTTGACCGTATTGAAAGCTGATTGTTTCAACGTTTTCACGTCCATAATCAGCAATGGCTTGTAGCAGGCAAGTGGTCGAATCTTGCCCACCCGAAAATATCACAAGTGCTTTACGATGTTGCATTAAAAAATTCCTGTTAGGCTGATGAGATTAGCGATTATCGACTTTTTCAGGATAAAGATCGTGATTAGCTAAACGATTAAGCGCAATTTGTTCCCAATGAGTACCGGGTTTACCGTAATTAGCATAAGGATCAATAGAAATACCACCACGTGGCGTAAACTTACCCCAGACTTCGATGTATTTGGGATCCATTAATTTAATCAGATCTTTCATGATGATATTAATACAATCTTCATGATAATCACCATGATTACGGAAACTAAACATATAGAGCTTAAGTGATTTACTTTCGACCATTTTGATATTAGGTACATACGAAATGTAGATCGTTGCAAAATCAGGTTGACCGGTGATAGGACAAAGACTGGTAAATTCCGGACAATTGAATTTTACAAAATAGTCATTATCAGGATGTTTATTATCAAAGGTTTCCAGAATTTCTGGACAATAAGTTGTAGGATAGCGAACAGACTGATCGCCTAGTAGTGTAACGTTACTCATAATTTTCCTTAGTTTTTTTGCGTGGGAGGTTTACGAACCACGTGATAAGGCGCACACCTTACCTTTTTTTGTGATAAAAGTCTAGCCTATTGCTTAATCACTTAGCATAACGGCGTTAACCGCTAAGTTAACTTAATTTGCTTGAAAATTGGGGCATTTTGGTTAAACAATAGCAATGCGTGTTGAATAAGAAAGTTGTCATCATCAACGGGATAACACACAACGTTATCACTATTTTGATGATGACAAATTTGGAGGATAATCTTAATAAAAGCTAAAATTTAAAATTTATTTCGATTTCACTGCTTTGTAGAAGTTGTCCAATTTATCTTTAGCTTCCGCAAGTTCTTTTTCAGCATCATTTAATTTTGCGGTTTTTTCGGCAATTTTTTGGTTATCACCTTTGAGTTTTGCCTCTGCTAAATCTTTTTGCCTTTCTGCCACTTTTTCAGTTTTTTCGTTAATATTTTTTTTGTATTCGGCTTCTAAATTATCATCTTTACAATGCATTTTGACATTTAACAATGCTTTTTCTAATCCTTGAACACGTTCAACATTATCGGTTTTTTGGGCTTCAGTAATTTGTGCTTCAATTGCCTCTTTTTTGCCGGCACAGGTTTGCCCTTCATGATCATCAACGTTTGCGGCACAAACACCTAATGTAAGGGTTGTTAAAAAAGAAAGCAGTGTTAATTTACTTACAGACGACTTAATTGTTGATTTCATAATAATTCCTCTTAAGTTTATTTTCTTAATTGAACACAATCGACTTTATGGTTTTTGCCTTTCGTTAATATTAAACTTGCTCGCTCTCTTGTCGGTAAAATGTTTTCGATCAAATTTAATTCATTGATTTCTCGCCAAAGACGATTAGCGATATTTATCGCTTCTTGCTCTGGAAGCTGTGAATAGTGATTAAAATATGAGTTAGGATCACTAAAGGCGCCAGCTCGAAATTTTAAAAAACGATTCACATACCAATCATGTAGAAGCGACAAATCCGCATCAACATAGATCGAAAAATCAACATAATCTGAAACAAAGACTCGGTTGGTATTTTGTGTAAAATTTAAGGTTCCTTGTAATACGTTTAATCCTTCTAAAATGAGAATATCAGGACTATCTATAACGATTTCTTCATTATCAACAATATCATAAACCAGATGTGAATAGACGGGTGCTTTAACTTGAGATTGACCTGATTTTACATCAGCAACAAAATTGATCAACCTTTTAATATCATAAGATTGTGGAAAGCCTTTTTTGTTCATTATGCCACGCTCTTCAAGATATTTATTAGGATATAAAAAACCATCCGTGGTGACTAATGCAACTTTTCGATGTTCAGGCCAACGACTTAATAGTGCTTGTAAAACGCGTGCAGTTGTACTTTTACCTACTGCTACACTCCCTGCTATACCGATAACGTAAGGGATTTTTTGGGTTTTACCTAAAAATTTGGCAAGAACAGCCTGACGGCTAAAACTATTATTAATATAATAGTTGAGCAATCGGGATAAGGGTAAGTAAATTTCGCTGACTTCATCTATGGACAAATCTTCATTAATCCCTTGCAATGAGGTGAGTTCCTCAGGGGTTAATGTCATGGGTTCAGCATTACGCAAACTAGCCCATTCTTGGCGGCTAAACTGCATATAAGGACTAAGATGATTTTTCATCATGTCGTGTTCTCAAATTCCATCTATTTAAATTGATTGGGTTAAGATTATACATAAATCTTAACTTTTACAATCATAAATTAGCATTAATGCATGATCGTAGCTATATTGAAGACTTACTGATAAAATAGCCTAAATAAATATTTGTCCTAATATTAAACAGAGATTATATGTTAAAAACCAAATCGAAACAAAAACCGAAAAAAACCCGTCAAGAGATTAATGAAGAATCTTGGGCACTCAAGCGAAAACGCAAACATAAAGGCTTACCAAGTGGTTCTCGTTTCAATAATGAAACCAAAAAAAATAAACCAACTACTAAAACCGTTAAAGATCCGCGCATTGGTAGTAAAAAACCGATTTCGTTAATTGCAGATGAATCAGTGAAATCGACCAATAAAATCAAACAACCGAAAACGCAAAAATTAGTTCTTTCACCCGAGCAAGAATTGGAACAACTGGAAAACGATCCTAAATTAGAGCAATTACTTGATTTAGTCGAAAGTGGAAGCCAATTAACAAAAGAGCAACAAACATATCTCGATACTAAATTAAATCGTATCGATGAATTGATGCAGCAACTCGGTTATAGTGTTGATGATTTTGAAGATGAAGAAGAGAAACAAGAAGATATTGTGAGTTTATTGAAACGTAATTAACGTCATACCTGAACAAATTTACATTAATTTATTGTGATATATAATGCAATGAATTTGTGATAGTTTGGCTGTTAAAATATCAACATCAATCTGTTCCGTCGACTGAATGTACAATCAAATATTTAATAATGAGAGCCAATCATTATGCCTATGTTAATCATGCTTAGTTTATATATTGGACTATTTATTTGTACTTTACTCTATCTTCGAAAAACGAACCGGATTAAATTTCGTGTTAAGGCAAAACAGAAAACGATTTTAAAAGGTCATGGAAAAAGTCATGTCAAAGACAAAATTAGACGAAAATAATAGCTTAGCAGAAGCACAATTGTGGGATCAAAGTTTAATTGAAAAATACAATTATTCAGGCCCACGCTATACTTCTTATCCTACTGCGTTAGAGTTTAATGAAAATTTTAGCCAACAAGACTTTATCTTGTCCGCCACCCGCTTTGCGGATAGACCTTTATCGCTTTATGTTCATATCCCATTTTGCCATAAACTTTGTTATTTTTGTGGGTGTAATAAACTGGTTACCCGACAAACCCAAAAAGTCACCCAATACTTAGATATACTGGAACGGGAAATAGCTTCACGTTCTCAGTTATTTAAAGATCGCACCGTCACTCAAATGCATTGGGGAGGCGGTACACCGACTTTTTTAACGCATGACGAGATTACTCGACTTATTACCTCGTTAAAAAAGCACTTCAATTTTGATACCCACGCTGAACTTTCAATCGAAATCGATCCAAGGGAAATTACCCCACAAACTATCGATCATCTAGCCAATTTGGGCTTTAATCGATTAAGTATGGGGATTCAGGATTTTAATCATGAAATTCAGTATTTAATTAATCGTGAACAAGATGAACAACTCATTCGATCCTTGATCCTTCAAGCAAGAAAAAACCGTTTTCATTCAATTAGTTTAGATCTTATTTATGGATTACCTAAACAAACGGTTGACAGTTTTACCGAAACATTGGATAAAGTGATTGATATCTCACCCGATCGTTTAAGTGTCTTTAATTATGCCCATTTACCTAGCCGATTTGCAGCACAACGCAAAATTAAAGACCACGATTTACCTAATGCTCATGCAAAATTACAGATTTTACAGACCAGTATTCAAAAGTTAACCCAAGCAGGGTATCGCTTTATTGGTATGGATCATTTTGCAAAACCGACTGACGAACTGGCAATTGCCCAGCAGCAAAATAAATTACATCGAAATTTCCAAGGTTATACCACCCAAGGAGAGGCAGATTTATTAGGGCTTGGCGTATCAGCAATTAGTATGCTGGGTGATAGTTATGCACAAAATCAGAAAGATCTTAAACTTTATCAACAACAAGTTGAATTAAGTGGTAATGGTTTATGGAAAGGGTTTTGCTTAAATGAAGATGATAAAATTCGTCGTGATGTGATAAAACAGCTTATTTGTCATTTCTTTTTAAATAAACAAGCGATTGAACAGCGGTATCAAATCCGATTTGATCACTATTTTGCCGAAGATTTAACCTTGCTTGACCCATTAGTCAAAGATGGATTAGTCACAGTAACAGACGATGCCATTATTGTTAATCCTAAAGGTCATTTGCTTATCCGTAATATTTGCATGTGTTTTGATAGCTATATGAGACAACAAGCACGGCAACAGCAGTTTTCAAGGGTGATTTAGTCACTAGTCAAACCGCCCTCTTTCGATGATGTATTAAAGGCAAAGTTACGGTAAAAACCGTAACTTTTTTTCTTGTGTGGAATTATCAGTTAATGACAAGCTAAATAAACTCTAAATTTTGTTGTTTGTGCAATGACTTCAACACTTTTGAAGGTTTCGTCTAAAATAGCTTGATAAGGTAAAAATGAGTTTGCCACAATACAAAGGTAACCATTTAGTTTCAAGTGTTTTTTCGCTTCTTTAATCAGTGTGTTTACTGCCGTATAACTGGTTTCTTTACCGTCATGAAAAGGGGGGTTAGAAACAATAAGATGATATTTATCATTAATATTTGAAAATACATCGCTGGCAACAACCGTTGCATCAATATGATTGGCATTTATCGTTGCTTTACTTGATTCAATGGCAGCAACGCTAACATCAGACAAAGTAAGATTGATTTCAGGATACAATTTACCCAACACGGTTGATAACACTCCTGCTCCGCATCCTACATCTAACACATTACCTTTAATAATATCAGCATGATCAACTAACGCATTTAATAGCAGTTCACTTCCGGCATCTAATCCTTTTTGACTAAATACGCCCGGTAAACTCTTAATTTCAATATCTTGATCTTCAATGGATAAATGATAATTTAACCACCATTCACTAAGATCAAATGCCAAACGACTTTCAGCTTGAAAATGATACAAACCACAACGCCTTGCGCTGTCAATTTTTTGGATGACACCAAAATCAGCGAGAAGCGACTCAACACTTTTCACCCCCGTTCGATTTTCACCAACAATAAAAATATCACTATCTTTTGGCATATTATTTAATAGATAAGAGAGCTGAAATTGGGCTTCGCTTTTTGTTTTTGGCCAATAATAGATTAACGTATTCATGCCGTTATAAAAATCTTTATCAGGCAGAAGAGAAAAATCGATTTCAGTGCCCTTACGACTATTTTTTAGACGCAAATAGGTATGAAATTGTGAACAATGAATTTTAACTTGATTAGCCGCAATAACAATAGGATAACTATCTTGAATATCACCAGCAATAATAACTTTTTTATCGCTAAAAAATGTTTGATGACGTTCAAGTACTTGACTTGCAGGAGTAAAAGCGGATGTTGCCATAATGCCTCAATGAAAAACCTTTATAAATTGATGCGATGATTATACAATTAACCATCTTTAATCTCTAATAAAAACCGAATGTCGATAATGTCACAACGTGATTGGTACTTACAACAATGCAATATTACGCAATATGTGTTGCGTAAAGCAAATGTTTTTAAAGGTGAAGTGGTAAACCATATTGACGATGAAATTAGTTTAATTGTTGTCGCTGAGCAAAAACCCACGCAAAAAATTTATTTTGATATTTTAAATGCCATTCGCCTTAATCAAGAGCAGGTACTTTTTTTAACGCCTTCACAATTAATCATCCCCTCAGATGATATTGATAAGGTTATATGGTTTATTGACATAAATCCTGATGAATCTTGGAAACGTGCATTAACGATTCAAACAACGGATTTAATTTCTTTAGCTAAAGCTCCACAACAAAAACGCCAACTTTGGCAACAATTATGCGAATATGAAAACTATTTCCACCCTGACCGACAATGATTTACCCGATGCTTTTGAGTTAGAACAACAATGCCACTTGATTCCTTGGTCAAAGCAGACGTTCTATTCAAATCAAGGCGATCATTATTACAATCTTAAATTGACTATCGATAACCGTATAGTTGGTTTTTGTATTTGTCAAATGGTTGCAGACGAAGCTAATTTGTTCAATATCGCTATTCATCCAAAATACCGACAACAAGGGCTTGCTAAGGCGTTACTGAATCATTTAATTGATCAACTGACTAGCATCGATCACCCGATTGCGATTTCCACATTGTGGTTAGAAGTAAGAAGATCAAATACACCCGCAATCGAACTTTATCATTCTCTTGGTTTTAACCAAATTACCGTTAGGAAAAACTATTATCCAACAACCAATGGCAAACACGAAGATGCAATTATTATGGCTTACACATTAACCTTATCATAACGATAAATTACAGAAGGAATAATCAATGATAGCTCATCGGGCTCTACTTTTTGTCAATGGTGAACCGCCACATCACTTTCCAAGTGATTTAACCGGCTATCATTATGTTGCTTGTACTGACGGCGCTTATCATAATTACTTAGCCCCAACCGCTATCATACCGGATTTTATTATTGGCGATTTAGACAGTTACCATCACACTATGGCTGTGCCAGACAAAATCCAAATAATACAAACTCCCGATCAAAATAAAACTGACTTTGAGAAAGCTATCATTTTTTTAGCAGATAAAGGGATTCAACACTTTGATATTTATGGGGCAACTGGACATGCTAGCGACCATTTTTTAGGTAATTTATCGGTAGCGTTGCAGTATCATTCACAATATCAAATCACTTTTTATGATAATTACGGCCACTTCTTTTTTGCCAAAAAGTATCAAGAAATCGTTAATATCAACAATCATATAGTCTCTTTTATGCCATTTTGTGAAGTGACGGACTTGACCATTACAGGCGTGCAGTATCCTTTAGTCAATCAAACGCTCACTTTTGGGAAATTTATTAGCGTACGCAATAAAGCCATATCAGATTTAGTTAAAATTACTTTTCAACAAGGTAATTTAATCATTTTCATTGAAGATTTTAGTAGTAAACATTGACGGCGTGATTTACAATAATTTACAATATCATTATACTTTTTTAATAAAAAGATTACCAAAAGGACATCACCATGCTTTTAAAAAAACTTTCTGTGCTTGTGAGTACATTATTGATATCTTGCATGGCTTTTTCTGCTCAAAATCAACAAGATATCAATAAAACTGACAAAGTAATGAAAGCTTTTTTAGCATGTGATAATCAATTTTTTAAGCAACTTGCTTTATACAAAGATGATTTTAATCAATATGTTGACTTAGCCACCGCCGATAATGTGACCTATATTCCTGTCGAATCTATCGAAAATCATGATAAAAACAAAGTGATGTTTAAAAAACCGTTTCAATATCGTGGGTTAACCATTTCGGGTTATCAAAATGTCTACCTTACCACCACCGCATCAGGCCAATTTTATTACTGGGGATTTATTGTTGATAATGCCATTGACGATGTAAAAAACGCATTAGATACTCTCCATTGGTCTAAATTCAATGCACAAATTTATACTGCAAATACTAAAATTTTTGATACCCAATCTCATTCTCCTAATTGGCAGGATAATCCTTATTCTATAGACGGTGTGCTTCCTAAAATTGGCACTATTGAAAAATCACTTTATTTAGAACCAATTTCTGACAAACAAAGCTTGGTGTCGTGCTCGATTCAAGGTGATGTAGACAAACAGATTCTTTATGTTACAAGACCAGATATAAAACCAATTTTGAAAAAAATGGAACTTGAACGTAAACAGAAGTTAAAACTAGATAATAAACAGAAAGAAATAGAACAAAAAAGACAATTTCAACCTCAAGTTAAGCCTAACCAAAGCTTAAAAAATAATTAAAAAATGGAGATGAAATTTAATGAAAAAATTAGGAATACTGTTATTTCTTTTTTCTTTTTCTGTACTAAGCCTTCAGGGAGTAACAAAAAATAAAACGGAGGTGAATAAAGTTGACTTTAATAAAGAGTATCAAAAATTAAAAGACGCCAGTATTGGAGAGCAATTTATTTCAATCAATAAAAGTTATGAAAGAGATTCGGTCGGTTACACTTTTATAGATAAAAATTCGGTCAGATTGCATCCGTATAATAAAAACATTCGTCAATTTAATAAAGTGACTAATTATATACCTTCTCTTAACTATGAACAGATTAATGGGAATAAAGTACCTTATCATTCAATGGTTATCCAAGAATTTGCGAATTGCGATAAAATGGAAATTGCCGAAGGCAAGATACAAATTTATGCAAACTATTTTGGTGACGGTAAATTGATTTCTGAAAATCAGTTAGTAAACCGTTGGGTTGCAACCAATCCAGGAACTGATATGCGGGTGTTACTGGTTATTGCCTGCTCGTTACCTCTTGTGAATTAGTCACAAACTTTGTGCATTGCATTTAGGCGTACGGTAGCGAAGAATAGGCGTTTATGCTAATATTCTGGCATTATTTTTAACGAATTGATGACAATGAAATGAATATTACGCAATTTCACATTCTAACAGAACAATTATTTAATAGTGTTGAACTTTTTTTAGATAACTACGCTCAAGAACATGATGTCGATATTGATTATGAAACTAATGGTAATGTGATTACAATCAGCTTTCCAAATGGCAGCAAAATCATTGTCAATACTCAAGAGCCGCTTTATCAAGTTTGGTTAGCAACCTCAAAACAGGGTTATCATTTTGATTATCATGATCAGCAGTGGATATGTAACCGAAGTGATCAAACCTTTGACACGATTTTTTCTGAAGCAGTAAAAGAACAAGCAAGCTAATCATATAAACAGTTAAAAAAGGGATCCTACAATACTTTATTAAGATCCCTTTTCAGGTTCAAACAATATTCATTTTTTTGCAGGTATAATCAAAGTAGGGTTAAATTGGCTAATTTAATCACTAACCATTTGATTCCTTCGTTAACAAATGCGATTTGAACGCGTCGATGATCCCCTTCACCATCAAGATTGATTATTGTGCCTTCACCAAAACGATGATGTTTCACTTTTCTGCCTAATGTATAACCATCACTTTCACGACTTTTATCCAGATAAGATTGTCTACGATTTTGCTGAAATTGCTTTTCTTGACTTAGATTATCTAATTTGCCTTCAGGAGGCGCAAAGAATCCCCGATAGCTAATTTCGTTTAACCTGTCGACTGGCAATTCAGCTAAAAAGCGAGAAGGTAAATTACGCTCTTCACGACCATAAAGGCGTCTTAACTCGCATAGCGATAAGGTTAAATGCTTGCGTGCTCGTGTTATACCAACATAAGCAAGGCGTCTTTCTTCTTCCATTCTGTCGATTTCTAGTGCTGAACGTTGCGCCGGAAACAGTCCTTCTTCAAGACCGACAATGAAAACATTATCAAATTCAAGTCCTTTTGCGGCATGTAATGTCATCAATTGGACTGAATCTTGTTCTTTTAGCACGTCTCGGCTTTCTAACGAAGTATAAGCTAAAAATGATTCAAGCACGGTTAAGGTCTGACCGGTTTCACTATCTTCAATCACGGTATTTTCATTATTACGATAAAACTGTTCAGCCGCCGACACTAACTCTTCAAGATTTTCAAGTCGAGATTGTCCTTTAATGCCTGGCTCTTGCTCATACATTTGTTGAATTCCGGACGATTTTATCAGGATATCGAGTTGTTGATAAAACGGCATTTGCGCAACTTCATCATAAATTGATCCCATGAGTTCAAGAAAACGACTTACTCCAGATCGCTGCCGTTCGGTTAATCCATTCATTTGAATTAACATTAAACACGCATTCCATAATGAAATATTATTTTGTTTGGCTGTTAATCTGATTTTATCAAGGGTCACGTTACCAATACCCCGCGTTGGCGTATTCACCGTTGCTTCAAATGCCATATCGTTATCGTGATCATGCAAAAGCCGTAAATACGCAAGTGCTAATTTGACTTCTTGCCGCTCATAAAACCGGATCGAACCATAGATCTGGTAAGGTAACCCAGCTTGTAATAACGTGTCTTCAAACAGTCGGGATTGCACATTATTGCGATATAAAATGGCACAACTGGAATATTTTTCACCAGCATCATGATATTTTTTTATCTGCCCAATAACAAATCTGGCTTCATCAATATCATTGAAACCAACATAAAGAGAAATCTTTTCGCCTTCATTGCGATCTGTCCACAAATTCTTACCTAATCGATTCTGATTTTTAGCAATAAGTTGATTAGCAGCATCTAAAATCGTACTGGTTGAACGATAATTTTGCTCTAATCGAATAATTTCAGTTTCGGGAAAATCATGAATAAAGAGTTGTAAATTATCGGCATTTGCACCACGCCAACTATAGATTGATTGGTCATCATCGCCAACAATCATGACATTCGCCGTCGTGCCCGCTAATTTTTTTACTAAAGAATATTGTATATGATTCGTATCTTGGAATTCATCAATTAAAATATTTGAAAAACGATGTTGGCAGTAACTTAATACATCTTTGTCACTGCACAATAATTCATAAGCACGTAAAATAAGCTCCGAAAAATCAACATAGCCTACTCTGTCACAAATCGCTTGATAGTCATTGTAGATAGTCTGCCACATTATCTGTTTAGGATCTTCAGGTATCAAATCTTTAGCGCGTAAGCCTTTCTCTTTTTGATTAGAGATAAAACTTGCACACTCTTTTGCCGACCACTGTTTTTCGTCAATTTTTAATTCACGGAAAATCCGTTTGATCAGACGAATCTGATCTTCCGTATCGATCAATTGAAAATTGGATGGGAGTTTAGCTTGCTGAGAGAACATGCGTAATAAACGATGCGTTAACCCATGAAATGTTCCAACCCACATACCATTAAAATAACCTTCACCAATCAGATGCTGTATACGCTCTTGCATTTCAGCCGCAGCTTTATTGGTGAAAGTGACGGCAAATATGGAATGAGGAGAATAATGTTTTTCCATACAGAGCCATGCAATACGGTGAACTAATACCCGTGTTTTACCACTGCCAGCCCCTGCAAGAACAATAGTGTATTGATTATCAGTGGTCACCGCATCTTTCTGCTCGGTATTAAGGTCGTTTAATAATGATTGTCTGTTTTCCATTATGTTAAAACCTGTTGTCATCATAGCAATTATTGATAGGTTTTGAATTTAAACCTAGTATCAATCAATTCTTTTCAGTTAATCTGTCGTGTTTAGGTTGTCATCAAAAAGGATGTAAAGATAGGCGTTTTTTAAAGCAATTGATGATGATCGTGTAGCTTACTGTCTATTTATACATATTTAAAATAAATTATAGCAGATTATCCAGTTCTGATAAATGATTGATTTCAATATGTGGCAAACATTTGGCATCAGCAAGGTGATAAATATCTTGACCATAAATATTTATCCAACAAGCTAATAAACCATTATTTACTGCGCCGTTAACATCTGTTAATAGATTATCACCGATATGTAAAACGTGCTTTGCTGGTACGGCTAACTTGTTAACTGCTAAATCGAATATCTCAGGAAAAGGTTTAGAACGACCATCCGCCCCACCTCGAAGCGAAAATTGAAAGTAATCTCCTAATCCTATTTTATGAATATCCACATTGCCATTTGTGATCACCGCTAAGGGTATTTTACTGGCAAGTGTTGCCAATAATTGATGCGTCGATTCAGTGATTTGCATTTTATGACGCCAAAAGTTAAAGCACGCCATAGATTGCTGAACGATATCATCAATGTTAAATGTGGATACACCCATTTTAAGGAGTAGAGATTTAATCGTTTCGATTCGCCAAATAACCACATCGTGATAGATTTCGGGATTTAGGGCTAATACCTGTTGTTTTTCAGTATGAAGATCTGACAAGGTGATATTTTTTAGCTGTTCATGTTGTCTTAAAGACTTGATGATTTCATCTTCAGCTTTTTCAACAATCATGCTGTTGTCATATAACGTATCATCAAGATCAAATGTCATTGCTTGAATGCGGTTAATTGATCGGTAAAAACGCATTACTTTCTTCCTCTTTTTGCTCTTGGATGCGTCGAATCATAAACATCAGATAAGTGTGAAAAATCAAGGTGGGTATAAACTTGAGTTGTAGACAAATCAGCATGCCCGAGTAACTCTTGTACTGCACGCAGATCTCGACTGGATTCTAACATATGCGTTGCAAAAGAGTGACGCAATTTATGCGGATGAACATGTGAACTTAATCCCTGTTTGATCCCCCACTCAGCAAATCTTTTTTCAACATTTCGTGGGGAGATTCGACGACCTAATTTTGATATAAATAAGGCATCATCTTGAGGTTCTAATAAGTTACGCATGGATAACCAGTGTTGGATCCATTTAATCGATTCTCTACCTAATGGTAATTTCCGTTCCTTATTTCCTTTCCCCATTACCCGAATTTCCCCCTCTTTTAGGTTTAATTCACGGCAATTTAGATTCACTAATTCTGACAAACGTAATCCAGATCCATACATAACTTCAAGCATTGCCCGATCACGTACAGATAAAGGATCGTTATATTCAATGTCCAGTAATTGATTTATCTCGTCAATATCAATATTTTTAGGCAGATGTTGACCGATCTTAGGATTTAAAACGCCACGAGCAGGATTTGCGCTGATCAATTGATTCTTGACCATCCAATCACAAAAGCTCCGCAATGCCGATAACCTTAATGACAAGCTTCTTGCTTGTAACCCTGCTTGTTTACTTCTACCAATTAATAAGCGCACCGCGGATGAATCGAGATCTTGCCAGTTAGCAATTTCGACTGTTTTTGCTAATTCAATAATGGCATAGAGTTGTCGACGATAATTAATTTGCGTGTTTAAACTGAGTTGTCTTTCGGATTTTAAGTAGTTTAAAAATTGCTCAACGGGTTGGGTTAATAATGATAGTTGTTCTTGATTAGACTGAATCATCATTAGTCCTTATTTTGTTCGCATAATCCACTTTTCAATCAAGATCGGTAATAACTCACTTATTTTTTCCAACAAGAGTGTCCCTTGACCTGCTTGATAATGATGTGGATTTGCACTGGTAAAAATCAAGATGCCCAAATCACCAAATTTTCCTAATAGCGATAAAGCAACTGATCCAACATAGTTATGTTCCGGTAATAAAAAATCTAATTCCGTCGAATTTAATGCACCTAAATACTGATGGCTATACTGCAAATGACGAACACGAATAAAATCAAATTGTGAAGAATTCAGCGCCAAGTAGTGATAATTTGATGGCGCGCTAAGTAGCCATTTATCGTCAAAAAGATAGAGATAAGCGCCGTTCAGTCCCAATGATTTTGCCCATGAATTAAGTGACTGAATTAATTCATTGAGGTCTGAGGTTTGAATCAATTTCAGTTGAAGATCCATCAATTGGCTAAACAGCTGCTCATTCGCTGTGGCATGTTCCATTAATAACGTTATCTCAGACTCAAGTTGCTTTATTTTATTTCGTTGCCTTGCCATGTGCCATTCGGGTAATGAGATGACGCCACGCACAGGATGAGGAATTTGCAAACTTTCAATCTGGTTGGCATTGCGAATAAAAAAATCAGGGTTATTGATAATATACTGACTGACCACTTCATCATTTAATTTGAGTGGTTTAGTTTGAGTTTGACTGTTTTTAGTTTTTAAATTCCGCGTGTTTTTTACAACCATAGTTAAATTCTTTATTCATTTGTTAACATTTTAAAGATAGACTCATTTAATATTCAAATATGCGAACTCGGATTTTTATTGACCCACGCTACAAATTAATTGCCAAATAAGCACTATTTTAAAAAGAGATAAAACCGTCATAAACATGTGTTGCCGGCCCCGTCATAAAAAGTGGTTGATTTTCGCCTTTCCACTCAATCAGCAACTTGCCACCGGGTAAATTGACATTTACAGTCGAATTTAACAAGCCTTGATTAATTCCTACCGCGACCGCTGCACACGCACCAGTCCCACAGGCTTGGGTTTCACCCACTCCACGTTCGAATACGCGCAAATTAATGTTATTACGATCAATAATATGCATAAATCCAATATTAGCCCGTTCAGGAAAACGTTCATGTTGCTCTAATAATGGCCCTAGCGTGCTCACTTGAGCAGTTAGAATATTATCGACTTGTATTACACAGTGTGGATTGCCCATTGAGGCAACTCCACATAAAATGGTTTGTTCTTGTGCTCTGATAATATAGGTCTTTTCTTCTTTAATCGCTTTAAAAGGTACTTTATTTGGCTCAAAAACAGGTACCCCCATGTTCACTCGAACGGTTTCATCATCGTTAATGGTTAAGACAATGTTCCCTTTCATGGTACTGACTTTTAACACGCGCTTTTTGGTCAAACCTTTCAAACGAACAAAACGCGCAAAACAACGTGCACCATTACCACATTGCTGAACTTCTGTTCCGTCCGAATTAAAAATACGATAGTGAAAATCGCTATCAGGTGAATAAGGTGGTTCAACAATCAGTAGCTGATCAAACCCAATACCGGTATATCTATTAGCCAGACGCTTAATTAAATCCGGAGACAGATGAACATTTTGCGTTACCGCATCAATAACCATAAAGTCATTTCCCAGTCCATGCATTTTTGAAAAGTTCATCATCATCTACCTTTTATCATCAAAGATTACTATATCTTGAATAATTGTTTATTGATTCGTTTGAACTAAGAACGTCATAAACAACTTATTAAGATTCATCATTCTTGTTTAACCAGTTATAACCTATACATCAATGGATAGCTAGAAGACGTGTTCTCCACGCCATAAGTCGTCAAACGTTTCGCGTTGACGAATCAACTTATGCTGTTGTTGATCAATCAGCATCACTTCTGCTGGGCGAGGATGGCTGTTGTAATTTGAAGCCATGCTAAACCCATAAGCACCTGCGCTACATATCACGACTAAATCATCTTGTTTGACAGATAGCTCACGTTGATAAGCAAGTACATCACTTGATTCACAAATCGGCCCAACAACGTTGTATATAAAGGTTTTATCTTCCGCTTGTTGCTCTTTTTCGGGTAATATACGCATCCAAGCTTTATAAAGCGCTGGACGAATTAAATCATTCATCCCCGCATCGACTATTGCAAAATGGTTATCATCTTGATGTTTAGTGTATTCCACTTTCGTAATGAGTAAACCTGCATTAGCCACTATTGAACGCCCCGGTTCAAATATTACTTCGAGATCTGGATAATGCGCTAATTTTTTCAATAATTCAGTCACCAGTAGCGATGCCGTTGGTGGTTGCTCATCATCATAACAAACGCCTAACCCGCCACCTAGATCAATATGTTGTATCTGAATATTTTCTGATTTTAATTTATCGACTAATAAAAGTATACGTTCAGCGGCATCCAAAAATGGCGATAATTCGGTGAGTTGCGAGCCGATATGACAATCAATGCCAACAATGTTAATATTGGATAATGCTTTTGCTTGGCGGTACACCTCAATCGCTAATTGATAACTAATACCAAATTTGTTTTCTCGTAAACCCGTTGAAATATACGGATGCGTTTTTGCATCAACATCGGGATTAATTCTTAAAGATATAGCAGCGACTTTACCAAGACGTTTTGCAACATCATTGATTCGATACAATTCTGCTTCTGATTCAACATTGAAGCATTTTATACCTACTTGTAAAGCTCGTTCAATTTCGGTAATGGATTTCGCCACGCCCGAAAAGACAACTTTTTTGGGGTCTGCGCCCGCTTTAAGTACTCGTTCTAGCTCACCTTGTGAAACAATATCAAACCCTGAGCCTAACTTAACTAACAACTGTAATACCGCTAAGTTACTATTCGCTTTGACCGCATAACAAATTAAGTTTTTACGATGAGTAAGTGCATGCTTGTAAGCTAAAAACTGCTGAGTGATATAGTCAGCAGAATAGACATATAAAGGGGTACCATATTGTTTGGCTAAATCATCAATAGCTATCTGATCAGCCAATAAATGACCATTTTGATAATGCAAAAAATTCATTGTTTCTTTCCTAACTTAAGCAACTTTATTTATTATTTGTTCTTGATTCAAACTATTCATAGTTGTTTGGTCTGTTTGATTATTGGATGCTTCTGTAGGATGATATAAAGGCCCTTTTAGACCGCACCCCACAATAGATAGAATGAGCAAAAACATCGAAAGTAATTTTATTAATGATTTCATATAATATTCACAATATTCTAAATTTTTATGATAACGACTATATTACACGATAGCCCTTATCGTGCAAAGCGCAAATAATGAATTTGGTAAATAACAAAGCAAAATCTAATGTCAGGAAATTTGACAATAATTATGCTATAATTAAACTTTTTAATACGACAGGAAACAAGATGGAATCAACAAATCACTGCCCTACCTGTGGATCAGAGTATACTTATCCCGACGGTAATTTAATTGTCTGCTCAATGTGTGCTCATGAGTGGGATCCTAATCAAGTAACGACTGAATCATCTCAACGTGAAGTGAAAGACAGTAACGATAATTTATTAGCGGATGGTGATGATGTATTATTGATTAAAGACCTTAAATTAAAAGGTTCATCGACTGTGCTAAAAAAAGGGGCAAAAGCGAAAGGGATTCGTTTAGTCGACGGTGATCATGAAATTGATTGTAAAATCGATGGCATGAAAATTATGCTTAAAGCCTGTTTTGTCAAAAAAGCTTAATGCATTGAATGCTTCATCTTTTTTCATAAGATGAAGCGTTGATTCACAATCAAATCATGTTTGATTTTATATTGAATTAAATATAGGAAATCCTGCCTGTTCGCCGATTGCCTTTAATCTTTTTTGAGCTGTGATAATATTTTCTTTCCATTTATCATCTTTTGCCCACATCTCAATGACTAACGGTGCGGAATAGTTCATCATTTTAAGTGTTTTAAATATGGCCAGAAAATCAACCTCACCTTCACCAATGACAAGATCTCTAAATTGTCCTGAATAATTCTTTTTCACTTTTAAGGTGTCTTTCAGATGAATTTGGACGATATGATCACGACTTAACAATAGCTCAGTACATGTATCGTAGTTCCAACCCGTAATATTTCCAACATCAGGATAAGCCATGAAGTAAGGGGAATTCACTTCCCGTTTTAAAATTTCAAATTTACTGAGTGAATTTAGGTAATTAGTATCCATAATTTCAACTGCCAACATTATCCCAACTTTTTCCGCTTGTTTAGCTGACCATTGCATACCTTCAATAAAACGTTGGTGAGTCTTGTTATTGGCTGGTTCATAATAGACATCATACCCTGCTAACTGAATCACTCGTATTCCAAGCTTATAAGCCAAACGAAGCGCTTTATTCATGATGTCTTTTGCTTGGTTGCGGACTGTTTCATCTGCTGAGCCAAACGGATATTTACGATGTGCACTTAAACACATTGAATGTAGTGGTATTTGATTTTGCTCACATAATCGTTTTAATGCATAGATTTCGTCATCAGACCAATCGAGCCTTGCTCGACGCTCATCAGATTCATCTATTGATATCTCAATAAAATTAAATCCTAATGATTTTGCTTCCTGCAATTTTTGTTGCCATGAAAGTTCATTAGGCAATGCTTTTTCATAAATACCAATATGATTGGTCTGTAGTGTGGGATCGATTGCAAATGTTGACATAGTTAAAACCTGCTCATATCTTTATTATTTTAAAAATGCAGTCGCCGTAACGACTGCAATCTATCACTTACCAATATTTTGCTATTTGCTCTCTTAATGCTTGAGCCGTTTTTTTACCATTTTCATTGGCAAGAGCTCGACCAGCAATGAAGGCTTTGGTTTTAATGCCAGCAAACAAGTGGATATCTTCCGGTACAATTCCCCCTGTGATTGAAAGCTCTAGTCCTAAATCTGAAAGCTGACGCATTTTAACCAAATCCTCCTCCCCCCAACCTACGCCAGCTAATTCCGCATCTCGAGAACGGTGATAAATTGCCTGTTTAATACCCAATTTACGCCAAGCTTTCGCATCTTCTAATGTCCAATGCCCATACAATTCGATTTGGATTTCGCCTTTAAACTCATCGGCGACTTTCTTACATGCTTCAACCGTGGCTATGTGCGCAGCTGCCGATACAGTTAACCAATTAGCGCCAGCAGAAAAAGCCATTTTTGCTAATATTGCTCCGCCATCGGTGGTTTTTAAATCACAGACTAAAATATGATCGGGATAAAGTTGTCGTAATGTTTTTACACTTTCCATGCCTGCCCCAAACGCAAGAATAGTGCCGACTTCAATAATGTCGACAAATCCTGACACATTTTTAGCAACATCTAATGCCGGTTTTAATTCAGTTTGGTCTAAGGCGATTTGTAATTTAGGTGCTGTCATTTTTATTTCCTTGTTCATTTTATTTTTGACCGTAATAAGCGTTTGCGCCATGTTTGCGAAAATAGTGCTTATCAGATAAGGTTTGTTGTATTTTAATGGTTTGATTGAGTTGACGAGTTGCAATTGCCATCATAGCGACTTCTTCCAGTACCACAGCATTATGTACGGCATCGATAGCATTTTTTCCCCAACAAAATGGAGCATGTCCAGAAATCACAGCGCCAGGCATGGCTTTTGGATCGACGCCTCGACGTTTGAACTCCTCAATAATGACAAGTCCTGTATTTTTTTCATAATCGGTCGCAATTTCATTATCAGTTAACCGACGAGTACAAGGTACATCACCATAAAAGTAATCGGCATGCGTTGTGCCTAAGGCTGGGATGTCTAACTCTGCTTGAGCCCAAATGGTGGCATAGCGCGAATGGGTATGGACAATGCCACCAATATTTTCAAATGCTTTATAGAGTTCAAGATGAGTGGCTGTATCACTGGACGGATTGAGTTTACCTTCTACAATTTCCCCTGTTAATGAAAGCACAACAATGTCATCTACAGTCATCGCACCGTACTCAACACCTGAAGGCTTTATGGCAATAACGCCTTTTGTGCGATCAATTTCTGATACGTTGCCCCAAGTAAAAGTAACCAGATTATATTTAGGTAACAGTAAATTAGCGTGTAAAACCCTTTCTTTTAAAGCTTGATACATAAACTAGCCTCCATTTAAAGCCCGATCAATGACTGCATAGACATCTTCTTTACTGTGACAACGTCTTAATTTATCGAGATCAACACCTGTTGCGCTATTTTCATCATCTAAAATTTGTGTCACTTCCATTAACCCTTCCATATGTTGATCAGACGTACTTCCGGCTAAGGTGACGAGCACATCAACCGGTTCATCTTCTCCGTCAAAATAAACAGGTTTTTTTAAGGTTACTAAGGCAAAAGCGGTACGATTGACACCATCTTCAGGTCTGGCATGCGGCATAGCCAGATTAGGCGCAATGATAATGTAAGGTCCCATGGATTTTACACAACGGATAATGGCATCGTGATAAGATGGTTCAATGGCTTTTGATGCTACTAACATATCGGTTCCAAGCTTGACCGCATCTTCCCAATTTGCCGCTTCTGCGCTGAGTAATATTGAGTTATTTTCAATTAAAGATTCTTTGAAAGCCATATTGCGCTCCTTTTTCATATTCTATCTATTTATTCGTATTAACTTGGTTAATTAGTTCGATAAGCTCATCGCCAAACGTATGTGGATTAAGCATATTTTGTACACCGAGTGCATGTTGACCTTCATTCACTTCAATTTCATGTATCAGATGCTTCGATGCTACGATGATATCAACATTCGGTAATCGGGATTTGTAGTCGGTAACTGCACAAGAATCCATAATGTTAGGGATCCCTTTCTTATCCAGAAAATTCGCAATTTTCATTTTCATCATCATTGATGACCCTTGACCACTACCGCATACCGCCAGAATACGAATTGGTTGGCCTTCACTTATTGCAACTTCATCCATTTTTTCAACTACTGCTTCATTTACATCCTGATGTATATCGTTTTCGATAGGTTGATTTTTTTGTTGTGCTTCTTCAGCGCGTAGTGTTTTAGCGGCAAAGAACATATAAACTAACGCTAACGCAATGATTAAATAGATAAACAAATGAGAAAATGATAACCCTTGTAAGATTGGTGGGAATAAAATTGACCAATCCGCCATCCCCATCCATGAGTCAATAGGCGTGCCGTTTTGTGCAAAAATATTGATCACCCAAGCAGAACCCAGAACTTCGATTATCCCCATCGCAAAACAGATTTTCATTACCGCTTTCCAACCTCCAAAATGGTTGGCAAATACGCCGATTGTCGCATTTGAGAAGAACATAGGAATAAATCCTGGAATAATCATTATTGGGGATTTGAAGATAAGCAATAATGCGATCGCTAAGAATTGCCCTAATGCACCCCAAATAAAACCAAAAACCATGGCATTGGGTGAAAATGCATAAATGGCTGCACAATCAATAGCAAGCACAGCATTGGGAATTAATTTTTCAGAAATACCTTTAAATGCTTCGGATAATTCAGCAACAAACATTCGTACACCGCCCACAATAACTTGTATTGCAACGGCAAATTTAAGTCCTGTTTCGAAAATATAGATTGTCCAATGGGTTGAACCAGCCATTGTTTGAAGATTATCTAAACCAAATGAAAGAAGGATGATGCCAAAGAAGAATGTCATGACAATGGTTGTGGCAGCGATACTATCATGGAAAATATGTAACCATTTAGGTAATTTAAGATTATCAACCGAATCATTTTTATCACCCAGTTTTGGCGCTAATTTTACTGCTATCCATGAACCGAGTTGCTGTTGATGACCAATGGAAAAACCAGCCCCACCTGTTACCGCTTCGGTTGGTTTAAACATCATATTTGAGAATATCCCCCAATAGAGTGCAGTAATAATGGCGGAATAGATAATGGTTTCCCACATGCCATAACCAAATAAAAAGTAAAATAGTGCAATAAGACCGACTTGCTGAAACATAATATGACCTGTCAGCATGATCGTTCTGATACCGGTTAAACGGCGAAACAGCACAAGTGCAATGTTGATAGCAAGTGCCAATAATACTGCATAGCCAACCCAAGAATATTGATCGCCCATACCCTTTTCGACGGCCACCATCGAGGCATACGTATCAATAATCGATCCTTTAATACCATGATATTCTGATAGTTTTGCAATGACGGGTTTAAAGGTTGAAACTAACACTCCTGAACCGACTTGTAATAACATAAAACCAACAATGGTTTTAATGGTGCCTTTTAAAACGGTTGTTATGTCTTTACGTAAAAGGCAATAACCTAACATTGTCACTAAGCCAAGCAACAAAGGCGCTTTTGTCATAACTTGGCTATAAAAAATATAAAATATGTTGTAGATTACTTCCATATGTTCCTCTCATTGGTTGATCGACATCTTTAAATATCTAACGCTTTACTGTGGAGAACTAACTTCGTTTTTAAATTTTTCTATAATATTTATTGTTATATGAATAGATAAAATTTCTGATTACACTTCGTTATTCATGATTAAATAACACTTGTTATATTCTACAATCACAATTAACCATTCAATGATTATTTATGATTATTTTGATAAAGATCACTTTTCTAAATCTATCACACCCACATCTGTGATTATCATCACATTTTTAGGAAAAAACAGCGGTAAAAATTAGAAATATAATTATTATTATCAACATATTGAATCAATAATGAGTTAAATATTGGTTATAAATATTTGACAATATTATGAATGAAAATTATTATCATTTTTGATCAAAATTAATCACTTTAATTCAACAAAGAGGTAATAATGAACGAAATATCACGACATAATGAAATAGTGGCAATGGTTAACGACAAAGGGATGTTAAGAGTGACTGAGTTAGTTTCATATTTTTCTATCTCACCGGCTACAGCTCGTCGTGATATCACTAAGCTCGATCAGGAAGGAAGAGTAAAAAAAGTACGTAACGGTATTATGCGCATCGAAGAGAAAAAGCCAATATGGGCACCAATCGGCAATAATAATACCGATCATTATCATGAAAAGGCTCGCATCGCTATTCGTGCAGCTAAGTTATGTGGTGCTGATGAAAATATTGTCATTAACTGCGGTTCAACGGCGTTTTTATTGGGTCGAGAACTCTGTGGTAAAAATGTTTCAATCATTACTAACTATTTTCCGTTAGCGTGTTACTTGATTGAACATGATCATGAAAATGTCATCATTATGGGAGGATTATATAACAAAACACAAAATATTATTCTTAACCCCATTGCGAACATTACTGATTCTTATGCTGGCAAATGGATGTTTACCAGTGGCAAGACGTTAACACCCAATGGACTTTATAAGAATGAAATATTAGGTGCAGTGGCTGAACAACAGATACTTGAAAAAATTGAAAAATTAGTTGTTGTTGTCGATAGTTCAAAAATTGAAACCAAAGCCAATTCTGGCATGCTTTTTTGTCCTGTGAATAAAATCGATATTTTAATTACCGGTAAACAAGCAAACAAGGAAGTCATTGAAAGCATTAAGGAGCAAGGTGTAGATGTTATTTTAGTTTAATTATTAAAATGTAAAAGGAACAAAGTATGAGTAAAGTGAACGAAATTACCCGAGAATCGTGGATATTAAATACCTTTCCTGAATGGGGTACTTGGCTAAATGAAGAGATTGAAGCAACAGAGGTTAAACCCAATACGTTTACCATGTGGTGGCTTGCTTGTACTGGCATTTGGTTAAAATCTGCCGGTAATACCAATATCTCCGTCGATTTTTGGTGTGGGACCGGTAAAAAAACACACGCTAATCCTTTGATGAACAAACAACATCAAATGATGCGTATGGGGGGAGTACGCGAATTACAACCTAATTTAAGAACCAGCCCATTTGTATTAGATCCTTTTGCTATTAAAGAGATTGATGCGGTAATGGCAACCCACGATCATGCCGATCATATTGATGTCAATGTGGCTGCTGCGGTCATTCAAAACTGTTCACCAAAAGTGAAATTTATTGGCCCTAAAGCTTGTGTCGAATTATGGAAAAGTTGGGGTGTACCTGAAGATCGTTGCATTGTTGCCAAAGTAGGCGAAACCATTAAAGTGGGCGATATTACCATTCGAGTGCTAGATTCTTTTGACAGAACTTCGTTAGTGACACTACCTAAAGGGGTTTCCTCAACTGATAAAGCGATTTTAGATGGCATGGATGACAGAGCCGTTAACTATCTGTTTGAAACTTCGGGCGGTTCACTCTATCATTCAGGAGATTCTCATTACTCTAACTATTATGCCAAACATGGTAATGACTATAAAATCGATGTTGCGTTACTTTCTTATGGTGAAAATCCGCGTGGGGTCACCGATAAAATGACCTCTTCAGATATTTTGCGTGCTGCGGAATCGCTGAAAACACAAGTTGTGATCCCTTTTCATCATGATATTTGGGCGAATTTCCAAAGTGATCCTCGTGAAATTGAAGTACTTTGGCAAATGAAAAAAGATCGTTTGGAATATCAATTTACGCCTTTCTTCTGGCAAGTTGGCGGTAAATATACTTATCCAACAGATAAAAACAAAATGCACTATCAGCATTATCGTGGATTTAGAGACATCTTTACCGATGAGCCTGAATTACCTTATCGATCTTTCTTGTAATTTAGATCAATAATTTTTGTGGGCAGTGAATAAGATTCAATGTCCACTTTTTATATTCTCTGCCATGAATAAATGTGGAATCAATTCACTGAAATTATCTATCTGTTTGTATGAATAAACTAATAAGAAAATGAAAATACTAGGCATTAATATATTTTTGTCTATCCGGAAGCCAACAGTCAATCAGCTCTTTCACACTTTCGGAGTGTTGTTGTTGTAAAAAATAAGAGGCTTTTTGAACTTGACTTATCAAATGTTGATCACGGATTAAATCCACAACTTTGAAGTTAGCTATCCCCATTTGACGCGTGCCCAAAATCTCCCCACTACCACGTATTTCTAAATCTTTTTGCGCAATCACAAAACCATCATTACTGTCACGCATGACTTTCATTCTTGCTTGTGCAACTTTGCTTAATGGGGCTTGATACATTAATACACAATGAGATACCGCCGTTCCTCTACCTACACGACCACGTAATTGATGCAATTGCGCCAGACCTAATCTTTCCGCATTTTCAATAATCATCAAGCTTGCATTTGGCACATCGACACCCACTTCAATAACCGTTGTGGCGACGAGCAATTGGATGACACCTTGTTTAAAATTCTGCATTACCGATTGTTTTTCGTCCGACTTCATTTTGCCATGAACCAGCCCAATCGTTAAATGTGGCATTTTTTCTTTGAGCTCTTCAACCAGTATTTCAGCGGCTTGGGCATCTAATGTTTCCGACTCTTCGACTAATGTACAAACCCAATAGACTTGACGATTTTCCAGGCAAGCTTGATTAACGCGTTCAATAATTTCATCACGCCGAGAATTTGGAATCACAACAGTTGTGACAGGTGTGCGCCCCGGGGGTAACTCATCAATGATAGAGACATCTAAGTCAGCATATACCGTCATGGCTAATGTTCGTGGAATCGGAGTAGCTGTCATAATTAGCTGATGAGGATAGTCGTTATCTTGGATTCCCTTTTCCCATAAACTCAGTCTTTGATTCACACCAAAGCGATGCTGTTCATCGATAATCACCAGTCCTAACGAAGCAAATTCAACTTTATCAACAAATACGGCATGTGTGCCAATTAACAATCTAATATCCCCACTTTTTACTTGTTCATAACGCAATCTTTTATTTTTAGCAGTCAAACGCCCTGATAACCAATCAACGGTAATACCCAACGGATCAAACCATTGTTTAAAGTTATTATAGTGTTGCTCAGCTAATATCTCGGTCGGTGCCATTAAGACAACCTGCGCACCATTTTCAATCGCATTTAATGCCGCTAAAGCCGCGACTAACGTTTTTCCAGATCCCACATCCCCTTGAATTAATCGCATCATTGGGACTGGTTTTGCCATATCGTGATAGATATCGTGTACAACACGTTGTTGTGCGTTAGTGGGTTTAAAGGGTAACGAGGCTAAAAAAGGCTCAATAAATTGTTGCGTTGGGCGATAAATACGGGCTTGCTGTTTTTGGTTATCGACTTTTAGCATTAACATACTCAGATGATAAGCAAGTAGCTCTTCAAAAATAAAACGTTTGATAGCAGGATGTTCCCCTGCAGATAATTGAGTGATATCGGTACCAATTGGAGGATTGTGAATGATATTTAATGATTCCAATGCTGGTAAAAAATGATTTGCTATTGACTTAGGCAGAATTTCTTTGGGTGGATTACGTTTTAACAGTAATAACGCAGAAGCAATTAATTTACGAATGACATTTTGAGTTAATCCATAGGTGGTTGGATAGACTGGGGTATATTTTTCTTGATCATCCAATAATTTTTTAGATTTGTCTGCTGGATTAGCAATAATTTTATATTGAGGATGAATAATTTCAGCGCCTAATTTTCCTTTTTTTATCTCACCATAAGCACTAACCCAATTGCCAAGTGCTAAACTTGCTTTTATGCCTGCATTGAAATGCATGAATCTTAATATTGCTATGCCCGAATCATCTTGAATATGACAAATTAACATTTGTCGACGTCTAAGCACCACTTCACACTTGATGATTCGACCTTCTATGGTAGTGTGCTCACCAATAGCAACCTCACTTATAGGACAAGATGAGGTGCGATCTTCGTAACGTAACGGAAAGTGTAATAAAAGATCTTGAACAGTATAGATACCTAATGCATTGAATTTTTTTTCAAGGTTAGAGCCAATTCCGCTCAATTTTATTATCGGAACCTGACTTAAAAATCGATTTGCCATCATCGCTTATTAATATTACGTGAGACACTTACAACATCTTGCTGCAATGAAATTTTACGCATTAACTCATTGAGCTGCTGACGATTTTTAACTTCAACTTGCAAAATGACTGTATAAATTTGTCGATCTTTCTGTTCGGTATTAAGCCATTGCAAATGCGCTTTTTCATCATTAATAATTGAAAGAATATGCCCAAGTGCTCCTTGGTTGTTGGAAATATCTACCCATATTTCAGCAACAAATTGTTGAGTGATATCAGTCGCCCATTTTAAAGAGATGTATTTTTCAGGATTATTTTGGTATCCCGTGACATTTCGACATGATTCATGATGGACAATTAATCCTTTTTCAGGACTCACTTGACCGACAATCGGATCATCGGGAATTGGGTGACAACATTTCGAAAATGTGACTAAAACCCCTTCACTACCAGTAATGACTAAGGTTTTATTTGTGTCGTTGTTATTTTGAAACAATTCTTTGTGTTCCAATCCTTTGACAATAAAATGGCTCATTATATTACCAAGACCAATCTCGGCTAAGACATCATCAAAAGATTGTAACTGCGTTATCTCAACAATTTTCGCAATTTGTTTAGCTTTAAGTGAATTGATGCCACCTGTTTTTAATAATGACAGATTCAATAGTCTTCTACCTAATTCAATTGCATCATCACGTTTTAACATTTTTAACGCTTGTCTAATACGTGATCTGGCTTTAGCACTCACAACAAAATTAAGCCAATTTGCATTCGGACGACCTTCAGGCGACGTGATAATTTCAACGGTTTGACCATTACTTAATGGCTGTGAAAGTGGATAAGGTTTTCGGTCAACAATTGCGCCGATACATTGATAGCCAATATCAGAATGGACAGCGTAAGCAAGATCTACGGCGGTTGAACCTTCCGGTAACTGTACTATTCTTCCTTTAGGGGTAAAAACATAAATTTCTTTCGGAAACAGGTCAGATTTCACATTTTCAATAAATTCAAAAGAGTTACCCACACTTTGTTGCAACTCTAATAGACTTTGCATCCAACGCTGTGCTTTGATTTGCGCCGTTGTATTATTCAGCTCATCATTGGCATTATAAACCCAATGTGCGGCAACGCCCATTTCAGCCATTTGATCCATATCTTCAGTACGTATTTGCACTTCAACTGGCGTACCATGTGGTCCAATTAATGAAGAATGCAATGACTGATAACCGTTAGCTTTAGGAATTGCAATATAGTCTTTGAAGCGATTAAGGCGAGGTTTATACAGATTGTGAACAAGACCAAGTGCACGATAACAGGCATCAACATCTTTCACAACGATCCGAAAAATATAAATATCCATGATAGAATGAAAATGCTGTTCACGCATTTGCATTTTTTGATAAATCACGTAGATATTTTTTTCTAATCCTTCAACTTCCGCCTCGATATTTGCTTCAGCTAAACGACCACGTATTTCCGATAAAATCTGTTGAATTAATTCTTTACGTGTACCTCGAGCTGCTTTTATCACATTTTCAATTACTTTGGCTCGATTAGGATGCATCGCCGTGAATCCTAAAATTTCGAGTTCAGTTTTAATATGGTGAATACCTAAACGGTGAGCTAATGGAGCATAAATTTCAAGCGTTTCTTTTGCAATACGACGGCGTTTGTCTGGTCTTAATGCAGCAAGTGTTCGCATATTATGCGTACGATCAGCCAGTTTAATTAAAATCACTCGCACATCTTCGGTCATGGCGAGCACCATTTTCCGAAAATTTTCAGCTTGAGCCTCTTGTCGATTACGAAATTTTAATTTATCAAGTTTGGATACACCTTCAACTAACACTGCAACATGTTTACCAAAATGATTTGTGATATCTTGGAAAGTAACTGGTGTATCTTCAATCGTATCATGTAATAGTGCAGCAATGATGGTTTCATAATCAAGCCGCATATCGGCTAAAATTGATGCCACAGCAACAGGATGCGTGACATAAGGTTCACCACTAGATCGAAATTGCCCTTCATGTGCTTTCTGAGCAAAAAGATAAGCATCTTTAATAAGTTCAACTTGTTTGGGTGGAAGATAAGATGCTACAACCTCTTTTAAGCTATCAAAATATTGCATAGGCAATTCCTATAGCGCTTATTCGTATGATGGCGTATTTTCAAGAAGGATCGATTCATGCAGTGTAGAACGCACTTCTGCTTCTTCTTCCTGACGAGCTTGAAAATCAGCTGTATCAAGAATTTGTTTATTAACAAGACCATCTTCAATTTCACGTAAAGCAACAACGGTTTCTTTATCGTTTTCTTCTGGAATTAATGGTGATTTGTTTTCAACTTGCAATTGACGTGCGCGTCTTGCTGCAACTAAAACTAGATCAAAGCGATTACCAATTTTTTCTACAGCATCTTGAACAGTTACTCGAGCCATTTTTACCTCTAATGTATTTACTAGTTTATGTAATTTGGAAGATCCGTTATTTTACTTAATTTTGTGGGGAATTGTCTATATTAATATCATACTATTGTTAAGATAGTTAAAATTAACCATTCCCAGTCTAAAAAACATCACATTATCGTTTAACTTAATCCAAAATATCGAGCCAAGCATTAGAAGCAATTATTGGTTTATTTAACAAATAACGACGTAAAGCATCTAACGCTATTGCTGAAAAAGTTTGTAACTCTTCATGCCGTGAAAGTTTTCGACCAATATATTTTAAATTAACTTGGATAGTTTGCTTTGCTGTGGTAATGATTAACGTAAATTGACTGTTCTTTTCTTTAAAATTAACCATACCTAATACAATATCAGCTCTATATTGGGTCATAATATGCCAAAGATAATCTTTGGGATCTTCAAATAATAATGGAATCACTTCTGATTTTGCGATGGGTGCATCGGTTTCAAATAATTGATAACTAATTATCCCTGCTGATTGTTGTTCGACCACTGCGATAGTTAAATCTTTTTCATGTAATAGCCCTGAAACAACTTTGGCTAAACCGAGTTCACTGTCTTTGCTAATCATGCCTTCGTAAAGCAAATTGTCATCAACAATAGATTTAGTTTTTCGCCATAAACTATCCAACGTGTCTTTTTTGTGTTGAGGACCACTCAATTTTAATTCAATAATAGGCATCGCAGCACGATAACCAATCACGATATCTTTTGGAATATCTAATTTAGATGTTAGCTCGGTGGCTAAATCACTTTCAGTGCGCCCGATAATAGTTAATCGATAGCAGAGCGTTTTTTCTAATTTTGGAAAGGATAATTTAATTTCTGGTAATACAAGAGTTTTGATCATCTCTTTAAATTCAGCAGGCACACCAGGCGTAAAAAACACAATACAACCGTTGATGTGCATTTTAAATCCGCAGGCTGTTCCTATTGGATTATCAATTAATATAGCACTTTGCGGCAATAAAGCTTGTTTAAGGTTGCTTGACGGCATCACGTTACCGCAACTGGCAAAATAACGTTCAATTTGTGTCAACCACTGCTGATTGAGTACCAGTGCTTCATGATTGGCTAAAGCTGCCGCTTGTGCTGTTAAATCGTCACTGGTTGGCCCAAGCCCCCCATTAACAATAATGATATCATTGATCAGACTACGTTCTTGTAATGTTTGGGTAAGCTGGTTAAGATTATCACCAACTGTGTGGCGAGTCGTGATTAAAATACCTTCTTGAAAAAATAGTTCAGAAAGCCAAGCTGCATTCGTATCGGTTATTTGACCATATAAAATTTCATCGCCGGTACTTATCATTTCGATCTTAACGTGATTATTGTTCCTATTCATCATGGTTCTGCACCTTTTGACATCATTAATTGAACAAAAAAGGGGGCGTTAATTAATCCGTATCCTCGTCTTCATTTTTATTGTCCATATGTTCCCTACTTTGAACTAACTTAACAGCAAAATAGAGATCGTAAGTAAATTCAATGTAATCATGTTCAGGGGTAATATTCATTTGTTTAAACCAATTTTTAAGGGTTTTGCGTCTACCTGATAAGATTAAAACCACATTACGTACTTTTAATGCATTAACTAATTCGTTAATACCCGATAATACACTGACATCTTTATAAGTAAAGCAAGGAATCGCATCGACGATAACATAATTAACAGGTTGCTCTGATTCGTCAATATAACTAATGATTCTTCGTTTAAAATAAGCAATATTAAAATACGTTAAAGGTGAATTGAATCGATAAATTATCGTATTACTAACAGGTTTAACATCTTTGCCTAATGAATGAATTCGTCCGTCATCATCAACCCCTAATAACTGATCTTTAGGTCGAAAAACGCGACGTAGAAACAAAAAGATGCCTAATAATACTGCTAAAGCCATACCCGGTATAATACCGATAAGTAATACCGCAATAAATGTTGATAAGCTTAAATAAAATGCGTCACGGTCATATTTAAAAAAACGCAAAATTGTTTGTACATTAATTAGCGAGATCGAGGAATATATCAAAATCACGCCAAGGACACTAGTTGGAATATATTGTAACGGTGACAACAAAAAGAGTACCACAAATCCTATTAATGCCGCAGCGATTATCGATACAAGCTGAGTTTTTCCACCATTCGCATCGTTCACTGCCGTTCGTGACGAAGTACCACTTACAACAAATCCTTGTGAAAGACCTGCTGCAATATTTGCCATGCCTAATGCCTTAAATTCAACATCGGCATTCGTTTCATAATTATTTTTTGTCGCAAAACTTCGTACGGTAATCATCATACTCACAAAACAGATAACAGCAATATTCAATGAGGGAACAACTAAATCACGCATTAATCCTTTGTCAAAATCAATCCAAGCTTCCAATGGTATAAAATCACCAGTTACATTACCAATAATGTGGATATCAAAATGTTCAAAATTAAACAGCCATGAAAATAAAGTCATTATCACAACAGCAAAAAGTGGTGCCGGGTAACGTGGTTTATATTTCTTAAAAGCAATGAGAATCAATAATGTTATGAAAGATATAAATGTCGTGCCTAAATGTGATTGATAAAGCTTAACCGGTAAATAAACCACACGTTCAATAAGGTAAGAATAGTCATAATGAAAACCAAATGTTTTCGCTAATTGATCGACAATGATTGTAATAGAAATACCATTTAACAAACCAATCAAAATAGGTTGACTGAGTAAATCTGCTAAAGCGCCAAGATGAAATTTGCCGGCAATGATGCACCAAATACCAATCATAATTGTCAGCAGCACCACCAGTTGCCAACGTAACATGGGATCATCTGCAGCTAAAGGAAAAACAACCGCAGCAACCACCGCACACGTTGCGGTATCGGGTCCTACAATCAACTGTTTAGACGATCCAAAAAGGGCATAGACAATAAGCGGTAAAATAGTTGAGTATAGCCCCGCAATAGCACCAACACCTGTTAGCTCAGCATAAGCAATCGATACCGGTAAGGATACCGCGGCTACGGATAATCCGGCTTTTATATCTGCGTTTAAATATTCACGTTTATAATGTAAGAAACTGATTAGTCCTGGCATCCATAATGTGATTTTTTGGAAAAACGTACTACTGACTAACTTTCCCATTTTTCATCCTATTTCCCTGCTATACTCATTTTATCTATCAATATTGAACCACATTGAATATTACTGCGTGTTTCAAGATCATTCCCTATTGCTACAATATTTTTATACATATCTTTTAGGTTATTAGCAACGGTTATTTCATTTATTGGATATTGAATTTCACCTTTTTCAACCCAAAAACCTGTCGCACCACGTGAATAGTCGCCCGTTACATTATTCACACCTTGCCCCATAAGCGAAGTAATCACAACCCCTTTATCCAATTTTTTCAACATGGTTTTAAAATCAGCATCATGCTCACTTGGCGATACAAGCCAGTTATGAATTCCTCCCGCATGACCTGTTGATGTTAAACCAAGCTTTCTGGCTGAATAATGACTAAGCAAGTAGGTTTGCAATACACCGTTTTCAATGATATTTCGTTTAATTGTTTTGGTTCCTTCACTATCAAAAGGCGATGAACCAACACCTTTTAAAATATGTGGATCTTCAAAAATAGTTAGCCATGAAGGAAAAATCTGTTTACCCACGCTATCAAGTAAAAATGATGATTTGCGATAGATTGCACCGCCACTAATTGCACCCACTAAGTGCCTTATTAATCCAACTGCAACTTCTGCACTAAACAGTACGGGTACTTGCATGGTAGAAATTTGTTTAGCCCCTAAATGCGCAATTGTTCTTTCTGCTGCTTGCTGCCCAACCCAACTAGGGGATTTGAGAGCCTTAATATCACGCGATGAAGTGTAAGCATAGTTTCGTTCCATTTTTCCCGCCTGTTCAGCAATCGCTGTACAAGACAACGAATGAGAACTTGCACAGTAGCCTTGTAACATACCAAGACTATTACCATATACATACACACCATATTTACTACTAAAATAACCGCCGTCACTACTCATAATGTCAGCATTGGCAAGGGCTGCTAGCTCAGCTTGTTTTGCCTGCTCAATAGCCTTATCCACGTCTAAATCACTGGGATAAAAAAGATCTAAATCAGGAGGATTCAATGCCATCTGATCTAAGTTTCCTAAACCAGAACAAGGATCAGCAGAAGTATATTGCATAATATTAATTGCCATATCGATAGCTTGATTTATTGCATGTGGCGATAAATCATTAGTTGATGCATTTCCTTTGCGTTGTTCTTTATAAACGGTTATAGATAATGCACCATCACTATTAAATTCAACATTTTCAGTTTCCCCTTGTCGAGTACTTACACCAATACCAGTTGCTTGGTTAATTGAAACTTCAACTGAATCAACACGAGGTTTAGCCAGTTCAATAGCTTGAGCAACAATATTTGATAACTTATCTTGTTGTCTTTGGGCATCTTTTTTAATCTGTTCAATACTCATTTTATTATTTTCTACAATTCTGCTAGTGATACGTTATAATAAGCCAGAATTCAATTTTAGTTAACTATTAACAAAAGAAATCCTATGAATAACCCTAAAGATTTAATCATTGACCAAGAATTTGATACTGATATGGATGATGAAATTATTTATGTCAGTAAAAGTGAAATCAAACGAGATGCCGAAATTTTGAAAAAAATGGGCGTAGAATTGGTCAATTTAAGCAAAAATGAACTGACTAAAATCCCTCTTGATGAAGATTTACTTTATGCTATCGAACTTGCTCAAAAAATCAAAAAAGAGGGATATCGAAGACAAATACAATATATTGGCAAATTGCTTCGTAGCCGCAATATCGATCCTATCACGCAAGCTTTAGACAAGCTTAAAAACCGTCATAACCAACAAGTTGCCTTATTTCATAAACTAGAAAAGTTACGTGACGAATTGATTGAAACAGGTGATGCAGAAAACATTATCGAACTCTTTCCTATAGCAGACAGACAACAACTGCGTACGCTTGCCCGTCAGGCTAAAAAAGAACGAGAATCCAATAAACCACCAAAAACAGCCAAACAGATTTTTCAATACTTAAAAGAATTGAGCAACGCCGAATAATCTTTATAATGTTCGCTCATTTCATATCAGAAACAATATTGTAAATTATTAACCAAGATAGAGGATACAAAAATGGGACTTTTAAATGTACCAGCAGGTAAAGAATTACCGGATGATATTTATGTAGTAATTGAAATTCCAGCAAATTCGGATCCAATTAAATATGAAGTAGACAAAGATACAGGTGCAGTTTTTGTTGACCGTTTTATGGCAACAGCAATGTTTTATCCATGTAACTATGGTTATATTAATAACACATTATCGCTTGATGGCGATCCTGTTGACGTTTTAGTTCCAACACCGTATCCATTACAACCTGGTTCAGTGATTCGTTGCCGTCCTGTTGGTGTATTAAAAATGACTGATGAAGCCGGTCAAGATGCTAAATTGGTTGCCGTACCACATACTAAATTATCTAAAGAGTATGATCACATCAAAGATGTGGATGATTTACCTGAATTACTAAAATCTCAAATTAAACACTTTTTCGAACAATACAAAGCATTAGAAAAAGGAAAATGGGTAAAAGTTGACGGTTGGGAAAATGCCGATGCTGCTCGCAAAGAAATTATTGAATCTTTTGAGAGAGCTAAAAAATAATTAATATTTGCTATCAATTTTCATAATAATGGTTAATTAAAAGCTATAAGTCTTTACTTATAGCTTTTATTTTTAAATAAAGAATAGCAGAAAGTAATTAAATCAATAACAATGCCTTTTTAACAGATGAGATGAAAAATAAGTGAATATCCAATTTAATGATATTTAGCTTAGATAATTTAAGCTGGCAATCTTATCTCAATAAGGCAAATTGCAAGCCTTATATGACATAAATGACATAATTAACCACATTGTGATTCACATCTTTAACAGTAAGTTGTAAACCTACAGATAAAACGTATGTAAACGTTTGATATAAAGAAAAGATAAAACAATGTATTTAAAAGAAACCTAAAAGTAATCGTTAATACTAATTTTTAAATTTACATCTTACATGCCTTAATCTGCTTAAATAATCTTTACTTTCGAAATAAATTTAAATCAAAAACCCTTCAATAATTTGCTATTTATCAAATTTAACCATTATATCTAAAAATTTTATAAAAAACTTCATCCTAAGATGAAAAAATTGTCATTAATATCTTGCTTTCGATTATAAATTATGCGGTAATAGTAACAGACTTATGAAGCAATATTTTTTTATGAAAACGTTTAACAATTAGGGGGTGTTTTTAACGCATCATCTAGTTTGTAAGTTGATTAATTTATATTGCATAAAAGTCTATACGTGCCTTAAAGGCAAAATATTAATTATTGTTAGGATATCTAGTAAATGAATAAGAAAACAGGCCAAGTAAAATGGTTTAACGAGAGTAAAGGTTTTGGATTTATCACACCAACCGATGGGAGCAAAGACGTATTTGTTCACTTTTCAGCAATCTCGGGGGAAGGTTTTAAAACTCTAGCTGAAGGTCAACAAGTCGAATTTGCTATTCAAGATAGCCCTCGCGGACCAGCGGCATCAGAAGTTGTCGTAATCTAATTAATATCGTAGTATATATATTAGTGAAAACGCTCATTTTTAAAAAATGAGCGTTTTTATTTTGTAAGGCTATAAGATTTTAGCGAAAAAAAAGTGACCATTTGGTCACTTTTTAGAAAACTAAAAATTAGTCATTATTTTTTAGATACAACCGCAATTAAATCTAAAACTTTATTTGAATAGCCAACTTCGTTATCGTACCAAGAAACTAATTTAACAAAAGTATCGCTGATTTGGATACCCGCTTTTGCATCAAATACAGAAGTACAAACTTCACCTAAGAAATCAGTTGAAACAACATCATCTTCAGTGTAACCAAGAACGCCTTTCATTGGGCCTTCTGAAGCCGCTTTGATCACTTTACAGATATCTTCATATTTAGCAGGTTTTGCTAAACGAGCAGTTAAGTCAACAACAGAAACATCCGGAGTTGGAACACGGAAAGCCATACCAGTTAATTTACCGTTTAATTCAGGAATAACTTTACCTACTGCTTTAGCTGCACCAGTTGATGAAGGGATGATGTTTTGTGCTGCACCACGACCACCACGCCAATCTTTGTGAGATGGACCATCTACCGTTTTTTGAGTAGCTGTAGTTGCATGAACAGTTGTCATTAAGCCTTCAACGATACCAAAGTTATCATTGATTACTTTAGCTAAAGGCGCTAAACAGTTAGTGGTACATGACGCATTAGATACGATATCTTGACCAGCATAATCTTTATCATTAACACCCATAACAAACATAGGCGTGCTATCTTTAGAAGGACCAGTTAAAACAACTTTTTTAGCACCCGCTTGGATGTGTTTACGAGCAGTTGCATCATCTAAGAATAAACCTGTTGCTTCAGCAACAACATCAACACCCACTTCGTTCCATTTTAAGTTTGCAGGATCTCTTTCAGCTGTAACGCGGATTGTTTTACCGTTAACGATTAATTTGCCATCTTTAACTTCAACAGTACCATCAAAACGACCGTGAGTTGAATCATATTTAAGCATGTACGCCATATACTCAACGTCTAATAAATCATTGATAGCAACGATTTCAATATCAGAGCGTTTTTGTGCAGCACGGAAAACAATACGACCAATACGGCCAAATCCATTAATACCTACTTTGATTGTCATAAAAATTACCTTCTTTATTTGTGTTAAATGATAAAATAACTAACAGTAAACTACCAAATTTTTAAGGTTTATTCAAGCTGATTCAGAATAATTGGCAAGAATAAATTAAAATGAAAATTATCTTAATAATCATAGGATATAGGTTAGTTATATTTTATATAAGACTGTGATTGGATTGAGCAATGACAATGATAATTTTTAACTAAATTGTCAGAGTTAAATTGATCATAATTAAGGTGCTAAATTTTAGATAATCGCACGATTACATTTAATAAATTAAAAGGTATCAATTAATCCATATCAGACGTTAAGTTATACTAAAAGACGATTAAAATAAAAAATCCCACATTATCAATTTTGTGGGATTCTATTTTTGAGCGATAATTAACAATTATTATAAAGAACTCATCTTATCAATAAATTGTTTTAAATGGTTTCTGATATCCTCACCTTGCGTATAATGTGCTTCAGATTTTAACGTTGATTTGGACTTCCACTCGCCTGCTTGTGAGTTATGAAATTTACTTGGAACATCGCCCGAATAGATATAATCCGTTTTAGAAGAGATGGCTTCGCTTATCAAACGTTTAGAATTACTGATTTCTCCGGTTATTTCGATATCAGTAGTAAAAATGTATTTTTTTGAATTAGTGATAGTCTTTAAGTTGAATTTTTGCTCTTTATAAATTGGAACTTTAATTTTATTACCCTTATCATCGGTTTTTTCGCTCATTCTTTCTACATATTTTTCTGTTTTTACTTCATTTTTTTCATACGGTTTCATATGAATATAGTCAGATTTGGCATTAATATCTATAATGATATTAGCTTGTGAACTATGATCAACAAAGTATATATAATCAGCGTTAAAAACTTGTTTTACCCAGCTAAGATAGTCGGAATCTTTAACATACACATTAACGCGTCCCTTTAATTTACAACGACTCGCTCTAGCGCTGGCATCACGGTATGAACCGAACTGTTCATAGGCTGAATTGGCTGCCTCATAATATTTAGCCGCTTCACGATAAATTTTGCGTTTATAAGCTATTTTTTCAAGTGACGAGGCTTTTTCATAATACTCTTTTGCTAGCGCAGTAACATGTTTTCTTTTATTATCCTCATAGAGTTTAAAACTATCTTTATATTCGCCTATTGGCTTATAAACTTCCCAAGCTTTAAGATATTCTAGGGATGCTTCATGATAACTACCCTGTTGCGAAAATGTTTTACCTAAATCATAGTGTTGTTTTGCTTCAATATCCAAATGTTGCTTTTTAGCATTTTTATATAAAGTAAAAATATCTTTATATTTATACCGTTCTGAACCTTTTAAATATAAGTCAGCTTTTATTTTGTAACTTTCACTATCCGTACCTTTTATCGAATTACCATAATCGTAATACTCTTTTGCAATAAGTTGATCTAATTTACTCACTGGATATTTATCGTTAAAAAATGCAACAGTTTGACTATAAAAACGATTAACTAACATTAAATTGATTTTTCGAAGCGATTCATAACTATCAATACGTGCTTGATAATCAGTACTAGCACTACTATTAATGATTGTCTCGTAATGTTTCATCACATTACTAACCAATCCCCGTAATTTTTCGGCACTTTCTTCATTAAATTTTGCTTCGCCTTTTTCACCAATAGTAGCCGTTAATAAACTAATACTTTCTACATATTTCCCTTCGTTATAAGCTTGATCAGCCGTACGAACATGGCAAGCCGTTAAACAAAACACCAACAAAATCGCTAAAACTATCCGCATATTATTTCCTTTCTCTATTTATTAATTAATTATCAGACAGTTAGAATAAAAACAGTTTGATTTAGTGATCTTATGAAAAAAATTAATCTTATTTTTTTCATTTAATGCTAAATTTTTAAACAATAAAGATGATTAATTTAAGAAATAATAAGACTTTTAAAGCAAATTCTTTATCATTATTAATATTTTTGAAAAGTCATATTATAAATTGAAGAAGTCAATTTTATTGTCAATATTTGCTTCTTTTGCAATCGTTAACTAACGTGATTGAGACAAATTATCCAATTTTTTTGGTTCATGTGTTACCCTTTTAATGACAATGACTAAATATTGCCGTGAGATATAAAACCATCATTTAATCAGTTAATTAAATAAAGAATTCGCTATTTTAGAATATAATTAAACTAGTCTTTTTAAACCTAATTTATAAATAATCTAATATTACTCACATCAAATCCCCTCATTTTCAATACAGCCTATAAAGTGATACAATCATTTAATATTAAACAATGCCTAATATAATAAGTTTCACCGATTTTTAGGGTTTTTAAGACAGTTACCTAGTTACTTAAGAGCAAAATCAAAGATTTTGCGATAAGTGAGTAAGAGTAGATATATAGTAATCGCCTGAGTTTTAGATAAAAAAGAATTGATAATATGACCGAATACGACAACTTCACCGACCACACACCAATGATGCGCTTGTGTGGTTAAATTGATTTTTAAGGATTTTTATTTAATTAAAATGGTTTGTTATATTTTTTGTTACACTAGCTAATTAATACTTATATGGTTACTTTAAATTTGATAATGATTACCAAGTAATATCAATAGGTTCTTTTCCCTTTACTTTTGCTTTTTTAAAAGCCCCAACTATACAGTTTTTTAATTCTCGAGTTAGTTCATTATGTATTTTATAAGTCATATAATTATCTTTATTATCACCAACTACAAGATAAAACACAAAGTTATTAATTAAAAACATATAACTTTCATTTTTAAGTGGAACTACAAACATCAAGCTATACCACAAATCAAAGATAGGTATAATAATGATATGAAAAGATTTTGGGTTTTTCTGTGGATCTATAAGATATTCTTTCATTTCCTTAATAACCCTTTCAGGGAATTCTATTTTTTTAGCTTCATTCCATTTAAATGATGAGCGCCAGAAAATACTAACAATAAAATAATGTAACAAATCGTTATCTATATTAGCCAGCATATTGCTAGCACTTTAATCATTATTCTTTTTATAAAATGCCTCAAATGACTTTAATAAAATAGGTTGGGTGTTATCTAATAGTTTGTTAGCTTCAGAATATTTAAAGGCTATTTTTGTTATTTCTTCATCCGAGATATCTTTTTTTTAGTTCTGGATTGGAATTTAAAATAACTTCATAAAGTTTTTTCTATATTTTCTTGATGCTTTTTTTTATTATTAAGATTCGATATTTCAAAAAAATAATCCTCTCCACGCTTAAGTCTATTCTCACATGTTTTACTGAGCAAATATTGTTTTAACTGAACTGATAATTTTCGTTTAGTATTCTCTTTAACAAGAACTATACCCGAATCGTTTTTAGCTAGTGAATTATATTTTTTATAAATTGCTTTTGGAAAATAGTGACTTTCTTGAAGTTCAACATTTGATTCGTCACACATTAGAACCCCTTCTTAGTTTAATAAAAATACCATTATGCATATTGTAATAAAATATTTATTTAATGATCATATATCATATGATTTATTTAAAATTTTTAACTCTTCTTCTAATTTTTCTCTCACAGGCAAGCATAATTCTTCAAAGAACTTCAATTGATTAATCCTATTTTCTAATTTCTGCATTCTTTCTTCTTTTTCATTAGTTTCTTTAGAATGAATATGACTAAAAATGATTTCTAGCTCAATAGACTTAACAGTACCTGAAACTGCTTCAAGCCATTCTTTTGTTTCTTCATTTGTTATATCTTCAATAGCTCGTTCAAACATAAAAGTGATTAATGTTCTTGTAGCTGAGTCAAGATTTTTGATCAATTCAAGCCAACCCGCTGACTCATCTAGTTTTTTATCACTTTCGTCATCATATAAATTTATAAAATAGCGAGGTATGACTGATTCAGGATTAAGTGATTCTAACGCTTGAAATATAGGCTCAAAACTTTCAAATGGTCGAGTACCATCTGGCAGTAACTTGCGATTCTCCCAAAGCTTTAGAATGGTATTAAAACAGTTGGTTTTATCAGCCTCATTGCCACTCTCAGCTTTAATCATCAGTTCTGCAATATAGTTGACCATCCAAGCTGTAATTTCATCAGTATTGTTGTCTTTTAAGTTAGAAAGCAGCTTTTTACCTAAGTTGATAACTTTTTCTTGTATCTCTAAGTTTTCCATCTCCAGACAAGATGAAGGTTTTACTGTATCTAGGGATGTATCCGAGTTCATCTTCATTTTTCCTCACTCTGTAAGTATCTTTAAGCGTTCGACTAATATTTACTTGAATTGCTATATCGACATTCAAAACATTGCAAACTAATTTTAAAAAATCGAGTGATGCTAGTGCCAAATGACCAGAACTGATGTATGATTCCGAGTCATTAGGCTTATCTTCACTCCAGTACATATTTTTGAAGCATTGGCTATCATTAGACAACAAGCTATAGGTTTTATAATTCTTGCTATGCTTGACTTTGATTTGCTCCGCTATAAATTGCTTTAACTTATATGGCTGAGCAGATATTATGCCAACAAAAGGATCTTTTGATTCAATATAATTGTTTTCACCTTCTTTCATCAACCATGCTTTACATTTAAAATCATTTCTCTTTTCATCGTCATAATCGTCATCGCAAAAATTAGTTAAATAACATTCATATAAATGATTTTCAAAATTTACTATAGTGTACATTAGTGATTTACTTAGATGCTTGGGTACTAAAACACTTGAAAATGAAATATGTTCATTCTTTGAATTGTTATAATTATCAAAACCTCCGCTAACTTTTAGCCAGGTAGAAAAATCATCATTAGTAATTAACTGGTCAATAAAGTCTGTTTCAATAATCTGCCATTGCCAATTCTCATCGTTTTTAATGTTTAACCATTTTGGCATTTCAAGTGGCATAGGATCTCTAAGTTCTGCTAGTAAGGTATCATTTTTATTGAGAATTAGATGACCACTGAGCCAATCCTCCCAACAATCAATGTCATAATCGTCATTTTTAATAACTGGCATTGAACTTAATAACATTGAGGCGACTTCAAGCATTAGATGATAAGAAATGTAAAAAGCATAGTTATCAATTTGAGGGTAACTTGAATGCGAATGAAATGTATCTCTAGAGTTTCTTCTTTGTCTCCAAAGTTCAGATCTTGAATCTGTTATATATGATGACTCAACACTCATCTGCCATCGATTCTGTAAGACATATTTTGCAAGATCTTCAACCTGCTGTCCTGAGACACCAAATACTCGACCTAATGGTTCAAACCAATAGCTATCAAAATCATAACCAAAGTTAATTTTGGGCAACTTACCTAAAGTATTTGCTTTATGCCAAGGAGTATCAATATGATATCGATACTTATCTCTATTTATAGTTGGATACGGAGTTGTACAAGCCTGTGTGATTTTTACCCATAAAATATCATCAAAAATATCTGAACAGTAACTTTTTAATATTAAACATATTTGTTTGGCATAATATTGAAACAATATTCCTTGTTCGTTATTAATGGCTATTGTTGAAAATAAGTCCTTATTTCCCATTAATAACACGGGGGATTTATGAACACATCGTGTCAAAGCCACAAGCAAATACAATTTGGCATGTAAATCATAAAATTCATATTTTGTTGGGATGTATGACTGGGGTAGTCCTTTTGTATAACAATCTAACAGTAAATTGACCTCATTTAGGCAATTAAGATCATATAGTCTCGTTACTGCATGAATAGCTCTCCACCGTTCTTCTGCATGAGGTGAACCTAAATTTGCATATATATAACAAATAACTGCATGAGGAAGGCTGATTGGTAATTTTTTATGTTCATTCCAACAACCATCGGCATAATCAGCATCAAGAAATGATTCAAGTCTTGCAAGCCCAAAATCAATCATTTTTTGAGCTTGTTCCACTGTTAGCTTGTTAGCACTGTAATTTGCGAAACTGAATAAAGCGCTAGGTGATTCTATATCGACCGAATTTGAAAGCCCTATATTAACGCCATTTTCTATAGCTCCATTGGTTGCTTCATTCAATAAAAAAGATTCTAATATATATTGTCTTTCATATATCTCTGTAAATCTACTTGGAAATCGAGAAGCAATATGTTTTATAGCAGTATTCCATTGTTTTTGAACAGAAGCTTTGTTTTTCCAATCGATAGGTATTTGTTCAAATGCCCATTTAATATTCCAAAAATCCAATTTTTCTGAATAAGCAATAATATTTAAGAACGCACCTAATCCCCTAGAGGTGACTTTCTGAAAGCAGCCTTTCCAAAACTCATCCGTGTTTCTTGGATAACCTTGATTTTCAAAACATTGATAGGCATTCATAAAACCATTATCAGTTAATAAATCAAATTGCCCATAAAGCGTACTCCAAGGATACGTTTTCTTTTCAGTTTCTCCAGTATGGTTTAGTGAATAACTTGAGTTATCTTGCTTATCATTAACACTTAAGTACTTGAGTTCTTTTTCAGGTAAACAGTTAAGAGAGTATTTATTAGCCAGCGCTTCAAGTTTTACCCATTCATCACCAAAATATCCACTTATTCTCAAATCACGAATGTAGTGATTAAGCATTCGTTGCTGGTTTGCCTTTTCTGGTTCATTTGCAATACACTTTTCCAAGAACTCCTCTAGACCATATTCCCAAGAAAATGCCGACAATGACCACAAAACACTTGATGAAGCAAGTTTTGAATCAATTGCACTATATGCGAGAGCATTCATTTGCCTCCCATGCCAGCCAACGTCTCTATCTTTCCAACGATGTAGTATAGGAAAAGCTGACTCTGCTGATAATTGGAAACAAGTTGAAACCGCATCATTTCTATCCCAATATTTTTCTCGAGCGACAGAATCTCCTATCATTTCTGCACATCTCATATATCGATGGGAGAGTTCGGGGTTGCCTATATTAGTCTGTGAACTTTGTTTAGCAATTGAGGTTAAGGCTTCCCAACGTATAATACCTTCTTCACCAAATTCAGAGGCTTTACTTAGTGCTTGATCAAAGTAGACCGCTGCATCATCTTTACCCGCAGCAAGCACTGCTCTAGATAATTTAATAAAATTTTCCGAGCGTGTTTCAGGTGATTCATCGTAGTCGTAATTATTTAAGCGTGAACGACACCCCTCTTCAATAAAATCGCTTAGATCAAAAAACTTATCACTTCGACAACTTACTCGAAGAAAATAAAAATCATCAAGAAAAGATATCTTCAAATGATTACTTTGATATTTTTCAGAAAATAATTTCAGTTCGGTCAAATAGTCCGATGTACAAAATAAAATATTTTGGAATTTTGCCTTGGTAATTTCAAAGGATAATGGATCATATTCACGGTATGAGCTACGTCCTACTTTTGACGATAATAATTCCGCATTTTTATGTTCTTCTTTTAAATCGACTTTCAGTCCGGATAAAACTTTAGCTCTTACCATATACCAAGGCAAAAGCTTACCAACTAACTCTTTTACTTTTTCGAGCTCTTGCCTTCCCTCGTATGTATCATTTTTGTTTTGCCAATCATTGGGAATGAAATCATCAAGGCGAAGATTAAAATTGCTTTTCAATGCTGCTTGAAGTGACAAATAACGTAAAAAGCTCTCCCTTGCATTACCATATTGGTGATCATTTGTTATTCGATAAAGAGAAAGAGAGTTATAGTAATAATTTAATCCTCTTCTGATATTCGCTATAGGCAAACTATGAATAACACAGGCTTCAAAAAATGATAAATAAGCGTCATTTGAAAATCCAGTATTATGAATATCATCGCCCGCTTTATCTAACCTAGCTTTAGGTTGAATAATTTGGTTAAGACAACGGATTAAACAGCCCCTCGGGGGCGTATTTCCTACCTTCATTAACTCCGAGGTAATAGCTATGATAAAACTTGGATTATCTTTTCCATAACTGGCCATTAATTCAATGTCTTCAAAATTACCAATATCTATTAATCTTTCAATTAAGTCAGATGTAACTCTGTAGATACAGCAGGGAGGTTTCCATGAAAGAAGGAAATCAACACATTTTTTATAGCCATTCATTCGATATAAAGTAAAAGCTAATTCTAAAATTTCGTTATCTTCCAGCTTCTCATCGAAGTGTTCATGTTCATCTTTAGCTTTAGCTTTAACTTCTTCTCGTTTTTGGAAGTAGCGGTAAAGCCAATGATGAGCAGACCGAAAATAGTTGTGCGCTTCACCTTTTAATAAAGGGATAGTGGACAATAATGACGCAGCGTACACCATTTCTGAACCCTCCCAGTTACCTCTAAGTACTTTTCTATGCGCTAACTCTTGTATGCGTTCTGTTGTCAAAAAAATTGCTACTAAATCTATATTGTGAGCCAATATACTGATTTGACGCTTATTGCCAGCGATTTCTTCACCAGCTAGCAGTGCCAATTTTATTGCTTCGTAGATTTTATTCGCCTTAAGTGCAGCCTTAAAAGCGTATTGTAATCTTTGTACTTTAACCAAATTATCATCGTATTTACTGATCGAAGGCAGATAATCATCAGATAATGCCAGTCCCACAAGTTCATCTAACTGGTTGGCTTTAAGCAATAAAAAGGGGAGCACTTCTGAGACATAAGTGAATTGTGGAGCCAATGGTTTAATAGCTTGAATAAAAGAATAGATTTTTTCAGGTGTTGGAGAATAATTATCCTGAAACCACTTTTCGGTTGGCTCATCCCTGAATTGAACCATATCATCTATTTGCCATAAAGGTCGCCCCAAATCAGCAATAAAGCTTGTGACAGAATCCTTTGATACATTAGCGGCGCTTGCCAAAACACTTATTGGAACAAATGGTGGTAGTGCTGCAAGTCCTGTACAAATATTATCTATACTATTTCTATAGTTTCTGGGAAATTCATCTTTTATTCTTTCGATCGATTGCTCTAATTGTCTTTCAATCAAATCTTCAACAGTAACTATTTGAGAACCAAAAGACAATAGCAATTCGCTTAACGAAGATGCTTTCAGTGACAGTGCATTAGCCTGAACGCGAGGATTTCCACCAGTCAGCCGATTAAATTCAATCGCTTGTTCTTGGCTTGCCTCAGGGAACTTTGTATGTAGGTTCGACAAGGTTTCTTCATCAGAAAAAGTAGACAACTGTAATCTATTAATTGTGCTGGGAGGATCAAGAAGGCTTAATCTCTCAGGTCGACAAGTAAATACTAATCTACAATTTTCAGGCACAATTTCCCTTATAAGACTGCTTACAAAACATGTAGAACCTTGTTCTTCAGCAGCCATTTCAGCATTATCTGCCGCATCAAAAATTATGACTAAAAGAGCATTCAAATCTTGTGACTTAAGTAAGTTACAGGCTTCGCGAAGCCTACCTAAAAAGATTTTTGTCCAATATTCATCAGGTTCATTTCTTGTAGGTATAACCTGATCACACAATCCATCTTTAGCCAAAGTATTTATTATTTGAGTATAGGCATGTTTAGTCTCATGACGTTTCGCACTAGTTCTTCGATAACTACCATTTCCATAACAGTCATATGCAATAACCACTGACGTTTCGTCAAATTCTTTAGAAATATTATTGCTTAATATTGATTTTCCAACACCCCCGCTTGCGGTAATGATAGTATGAGTTATTGCTTCTTTTATTGATTTAACAATGTTAGTTTGTTGCTCTCTTGGAATATAGTTTTCAATGGGTTCAAATAATGGAGGAGCAGGAAAAAAATCATCCATACTAATAGCATCGAATGCTTCCAATATGTCCTCTCGTTTTATCACATTAGATTTACCTGGTTCAATTTTTTCCCAAATTTTAGCCACTAACAGTTTTTCACGGTCATGAATATTTCTTGAAACAGTTAATTTATATAGTTCTTTATGAATATCAAATTTTTGCTCGTCATAGTTACCTTCCGAATCATCTAGGCTTAAACATTGACAGAACTGTTTTAATTTAACATCTTTGAGATTCGTATATTTTTCGATAGTAGCTATGAAACTTTTAGGTACTTTTCCGCTGTTAGCCAACTTCTTAATATTCGTCTTAAAGGAATCTGAAATTAAACGATTCGTTAAAATTGTTAACTTTATACTGATGAATTTACTTTCAGATTGTTCTAGATCTATAAAACGCTTTGCAAAGCCTTCTATAGTTTCCCTTAAATCAGATAAACTAAAACTATCACTTACCCTTACAGTTGAGTGTTTTAACTGAAAATACTCTACAGATTTGCTTCCATCATCAGATTGGCGATATTCAGCTAAATCTATAACACACTCCCCAGCTAATTTAGACTCCTTAGAGCCTTCAATCGTTATCTGGGTTAGGTTGGTATTTAAGTCTAAAAGCTTGAGACAGCGTTTAACAGCCCATCTATAATGGAAAATATCACCTGCTCTAGAAAAATTAATTGATGTGTTGTTGCTATAATTTTTCATAATATTATGTTTCCGGCTAATGAATCAGTTAAGAATATTACTTTGATATAACATGTAGATTTCTTTTTATTGGTACACATAAGCCTAAAAATTAATCACTAATTTAGGCTTAATCTTGAGTTAAATAATGCTAAAAGCTATATTTTATTTCATGTTTCAATTTAATCTTCAAATAAGGATGCACCCACTTAATAGGCTCACTTGATACTAATCCATCATGCTCTATTGAACCGCAGACACACGGATTATTCAAAATTGTGTCATAAATAGCTCTACTTTCGATACCCTGAATCATGTGAGCTAATATTTTCCCCTTACTCTTAATAGTTACTTTTGAATCTCTAATCAAATAGGTATGTTTAACTGCATTACGAATAGAAATACCACGATCTACCCTTTTTGTTGCTCTAGAGATGTAAATATCAACCAATTGATTGAGTGAGTCCTTAATTGGTCTCACATATTTTTTCCATTTTTTAAGTAATCTTACTATATCTCTATAAGTATAGTACTTTGATAGCCCTTTAAAAACTTCACTTTTTCTCGTTATACGAACATGCCCCATAGAGAAAATCAAGGAATATATCAATATTTTTGCTACTTTATCACTAATATTAAATCGCTCCATAACCTTTTTTTTGGTTATTGCTTTTAGTCGTTTACATTTAATATTATTCTCTTTAAATTCATGTTTTAAAATCATTAATTGACTACTCTTAATATCATAATTGTAACCAACAAAAATATTCCATTTTAAACTCGATTTTAAAAACTGAAATCCTCCATTTTTTTCAAAAGACCGGGTTCCAATACTAGCCACTTTATATTCTGGTTTATAACCGACAACAAGAGGACTATCCGTTATAACGTCACAACCTCTATCAATTAAATGTTGAATTAGCATCATTTTGTGAAAGTTTTCAATATCACTTCTCGGCTTAAATAAGAAAAGTTTGTCTACATTAATTAACAACAATCCCATCTTACTATATACCGATGTCATATAACTCATCGTATTACGTGAGATATGCCGAACAGAATGCTTTGCTTTTTTTTGTTCTTTTATTATTTCGTGCACTAGGTTGTCTTGCGTCAAAATATGGCGACTAACGCCTATTTTAGACATATTTAGATGAATAAATCGCGCTTCGTCATTCATATAAGCTTTTTTGCTTGAACCAAACCATTTTTTCAAATACTTTTTTGATAATGCAAATCGGCGACATTGATGATTCCCATAGTTATAACTTTTAATTTTAATGATTCTGCTTTTTTCTAAAAATTCTAACGCTCTGTCATAACCAAGATATTTTTTTTGCTTAAATACATGAGGCAATTTAGCTTTTCCCAATTTACTCGGAAATGGTGAATATCGCGTATAACGTTTATTATTTGAATCTTTGGAGTAAAGATAACAATTACAAATCAAATGTATTAAAAAATTTTTTATATCTCGATAATATGAAGGAGACTTTCTCTTGTCATTACCCATAAAAGGTATGTTATCAATATCATCGTTAAATTTATTAAAGGTATCTAACGTAACTAAAATAGCTCGTTTGATCAGATAAGCTTTACTCTTTTTTATTTTATTATATTTCATATTTTTGTATTATCCTGTCTATATATTTACTCTCGTATTTCAACCATATCAATGTGCAATATATTGATGTTTTTTTTATCATCATATGTATGAATATGCCTTTAATATGGCAGAGAAATAATTGTTAAACTTGTTCAAAACAGCAGATAGAGGTCTCTATTAAGGAGAAAAACCATAACAGCATTGATTTCTTTGGATTCAGAAAAATAAATATCGTATGGTTATTTTTGTGTTATGGAAAATCATTGAAAATAAGTGTGAATTTACTCAACGACACAATAACAAATGACACCCCAATATTAATTTAGCAAATTATTTCCTCTCCTATTTTTTGCTTTTTGGTTAATCCATTCTTCGATCTCTGATGTTAACCAACCAACATTTCTCTCAGTTAATTGAAGAGGTATTGGAAATACGCCTTTTTTTATTTGACGATAAATAGTAGCTTTTGATAATGATGTTAATCTTGATACATCTCTAATTTTTATAATTGTAACCATTTTATAAACTCCGATTTTTAACGGAGTTGCAACAATTGCGACTCCAGCGGAATTTATTTACAAGATCGAAAATAAAAAATTTTTCATTCAAAAACACACTATAAAAGCAAGTGAATCACCTACAAATAACACATCAGTTTTTAATGAAATTAGTGAATTTTATTAATTATTACAGAAATAATTTCAGAAATTATTACAAAAAAAACACAATTAATTATTAGCATTTATTTAAGTCAAAAAATGAGAGATAATCATGTTAAAAACTTATCGTTAATTGATGAATTAAGGTTGACAAATATGGCTAAGCTAACAAAAAAAGAACAAGAAAAAATCAAACTAGAAGAAGAAAAAAAATCAAAAAATCGACAAGCCGTACAAAAGCATAGAAAAAAGAAAAGTAATGAAGTTAATATCACATTGTCACTTAATAGTATTGCTCTAAATAATCTAATCAAATTAAGAGAAAAACTTGGATATTCACCCGTGTCTGAAAATGAAAAAGGAGGTTCTGAAATCTATAGCAGAATAATAGGATACTTGCTTAAATATGAAGCAGATTCAGAGCCACCTGAAACACATAAAAGCCAACATATTAGAGAGTTATACCGACGGCATAGAATAGCAAAATATTGGCGTTCAATTGATGAATTAAGCGATTATGGTGCAATTCAAGAAATAAATGCTATGGGGATTAGTAATATTGATTATTACCATAGACAAGTAATGCATTGGGATATATCTGAATCATCACCTGAATGGACACCTGAACTATTACGAGATACAGCTAATTTGAAATTTATAAAAAAATATGTGAGTACATTAAAAGCCAAAAAAACTCGAATAAAAAACCAAGAACAATAAACTAAATTGTACTAAATTATCCCAAGTTCTTTCATTGAAACAATCTTTTGCTTGGCTACAATAAAGTGGTCAAGTACTTTCACATCGATCAATGATAAAACACTCTCAATTTGTTGGGTCAATTTAACGTCTTCCTTACTAGGTAATGGCTCTCCACTGGGGTGATTGTGTACAAGTATCACTGAAATAGCATTATAACAAATCACTTGCTTAGCGATTTCACGTGGATAGACACTAGTTTCATTGATTGTTCCTCTAAACAGTTTTTCAAATACTATTACTTGATTTTGGTTATTTAAATATAATACACAAAATTCTTCATAATCAAGCAGTCCTAAGTTTAATATCAGATAGTCCTTTACATCATTTGGTGAACATAGTTTTTTGCCCGTGTGCATATATTTGGCAATAATAGCTTTGGCTTGATTAATGATATCTAGGTCATGTTCATTAATAGTTACTATCGTCATATTACACGCTCAAAAAAATAAATATCATCTAAACTAATCTGATAAGTCTTATTCTTATTTACTATTGAAAAACTATGTCGGTATGCTTTATTAAAATCAGTACTATCTAAAAAATAAATAAACTTATGATCAATCGCTTGTATTACTGACCAATGGTACTGAGTGCCAATAATGACAGAAGTTCTTTTATCTGGGTATTTATTAAGAAATTGATTGATTTGTGAAAATAGCTGTGGTGTTGTGAGTTTTGATATACCTCGATATGGCATCGTGATTATTAATGGGTAATGCTGATAATAATAACCTTGTTGAAATACAGTCATTATTAAATTATCCATTTCAACATTAGTCATACCATAATTGATCAAATCAATAATATTGTAGCTTTGGTTAAAATGATTGACTAATTTAAGGTATAAATTTTTACGTTTTAATCGGTTTCCATACAGGTGTGATACTGCATTTACCAAACTGTAAATGCCACAAAAGTTATCTAAACTCCCTTGCTTTGCTGGCATCACGAGTAATAACACCCAATGAGTAATTAAAAAACACAATTAACTTAATACTAACTAATAGTATAGCAAAAAACAGTACCGAAATCAAATTTAATCATTTTAAATCAAAACCTTAATGAAATATTATGCTAAATGGGAGTTAAAAATGAATATACCGAAAATACAATTAATACCTTCATGGTTTTATACTATGCCAAACTATAAAGCCAAAGCATTAGAAAGAATAATTAGGCATAATCCCCAAGCGTGTAGAAAAAATAAAATTCCACAAGGTTATGGTCAATTTGGCTTAGACAGAACAAACCCTATTCCTGTTTATGGAGATCCTGAAATTGAAGTCTACTTATCAAAACTTCGATTAAATAATGGTAGTAAGATCAATTGGAAAAAAGAAAAAAATGTTAGTGCTAGTAATATTAAACAACCAATACAAAAGTATCAAATTTATAAGCAGAGTGGCAATTTAATAAATTCATTGTATTTTTCACCTTATCATTTGTTAACAAGTAATAAAGCACCTAAAGGTTTTAAAATCAAAACTTAATGTAGTGGTAGTGTATCTAGCAAAATGATGAATGCTCGTTTTTGTTCCGTCGTTAAAAGTTCCCATCGTTGTAACAATCTAATCTCAAGATCCTTAGAATTTGAATAAAAATAAGCTTCTTTTTTTTCTGCAACTTTATTAGATGTTTCTATAGTGTAGGTTTGCTCTTCATCAATTAAAAACCAACTAATTGGGGTTTGTAGACCTGTGGCGATTAATGTTAAATGTTCCAGATTGATTTTATTCTCTCCTCTTTCGTAACGAGAAATAGTTTGAGCTGGTAACTCAATTTTTTCCGATAGCTGTACAACTGTGAGTCCTTTTTCTTTTCTACACAGTTGTACTCGTTTACCCACTTTTTTATCAATATCTGAAACAGGCGTTTTTGCCATATTTATATAGCTCTAAATTATGTTATTTATTATTTCTTATTGTCCAGTCATTACCCCAACATTTAAATATCAGTTATAGATATATATGCTAATTTAAGTATCGATTATTGATATATTTATAAATTTATACTACACTTAATGACATATAGCTTGTTACTTAATAACAAAAATAAAAAGGGATTGTCACTTTTAACACAAGCCAATATAAGAACGTTATACATGAGTATATTTATTAATTTAGATTATCTCATTGTTTAAAAATTGATTATTTCATAAAAAGATAAAATCATGGCTGAGAAATTAATGATGGTTTTTATAGGAAAAGCATTTTTATATTTATTTTTATATTTATTTTTATATTTTTTATTCTTACTTTTTTTGACCAATATTGTGGGCATATCACCATTCAACCTTTTGGAAAAGGAGGAGCTATTTGTGCATTAATTTTAGCAGGGGTTTACTCTTGGGATACCGTATTTAAAAAAGAAGAACAAAAATCACAAAAAAACTGATTAATTCTATTTAAAATATTATTTGATTAAGGAAAAATAATGAAAAAGATAGTTATATTTACTTTATTAGGCTGTTTTTTATTAACTGGTTGTGGAGATGAAATGCCACCAAAATGTGATAGTAAGGATGCTAAAGAAACATTAAAAGAAATTTTCACTAAAGAAGGTTTTCAAAGACCAACTATTGTCAATCAAAAAACACTCCGTACTGATAATGATAATAAACAGTATCTTTGTCAGGCATATTTGCAAGAAGCAACTTTAATGAAGTCAGGCTCGTTTAAATACTCTATTACTTGGCAAGATAAACAACAAAAAATATTTTATGTCCAAATAGTTAACTAATGAAGTTTTATAAAGGGGTATTAAATGTCCATTTTACAAAAGATTAAATTACAACAAGAAAAAAGTAATGCTACTTATAAAAAATTATTAGCCGGAGGATATGGGTTAACAAAAACTTTTTGGTTATATTGGTTTATTCCAACGATTATTTTTACAATTATTGAAGCATATGAAAACAACACTCGACAAGCAATCATGCTTGATTTTGGGATGACTGTGTGGTCTACGATTATAGCCATAAGTATTTCTAAAACAAACAATCAAAAATTATGGAAGAAATTAGCGTTAGTGGTTGTATCTTTGGATATTTTGCTATCAATATTCGCAATATTTACTTATTTTTAAAATTCATACCTACCCATCGTTAATTATGGGTAGGATTCATTTTCATGAATAATAAGATAATTTATTACTGAATAACTTAAATCTAGGTTTAACTGGTGGCTGAATCGTGACTTACTTTGAATTTTGCTGTAATTCATCTAAATAATTGTCCCACTTTTCCAACCATTCCCTGCATTCATCATCATAGCGATATAAATCATATGTTCCTTCAATCCCTTTTCGTGAGTGTCCAAGAATCGCTTCAGCTACCTCATTAGGGCAACGTAACCGAGATAATCCAGTACGGACAGTACGCCGTAAATCATGCGGTGTCCACCGTGGAATGTTTAACATTTCGTTATGTCGACGCAAAAGCCAGGTATATTCAGTTAACTTTTTCTGATTTAATGCCTTACCTGTGTAATTTGACGTAAATAAATAATCATCAGTTGAACTTTTTTCTTTAATACATTTTAATAAATTTATTGCCGTTTTTGTTAATTGAACATAACGTTCTGTCTCTGTTTTTGTGAATTTTATGTGAAAAGTTCTTTTTTCAAAATTAATATCTTCCCATTTAGCATTGCACCATTCACCAGTTCTACATCCAGTATATAAAGTTAGTAAAAATATATGTTTGGCTTTATCTGGTAACTTACAAATAGGTAACCATTTTAAAAATTGTTTAAGTTCTAATTCTGATAATACTCTGGTACCACGTTTTGGGGTTAACTTAAATTTAGCTATCTGCAAACTATTTTTTGCAAGAATAACCGGATTGATAAAATTATTATCTATTTTACCTGTTCCTAATGCATATTCATATGCAGCATTAAGTTCTCGTAATACATTACCAGCTTGAACATTTGCACCTCTTTCACAAATATCTTTTATAAGATCAATAATATTTTGCCTTGTCACATCCGTTACAGGTTGATTACCTAAAATTTTTACAGGATCCGCGTATAATGTTCTTCTGACTTCATTTTGACCTTTAGGTTTTCTTGCGCCTTCTATTACTTTACCATCTTTAGTTTGGCGATCTTGAATATATTCAGTCAGATACAAATCAATCATTTTCTTAATAGTAAAATTAGATTTATTTTCTTGAGCTTTTTTAAGTTGTAGCTCTTTAAGTTTTTGTTGTTCTCGTAGTTCTCTAGGACATTGTCCACTTTCTCTAATTTTTTTTAATTTTTGTAATTCTAAACGAGCCTCAGCTAATTGCATTTGTGGAAAATAACCAATAGTCATTTCAACTAATTTACCATCAGTTCTTCGGTATCTATATATAAACCGTGTTTTACCGGTCTTTGAACACTCAACTCTTAAACCACGATTTTCATTACAATCACATAATACTTTACCATTCGGCTTTAGTTTTACTATGGCTTGATGAGATAATGCTTTTTGATTGCCATTTGCCATAAAATAGCCCTCTGCTATGAACTAATAATCAGTTATAATAAACGAATAGTGATTAATATGTTATAACTGAATTATAACATATTATACATAATAGTTATACTTTTAGTTATACTAATTATTAAGAATTAGCGATATTTTATGAGTCCAAGTGGTACTTAATGAGACTAATAAAAACAACTAATGAATTGAAATATAAACATAAATAAAAAATAACGCCATGAATGAAAATGAAAATTTAACCGACCACACACCAATGATGCGACAATACCTAAAATTGAAAGCAGAAAATCCGGATATTTTACTGTTTTATCGTATGGGTGATTTTTATGAGATGTTTTATGATGATGCCAAACGGGCTTCGCAACTTCTTGATATCTCGTTAACAAAAAGAGGCTCTTCAAATGGTGAACCTATTCCAATGGCAGGCGTGCCTTATCATGCAGTTGAAAGTTATTTAGCAAAACTCATTGCGTTGGGGGAGTCGGTCGCAATTTGTGAGCAGATTGGCGATCCTGCTACCAGTAAAGGGCCTGTTGAGCGTAAGGTTGTTCGTATAGTCACTCCTGGCACAGTAAGTGATGAATTACTTTTAGAAGATCGAAAAGATAATTTGTTGGCTTCCATTTGGCAGCACAAAAATCATTTTGGTTATGCAACTCTTGATATCAGTTCTGGTCGTTTTTTTGTATTCGAATGCGATAACGTTGAAGCAATGCAAGCTGAACTACAGCGGACAAATCCGGTTGAACTTCTTTATCCTGAAGATTTCGAATCCATGTCATTAATTGACAATCGCAATGGCTTAAGACGGCGCCCATTGTGGGACTTTGATCTTGAAACAGCGAAACAACAGCTTAAGTTACAATTTGGAACGAATGATTTAGTCGGATTTGGAGTTGAAAATTGTTGTTATGCATTGTCTGCCGCAGGTTGTTTATTACAATATGTTAAAGATACTCAACGCACAGCCCTGCCCCATATTCGCTCTATCATAAAAGAGTCAGCCTATGATTTTGTTGTTTTAGATGCGGCTACTCGCCGAAACTTAGAAATCACCGAAAATTTATGTGGTGGCACTGAAAATACGGTTGCCGATATATTAGACAAAACGCAAACCGCTATGGGAAGCCGAATGTTAAAACGTTGGTTGCATTCGCCTATCCGTAATGTGGTTATTTTGCAAAATAGACAAGAAGCCATTAGCGAATTACAACAAGATCTTATTAATATTCAACCGATCTTAAAGCAAATTGGTGATCTGGAACGAATTTTAGCCAGATTAGCGTTAAGAACAGCACGCCCACGTGATTTTGCTCGTTTACGTGATGCTTATAATGTATTGCCAGAATTACAACAATTGTTAAATCATCACTCATCACCTTATTTAATTGCTTTACGAGCTAAAATCAATCAATTTGATCAGATAGCCGATCTTTTAAATCAAGCGATTGTTGAAGCCCCACCTGTTATTATTCGTGATGGAGGGGTGATTGCAACTGGCTATAATGCCGAATTAGATGAACTCCGTAATCTTGCTGACGGTGCAACGAATTATCTGGAACAACTTGAGATTCGCGAGCGTGAAACGCTAGGTATCGATACCTTAAAAGTCGGATTTAATGCGGTACATGGTTACTATATTCAAATCAGTCGAGGGCAAAGCCATTTAGCGCCGATTCACTATACCAGACGGCAAACATTGAAGAATGTTGAACGTTATATTATTCCAGAATTAAAAGAATATGAAGATAAAGTGTTAACCTCTAAAGGTCGTGCATTAGCTTTAGAAAAACAACTTTACGATCAACTTTTTGAGTTACTATTGCCTGATTTAGCGAATATGCAAATGAGTGCTGATGCAATAGCTGAACTTGATGTACTAACTAACCTTGCTGAACGTGCTTTAACACTTAATTATCAGTGCCCGACATTATCTAATAGCGCCGGAATTGAAATTAAAGATGGTCGACATGTCGTTATAGAACAAGTATTAAAAACACCATTTATTGCAAACTCGCTTTTGCTATCACCAAACCGAAGAATGCTTATTATTACGGGCCCAAATATGGGCGGGAAAAGCACCTATATGCGTCAAGCTGCATTGATTGTTTTACTGACTTATATTGGTAGCTTTGTTCCTGCATCTAAAGCTGTGATTGGACCTGTTGATCGCATCTTTACGCGGATAGGTGCATCAGATGATTTAGCATCCGGGCGTTCTACTTTTATGGTTGAAATGACCGAAACAGCCAATATTATGCATAACGCAACTGAACAAAGTTTGGTACTGATGGATGAAATTGGTCGAGGCACTTCAACCTATGATGGGCTTTCATTGGCTTGGGCATGTGCAGAAAATTTAGCTAATCACATTAAGGCAATGACCCTATTTGCTACTCATTACTTTGAATTAACTCAACTACCTGAACATATGCAAGGTGTCTATAACATCCATTTTGATGCTATTGAACATGATAATACCGTTGCATTTATTCATGAAGTTTCTGAAGGTGCAGCAAGCAAAAGTTTCGGTATCGCCGTTGCGGGTTTAGCGGGTGTGCCTAAAACGGTTTTAAAACGGGCCAAACAGAAATTAAAAGAGCTTGAAATGATTTCAAAACAGACAGCGAACAGCCATGTTGATAGCTCGCAACTTTCGTTTGAAACTGAGCCTGAACCGTCTGAAGTTGAAGAGGCTTTAAAACGTATTGATCCTGATGCATTAACACCGAAACAGGCATTAGAAATGTTATATCAATTAAAAAAATTACTTTGATATACAAATGATTTTCAAGACAATATATTAATCGATTTATTGAACAATATGATTATTTAGTCATATCAACATAACACCGCCAGTTTATCGATACTGGCGGTTTTCGTTTAAGGTCAAATTACTGCCAATATTTCTTTTTCGATGTCTTACCAATACCTGGATTGAGGCTGTTAGTCGGATCTAATTGCTGATAGAATTTTTTCAAATCAGCGTTAGCTTGATATAAATGACCAACATTATGTTCAGCAGGATATTGTGCCCCACGCTGATCTAAAATGGCTAACATCGCTTCTTTCACTTTGTGGCAATCTGTTCCTTTTTTGGCAATATAATCTTGGTGAAAAACAGAACAGAAGAAATGCCCATAATATAATTTATGAATAAAATGCTGACTTATATTTTCCGGTAATGTTTCAAACCAATCTTTATCATTACGTCGTAAAGCAATATCCAGTGCCACCAAATCTTCAACCGTATCCGAATGGACACTACGATAAACAGTTGCAGCACCAGCTGTCGCAAAACGATGCAACATCGCCGCTTCTGCTTCTTTCTCATTACAATGAAAATAGTCGCTTTGTTTGTTTTGAAAAAATGTTTGCAAAAATGCCTGAGCTTCCGCTATGCCATCATCGGCCATTTTTAAAATAAGATGATGTTCAAAACGATCACGATAATCACGAATAGATTTAGGTAAGTGGTTAGGAAGTAATTTACTCACAGACACCGCAAATCGATCTGAAAAATTATTGGGGAAGAATGGAATTTTTGTACTGACACGATCAACAAAATTTTTAAATGCATATAAGCGAGGAATCACATTTGTCCCTAATTTTTGTATGGCTAAATAGATATGTTTACCATATACAGCAGCGATATCAAATGCATCACGATGAATATATTCGCCCGATACCGGCAAATTTTTAAAGTGAGCTAAAATATGACGTCGGATTTCATCAAGATCATCAGTATTATTAGTACCGATATAAAATACTGCACTATTTTTTTCGAGTGGAAACGTATCTAATCGTACAGCAAATACCATTAACCGACCTGCACTACCCGAAGCTTCGTAATGTCTAGTTGGATCGGCATTAAAACGCGCTGGCGTATCGGCATCAATCTCACGAACATGATCGCAATAATGATGATCGTGTCCTAAACCTGCATCATGATTAATATCTTTTTCAGTATAAGTATGATTTTGAAGATTTTGTAAGATCGTTTCTGGATCATCACCTAATTCAATCCCTAAATGGTTAACCAGATGCAATTGTCCTTGATCATCTAATTGAGCAAATACGGCCATTTGTGTATAGGCAGGCCCATGCTGGATTAAAGCACCACCAGAATTATTACACACCCCACCCATAACGGATGCGCCAATACAAGATGAACCTATTACCGAATGTGGCCCACGATTATATTTTTTTAACTCTTTTTCAAGTTTAAATAGCGTACTGCCTGGCAAACAAACCACTTGCTCACCATTTTCAATCACATGAATACCTTCAAGTCGACGAGTACTGACAATTACCACAGGCCTATCATAATCATTACCGTCAGGTGTAGAACCACCGGTTAATCCTGTATTTGCCGATTGAGTAATCACAATGACATCGGCTTCAACACACGCTTTTAAAACTAGCCACTGTTCAACTAACGTACCGGGTAAAACCACTGCAATAGCATCACCTTCACCAAAACGAATACCTTTACGATAAAGTAAAGTACGGGAAGGATCAGTTAATGTGTGCTTTTTACCCACAATAGTTTCTAACTTTTCAATCAGTTCTGCCGTCGTATTCTTACTCATATTATCTTCCTTATACCTAAATGGATATCGCTTCAGTATTGATTATATTATAACCATTACTGTTTATTGCAAAGCATTTTAATTATCGTTAATTTTTTATAAGAAAAATAATAATTTTTAGTTATAACAAAGAATTATATAAATAATGAATACCCATTTTTAATATTAAACATTGATTACATATCATTTTTTATATATGTATAAAATAGCATGTTGGTTAAACATCTGATTAGATAAAACAAGAAAAGGTCAATTAACAACACAAAAATTATTGAATACTATTTGCAGGACATCTTGGGTGATTAATCACTCGCCTTTGTAGGACTTAACTATCTGTCTGTTTGAGATATTTTACTAAACATTAATAATTTGCTAGAAGCTGTTGACGTTCCGCTTTATTAAAGTAAGTCCATGCTACAAAACGGCTAATTTTTTGTCCTTGTGCCATAGGCACAATTTTTGTCTCAATAGCTTTAACGGCTTTTAAGTGTTTTCTAATTACCGGTAATGATTCTTTTTTTGAAACCAATGTCGTAAACCATAAACACTGTGTTTTATAATTGGCACTCTCTTTTATCATATTACTGATAAATGTACTTTCGCCACCTTGACACCATAATTCCATATGTTGCCCACCAAAATTCAGTACTGTTTTTTGTTTTGAATCACCCAATTTTCCTAGATTTTTGAGTTTTTTCTGGGTACTGGCTAAGGCAGCTTGCGCTGACGCATGAAAAGGAGGATTACAAAGAGTTAGCATATAAAACTCTTTAGGCTGAATAATCCCATCAAAAATCGCCAAACAATTTTTTTGCAATCGACATTGAACAGATCCCTTGAGTAACAAATTAGCCTTTGTGATTAATGATGCAACTTTGATGGCTGTTGGATTGATATCACTGCCCACAAATGACCAACCATACTCAGCTCGACCAATGATAGGATAGATCATATTGGCTCCCATACCGATATCCAACACCTGAACTTTTTTACCCATGAGTATGATATGTTGATTATCTTCTGCCAGTAAGTCAGCCAAATAATGCATATAATCGGCTCGTCCGGGTATTGGTGGACACAAATAATCGTTAGGAATATCCCAATAAGAAAGTTGGTAATAGGTCAATAGTAGTGCTTTATTTAACATTCTGACAGCGTTAGGATCAGCAAAATCAATCGATAAATTTCCGTATTGATTCCGTTTAACAAAAGCTGAAAATTCTGGCACAGCTTTAATTAATTGTGCAAAGTCATATCCATGGCGATGTTTATTGCGAATATGTAAAGGCGATGTGTTGATAGTTGGTGATCGGTTTGGCATGTTTATTCCAGAAATATGTACTATTATTTATTATAATGGCGTTTTGCATTGAGAAAAATACAAACATGATGAATTAGGCATCATTCACATAGGTTTCTAGCAAATTGCAACTATTAACATAGCATATATTCAAACTTTTCAGCACAGTAACGGATACAACAATCAGCAATCAGCAATCAGCAATCAGCAATCATTATTACCTTTAAAATATTTGTTATAATAGGTGATAAATAAATAATTAAAATAGATCTAATGAAACAATTAATTAAAATATCACTCGCACCACTGATTATATTAACCTTCATCCCTTTCGACTTGTATGCTGATGATTTTAGTGGTCAACATCTATCACTCTGTTGGGGTATCCCATTTGTTGGTATTTTGTTGTCGATAGCATTGTTACCATTATTGATCCCCCGAATTTGGCATCATCATTATGGCAAGATCACCATTTTTTGGACGTTGCTCTTTATGGGATCAGCATGTTATTTTTTTGGGTGGCAATCAACTCTTGAGCTAACTACTCATGCAATATTCGCTGAATATCTCCCTTTTATTCTGTTATTGCTGGCGCTGTTTACCGTATCAGGTGGTATTTTAATTAAAAGTGAAATAGTCAGTACCCCAAAATTAAATGTATGCTTATTAGCATTGGGCACTTTATTAGCTTCAATCATGGGAACAACTGGAGCTGCCATGCTAATGATACGCCCCCTTATCAGAGCCAATCGCAATCGAAAACAAGCCGTTCACATTATTATCTTCTTCATTTTTTTAGTGGCTAATATAGGAGGAGGATTGACACCACTTGGTGATCCGCCACTATTTATCGGTTTTTTAAAAGGTGTCGATTTTTTCTGGACAATGAGCCATATGTTATTACCGGTATTGTTAACCTCAACACTATTACTCACGATTTTTTATTTCATTGATCGCCACTATTTCCAATTACAATACGGAAAGCAACATTTAGCCACAATGCCCAAAAATAACAGTTCCATAAAGTTTTATGGATTAAATAATGTGTTACTGTTAATCCTGATTATTGCAATGGTTCTATTATCTGGAATATGGCATTCTTCTATAGAGATAACGCTATTCGGGACACATCTAAGTTTACCTAACCTTGTCCGAGATGGCGTTTTTATCATTATCACCCTAATTTCCATTTGCATAACTCCGAAAAACATTCGCGCAGCTAATGAGTTTAATTGGGAACCTATTATTGAAGTAGCTAAACTATTCATTGGTATATTTATTACAATCGTACCAGTTCTAGCCATTTTAAAAGCAGGCAGTGACGGAGCGTTATCACCACTAGTTTCGTTAGTCAATAATCAACAAGCGCACCCCATTAATAGTATGTATTTTTGGCTTTCCGGGCTCCTATCAGGCTTTTTAGACAATGCACCAACTTACCTTGTCTTTTTTAATTTAGCATCGGGTGATGCAACAATATTAATGACTTCGCTTGAAAAGACCTTGTTAGCCGTATCTATGGGGTCTGTTTTTATGGGGGCTTTAAGCTATATTGGTAATGCACCTAACTTTATGGTTAAAAGTATTGCGACCCAAAATCAAATCGAGATGCCTAGTTTTTTTGGGTATATGAAATGGTCAATTGGCATATTAATCCCTGTTTTTATTGTTAATAATTTATTATTTTTTATTTGACAACGTAAAAATAGAATGGGGTCAGTCAGTGACATGAGATGAATATTGCCTGTTAATAAATCCTAAAAGAACTTTAAATATTTCTTTTTTACTAGTTGAAGACACTTCACTTAATTTTATTTCATCGGGATTAGCATTATTTTTTAATGTTAACCCGATGCCTATCGAAATAATATTAATCCCTAATCACGGGTCGAAATGCACACTTACACATTTTAACAAAAATTTAATTTTTGATTTTAACCACTAATTTCACTGATCAAATTATGATCATAAAAAGATGATTTTTATATATACTTATTAATCGAATAAGAATAGAATTAATCGCCTTTAACGAGTTCCTGACAATAAAATCAATTTAGATACATAATTCACATCAAATTATTATTTAAATGTAAATATTGTTAGGATAATTTTTACGCAACCCGTTAAAGACAAGTAATAAGATCTAATTATAAAAAAAACTTTGTTGGCTTGATTTCTAACAAAGTTGACTAAGAAATACCTTAAAAGGATGAAAATATGAATAAAGTTTACAAAATAGTCTGGCACACCTCTAAACGACAATGGGTTGTTGTTTCAGAGCTGGCAAAAAAAGGGAAAACGAAAAGTTCAAAATTGTTAGCAGTAACAGCATTGGCTTCGCTTTCCGCTAATGCATTAGCTGGTCCTTGCTCAATCAATGTTCAAAACCAAATAAATGTCAATGGTAGTAACTGTGAACTTACTGATGACAGCTATACGGGCATTGAAACTAAAGGGCAAGATAATAAAGTCATTACTGTTGATAACGGCGGTAAACTGACTTTTAATCCAACTAACGGTAAAGTGACCATTACCAGCAAAAACCAAAATCATGCTTTGGTCGTTGGGACGACAGAACCTTATCCTAAGCAAGACCCAGTAAATAATCGTCCAAATTTAGGCGGAACGGTGACCGTTGACGGCGATTTAACGATTAATCTTAACGCTCAAACTTTACCACCAGATGCTACAAAAAAACAATACCGACCAAGTAGTATTTTATTAGGGGACAATAGTGAATTAGTGGTTAATGGTAATTTAAACATCAATCACACCGATTTCTGGCCCGATAAAAATGATCAGTCACAAACCGAATTTGAAACGGGTGCCCCGATCGACGTGTCTTTGACGAAGGCAAACTCAGCACGCATCACGGTAAAAGGAGAAACCAATATAAAATCGAATGGTGACGGTATTCGTAATGGTTCGGAATTAAATGATACCCAATTAGGGGGAATCTTAAATTTTGAGAAAAACGTCAATATTGAAGCAAATTATGTTGGTTTAAAAAACAGCGCAGGTGACACTACATTTCATAATGATCTAAATATTAATATGAAAGAAGGAAAAGGAATTGTTCAAACTTCTGGTTCGATTCATGTGAAAGGTAATCTGGGTGTAGAATCAAATAAATTAAGCGGTGCTAGCCATAACGCCATCGATATTTATGGTGGTGAAATGAATATTGATGGTATAACCACAATTGAATCATATGGTGCAGGGAATCAACATTATGCATCAGGCACTTCATTATATGTCTCAGGACAAGGGAAAGCGTCTTTTGGTTCCGAACTTAACGCAACCACCAATAGCGTCAATTCCAATAATACGGATACCGGTAACGGTGATGTCATAAAACTGCAAGATTTGGGAGAAATTAATTTAGCGAGCAAAACATCCCTTACTGCAAAAGGCGCCGGTAATGGTATAACTATGGGTGGTAATAGTAAATTAAACCTTAACCGACAAACGACTATTTTTACCGAAATGGGCGATGGTCTCAATATTAATGGTGGCACAATCAATAGTGATAAAGCCGACCAATTAAATATCAGTTCAAATGCGAATAATGGTAATTTAATTAAAGTTACAAACGGTACTGTCAACTTAGCCAAAAATACCACGCTTAATGCTAAACATGCTACTCACGGTATTCATGTTGAAAATGGTACAGTTAATTTGAATCAACAAACCACTATCAATACCCAATTGGGCAACGGTATTCATCTTAGCGGAGGAAACATCATTGCCGCAGATGATTCACAATTAGACATAACCACGACAGAATCAAGCGCTATTTATCAAACAGGTGGAAATTTAATATTAAAAAATACAAATATTAAATCTCCGCAAGGTTATAAAGCCATTATTCTCGATGGTGGTTCACTATCTAATTTAGGTAAATTGACTATTGAATCCGTGACGGATACGGCAGCGATACATAGTACTGTCGAATCTGGCAAAAAAGCGGTATTTAATAATGCTGGAACATTAGATACCAGTAAAATTGATAATATTCAATCTATTGTTAGTCATGATAAAACAGGTACGTTAGAAATTAACAATGCGAAAACGGGTGTATTGAATGCTAACAATGGTAATCTTTTTACCAACACATCTACGGGAACTATCGTCGTTAATAATGCTGGTAATTTGTATGGCAAGATAGAAACCGGAAATGGTAGCATTAATTTAAATAACTCAGGTCTTTGGGAAATCACTGAACATTCTACTCTCACCAATGTCAAAAATGCCGGAACCATTCACTTTAAACACCCAACATCGCTTAACCGTAGTGCAAGCGAATTCTATTCAATTGATATTGCCGGTGATTATGTTGGTGATCAAGGTACAGTGAAAATGCATACTATATGGAATGCTTCAGACGACCCAAATAATAGTAGCATCAAGTCAGATGTTTTAAATATAAGTGGAACAGCTAAAGGCACAACGACCATCGTTCCATTATCTGCTGATGGTACAGAACGCATTATTGATGGTAATATAAAGCAAATTGAAAAAAGTTTAAATAGTGTTTTAGTTGTCAATGTTGCTAATAGCGGATCAGAAGTTGCCTTTACGGGTAAAGCTCAAACGACCGGATTGACAGAAGTTCAGTTAGCTAAACGTACCGTCGATAATCGAGATGAATACTATTGGACAATGAAAGCAAGAACCAAATCACTTGTCGAAACCAATAAAACTATTTATGCCGATCCAATTGCGGCTTATGCACTTATGCCGAGTGTCAACTTTGAACAAGGATACACAACGTTAGCTAATTTAAGGGAACGTCGTGGAGATATCTATTGCTTGAACTGTGCTACTGACGATAGTCAAAATACTTGGGCTCGAATTTTTGGTAAACATCAAAAACAAGATGGTGAACATCGCCTCAATTTTGAGACCAATATCTATGGTTTCCAAATTGGGCACGACTTCGCCATCACATCGTTGGAAAATAATGGTCTGAATTTATTTGGTGGTTATCTGTCTTACAACAGAGCTAAAACTGATTTTTCTGATAAATATCGTACTAAAGACGGTATCCTCATCAGTAACAAAAAAACAGGGAAAGGCGAATCAGATAACTTTAGCTTGGGTATCACTAATACCTACTATACCGGTACTGGCACTTATGTTGACTTAGTCGGTCAATTATCTTATCTACGCAACAAATATAATGCTCGCACAGGTAAAAATCCATCCACTCAAGATGGTTGGGGTGTAGCGCTATCGGCTGAAGCAGGTCATTCAATTCCATTAAGTGGAACGAATTGGTCTATTGAACCTCAAGCACAACTGACATATCAGTATTTGAAACTTGACAGTTTTAATGATCATATTCGCCATGTCGATCAGAATAATCCTGATACATTACGTGGTCGTGTTGGTGTCATGTTTGCGTATAATGCAACAGATACAGAAGACCAAAAAACGTCAGTATATGGTATTGTAAATATCTTGCATGATTTCTTTAGCCCTGATGATGTAAAAATTGGACATGATAAACTTAGCGAGAAGTTCAATAAAACTTGGGGAGAAATTGGTTTAGGTTTAAATATTCCAATTACTACCCAAAGTGAACTATATGGTGATGTCCGCTACGAACACAATTTTGGTGGCAGTAAACATCAAAGTTTTCGTGGTAACATCGGTTTAAAAATAAACTGGTAATTATCATCAATCTATTCTGCCACATGAAAGTAATGTTGAATTTATGTGGCAGAATATTCAACGCTTAATTTTCTATAATTAATTGAACTAAGATTAGCCTTAAAAAATGGCTTATTGACGTCATCAAAATTGGTTAACAATGACCAATAATGACAGACAAAACGATGTAATATTAAAAAATGTCAATTTAACCTAAGTTATAGGCTATGCAATCGGTAAGAGTAATCTATTTATACTGTTGTTTAGGATATGAAGGATAGAAGACAAATTTAGCGGTGTTAAATCGTTTTAAATTTTACTTTACTGGATCGTACAACATTATAAAACCAATGATGTACGATCCTTTTTATTATTAATTATTAATCGTTAATATTCCATACTACCAACGGATCATCATTCCAACATTCCCTGATAGACCTTGACGATGAGTACTACCAAAGTTATGTTCATATCGAACATCACTATACAGATTCATGTTGGTCACTATAGGTAACTGCATACCGATACCCATTTCTCCCCAAGTTCGTGCAAACTTTTCGTTGATATGATTACGACCAATATTGGTTTTTTCTGGATTCACGAAATCATGCCATAAATTTCCAATAACATAAAAAGATTTGCGTTGACTAAATTGGTTATCATCATGATAGGATAACTTTAAGCCTAAACGACTACGTAAACCGTCTTGTCCATTTTGATCAACATGACGAATACCATCTTTAAAGTGACTTAAATTGATATATTGGTAAATCAATTGTGCTTGTGGTTCTATTGACCAATTTTTATCAAACACTGAAATAGCGTGCCCAACTTCAGCAGAAACAGCAGCAGCCCAACCATGTTGACTATCTGGATTATGGCTATTTTTAGCATGATATTTGTTAGTTAAATAAGATAATTGACCTACTAAATCTAAGTAACTCCCACCTTGGGTATAGTAAGTGTTCGTTAAGCCAAAACTAAAGCTTTCTGATTTACCATTACCTGTTTTTTTATCATGTGTGATAACGCCATCTTTTGCATGATATTTATCTGAAAAATCAGTATTGGCATTACTATAGGCAAAATAAGCACCTAACATCATGACATCTTGACTATCTGTCTGTTTAACAAAAAAATCATGACCAATTTGTAAACCATAAATATTTGTATCAAGATTTAAACGTTGTTTACCATCTTGTTTATGATGTTTCCCAAAAAAACGTCCCCAAGAATGATTTCCATTAATTTCACTACAATCATAACAAGTTATGTCACCTCGACGTTCTCTGAAGCTGGCTATACTAGAATACCCTTGTTCTAAATTGACACGAGGCATCAATGTATAACCTGACACTGGATTTGCGTAAATTAACTTATCAAATTTAGCATTTTGAGCATCTTTGCCTGATTTCGAATTAGCTGCCATAGTCCAAAAGTATTCATCGCCACTCTCTGTTGTGCGTTTGGCTAACTGAAACTCAACAACGCCATTCGTTTTTGCTGTACCACTAAAGGCTTTTTCGTTATTACTTTCGGCAACATAAATGACAGGCGTTGTATTTATCGCTTTAGTGATTGATTTTATATCACCATCAATAATATTCTCTTTACCATCATTAGAAACAGGAACAACAACGGTATGCCCTTTAGCTGAACCGGCAATTTTTATTGTATCAGATTGAATATTTTTATCGCTTTCATTATCAGTAGCTCCCCATACAGTACGCATTTTCACGATACCTTTTTTTCCAACATAATCACCCTTCACATCCATAATATGAAATTCAGTTGGTGATTTATGAGCAAATGAAATGAGACCTGAATTTATGACATTATTTAAATTTGAGTCGCCATTAATATACCATTGACCACTATTATCAAGATTTATAATACCTACATTAGCATCCATTGTTCCGCTAAGTTTACCTGCATTATTAATATTAATTGTACCTGGTGTGATATTTTTAAATAATGAACCTTTTTCAAAAGAAAGATCCCCATTATTGCTATTATTCACAATAAACGTTCCTGTTCCTTCATGAATAAACATATGTTCAATTGATGTCGAAGCGGGATCAGCTCTAAGTGTTCCATTATTGTTAAATGTTGTCGTATCATCACCCATGACAGCTGCATGGACTATTGATACATCATTATTTGAATTTAAGGTGATAATTCCATTATTCGTTAAGGTTCCGTACCATAAATGGATACCCTTTCCTGCAGTAGTAATTGTCGTATTTTTATTTAATGTTAGATTACCAGAATATTTTTCATTTCCATCTTTGTTGCCTAGGCTGATTCCAATACCACTGACTTGACTGTTATTAATGATTAAATCATTATTAAAGGTAATGTTTCCACCATTACGTATCGCATCTGCTCCATCAGTGTTAAACGTTGCAACACCATTGACCGTTACCACATTGTTATCTTTTACAACTTCCAGTGGTGCACCAGTAGGGGTTTTTTTAGTTATCGTTAAATCACCTTTAATTAAAAGGGTACCCTTATTGTACATATAAATACCACGAGAAACTTTATTACCGGTAATAATTTCCAAATCACCATTAAATATTGTTGTCCCGCCTTCTACTTGAGGTCCGCCATTACCGCCACCTATCGCTAGCGTGTGATTACTTGAATAAGAAGGGCTTATCATTTTTACCTTATCAGCGGTAAATATTGCTGTTGTATTTTCACCTTCAATGCGTGATAAATTAGTTCCGTAGTAATCACCGTTTGAAAATTCACATGTTGAGCCTTGGTTAGCATACGCTTTGTTACCGGCATAACAATCAGCATAAGAAATATAGGGAGCGCCCATTAATGCTGTTAATACTAATATTTTTTTAAATTTTGATTTTCCATGTCGTAATACTTCCGAAGTCATAATCCAACGTTGTAGTGCAACATTCCACTTTAATCTATATTTTTGATCCATATTTAAAACAACTCTCATTTAATCCCATCAATTAATTTTGTGTAAAACACAAAATTTCCATCTTGCCTTAAGCTTATTTATATATCGGTCATAACACTTAAATTCTTTATGTTTTTTTTCAACTTACCTCTTAAAACTATAACCAACTGATTGATATTTATTTTTTACTTTGCACTGAATACTACATTACCTATTTTTATTTACATGATATTTTTAACTCAAATAAAAAAATTTTATTGATATTGAGAAAAATGAATCAGTAATGACAACTTAATATCCAAATTTTATATGCTATAAAAAAATATTTACTTTTTTTATAAATAGAATTTAATATCAAACTCTAATGATTGTAAATAATTATTTATTTATGTATAGATTATGTTAATTCATTAACAATTATTTAATTTAGATAATCACAATAATTCCCAAAAATCATTTTAGAAAAGATAAGTTGTTTATATTGACGCATGTCAAAATGAGGTTGCAATTGAGTTTATAATAAAAATTACAGTCATTTTTTTAACTAAATGATGAACGCAAAAAAAGGCATTTTTTAAAAGCATCAACTAAATTAACATGAATATTTTAACCTTTTAACTTTTAACTATTTCATCAATAACTGTTTTAAATTGACAGCGAATTTACCCCAGCATCCATCAATATTCATTAGCAAATTTTTATTTAAATGCGTAATAGCTCATCCTGCTTGAGGCTTTAAATAAAACGTCTGGTTAAGTTCAAATATGTTTTCTTAATCCATGCAAAAACGATCATTTTATTACTCATAATAAAGCAAATAAACAATAAGGCTTCAGTTTTGTTTTTAGTTCGTTTTATACTTTCATAATAATTATTGTTATAATGACCTATTTTTACAATAATTTGAGAGTGACTTATGTTAAATCAGCTTAAAGCAATTATTCAGTATCTTCTTCCAAAACAGTTTTTAACAATTATCTTTGGATGGTTAGCCAAAAAACAGTTGGGAAAAGTCACAACATGGATGATTAAAGGCTTTTGTAAGTTATATCGAGTCGACTTAAGTGAAGCAAAGCTCACTAATGCCGCAGACTATAAAACATTTAATGACTTTTTTGCGCGGGAATTAAAAGAAGATGCTCGCGAAATTGATACGGCTGAAAATTCAATTATCATGCCCGCCGACGGCGTATTAAGCCAATTTGGTACAATTCAAGATAGCCAATTATTACAAGCAAAAGGACATTTTTATTCACTCGAATCTTTGGTTGCTTGTCATCCAGATATGATTAAGTACTTCCAAAATGGATCTTATGCCACCACCTATCTATCGCCCAAAAATTACCACCGTTTCCATATGCCATGTGACGGTACATTACGCGAGATGATCTATGTGCCTGGTTCACTTTTTTCAGTCAGTAAAGCCACAACAGAAAGCATTCCGAATATTTTTGCGCGTAATGAACGTGTTATATGCCTTTTTGAAACAGAATTGGGGCCAATGGCACAAATATTAGTCGGGGCTACGATCGTCGGAAGTATTGAAGTAGATTGGGCTGGAATAATCACACCACCACGTGAAGGAATCATGAAACGTTGGACATATTCTGATGAAATTAAACTCAGCAAAGGTCAAGACATGGGATGTTTCAAATTAGGTTCAACCGTTATTACATTATTTGCTTCAAATGCGATTGAATTTTCAAACAATCTTAAAGTTGGGGATGTAACACGTGTAGGTCAAAAATTAGCTGAAAGGATTTAACAATATGTGGATGCGTGGATTGTTATGTTTTTTATTAATGGTTTTTTCTTCAACCCTATTCGCTGAAGAAAAAATAACGACTATTGATGATGTTCAACAACTTACTGAAATCGTTGATAAACTCAACGAGACTAATGAAGATCTTCGCCAAAATATGGAAAGCCAAAAGATTCATTTAACCAGTATAATTAACGAACAAACAAATATATCAACGCAAATCTCTCATGTTCAAAATACCCTAGCTACTCTCGATGAACAAGGAGAGTGGCTAAGCTTTTCAACGGCATTAGGTGAAACATTACGTCAACAATTATTACGTTTACCTGAAAAACCAAAATCTTTAGCGCTCGACGCAGAGATAGCCAAAGCCAAAGTTCAACAACTTAATTACAGTAATGTTCTTAAAAATTTGGATAATTATCCAAATTTATCTAATCAAATTAACGCTGGAAAACAAGGCTCGCAATATCGCCGTCTATTACGTGAACAAAGCGAGTTACTTAAGACGTTAATCGCAGGTACAGATACCACGATTTTAGAATTAACCAAATTAAAAATTGCCAATAAGCAATTAATTAATGCTATTGACGAAGTGAATGATGCTGCTCATCGATATTTCTTTTGGGTTGCTGATGTAAATCCCGTATCATTGAGTTTTCCGTTACAATTAGCTAAAGACGTCAATTATGTCATTTTTTCGATCGACTCGCTTTCACAATTATATAAAGCGGGAATCCAAATACTGACGACCCCGAAAACACTTTTTTTACTGATTTTATCGATATTATTTGTCGTTGTGCATTTTAAAATGCGTAAAAAATATTACGCATTTTTGAATAAATCTGCCTCCCGTGTGGGTAAAGTAACGCAAGATAACTTTTCATTAACTTTAGAAGTCGTCATATATTCTTTAATAATGGCTTTACCGATTCCTATTTTATGGGCAGTCTTTGGCTATGCATTACAACTCAACTGGGATTATCCTGTTGCCGTTGCGTTAGGATACGGTGTTAATGCTGCTGCTCCAATTTTATGGGTATTTATCATCACGGCACATCTGGCATCACAAAACGGCTTGTTTATTAGTCATTTTGGTTGGTCATCTAAAAAAGTCCGTGCAGCCATGAAATATTATCAATTATCGGTATGGCTTGTCATACCATTGGTTATGGTTGTCATGAGCTTTGATCAGTTCAGTAATCGTCAATTTGCCGCAACTATTGGGCGTATTGCGTTTATCATTCTTTGCTTTGCGTTAGTGTTTATGACTAACTCTATCCACCGAGCAGGCGTTCCACTTTATATTGATAAAAAAGGATCGGGCGAAAATTTATTAAGCCGTATCGTTTGGCTAATACTTCTTAGTGCGCCATGGCTTGCCATTATTGCTGCTTGTTTGGGTTATCTATCAACGGCACAAGTTTTATTAGGTCGTCTTGAAGCATCGGTCGTGATTTGGTGTGGACTTCTCGTTATCTATTTTATGATTCGTCGCTGGATGTGGATACAAAAACGGCGTATCGAATTTGAACGAACTAAACAACGCCGTCTTGAACGTCTGCAACGCGCTAAAACACCCGAAGAAGATCTGGCTGACAACGTCGATGAGCCTGTTATCGATTTAGATGTGATTAGTGCACAATCTTTACAACTTGTACGTTCTATCATCATGTTAATTGCTTTAATTAGTATGATTTTACTTTGGTCTGAATTACATTCAGCATTCGCATTTATGAATAATATCAAACTTTGGGGAACTACCACGATCATCAATGGTACCGAAGTTGAACAATATATTACTTTAGGCGCGGTATGTATTGCTATTTTGGTGATGACAATTACCGTCCAATTAGTTAAAAATCTACCTGCATTACTGGAATTGGGAATATTGCAACACTTAGATTTAGCACCGGGCACCAGTTATGCAATATCAACCTTATCAAAATATATCATTTTAATGATTGGCTCCATGATGGCCTTTTCATTTATTGGGATAGATTGGTCTAAAATACAATGGCTTATAGCGGCACTTGGTGTTGGTTTAGGTTTTGGTTTACAAGAAATATTTGCAAATTTCATTTCGGGATTAATCATTCTTTTCGAAAAACCAGTCAGAATAGGCGATACCGTAACAATCAGGGATCTGACTGGTAATATCACCAAAATTAACACTCGAGCCATCACTATTGTTGATTGGGATCGAAAAGAGATTGTGATGCCGAATAAAGCATTTATCACCGAACAACTCGTTAACTGGTCATTGTCAGATTCTATTACACGAATTGTACTCACTATCCCGGCTACAATTGATGCCAATAGTGATCTGGTTATTGAATTACTTCAAAAAGCCTCGGATAAATGTGAATATGTGCTTAAAGACCCTGAACCGCAAGTTTTTTTAGTGGATATTCAAGAAGGTATTCAATTATTTGAACTGCGTGTTTTTGCTGCTGAAATGGGACATCGCATGGTGTTACGAAGCGCAATCCATAAATTAATCCTAGAAGCCTACCGTGAAAACGGTCTGACACTCCCTTTTCCACCATTACAAACCAATTTAGAGGCACTGGGTCGCAAAAGTGGGCGTCGTAGTTATACTGTAGGAACCATTTAACCAAAAAGTGTCTCTAACCAAGGCACGCCGAAGGCGCCTGGCGCTAACAGAACAAATGCCCATATCGGTGCTGAGGTGATGTTAGCTAAATTAAACTTAGTTGTTGGCATATGCATTGCGCCAGCAACTAACGGCACTACGGCTCTTAACGGACCAAAAAAACGCCCGATAAAAACCCCTAATGCGCCATAACGTTGAAAAAATTGTTCTGCTCGAAAAACCAATTTAGGATACTTTTTAAGTGGCCAAGAATGGATAACTTGATGATGATAATGTTTACCTAACCAATATGAAATTAAATCACCCAAAATGGCTCCTAGCGAAGCAGCAATCAATACCGGTACGAAAGAGAGTGTACCTGTTCCAATTAATGCACCTACACCTAATAATATAGCCGTTGCTGGAACCACTAAAGAAATAATGGCAAGCGATTCACCAAATGCTAATAAAAATATAATGGGCAAAGCCCAGATTTGATGATTTTCAATAAATTGCATTATGGTGTGTGTAATTTCATTTAATGACATAATTGCATCACAAATTTTCAATTGATTATGGTGACCTATTTTATCATAATAAGTAAGTATTAGCGTTAAGTTATCAGTGCATTATGAATTATCTTACAACTATTTTTAAGTATGCTAATACCCTATTTTCAACAAATCCAGATAGCGTATAATAGCTAATCACTTAGCCATAACGTTTTATCAAAGACAGATAGCCAGAGAAAGTCTATGACAATCGGTTTAGAACATATTACCGTTGAAAAATTTAACAGTAATCAACCTATCAATTCAGAACATGATGTTTTAGCTATAGAAACCCCTGTTGCATTGGTATATAACGGTATTTCACATGTTGTCATGATGGCAACCCCTAAAGACCTTGACTATTTTGCTATCGGCTTTTCATTAACAGAAGGTATTATTCAATCCCTAGATGACATCTACAGCATTGACATTATCAAAGTGACAAATGGTTTTGAAGTGCACATTGAGCTATCTTCACGGCGATTTTTTGAGCTTAAACAAAAGCGCCGGAACTTAACAGGTCAAACAGGTTGCGGTATTTGTGGCACGGAACAGATTGAACAAGTCTGTAACATCTTGCCTACCTTGTCATCCACTCATTTCATTGAGTTATCCTATTTTAATCAAGCATTGTCAGCATTAAAACGTGTTCAAACTGTTGGTGAACAAACGGGTTGTACGCATGCTGCAATATTACTTGATTTAGCAGGTAATTTTATTGCCGGTTTCGAAGATATAGGTCGACATGTCGCATTGGATAAATTGTTAGGCTTTCGAGCGACACAACTTAAAAAAAATCCGAATTTTCCTCAAGGTGTTATTGTTGTTTCAAGTCGAGCCAGTTATGAAATGGTACAAAAAACCATTCATTGTGGAATTGAAATATTGATGGCAGTATCCGCTGCAACCTCGATGGCAGTCGATATGGCCAAGAAAAGTAATCTTACCTTAATCGGTTTTTTCAAAAATGATAAAGGTGTGATTTATTCAGCTAGTCACCGAATACGTTAAAAGGTGAACAATGCGAGTTTAACGATAAATTTTTATGTGATCTTTTTCGCGTTTTAAAAAAAAGATGATTAATTATTTTTTTAGATATGACATACTACGGCGATTTTAAGAATGTGCCAAAAATAACAACGCCATCACACATTCTCAAAATGAATTTATTAATAATACATTAATCTTGAAAAGATGAATTAGCTTCATCAAAATTTATTCTTACAAACATCTACAGACAATTTAAGGATACATCCATGCATCAAACATCTGATATTCAACAAGCGGTCAACTATATTCAACAAAAAACCAATAAAAAACCATCTATTGGTATTATATTAGGTTCAGGATTAGGCCCTTTTGCCGATACGCTTGAAGATGCAGTTCATATTCCTTATGACACAATCCCTCATTTTGCAAAATCAGCTGCTGTGGGACATTCTAATGAGTTAGTTATTGGTCAAAGCGGCGATAAAACAGTAGTTGCCATGAAAGGACGTTTTCATTACTACGAAGGATTTTCGTTAGATCAAGTGACCTTTCCGGTGCGAGTCATGAAAATGCTGGGCGTTGAAAAACTGATTATCACCAATGCTTGTGGTGCAGTGAATACCAGTTTTAATCCTGGTGATTTAATGCTGATCACTGATCATATTAATTTGACGGCAAATAATCCTTTAATTGGCCCGAACAACGATGAACTAGGTGTACGTTTTTTAGATGTCAGTGAACTTTATAATAAACAATTACGTGCAACCGTTTTAGACGTTGCCAAAGAACTTAATATTACCTTACGCCAAGGCGTTTATGCTTGGTGGACAGGGCCAACTTATGAAACACCAGCAGAAATTAGAATGATTCGGGTATTAGGTGCAGATGCAGTCGGTATGTCCACTGTGCCTGAAGCCATTATTGCTCATCATTCGGGAATTAAAACGATAGGCATATCCTGTTTAACGAATATGGCTTGTGGTATTTTGGATCAACCATTAGGGCATGAAGAAGTGATTGAAACAGCAGAACGTGTAAAATCAACGTTTTTACAATTAATTACTAAAACGATAGCACGCTTTTAATTACTGTTTTATTGTGTTGATGTTGTATTAAGGGTTTACTTTGTAGGTATCTGTAATGAACATAAGCAATAGATTGAAAATAATGTTGTTTTTCCAATACTTTATTTGGGGAAGCTGGCTGGTTACCTTTGGCTCTTATATGAGTCATACTCTCCATTTTTCAGGGACTGAAATAGGATTAGTGTTTAGTTCAAAGGGACTTGCCGCATTAATCATGCCATGCATTATCGGCATTATTGCAGATAAATTTTTACAACCTAAATACCTTTTCATGCTATGTCATACAATCTGTGCCATTGCACTTTTTTATGCAGCATCAATCACTCAACCTAATCCATTATTTTGGGTAATGTTAGCGAATGCTTTAGCATTTATGCCCACTATCGCTTTATCGAATTCAATCAGTTATCACTGTTTAGACAACAATAATATTGATTCATTAAAAACTTTTCCTAAAATAAGGGTTTTTGGTACCGTAGGCTTTATTATTGCAATGTGGATAATAAGCCTACTTAAATTAGAACAGAGTCATGCACAACTCTATGTAGCCAGTATCGCATCAATCATACTTGTCATTTACAGTTCGACACTACCTAAAATAACGATTCATAAAAAAATAAAACAGTCATGGCATTCTCGATTAGGATTAGACGCATTTGTACTTTTTAAAAAACCGACAATGGCGGTGTTTTTTTTATTTTCGGTATTAGTAGGCGCTATTTTGCAAATAACCAATACTTTTGGTACCACCTTTTTGCGTGATTTTAATAAGATTCCGCAATTTGAAAATAGTCTAATTACACAGTACCCGGCTATTTTATCTTCAGTTTCACAAATGGCAGAGGTTGCCTTTATCTTAACTATCCCATTTTTTCTCAAAAAATTGGGGATAAAAAAGGTCATAATGATAAGCTTAATCGCTTGGACTTTAAGATTCGGACTATTTGCATTTGGTGATCCAACACCATTTGGTTTTGTTTTACTCATGTTATCCATGATTGTTTATGGTTGTGCATTTGATTTCTTTAATATTTCCGGTTCAATTTTTCTTGAAAAAGAGGTTAATGCAAGTATACGAGCCAGCGCACAAGGTTTATTTATGACTATGGTAAACGGTGTCGGGGCTTATTTAGGTTCAATTATCAGTGGTTTAGTTGTCGATATGTGTACCCATAATAATGTAAAAGATTGGCAAGCAATATGGTTAATTTTTGCGTCTTATGCACTCATTTTAGCTATCGTGTTTTACTTTAGTTTTCATGATGACCATACAAGCAATAAACAGATTAAACAATAGGATAGTCAACTCATATAATGGATTATAACAACATGTTTATCTTCTAAATCGAATCAATTCGTATTCATTATCATCACTCATTTAATGAACTTGAATAAACGACAGGGCTAATCCCCCTGTGATTATGTTTTACATCGAAAATTATCGATGAAGTTTTTTGTTACAAAAGTATTGAGATTCAAATATGAAAGAAAAATTTTTAGGCAGTTTTCTAGTTTTTTTAGGGGCATGTAGTTTTGGTGTCCTCTCTTCTATTGTAAAAACCGCTTATCAAGCTGGATATACATTAGGTGAAGTTACCGGTGTGCAATGTTTTTTGGGTATGCTGATACTATGGGGCAGTCACCTAATCGTTAAAAGCTTAAATAAACCCAAAGCAACCCCTGTTAAACATTCTCCTTCTACCCCAAAATGGAAAGTGTGTGCTGTTGGAATTTTTCCCGGCTTAGTTGGTATCTGCTACTATCAGTGTGTTCAATTAGTTCCGGCATCAATAGCCATTATTCTACTGATGCAATATTTATGGATCAGTATCATTATTGATTTTGTCATATTTAAAAATAAACCCAGTAGCGTTCAACTTTTGACAGTAGGCATTATCATCATCGGTAGTTGCTTAGCAGCAGGCGTTCTTAATCAAGACATTCATTTAAATTTTTCAGGCTGTTTATTTGGATTTTTAGCCGCTTTAATGTATTCCCTTTTTATCACTACCAGTAGTAATGTGGGTAACGATTTACCAAAGCTTGAAAAAAGTGCCTTAATGATAACGGGTGCATGTATTATTACGTTTTTAATTTTTCCACCGTTATTCTTTTTTAAATACAGTATTTCAGACCCACTTTATGTATTAGGATTCTTATTGGCGTTATTAGGAACCGTTTTACCGCCCTTTTTATTTTCGGTTGGTATGCCAAAAATTGGCATTTCATTTAGTGCGATATTATCGGCAGCTGAGCTTCCGATAGCCGTGACCTGTTCTTATTTCTATTTGAAAGAATCTGTCTTGTTAACGCAATGGATCGGCGTCATCATTATTCTATCAGCCATTGCATTGTTAAATCTGAAAAACCTTAAGAAAGGCTCATAACGGTGTTATAATTTACGAATAAGACTAATTCGCTTTATATATACAAATTCTGACATCAAGGCTTAAACATAACGTTTAAGCCATTTAATAAAAATATCCGCTTTCGGATTATATTTGGTTTGTGGTCTTAAAATGTAATAACGCTGTTTACATAATAATTCCATATCAGGAAAAGGCATAACCAACTCTTTCGTTTCCAAATATTTACTAATTAACTGTTTTCGTCCCATGGCAATACCGGTATGGTTAATAGCCGCAATAATAGCTAAATCAGAACGATCAAAGATGATTTTGGGGATATCATTAAGTTCAAAAGGTAATGAAAAATTATTTGCCCATGACTTCCACTCTTCTAAGTTGGAGTCATGTCCCCAAGCTTGTCCGTCATGCAACAAAGTACAATTGGTCAATTTATCCATATTACCATATAAATCCTGTTTAAGCGCATAAGCGTGGCTACAGACTGGAATAATGGTTTCATTCATCAAATGGTCATAACGAACTTCTTCATAGCGTAGCGCATCAAAATAGATGGCAAGGTCAATATGATGACGATTAAAATTACTCACTTCATTACCGGACAAAATATTCAAACTGATATACGGATACTGCCGAGTAAATTCAGCAAGTTTAGGGACTAACCAACATTGAGTAAATGACGGTTTTGCATAGACCGTTAATGTTCCAGCTGCCTCTTGATTCGTTATTTCCAGAATTTCTTGATTCAAATTACGAAGCGAATTTTTTACTGCACTAAAAAGATTTTTGCCATTATAAGTCAATTCAATACGACGATGAAAACGCTGAAATAACTTAAAACCTAGCTCATCTTCTAATTTATTGATTTGATGACTGACAGCACTTGGGCTAATACAAAGCTCTTCTGCGGCTAAAGCGAATGATAAATGGCGAGCTGCTGATTCAAAAGTATGTAGTTTAGCTAATTGATAACGATTAACGATACGGCTTTGTGCCAAATATTTATTTTCATCATACATCTGTAATTCTCCTGTACTTCGACGGTCAAACTTCAGTTAGCTGTTTTTCAACTTTCATCTTTACATTTACAAACAATAATATGTAGGACAAGTATTGAAAAGAAGGACTTGCTGGTTTTAAATTACTTTTTTAGATGAATCCAGTTCATGTTAAGTTGTTTATTTATCATTTGTCAAATATTAATCAAAAACATCTAATAATAACAGTATTTAACAGCTTAAAAAGACGGCATTTTTAATTCAAAATTTATAATTTTTACTAAATTAATCATTAGTATAACGTAGATTGAAGTTTTTGTCGTGAATTGTTATTCATTCATCTTGTCTGATTAGCCTATTTAGTGAGTTAAACCGGCTTAAAAGAATGGTGATCGATAAAATTAAGATGAATGTAATGAGTTTGTTGTATTCAATATTGGTTAGACAACTTAGCCGTTAATTTAAGTTACTGCTATATAGTCATCCTAATATTTTAATAAGAATGTGAGAGTGAATAAGATCGAATAAATATTAAATTTAAATGCGTCTAGCAAAATGTCTTATCCATTTTTTATGTTTAATTTAAACATATTCCTCCACAATCTTTATTGCAATGAACAATTTCTATACTTTTGTAACCTTAATAGTTTGATTTGTTATACTTGTTTCTACATTTTTATTTTTTAAATCAATAAAATAATATAGAGGAATAGGATTATGATGTTTCAAGACCTTGAAAAACGTCTACTAAGCCACCATTTAGTGATTAGTCTTGTTAAATTGGCAATATTTTCTTGGTCTAAACGAAGAATAACCGTTTTAACTCAAAAATTATTTTTTCAAGTATTAACAAAAATAGGCGTAATGGAATGTGATCAACAACTAGTAAGAAGTACTTCTTATCACGAGAAATCATCTCCAAAAGCGGCTGTAACAAAAGGAATTATTAAGCCAAATAAAATTATCATATCGAACACAACATTATTTCCAGAAAAACACTATCATCTCGACAGTTTAAGTAATTATTTGCTTAACAATATAGTTATTTTCTTAGGAAAGCTTATACCTATGTCGATATTTTCTCATTATGGAGATCAAGCTGAATTTGATTTAAAGAGTGATATGAAAACGAGTTAGCCGAACAGAATTGGTAATTTTATTGGTATTTTTATTCGAAATTAGTGTTAAGTTCTTGGTTAGTTTTATCCATTATAAAGTGTATTAGTAATGACAGGAGGCATTAAATTTTAATTTTCGTCTTGTAAAAATAAAGTAAATAATAATTTTTTAACTTGATTTATTAATTGTTGAATAGCATTTAATCGACTTGTTATAAGGAAATTACAAAAAAACTGGAAGTTAGTTATTTTATACTGATGTAGCGCCGTAACAAGAAGTATCTTAAGAAAACAAGTAACAATCGTTTTTTTCATTGTCCGACACATTGTTATATTATTGTCCTGAAATAGAAAGGAAGTTATAGAATGAAGACACATAAAAAACCATTATTTACCTTAGTACAAAACAGTGAATCAGTAACAAAACAAAATACTTTAAGCTATTTAGACTCTAAACTAAATTATCCGGATTGCGTAGATGAAATCATTGCATTACGTATTAAGGAGCTTAAATTACATCATACTGAGTATAAAGAAAAAGAGTACAACGAAAAAAATACTTTTCGTAAAAATAAAGAGTTTTCATTTATATTTGGGGAAATATTTGAATCCGAACACCATGAGAAACAAATCGGTATGTTAAAAGATGAGATAGCTTTGGCTAAAGAGTCCAATAAAGTAAAGGAATTACTTGGTACTCGATTGAAAGAGATGGCTAAAGTATACCCAGATGTTGAACTTGATCTAAGTGATGTTGATGTGATCCCAACACAAATAAAAGAACATTTGTTTGCTCCACCTTTAATCTTAACTGAAGATAATGCCATTATGCTTTGGGATGATTAAAAAATAGTTTTAACAATAATTAATACTAGGTCTAATAAATTACAGGGTATAAGCCCTGTAATTTATTTAATAGGTTTGTTAGAACAAATACTAATATTTATCAGTGCTAACTGTTAAAGGCACTTTCACCATGGCTGTTAATATCTAATCCTTCACGTTCATGCTCTTCTGATACACGTAATCCAACTGACAAATCGGCAATTTTATAACCAATCAATGCGATAATAGCTGTCCAAACAACACAGGTAATCACACTCAATAATTGGATACCTAATTGGCTTAGCATATTCATGCCTTGGGCATAACCAATGCCGCCTAACGATTCTGCTGTAAATATACCTGTTAGCAGACAACCTACAATACCACAGACGCCATGTACTCCAAACACATCACAGGTGTCATCAATTTTTAACCTTTTTTTAAGAGAAGATACGCCCCAAACACCGGCAAAACCACAAATCAAACCAATTAACATTGCGCCACCAACGCCGACAAATCCAGCGGCTGGCGTTATGCCAACTAATCCAGCAATAACCCCTGAAGCAGCGCCTAAACATGATGGTTTACCTCGCAATACCCATTCGGCAATGGTCCACGCTAAAACGGCGGCTGCCGTTGCTGCGACCGTATTAATAAAAGCCAAGCTGGCAATCTCATCGGCTTGTGTTGCCGATCCCGCATTAAAACCAAACCAGCCAATATAAAGAATTGCTGCCCCTAAGTACACATAAGGTAAATTGAAAGGTTTTAAGGGCTCACGATTATAACCGATACGGTTTTTAAGCAGATAGGCGCCAATTAATCCGGCAACTGAAGCATTAATATGAACCACCGTACCACCAGCAAAATCTAATGCCCCTTCATCCCCTAATATACCCCCGCCCCAAACCATATGAGCCATCGGTATATAGGCGAATGTAAACCAAATTACCATAAAAATTAATACTGCTGAAAAACGAATACGTTCCGCAAAAGCCCCCAGTATTAAACAGCAGGTTATACAGGCAAAAGAGCCTTGAAAAGCGATCCAAATCAGCTCATAAATCGTTCCCGACAAGTCCGTTATCTTCACGCCAATTAATAAAAAATGGTCGAAGTTACCAAAAAACCAATTTCCTTGACCAAAGGATAAGGTATAGCCATACGTTATCCAAAGCACGGTGATTAATGAAAAAGTAACCAATACTTGTGACAACATGGATAACACGTTTTTAGAACGTAATAATCCACCATAAAAGAGTGCGATACCCGGTACGGACATAAATAGTACCAGTGCAGTACAAATAATCATAAAACCATTATCCGCTTTATTAGCAATAGGAACTTCATTTGCCAATACTGAACCAGAAACCAATAATCCAAACACTAAACTTAATTTTTTTAACATAATATTATCCCTATTTATAGTGCTAACTCATCGGTTTCACCCGTTCGGATCCGAACAACGTGCATCAATGGCGTAACAAAAATTTTTCCGTCGCCAATTTTGCCGGTATAAGCTGCCTGACAAATTGTGGTAATAGCTTCGTCGAGTTGATCGTCACTGATCGCTAACTCTATTTTTACTTTAGGTAAAAAATTAACAGTATATTCTGCACCCCGATAAAGTTCGGCATGACCTTTTTGCCGCCCAAACCCTTTTACTTCTGTAACAGTTAATCCAGTGATACCAATATTTGAAAGTGATTCTCTGACCTCTTCTAATTTGAAAGGTTTAATCACAACAGTCACTAATTTCATCTATGTAACTCCTCATCTTTTACTATGGGTAATCAACATAATGCAAAGGTTATGCCAGCTTTGATTAAGATTAATTTGTTGTGATTTTAGATAAGCAATGATGAAGCGTTATCATGCAGGTATAAAACATGAATTGTATAACAAATGATTGAGCTGATAAGCTCTATTGGGTTATCAAGAAAATTTAACTCGATAGCGTTTGATGCACTAATCTGGTGCTATTGCGTTTTTGTAGTGCCTTTTAATCTATTCATTAATTTAATTAGAAGGTCACCATTAACTTGCGGTATTCATCAAAAGCAAAGTGATCAGTCATGCCACTAATATAATCTTGCAACAAACGACAACGATAATAGAACTCCCAACTTTGAAAAGTCTCTTTCGTTTCATCTTTATTCTTAATAGCTTGTTGATAAGCATCCCGATGTTTAGCGGAAAGTTTATGATAAAGTCGTGTTTCAATCGGGTATTCTTTGTGATTATCGTCTTTTACTAATTTTAAAAAATCATGGGTTGGCATATCGAGTAAAGGACTATAGATATCTAACAATCCACTGATAATTCGGTGACCTTGTAATTCAATATTTTCAACAGATTCATGATTAAAAACATATTTAACTCCAACCGTTTTAAAGATATTTAATAATTTATATTCAGCCCCGTGACCTTCCAACAGCGCATTATTAAATGAACCATGGTATATCTCCTCGATATTTTCAATAAAGCGCTCAGCAGCATGAGGGACGAGTTTTGTGATAGTGTTAACACGTAAATACATGAAAAATTGCCCAATAGCTATCGCATTAAATTGATTTTGTCTTAGATTTTCATATGAACGCTCGACAACTTTATCAAAAAGATCACCAGGTTTGGTTGGCCCCCAAGCGTCCTTTAAATATTCATAAAGTTGTTGTACAGAAAATAATTTTTTTTCTACCGCATCTTCAAGATCGGCAATACAGTAAGAAATATCATCTGCTGCTTCCATAATATAAGTGAGTGGATAACGGTGAAAAGGTTTAATATCAAGTTGTTCAGATAACTCTTTGATAAAAGGCTCTTCAGATAAGTAATAACCCGGCTTTTTCATCAAATAGGAGAATTTAACAGGAACTTCACGCAACCAATAGGCAGGTTTGGAATATTTTAATATTGATGCAATTTGCGAATAAGTAAGATTTAATCGCAAAATGGTATGAACTAATCGTATGGCTTGTGCATTACCTTCAAAATTGCATAAGTCTTGACGGATTTTACTTTTCAACTCCTGAAGCTCAGTATTATCCGTTTTTTGTATTTCAAGCACAGGATAATAAGATGATGCATGAATTTTTAATCGTGAGCCAAACCATTGGTTAATTGCTTTTTCACCAAAGTGTCCGAAAGGAGGATTACCAATATCATGCATTAAACAAGCCATTTCAACCAAACTTTCAATCGGCATAATAACTTGTTCTAATCCCAATTGTTCCAGTTTTCCGGCGTTGCTAAGACGATGAATGATCTCTTTAACAATATAACGCCCTACCTGTTGTACTTCCATGGAGTGGGTTAATCGTGTTCTGACAACTGAATTACGCTCTAATGGAAAAACTTGTGTTTTTTGCTGTAAACGGCGAATCGCAGCAGAGTTAAGGATCCTTCCTCGATCGCTTTCGAAACAACGAATTATTGAGTAGAGATTGGTTATCTTTTCTCGGGTTTTGCTTGCGCTACGTTGATAGTTAATTTTTTTATTGAAGTCGATCATACTCAATCCCTTGTATTCATATTATTATAATTTCTGTTTCACCCATTCAATAGCCGATTGATATTCCACTGGTAATAACGATATCAAACTAGCTAAAGATTGCTTTAATTTATCTGGATTATCATGTGTTAAATTGATATGCCCTACTTTACGCCCAACTCGGACTTCCTTTTCGTACCAATGCAGATGCACTAAATCAATCGATAACCATTTTTTATTGAGTTCTGTACCGATTAAATTCACCATAATTGAAGGGGTAAAGACATCTGGCTTAGGTAGTGGCAATCCTAATAAAGCCCTTAAATGCAGTTCAAACTGACTAATTGAAGCACCATTTTGTGTCCAATGTCCACTATTATGCACACGAGGCGCCAGTTCGTTAATGAGCAAATCATTACCCATCACAAAACACTCCATCGCCATGACACCCACATAATTTAGTTTATCCATTATGGCCGATAGCATTTGCTCAGCTTTTGACTGTAATGTTTTGTATTCATCGGGTAAGACAACACTCATTTTTAAAATGCCGTCTTGATGTAAATTGTTAGTCAACGGATAAAAAACCTTGTTCCCATTAGCATTACGAGCCCCAATTAGTGAAACTTCTTTCTCAAATTTAATGGTTTGCTCAACGATCGCATGACCATAGATTTCATCCGGTATATTGACATTGTTCTGATCGGTAATCCGCCATTGACCACGACCGTCATATCCGCCTGTTCGACGTTTAACAATCAAACGTTGTCCTAACTGTGCAAACAGATTTGTCCACTGTTGTTGATGTTCAAGTGAATGCCATTTCGCTGTTGGTAGACCAAGTCCATCGAGTAACTGTTTTTGCGTTAAACGATCGGCAATAATAGGGAATACATGGCGATTAACAAATTGAGGATGGTTAGCTAAAAGCTTGGTAAAAGGCGTATCAGGCCAACGTTCAATTTCAGCAGTAATCACCGACTGTTGATAAGGAATTGAATCGGGTTCAACATCTATGCCAACAGGATAGACTTTTATCCCTAAAGGCTCACCAGCTTGTCTTAACATTCGTCCTAATTGCCCGTTTCCAAGTACACATACCGTTTTCATTGTCATGTTAATCTTCAACTCGCGGATCGGGATGATTAAGGACATCATCCGTTTGACTTAATCGCCAAAGGGATAATCGTTGGAAAATATCGGCATCATGCAAGGAAAGAATTTGCGCCGCAAGTAAAGCGGCATTTGCTGCCCCAGCTTTACCAATCGCTAGCGTACCAACAGGAATGCCTTTAGGCATTTGCACAATTGAATAAAGACTATCTACCCCACTTAAAGCTGCGGTTTGAACAGGTACACCCAGTACAGGGACAAGCGTTTTAGCCGCTAACATACCCGGTAAGTGAGCTGCACCGCCAGCACCAGCAATAATCACATCAATGCCCTTTTGCTTAGCGTCCTGAGCAAATTGAAACAGTTTATCTGGAGTACGATGAGCAGATACGACTTCAACATGATAAGGAAGACTGAGTATATCGAGCACGTCTGCAGCATGTTGCATCGTTGCCCAATCACTTTTGGAGCCCATAACAATAGCAATTTTAGGTTGAATACGCATAGAAAATTGTATGAATATTTAAAAGATTAAGTAGATAAAGTATACACTAAAATTTTATGAATGGGGATAAAAAGGATCGTTAAGGATATACACCATGCTACCATTGCCTACATAACAAAGGTAGCATGTGCATCAATTTTAATTTACGCTTTCACCGCAGCAATAACTTTTATTTCAACCAGATACGCTTCTACCATCAGCGCACAATGTACCGTACAACGAACGGGCGCACTGCCTTTTGCTACCCATTCATCCCATGCTTTATTCATTGCGATAAAATCACTTTTGTTGGCAAGAAAAATGGTAACATCTAAAAGCTGTGTTTTATCACTATTTGCTCTGGCTAACATATTATCTATTTCAGCCAGTGCACTTTTAGTTTGTGCATAAGCATCGTCGATTAAGTTAGTCGGTACACTGGTATAATAAATTACATCATTGTGTATTACCGCTTCAGACCAACGTTCTGCTGGATCAATTCGTGTTATTGCCATCATTTATTCCTTATAAGATGATTAATTAAGAAACCTTAATAAAATCTGCACGTAATTTTTTTATTTCATCACGCAACACACCTGCTTTTTCAAATTCAAGATTTTGTGCTGCTTCATACATCATTGCTTCTAGCTCTTTCACTCTGGCTTGAACCTCTTTGACAGAGACATAATGATACGGTTTACCCGGTTCAAAAGCTTGGACTTTCGCCGTTGATTTTTTAGTGCTTAATCCTGCTTCTAAAATATCTTTAATCTCTTTACGTACTGATTTTGGTGTAATGCCATGTGCAGTATTAAAATCTTCCTGTTTTTTTCGACGTCGAGCGGTTTCATCAATGGTTTTTTGCATTGCTGGCGTAATTTTATCAGCATACAAAATCGCTTTACCATTTACATTACGCGCGGCACGTCCTACTGTCTGAATTAAAGAACTTTCAGAACGTAAAAAGCCCTCTCGGTCAGCATCTAAAATCGCAATAAGCGAGACTTCAGGAATATCTAATCCCTCACGTAATAAGTTAATTCCAACAAGCACATCTACCTTGCCTAACCGTAAATCCCGAATAATCTCCATGCGTTCAACCGTATTAATATCAGAATGCAAATACTTCACTTTCACATTATGCTCCGATAAATAATCGGTTAGATTTTCTGCCATTTTTTTGGTTAAGGTGGTAACTAATACCCGCTCTTCATTTTGCATGCGGATTTTAATTTCCGAAAGCAAGTCATCAACTTGCGTTGCCACCGGTCTTATTTCAATAATAGGATCTAGCAAGCCTGTTGGTCTAACCACTTGTTCGATGATTTCGCCACCCGATTTTTCGATTTCATATTTTGCCGGTGTTGCCGATACATAAATTGTTTGCGGCATAATATTTTCAAATTCAGAAAATTTCAATGGACGGTTGTCCAACGCTGACGGCAAACGAAAACCATATTCAACCAAATTAAGTTTACGTGAACGGTCGCCATTATACATTGCACCTAGTTGGGGAATAGCAACATGGGATTCATCAATAAACAATAATCCGTCAGCCGGTAGATAATCAAATAACGTTGCCGGCGGATCGCCCGGTTTGCGCTGTGATAAAAACCGTGAATAGTTTTCGATACCCGAGCAGTAGCCTAATTCGGTCATCATCTCAATATCAAATAACGTACGTTGCGTTAAACGTTGTTCTTCTAACAGTCGTTGATTATCAAGTAGTACTTTCTGACGCTCTTTAAGTTCGAGCTTAATTTGAGCAATCGCATTTTCCATAATGTTTCTTGGTGTAACATAGTGGGTTTTTGGATAGATAGTTATACGTGATACCTCATTAACGCTATTACCTGTCAATGGGTCGAATAATGTAATTCGATCGACTTCATCATCAAATAGTTCTACCCTTACCGCAAGTTCATCCGAATCAGCCGGAAAAATATCGATGACATCACCACGAACTCGGAAAGTACCACGACTAAATCCAAGGTCATTACGCGTATATTGTAATTCAGCCAAACGGGTTAATATCGAGCGCTGATCGGTAATCGTACCTTTAGTTAAATGCAAAATCATTGACATGTAAGTTTCTGGCGCACCTAAGCCATAAATCGCTGATACCGAAGCGACTATGACGACATCACGACGTTCCAATAAAGATTTTGTTGCCGAAAGTCGCATTTGTTCGATATGTTCATTAATCGATGCATCTTTTTCAATAAATGTATCGGTTGAAGGTACATAAGATTCTGGCTGGTAATAATCATAGTAAGAAACAAAGTACTCAACAGCATTTTCAGGAAAAAAAGCTTTCATCTCGCCATATAACTGTGCAGCAAGTGTTTTATTTGGCGCTAAAATAATCGTTGGGCGATTATGTTTAGCAATGACATTTGCCATCGTAAACGTTTTACCTGAGCCAGTCACGCCTAATAATGTTTGATGTGCTATTCCGTCATCAAGATTTTGATTAATCCTTTTAATCGCTTCTGGCTGGTCGCCGGCAGGTTTAAAATCGGAACACAATTTGAATTTTTTCATTACGTCGTAACCTAAAATTTTACCTATTAATAAAAATTATCCCCAAAAGGGCTTGACCTTTTAAAATGTTATATTTTTTGTTCAGTTAACATAAATTCAATTAATCGCCGCTTACTAATGACAACTTGATTTATGATAACTTATTGATATTATTAATTTCATTCCATTGCGCTTACAATCTAAACAGTTCAATACAAAACCTTATAGAAACTGAGTTTTTTACTGTTTTGAATAAACTACTCACAGAGTTATCCACAGGGTTGGGGGATAACTCCATAAGTATAGTCTTTTTAAAATTTTTTCAAATTTCAACAAAAAATTTAGGGATTAAATCGCCTTTATTTAATTGTTTTTTTCTATTTTTAAATAGTTTTTAATAGCAAAAAACTAACAAACTAATTAATCTCTTCAATCTTATATTGATAGTTAACATCAGTTGTAGGTACAAAAGTTAATCGATGAGTGATGCATTTAGGGGCATCTTCAGCATGATGAGACACAAATAACAATTGTGTATGCCCATCAACAATTAAGCAATCTATCCAACGTTTGACTAATTCTCGATTTAAATAATCTAATCCTTGTAAGGGTTCATCCAATATTAATAATGTAGGATGTTTAACCAATGCTCTGGCAATCAAAACTAAGCGCTGTTGCCCCCAAGAAAGCGATTGAAACGGTTTATTAGCCTGAGAATATAAACCAAGTAGTTGTAGCCATTTATCCGCTAGCTTATTTTGTTTATCACTCGCTGTTTGATAAACCCCAACAGAATCAAAATAACCGGACAAAAGGACATTTTTAACGCTGGTACTCACTCGATAGTCTAAATGGAAGCTACTGCTGACATAGCCTATATGACGTTTTATATCCCAAATGGTTTCACCAGAGCCACGTTTACGCCCAAAAAGTGTCAAATCATTGCTATAACCTTGAGGATGATCGCCTGTGATTAAACTTAATAGTGTCGATTTACCGGCACCATTAGGCCCGATAATTTGCCAATTTTGATGCGCTTTAACTTGCCAAGTTAATCCATTAATCACCGCTTTATCGTCATAATAAACATAGCCGTTATTTAAAATGATACGATCTAAGTGATCGGCAAGTTCAATAGGTGATTCATCTGCTTCTGGTAATGACATCTCAGGCAGATTTTCCAAATTAACCAGCTGCTGGATTGTTTCATCCTTTAATATTGTATCTTTTTTGCCCATTTTCAAGAGTTGACAATCGGCTAATAGTCCAATATTTTCAATGAATGGGGGAATATCATTAAATCGATTTAAAACCAATATGATAGTAATTCCTTGTTTGACTAACCCCTCAAGGATTTGAGATAGGTTTTCACGTGATTGCACATCTAATCCGTCAAAGGGTTCATCTAAAATCAATAAATCGGGTTTTACCATTAACGTTCGACAAATCAATGCTTTGCGAGTTTCACCAGTTGACAGATATTTAAATCGACGGCTTAAAAGTTCGCTAATACCAAATTGTTGCGCTAATTGCTGACACAAAGATTCATTTGCATGGGCTTGTTGAATAATTTGCGAAGTCGTTAATCCGGTATCGTGCTCACCTTCACTTAACATATCTGTATTATTTCGCTTCCATTCGTCATCAATCAATTTTTGCAGTTGCTCAAACGAGATATGGGCAATGGATTTAAATTGGTTAACGATTATACCAGATAATAGGGGTAACTCTCCAGCGATAGCTTTCACAAAAACCGATTTACCGCTGCCGTTACGACCAATACACGCTAAACTACTGCCTGAGTTGAGCGTCAAAGATTCAATATCAAATACACGATAATCACTAATCTTATAAACCGCATTTTCAATTCGTAACATGGATACCTCCATTTATTCAATATTATATTAAGGTGGCGATAATAATGTGCTGTGGATCAATAGACAGCATAATCTTCTTGTCTTTAGTTATTGCCAATTTTTCTATTTCTTGGGTTAATTTGGTCGCATAAATGGCAAGCCCAGAGGGCAATAATAATTCAATTTCACTCCAATGTTTATCGCTTTTAATTTGCAGCACTTTTGCCGATAAACAGTTTTCATTGAGATGATTAAATTCAATGGCAGGGGCTTTAATGAGTAACATAACAGTTTTATTTGGACTCAATTTTAATCGTTGCACGCTTGATTGGGTAATATTAACTTTCAATTCAGTTTGATTATCGCTTAATAGAACGGTGATATAGCCAGCGACCTCATTGATCTCTAATTGCTTAATACTACCATATAACTGATTACGTGCACTGGTCTGCAAAGATAACTTTGCTGTCGTTTTTAAAATATCATCGAGTGGAACTTTATCATCACTCAATATATTAAAAGCATTTTGCTGTAATTGCGTTAGCAATTCATAAAGCTGAATAAATCTTACTGCATAAGGACTAAGCTTTGTTCCACCGCCCTTCTTGCCACCAATTGAGGTAATAAAAAAAGGAGTCGGGGCTAACGCATTCATTTCATTAATAGCATCCCATGCAGTTTTGTAACTCATGCCGACTTGTTTTGCAGCCTGACTTAATGAGCCTGTTTGCTCAATCGCTTTAAGTAAGGCTATTCGACGAGGATCGACAAACCGGTGTTGATTCAGATTTAATGTCAGTAAAATTTCAGTAGAAAACATGATGTTAGCCATTATTGCGCTTATTTCAAAGCGACCCGTCACCAAAAGATTTCTGTTATTGTAAACGCTTTTTAGCCATCCACCAAAAAATGAATCGATCTTACTAATTGATTGATTAGCAATAAAATGACTCAACAATTTTGCTAGACTGTTAAACACGCTTTCGATTGTCGAATCAATCCTAAATATCAAAAAGTTTAATTGTACTTTATAAACGAATTTTGGTAGCATCGCTATATAATATTTTATATAACGATTAGCTATCTGTTATGACAAGTTTAGTTAAACCAATATGATAGGTCATATTAAAACAACCTATATCGAGCGAGGAAGAGGATGAACAAATACATAAAAACATTGTTAGCCGTAACACTGTTGACAGCAACCACTCTATTTAGCGTTTCTGTTTCAGCCATTGAGAAGATAACTGTTTTTGCTGCGGCTTCACTGACGAACGTTATGCAAGATATTGCAAATGAATATCAAACCGATCATAAAAATGTTGAGATTGTGTTTTCATTTGCCTCATCATCCGTGTTAGCCAAACAGATTGAACAAGGTGCACCGGCTGATATTTTTATGTCTGCCGATCAGAAATGGATGACTTACTTGATTGATCATCATCTTGTTAACCATAAAGATAACTTACTCAAAAATGCTTTAGTACTTATTGCACCAAAACAGTCTTCGATTGATAAAGTTGAGATTAATTCTACAACGAATTGGAATGCTATTTTGCCTAAAAATGAAAAACTCTCTATTGGCGATCCCGATCATGTGCCAGCAGGACTTTATGCTAAAGAGTCATTAACAAATTTAGGGGTATATGATCAATTATCCTCTCAGTTTGCACCGGCAAGTAATGTTCGTGATGCTTTAATGTTAGTTGAACGAAACGAAGCCGTACTTGGGATTGTCTACAGCACAGATGCTAAAGTAAGTAATAAAGTGAAAATAGTAGGGACGTTTCCTGCCAATACATTTACCTCGATTGAGTACCCGATCGCTTTATTGAAACCTGAAGCACAAGATTTCTATCAATATTTGCAATCACCCAATGCTAAAATAATTTTTGAAAAATATGGATTTATCACGCAATAACACATTATCACTATGCTACTGACAGACTTTGAATGGCAAACCTTATTGCTAAGTTTAAAAATTGCAGGCGTAGCCATTGCTTGCAGTTTACCCATCGGTATTTTCACCGCATGGATTTTGGCTCGATGCCAATTTTGGGGAAAATCTTGTTTGGATAGTTTTGTTCATCTTCCTTTAGTTTTGCCTCCTGTAGTGTTGGGATATTTGTTACTGTTGACCATGGGCAAACAGGGAATAATCGGTAAATGGCTTTATCGTTATTTAGATATTAGTTTTAGTTTTAATTGGCAAGGTGCCGCGTTAGCTTCAGCCGTGGTTGCTTTTCCCTTAATGGTACGTTCAATTCGCTTGGCGATAGAATCGATTGACTACCGCCTTGAACAAGTTGCTCGCACGTTAGGTGCAAAACCGTTACGAGTGTTTATAACCATAACATTACCATTAGCCTTTCCTGGTATTTTAATGGGCATAATTCTTGGTTTTGCTCGCTGTTTAGGTGAATTTGGTGCAACGATTACCTTTGTTTCAAATATACAGGGTGAAACCCGTACATTGCCTTTAGCCATGTATACTTTATTGCAAATACCAAATGGTGAATTCGCCGCTTTTCGACTTTGCATTATCTCCATTATCTTATCGCTAGTGGCGTTATTCTTATCTGAAATATTAAACCGCTGGCATAAAAAAAAGATAGCAGGCTGATAAATGATGTTAAAACTTGATGTAAAAAAACAACTTCCCCGTTTTTTATTTGAATTTAAACTTCAAATTCCTTGTCAAGGTGTGACTGCCGTATTAGGGGTATCGGGTGCGGGTAAATCGACACTAATTAATTTGATTAATGGTTTAATTAAACCCGACCATGGTTTTATCCAACTTAATGGCACAACCTTATATGATGAAGAACTAAAAATTTTTGTTTTGCCTGAAAAAAGAGATATTGGTACCGTATTTCAAGATCCTTTGCTCTTCCCCCACTACCGAGTCATAAAAAATTTAACCTATGGTGCAAAAAAAATCACAATGTCACGATTTGATGAAATCGTCGATGTACTCAATATTCGCCCCTTATTATCACGCTATCCAGCCATGTTGTCAGGCGGTGAAAAGCAACGAGTCGCTATTGGTCGAGCACTATTAACTCATCCTAAACTATTATTAATGGATGAGCCTTTATCAGCGTTAGATATGCCGCGTAAAAAAGAGATGTTAAGCTACATCGAAAAATTGGTTAATGAACTAAACATTCCAATAATTTATGTCACTCATAACATAAACGAAGTCAAACGTATCGCTCACGATGTGGTTATTTTGGAACAAGGAAAATTATTAGATTATGGAAAAACCGATTCTATTTTACAAAGCGCTTATTTACAAGAGTGGTTATAAAGAGTTACTTGAGCACTATCTTTTTCTTGTTTAATATACGAAATACCATCATGCCATGCACCCAGTACAAGCCTTTTTACAGGTTTATTGTCCACTAAAAAATCATGAACAGCAGGTTTATGTGTATGACCATGCACCATAATATCTGCATGATAATGTTTCATCATACTGTCAACCGTTTGCTGATTAACATCCATAATATACGCTGATTTAACTTGATTACGTTCACGACTTTGTTGTCTTAATTTTGCAGCAATTTTCAAACGGATGAATAATGGCATCATTAAGAAAAGTTTTTGCAACCATCGGTTATGCATAACTTTACGAAACTTTTGATATTGAAGATCATCTGTACAGAGCAAATCGCCATGTAAAAATAGAATTTTTCCGTTTTGATTTGGTAAGCAATTTATATCTGGTAATAAGATCATATCACAAGTTTCAGCAAATCTTTTACCTAATAAAAAATCACGATTACCATGAACAAAATATTTTTTAATATGACGTTGAGAGAGTAATTTTAATGCATCTGCAACTTGATTTTGTAATTTAGAATTAACATCATCACCCACCCAATAATCAAATAAATCACCTAAAATGTAAAGTTCACTGTATTTAGGTAATGTGTCAAGAAACGAGAAAAAGCCTGCGCTAATATTAAATGAATCAGCCACAGGCTCACTATCTGATAAATGGATATCAGCGATAAAATAACGGACAGGATTATTCAACCGTGACACTCGTAATAATCACGTCTTCGACTGGAACATCGGAATGCATACCATTACGTCCCGTTTTAACCGCTTTGATCTTATCAACGACATCAAGTCCATCAACCACTTCGGCAAAGACACAATAGCCAAAACCGTTAACATCTGCTGAACGATAATTTAAATAATCATTATCAACCACGTTGATAAAAAATTGTGCTGTAGCTGAATGCGGATCTGATGTACGTGCCATCGCCAATGTACCACGATTGTTTTTTAATCCATTTGCGGCTTCATTTTGAATCGGTGCTTTCGTCTTTTTTTGTTTCATACCCGGTTCAAAACCACCACCTTGAATCATAAAATTATTAATAACACGATGAAAAATAGTGTTATTATAAAACCCCTCTTTACAATACTCGACAAAGTTTTTAACCGTTTCCGGTGCTTTATCATCAAAAGTATTAATTTTTATATCACCATATGTAGTGTGAAATACGATCATAAATGTTCCTTATTTTCATTTTTATTTAATGTAAATCTAACAAATAAACCTTAAATGAGTTTCGATTAATTGAACTCAATTACTTAATTTTTCACAAGCTTGAAGTGTATTGCTCATTAACATAGCGACCGTCATTGGCCCTACACCACCGGGAACAGGTGTTATCCAACCCGCGCGTTTTACGGCAGTATCAAATTCTACATCGCCAACAAGCTTACCGTCAGGTAAACGATTAATACCGACATCAATAACAATAGCGCCGGGTTTAATCCATTCGCTTTTCACATAATTGGCAATTCCGACCCCAGCGATAACAATATCAGCATTACTAACATGCTTTGCTAAATCGACCGTTCTACTATGTGTAATTGTCGTTGTGCAACCCAATAAAAGCAGTTCTAACGCCATGGGACGACCAACAATACTTGAAGCACCAACCACAGTGGCATTTAATCCAGATAAATTGATACCGGTCGATTCAAGCATTTTAACCACACCATAGGGTGTACATGGACGTAAAAGTGGATCACGCTGTAACAAATGACCAATATTATACGGATGAAAACCATCAACATCTTTATTCGGATCGATTCGTTCAAGCACTTTAGTTTTATCAATATTTTCAGGGAGAGGAAGTTGCACCAAAATACCATGCACATCAGATCGCTGATTTAATTCATCTATCAATGCTAATAATGCTTCAGTTGTTGATGTAGGAAAATCATAAGCAAATGAAGCAAAACCAACATCATCACAAGCTTTTTGCTTATTGTTTACGTATATTTTTGATGCAGGATCTGAACCGACTTGAATAACAGCAAGCCCAGGAATAGATAACCCATTTTCAACCCGAACTTTTACCTTATTAGCAATTTCGTTTCGTATTTGTTGTGCTAACGCTTTACCATTAATTATATGTGCAGTCATGAGCTTCTATACTTACTTATTTTAAACACTAAAGTCTTTATTTTCGCAAAAGTTGTTATTAATGTCTATTCACTTATCGTTTGCTTGACTAAGTTCAGATAATATCTGTTTATATTGTGTATCAACATTTGTAATTACCGAACAAATTTTACTATCAAAAGCTTTTAATTTTGGTTTTTGAGTTTTCCACTCATTTTTCGATATTTGTTTAATTCCCCCATAATTTTTGAACAGGCGAAAATGCAAAATACTATTACCGACAATATTATAAAAAATTCGTTGCCCAATCTGTTCACCATCTTTTTTTAAATTATTAAAATTTTTATAATAAAAATGGGTTTCATTATTTTCAGTGATAATCGATTGGTGTAATAAGTTTACTAATCGTTTATATAATTTTTTGAGTTGTTCATGTAATCCGCTATCATCATCCAATTTTGTAATAATGGCTTTTTTGAAGGTTGTATTAACTTCATCTAACAAGTTCAATGCTTGTTGTTCTAATTCTGGAAGTTGTTGACGTAAAGCACGCTGAAATTTTAATGCATTTTGCTTCAATTGAGGAGAAGGCGAAACCGACTGATTATTGAAAATAATCTTTCCTGTTGGTGAAATCAATAAATCATTTTTATCATTAAAAATATGGACATTCTGTTTACTTATTACAATGTCATAGCTGGGTTTTACTGCACACTCTTGGTTAGCAGCAAAAACAGTGAATGAATTAAACAATAATAAAAACAATAGTTTTTTTAACATATCAACTTTTATATATTAAGATTAGTTAAATTATAACCAGACTTTAAATAAAAAACATAACAAAATTTTTATTTGCCATAATAAAATGATCAATTACATGACATAAAAAAACGCCATTAACAAAACCATATTTAGCATAATAACAACGAAACTTATCTTTATAAACAATATTAGTTTAAAACTAGGTAAACACGTTTTTTAATAATTAACCGTTGTTAGAAATAATTAATTTAAAATCAGACGTATTCATTAATTTTAACAGCTAATAATAAATTATTAATAGGTTTAAACTATAAAATTAAATATGATTTAGTGCTTTTTTTTCTAGAAAAGTTAAGTATAGTAACTATTATTAAATAACATATAACCGAGGTGACCAATGTTTACTGTAATTTTTGGACGTTCAGGCTGTCCTTATTGTGTACGGGCAAAAGAATTAGCTGAAAAACTGTCTCAAGAGCGAGATGATTTTTCTTATCGTTATGTCGATATCAATGAAGAAGGTATCACTAAAGAAGATTTATCAAAAAGTGTTGGCAAACCTGTTGAAACAGTACCTCAAATCTTTATTGATGAAAAACCGATTGGCGGTTGTACTGATTTTGAAGCTTATGCTAAAGCACACTTAGGATTATTTAAAGAGTAGTTTAAACACTTTTCCTTGATTGGTTATTAATACTATGCCACCGTTTCAGTGGCATTTTTTTTAACGCCCTGGCAACTTCTTCCAAGTAACTTCGTTACGCAAATAAGTTGGTTCGACATCTTCAACATTCACTAACTCTTGTCTTTGCCATTTTTGGTTGGCAATAACAATCAAATCTTGTGCATGAGGTAACAAAAGATCGCTGCTTTTAATATCTGTTAACATTTCAGGATAAGTTTGCCAACCGGTACCTGCGCTATAATAGCCATCTGTACATTTTCGTTTGACTTTATCAGCGACCTTTTCAGGAGCAATCACGCATTCATCGATCATGGCTTGCCATTGCTCATTAACATATTGATATTGTCCTAAATAAACTTCGTTCATTCTGGCATCGATTGCGGCAATTACGTTTTTTGCTTGATTCAAACGTAAAGCGCCTTGGGCTAACGTCATCAATGTCGAGACACCAATCATCGGTCTGTCAATGCCTAACGCTAATCCTTGAGCAACGCCAATACCTATTCTTACACCCGTAAAACTACCAGGACCTTGTCCAAAAGCGATAGCATCAACTTGTGATAATAGGCAATCGGATTGTTTTAATATTTTATCCACCATAGGCAGTATCTGCTTGGTATGATCTCGAGCAGAAACAAGAAAATCATGCGTGATTTCATTTTGATATAATAGCGCAACTGAACACGCTTCAGTTGAGGTATCAATGGCTAAAATAGTACTCATTTTTTTTCCAAAATAGTCCGTTTTTAAAAGCTAGTGTTTGGCAAGCAAAAAATCAATAACTTTGTTCAGATCACGTGTTCGTGGCGACGGTGGCAAGCTATTAAGAAATATTGCGCCATAAGGTCTCATGACTAAACGATTATCACAAATAATGATTGCCCCTCGATCATCATGATGACGAATCAATCGCCCTACCCCTTGTTTTAGCGTGATCACTGCTTCGGGTAATTGCACATCATTAAAAGCATCGCCACCTTGTAATTGGCAATCTTCCATGCGAGCTTTAATCAAGGGATCATCCGGTGATGTAAAAGGTAATTTATCTATAATAACACAAGAAAGCGTATCCCCTCTAACATCAATTCCTTCCCAAAAACTACTGGTTGCAATCAATAGCGCATTGCCACTATTAATAAATTGTTCTAGAAGTTTAACTTTACTGGTTTCACCTTGAACTAATACTGGTAACGCTGTCAGTTCCCGAAACTGCTTGGCTAACGCATTCATCATCGCATAGGATGTACACAGAAAAAAACATCGCCCATTATTCGCCTCAATCACTGGTAATAGTAGCTCTACCAATTTTTCTGCAATGCCATGTTCATTGGGTGAAGGCATATAACGAGGAACGCACATTATCGTTTGGTGCAAATAATCAAACGGACTTTCTAATATTAACGAATCCGCATTTGTTAACCCTAAACGCTGGGTAAAATAGTCAAGTTGATTATTTACAGACAAGGTTGCTGACGTAAATATCCAGCTCCCTTTGCGTTCTGTTAGTAATTCCGTAAATTTATCCGAGACAGATAATGGCGTTAAAGCAAAGACAAAATGATGATGAGTGCTTTCATACCAATAACTAAAACCAGTCACATGGGTTTCAGTTAATCTATTAAGCAACGTTTTATATTGATTAACACGCTCAAAACAATTATCTAAAGTTGATGATCGTCCGACCGCTAATAATAAAACCTCATGACAAAAATTCAACGTATCAAAAAGGTAAGCTATCTCTTTTTTGACTGGTTCTTGATTGAATAAAAACCGCAGATTTCCTTTAGGTGCTTGTTGATTAATCACAAGACGTAAATCTTGCGTACATTTTTGCAATTTATCGACACACTGCTGCAACTGCGACATATCTTTAACTTCAGTTCGATAGGTAAGATTAATCTCTTTAGCTAAATCAAAAAGCTGTCGACTGGTTAGTTGTTGCCCAAAATAGTGACAAGCAAGATCGGGTAATTGATGTGCTTCATCAAAGATCATTACCTCCGCTTTAGGGATTAACTCCCCAAAACCGGTATCTTTCACAACAACATCGGCTAAAAATAGATGATGATTCACAACGACAATATCAGCGTTCATGGCTCTTTTACGCGCTTTAACCACATAACAATCGTTGTAATGTTCACAATCACTACCTAAACAACTATCATTAGTGCTGGTTAATATAGGCCATATCGCATTGTCTTCTGTTACCGTCGTACATTTACTAATATCACCATCTTTAGTTTTGATTGACCAATTTTTAACGCGAGCTAAATCAACCCGTAATCCTTTATCAAGGTCACCGGCTGCCGCGTATTGATGATATAATCGTTCCAAGCAAAGATAATTTGCTCGTCCTTTCAATAACGAAATTTTACCGGTGTAGTCTAATGCTTTTTTGATAATGGGCAGGTCTTTACTAAATAACTGCTCTTGAAGATTTTTCGAACCGGTTGAGATGATAACTTTTTTATCGCTCCGTAGCGCAGGAACTAAATAAGCAAATGTTTTTCCGGTACCCGTTCCCGCCTCAACAACCAATGATTTTTGTTTTTTAATTGATTCAGAAACTTTACTTGCCATATGTCGTTGTGGCTCTCTTGCCACAAAGCCTTGAATAGTTTGAGCAAGCAAACCATTTTCAGAAAAATCATCAATCACTTAAATGCACCTAATTTAAAAAGATAATTTAGTTTATATGTAAACGCTAGAAAGTTTATTTAAGGAATAATTCAATATAAAGAAAACATAGTATTTTCATAAAAAAGGGATGAATTGATTGTATTGGAATTGAACAACCCGTAACTTAAATAACCAATATACTATACCAATTATTTGCAGCCAGCACTAGATATTATTAAAAACTTGAGGAAAATTACTTTATCAACCCGTCCCTTAATGATATGACGATAAAACGGTTTATTAAGGGACGATGTTGTTAATATGATTAAAAATGCTATTGCCTAAAAAGCGTAAACTTTATTGGTTATTTAACCATTTCATGTATTCGGTCGTACCTTCGGTCACCGATTTGAATTGAATCGGACAACCTGAATTTCTAAATTTGGTTAAATCAGCTTGGGTAAAACGTTGATAACGTCCTTCTAAATGTTCTGGGAACGGTATATACTCAATTTCACCTTTTTTATGATAGTTAAGTACCGCATCAGCTACTGTTTGGAATGATTCAGCTTTTCCAGTTCCACAGTTATAAATGCCTGATACTTTATTTTCCCAAAACCATAAATTAACATCAACCACATCTTCCACATAAATAAAATCACGTTTGAAAGTATCACTTCCAGCGAATAATTTAAGTTTTTCGCCTTTGTGAAGCTGTTCATTAAGATGATATGCAACGCTTGCCATACTACCTTTGTGTGTTTCACGAGGCCCATAAACATTAAAATAGCGAAAACCACATACTTGTGATTTAGCCGTTGGTAATACTTGTCTTACGTATTGATCAAATAAAAATTTTGAATACCCATATACATTCAACGGTTTTTCATAAGCTCTATCTTCGATAAAGTTGTCGCTACGACCACCATAAGTTGCAGCAGAAGAAGCATATAAAAATGGTATATCAAATTCTAAACAGTAGTGTAGTAGATCTTTAGAATATTGATAATTGTTTTCCATCATAAATTTGCCATCCCACTCAGTCGTTGAGGAACATGCACCTTGATGAAAAATGACATCGATATTTAAATTTTCGTTGGATAAAATGGCGACAATAAAATCATCTTTATCCATATAGTCAGCAATATCGAGATCAACAAGATTTGAAAATTTTGTCCCATCTTTTAAGTCATCAACAACAAGGATATCTTTAAATCCTTTTTTATTTAGACCTCTTACAATATTACTACCAATAAATCCTGCTCCACCGGTCACAACAATCATAATAATTACCTTTTTAATTAATGAATAAAGATATTATATTGTATAATATCGTTATTTTCGAGTGTTCTTATTCAATCAGATTTAAATATTCTTTATTTGTTTTTCATAATTTGAAAAACATTTTATCTTATTAATGGTTATGTTTTACTGATACAAATTTTGGTACAATAAAAAAATCAAGACAAAACAATTAGACCTAGCCGATGCTTAAAAAAATTATCAATACAATTAGCAAATTAAACAGAAAACGAAATTATTTATTCAAAAATGTAAAACTTTTTATTTTGTCCTTTAAGCTGAAACGGTCTCAATTAGATTTATCAAAAATAGATAAAGTCACCATTCAAGCATGTAAAAATGGACTTGGCGATGCTGTTATCATATCAGGACTGCCTAAAATTCTCGCCACTCACGGTTTTGAAGTGACAGTGCTGACAAAAAAATCCAATGCTTTTTTATTTGAATCTAATCCTTATGTCAGTCAAGTTATTTGTCTTGACAGACCATTAACCAAATCACAGATTCGTGTTTTAAAATCTTTAGAATGCGATCTATTTATTGATCCAAACAATAGAACCAGTTATTCCAATTGGATTTTTAAGATCATCAAGAAAATAAAACCTAAACATACTATTGGCTTTAACTATCCCAATTGTTACCGTGTATATGACTCAATCATCACCTATACGGATTTTAGTGCACATTTTAGTCAAAGATTTAGGTATATTTTAAATAGAATTAATATACAAACAAGCGAAAATGATTACAAATATGATCTTCATTATTCCGATGAATATGATTTACAAGTTGAAGGTCTTTTATCTAATTATCCATCTAAAAAGATCTGTATTTTTAATCCTTATGCATCCTCAGATCGCCGAAGTTTTTCAAGCAAACAGGCACAAGATATTATAGATCTTATGTCGAGTTACCCCAATATAGTAACCATTGTCATTGGTTTGCCAGATAAAATCAGTAAATTACATCCATCACCAAATATAGTAATTAATCCACTCAATCATTTTTTTCATGCTGCGTCGTTAATTAAACATTGTGATTTTGTTATTTCGGTTGATACCTCTATTGTACATCTTGCCAATGCTTATAATAAACCTTTAATTAGTGTTTATAGTTCTGAGATTGATACTTTTGATCCCCGATATAAAAATAACGATGTGTATAAACCTAATTATGAAAATGCAATACAGATCATTGCACCCGAAAACTCAGCCCAAAATTTAGATATAATGAACTTAAAGCACTATATAGATCAGCTGACAATAAATCTTTAAATCAGATTTCACTTAAAAAATATTATTGTCATGAAGTTTATAAAGCTTAAGCTTACTCAGTTATAATGAATTAAAAATATCGTTATAAGCCTGTTTTTCGAAAATATCCGTATCAAGAGCACTATCTAAAGACATATTTTTAACCTCTACTTTTAACGCTTTCATGACAGAACTTGCGTGCTCAAAAGCAGGGAGAATATTTTTTTCAAAATCAGATGCTAATTGTGAATAGGTGATATTGTCTGGTGTTTCATAAAATCGAGGTAAATGGAAATTATTTAAATCAACACCAGCTAAATAAAGTTGGTTAAAACCTAAGTAAACGGCTATTTGAAGCGCCCAATAAACAACAGTTTTAGCCGGAAATACGCCATTGACAATATTTGTCTCAAAGGCTAACGGCTCATGTTCCCGATGATCATTATGATAGAAGTAAATACTTTTATTTCGGGTAGGATCTTTTTCAATTTCAGACAATGTTTGGATCGGTTGATAAGTCAGTTTGAACGCATCTTCAATTAACGCTATTTTACAACAGATGGATTGGTTACCGAAAAGATTTATGATTTTCACTAAACCATCAACTTGCAAAAATAAGAGAAGATCTGGGTTAGCAATAATTTGTTCTACAATCTCAGGTCGTTGAGAAAAAAAGTGAATATCCGTGATAACGTAAAAATTAAAGTTTATCTTGTCCTTTAGACAATATGAGCCATTTACCCCTAAAGTTAATACCGAAGGAGAGTGTTTAAACGTTATTTGATTAATGGATGGCCCAGAAGCAACCATGACTAATTGACCGGTAAAGGCATGTTTTAATGACTTAAGATCGATGATAGGAATCGAGATCCCTTTATAAGCAAAATCGACTATTTGCCCACAATCCCCACGAGAGATTTTGACATGAGGCCAACGTTTACGGTTATGTTTATAACGCTTAGAGTGCGTTAGTCGATAGATTACTTTAAACAATTCATCACTTAATTTCATTTTGATTAACTTTATTTTTTGTTTTTAAGTTTAATATACATAAATGCATATTTTAAGGCTTTTAATACATGACCACTTTTAAAGAATTTTTTTGCATAAACTCGGCAATCAGTTGGTCTCATTTTATCTTGATAGCTGTCTAAACAATTATCTCGCCATGGCGTAAAATGTTTATAAAAAAGATACCAATTCTGGGCAGCACCCACATGCTCATGGTACCAAGGTTTTCTCGCTCCCGTAAAATGAATAAAGTAAGGTAAATTTTTTTCAGTTTCAAAAAACTTATCTTTATTTTTTTCGTTAATCCATGTGAATAAGTAGTTCCAACTAGGATCAACGATTAACACATCATTTTGTAATACCATGTTAAGCGCATCTTGATCTGGATAACGCAACTGACCTTTATGCGATAATAAAAGCGTATTTACTTTATCTTCGGTGTTAAAATCATTCCAATTTTTTACATTAATGTATAAAAAACCTGAATTAAAATAATGTGTAGTCGACAAGTTTAATCGTTGAATATTTTTAGAAACGTTTTCATTATTTAATGAATCAATACCGGCCGCACACACGACATTATCGATGTCGATATTATTTATTGCAAATATATCTTTGAAACAAAGGATGTCAGCATCTAAATAGATTAATTTATCCACTTTTCCATTTAATAACCGCGGGACAAGTAGTCGAATAAACATGGAACGATTAAGATGCTTTATCGCATGTTCGTTATCATATTTGTCCAAACATGCTTTAGGTATAGGATAGACGATAATATCTGAGCTTAAACGACTCAATTGATCAATATCGTCTTGTTCGACATCATAAAGAAAAACATGAAATTTTAACGCATTGTTCAAATTGTTAAAATAGATTGATTGAATAGCTATCGCTACATATTTTAAGTAATTTTTATCTGAGCAAAAAGCGATGTTAATCGTATTATGTTTATTCATCTAAATTATTTCCATGATGCACCATTTACTACAAATAATATTTTTAAATTAAATATCTTGCAATTATTCTTTTTACCCTCAAAAATCCAATAGTATCGACTTTTCCGGTTTGACTAATACAGTTTTTGATTATAGTTTGCGTTCACTTAATTTATTGGAATTGTTTACCTGTATATAAATTAAAGTATATTCCTTTTTTCTCTAATAAAGCTGCGTGATTACCTTGCTCGATAATATGTCCATCATCAATGACTAGAATCTCATCGGCATTTTCAATCGTTGAGAGTCGATGTGCAATCACTAAAGATGTTCGGCCTTTTTGTAATTCATCTAACGCTTTTTGAATAGCACGTTCAGATTCCGTATCTAATGCAGAAGTCGCTTCATCTAAGATTAAAATAGGGTTGTCACGCAATAATGCTCTTGCAATAGCGATTCGCTGGCGTTGACCTCCTGATAATAATACGCCACTTTCCCCAACTTTGGTGTCAAAGCCTTTTTCAAAATTCATAATAAAATCATAAGCGAAAGCCTTTTTAGCGGCTGCTTCTATTTCAGCTTGTGAATACTGATCAAGTCGACCATATGCAATATTATTGGCAATGGTATCATTAAACAGAAAAACATTTTGCGAAACTAATCCAATTTGGTTTCTTAAACAAAATAGAGTTAAGTCTTGAATGTTATGTCCGTCAATCAATATTTCACCTTCAGAAATATCATAAAAACGTGTCAGTAAATTTGTGATCGTCGTTTTCCCTGAACCCGAACGCCCAACAAAAGCCACGGTTTTTCCTGCCGAAACAGTAAAGCTAATATCTTGGATCGCAAGTTGTTGTCGGGTTTCATACCCAAAACTAACATGCTTAAATTCGATATCCCCTTTTACACGCTCAATGTTAAGTTTACCCATGTCTTTTTCGACAGGTTGCTCCAAAATGGAAAAGAGTGTTTGACATGCCGCCATACCTTTTTGAAAACTCGCATTCACACTGGTCAAACTTTTAATAGGTTGCATAAGCGCAACTAAGGAAGAAAAAACAACCGTAAACTCACCCGCTGTGATATTTAAATCTGGATTACTTGCCGTTAATAAGACAAAAGCAATTGCAAATGAAATAACTAACTGAACAATTGGGGTAGAGAGCGCTGAAATAGAGACAAGTCTCATACCGTCACGACGAAACTTATTACTTATTTTAACAAAATTGTTCGACTCTTCGTCTTGTGCACCAAATACGATGATCTCACGATGTCCTTTTAACATTTGTTCAACAGACATGGTGACATTACCCATTGAATTTTGCATGTTTTTAGCTAATCGTCGGAATTTCACAGAAATAAACGTAATTAAACCAATAACAATGGGAGTAATGATGATCAGTGACAATGATAATTGCCAACTGTTATAAAACATCGTATAAAATAATCCACAAATAAACGCTGATTCACGAATAATGATAATTAAAGCATCGGATGATGACGAGGCTACCTGATCGGTATCGTAAGTTATACGAGACAATAATCGACCATTCGAATTTTGATCGTAATAACTAACCGGCGCATCGACAAAATGGTTAAATAACCTTTGTCTAATCCGCATGACAATTTTTCCAGAGATAAATGCTAACGAAACCGAATAGCCGTAGTTAGCTATACCTCGTAATAAAACCAACCCAAAAATATAGAGGGGAGCCATAAGTAAAAAACTTTTATCACCATCACTAAACCCTCTATCTAAAAGGGGTTTTAATATTGCAATGAGTGATGTATCGGCAAATGCACTTAAGAAAAGTAATAATACAGAGACAAATAAAATGAGTTTATGCTCAATAATATATGGCCACAGTTTCAAAAACGTTTGCCATGTTGATGAATCTTTATCGAGATCATGCTTTTCTTGTTGATGTTTTTTAGTCATATTGTTCTTCATAAATAAATTAATGATATTACGCATTAAATTGCATTTTATGCATTTGAGAATAAATACCATTCAGCGCTAAAAGTGATTCATGATCGCCATCTTCAACGATTTTTCCCTCATCAATAACTAAAATTCGATCGGCTTTTTCAATGGTTGATAATCGATGAGCAATAATGATAGATGTACGATTTTTTTGCAAAATTTCAATCGCTTCCTGTACCAATCGTTCGGATTCATTATCTAATGCTGAAGTCGCTTCATCTAAAATTAAAATCGGGTTATTACGTAACAGAACTCTGGCAATTGCAATCCGTTGTCGCTGCCCTCCTGATAGCAATACGCCGTTATCACCAATTTCAGTATTAATACCTTGTTCTAATTTGTCAATAAACTCTAAAGCATTTGCTAATTTTGCAGCGTGCATAATGGCTTCTTGAGAATGTTTTCCTTTCTCTCCATAAGCAATATTATCGGCTATTGTTCCATTGAATAAATGCACGCGTTGCGATACATATCCAATCTGGCTTCGTAACGATTTTAATGTGTAATCTTTTATATTAATAGAATCTAACAGAATTTCGCCGTTTGTTACATCATAAAAACGAGGAATTAAACTGGCTATGGTGGATTTACCAGCTCCAGACCGTCCAACTAATGCAACCGTTTGCCCCGCTTTTATCGTAAAACTGATATCATTGAGTGAGGGTGTATTTCGAGTAGGATAAGTATAGGTAACATGTCTAAATTCTATATTACCATTAACTTTATCTTTCTCAATTTTACCTTCATCTTCTTCTAATGGTGAATTTAAGATCCCAAATAATGATTCACAAGCTACCGCACCTTTTTGTAATTCAACATGTAAACTGGTTAATTCACGAAGTGGGCGCATAACCGCAACCATAGCAGAAAATACCACGGTAAAAGATCCAGGCGTGATATCCAAACTTTCACTGGCAACCAGATACAAGATGCCCCCTAAACCTAAAGTTGCAATCAACTGGATGATTGGTGTTGACAATCTTGAAACAAATTCAATTTTTAATACGCCACGTCGCACAGTATCCGTTATCTGGCTAAAATTACGTTTTTCGTAATCCTTGGCATTAAATATTAATACCTCTTTGTGACCGTTTAACATTTCATCGGCAGCGGTGGTAATTTCACCCATCCCTTTTTGCATCGATTTAATGGTTTCTCTAAATTTTTTGGCAATAAATTGTGCGATAAAAATGATTAAAGGAACAATGATAAATAGCACTAATGCTAATTTCCAACTACCATAAAACATGACACAACAAAGTCCAATGGCGTAGGTAATTTCTCGAACCAAGATAATTAATGCATCAGATGAAGCTTTGGATAAGAGTTGTGTATTGAATGTGATAACTGACACAAGGTCACCCACAGAACTCTTATCATGGAAGCTAACGGGGCTTTTAACAAGATGATTGAAGATTAACTGCCTAAATTTGGTGACAACTTTGCCCGACAACCACGATAGACAGTAGGTCGATGCGTAGTTTGACAATCCTCTTAACAGTATTAAACCAATGATCGAACCAGCAATGATCATCAATAACGAATAATTTTTTCCCATTAAACCATGATCCAATAACGGTTTTGTAAGAGAAATTAGCGTAGCATCAGTAGCGGCATTTAATAGCAATCCAAACACGGCCGCAATTAATGCTTTTTTGTATGGTGCAACAAAAGGCCAAAGCAGTCTAAGTGTTTTCCAAGAGGTATATTTGTCCGACATAAAGTTAATTAAAAATTATCAAAATAATAGGTATTATACTACAAATAACGATGTCTCGTTAGTTTAATAAATGCTTAAAAGAGTCTTAGTTAATTATTCCTACAATAAAACTTCGTTCATTTAAAATAGAATAGAATCTTCGCATCAAAAAAAATGCATATCTACTCGATATGCATTTAGATCACCCAATCGTCGATTATTTTTTACATTTAGCGACTAACTGAGAGGTTGAATAACCTTCTATACGTTCAAGAATAATGGCCTCACCACCATAACTGACTACTTTTTGCGCTTCAGGCCAATTATCAATGGTGTAGCCTTCTTTCGCAATCACATCAGGTCGAAGTTCTTCAACAATATGACACGCATTATCTTCACTAAATACGATGACATAATCAACAAATTCGAGTGAAGCCAGTAACGTGGCTCGAGTGTTTTGATCTTGAATAGGTCTATCAGCACCTTTATATTTTTTTATCGAATCGTCTGAGTTCACTCCCACAATGAGAATATCACAAACATTTTTAGCTTGTTGCAAAGAACTTAAATGCCCTAAATGTAACAAATCAAAACAGCCATTTGTAAATCCAATTTTTTTACCTTGTTTTTTTAATTCATCAATAATTGGCTTAGCATCGGATAAACTGATAATTTTATTTGTTCGAGTACACTTAATTTCACATTTTTTTGTCGTTAATTTTGCTTTTAACTCATTAAAAGAAACAGTGGCTGTGCCTAATTTTCCAACCACAATTCCTGATGCAATATTGGCTAATTGCATCGCTTCGGCAATTGGTGCTTTTGCACCTAAAGCAATACCTAATGTGGCTAAAGAGGTATCCCCCGCACCAGAAACATCGAAAACTTCTTTAGCTTCTGTTGGTATTTTGACAATGAAATTTTTATTTTCACATGAAATATAAGCCATTCCATATTCACTTAAGGTCACAATAATATTTTTAATACCATATTGTTTTAAGAAAATATCAGCACCTTGTTTCAATTCATCATCAAATTGTGGACTATCAGGATTGAGTTTAATACCTGTTGCATCAAAAAATTCTTTGATATTTGGCTTAATTAATGTCGCACCACGATACTTAGAATAATCATTACCTTTTGGATCAACAATAACTGGAATATTAAACTTATTACAAAGATTAATAATCATCTGAGTGGTTTCTTGATTAAAAATACCTTTATTGTAATCCGATAACAAAACAATATCGGTCATCTTAATGGCTTGCTTGACTAACTTAGAAAATTTAGGGAGTAATTCAGGTACAAACGGAAGTAGCTTTTCAGCATCAGCACGAAGTAAATGATTATGATTAGCGATGAATCGTGTTTTGATAATAGTTGGATGATTTTTTAATCGATAAAGATGACTATGGCTTCCTGCATTTTTTAAAAGTGAAGTAACAAGCTTACCGTTTGTGTCTAAACCAACAAATCCTAAAAAAGTAGGTTTACAGCCAAGAGACGCTAAATTTGCCGCCACATTACCTGCCCCACCTAACATTACCTCTTCATGATCCAATCTGAAAATGGGTACGGGTGCTTCAGGAGAAATCCGCTCTACCGTTCCATACAAAAAACGATCCAACATAATATCCCCAATGACCGTTACTTTAGTATTTCTAAATCTATCAAGGTAAGAATAAAATTGATTCATATTAATATTTCCAGTTTATGCTATTTCAATATTTTTTTAATTTCTTCGAAAATCGAATTTGGTTTGATACTTTTCATACAGATATGATTGTTGTTTTTATTGATACAATATGATGCCCATTTATTATTTATCCATTCGCATGTTAAAGGACACGCACTGGAAGAAATATTGACATTATCTGAATAACCATAAAAGTCTGCAGAGGTCGGACCAAAAATCACGACTGAAACACCACCTTCTAAAGACTTTCTTAAATGAACCATTCCACCTTCTCCATCAATATGTAACATGGAATTTTTCAAAATAGCTTTCAACTGATTTAAAGTCGTTTTTCCAACTAAGTTTAAATCCGTACCTTTAATTAACTGACATCTATCTGTCGATACACCTAATTGAACAATTTTGTATTCTGGAAACGCTGTTTTTATCAGCCTGACTAATTCATCATAGTATTCAAGCGGATATAATTTTGTGGATTCACTTTGAGGATTTGTCCCATCCACCCCACGATTAAGCGTAATAAACTTTGTATCGGCTAATTTTAGATCTTTTAAAACTTTTTCATCATCAGATAGTGCTGGTAAAAATTTATAATTATTGCGATCAATATTCAAAAAACCATAAATATCTGGCTGTTGCAATCTATTTTGATTATTGATTATAGAATACTGAATACTTAATGAGTCAATTTTAGGTGGATCGTACACAATTTTACCATTTATTCGATAAAATTCTTCATACAATTTAACCAATTTTTTTAATTTCAAATTTACATTTGACGGGAGTAAAACTAAATTATTTTTAACTATTAGTGGAAAACGATCTATTTTAAAATCAAGTAAGTAAGCTACTCGATCTTGATTCCACTCATCTTTATGATAGATATTAAAAACTGATTCCCCAATCAATTCTTTAACTAATTTGGTATTCTTTACGAAAATATCGATAGTTTTAATTTCATCTTTCAAATAATCTAAGAGATAACTACAGTAATTAAGATTAATTAAGATATCACCGATTCCCCCTGTAATGAAAAAAGATAAACGATCTAAGCGATATTCAATTTCATAGGGTTCATTAGTAATCGGATCAAATTTTTGCTTGTTTGATTTAAAGTCAAAAAGTTTACACAAATTCCACCACAACAATTTGATTGCAGCTTTTTTATACTTATTGGAATAAAGTGATTTATATTTGTTAACTTTTTGCTGTAATTTATCAAAATAGTTCATAATTGATTTCTTATTTACTCATATAGTTTCAATATTAAAATATATTTACATTAACCTAGCTTTTGGGCGGGGTATTATACCCTAAAATAAAGGAAAATTTTTAGAAAAATTTCTAATAATTAAAATTATTTTTATAGCAAAAAAACTGAATAAATAAGTAATTATATTTATAACTTGAGTAAACAATCGTGTTATTTAACTATGCTAGTTTAGTCTTTGACCTTTCCAATAAAGCGACTATTGATAATAATTAATTTATACTTTCATCATGCTTTAAAAATTTTTTGACTTGTTCAAAAACAAAATTTGTATCTATAGATTTCATGCAGATATGGTTGTTGAGACTATTGATGCAAGTTTTTGCCCATGTTTCATTTAACCATTCGCAACTAAATGGGCAAGCTTTAGAAGCAATATTAATATTGTCAGCATATCCATAAAAATCGGCAGAGGTAGGCCCAAAAATCACGACAGATACCCCTCCATTTAAAGCCTTTCTTAAATGTACCATTCCCCCTTCACTATCAATATGTAGTACAGAATGCTTAAGTAATACTTTAAGGGCGTCTAATGATGTTTCGCCAACCAAGTTTATATCAACATTATCAATCAGTTGACATCGATCGGTTGATGCGCCTAATTGAACAATTTTATAATTTGGATAATTGATTTTAATAAGATTCACTAAAGCATTATAATTGTGTAAGCTCCACAGTTTAGTGGACTCAATCACATTACCTTGATTATCCACGCCCCTGTTGATAGTGATATATTTACCTGGCTTGAGCCTTAAATTGTTTAATATTCGGTTTTCGTGAAATATTTTAGGGGTATACTTAAAATTACGACTAATATTTAATAAATTAGCAATATCAGGTTGTTGTATTCTTTTATGTCCATTGATAAGCGAAAACTGATTAGTCATGCCGTCCATAAAAGGTAAGTAATCAAAAAAACGGGTATTTTTCTTGTAAAAATCTTTGTAAACGTCAATAAGTTTAAGCAATTTTTTATTTTTGGAATGCTTTGAATAAATAAGGTTATTTTCTAAAATTTGTGGATATCTAACTAATCCTATTTTCAACAGATATTTATCATTTATTGGTTCTAAAACGGGAAAAATATTAAATTCAGCCCCACCATCTAAAGATTTCACCATACCAGCATTATTAACAAAAATATCGATAATAATGTTGTTAGGCTTTAAATATTCTCGTAAATAACAAGCGTAATTAAAACCAATTAAAATATCACCAATACCCCCTGATAAAATTAGGGCTATTTTATTTAGATTTTTCTTAGATATTTTATCTTTACTGGTTTTTAAACTAATTATTTGAACAATGTTCCACCAAATTAATTTAAGCGCAATTTTCTTATCATTAACTTTGTATTTTGTTTTATATTTATTAACTTTTCTCTGTAACTCTTTAAGATAACTCATAATTAATATTACCCCATGTATTAATTTGAATTTTTCCAGCCATTACAATTCGTAATTTAATAAACGCTATCAATTAAATGGGTTGCTACATTACCTGCTTACATTAGAACGTTAAAAGCATTGACAATTTACTGCTTTTCTAACTTTCTAATCACTATATTACGTACTATTTTGCAATTGGGTTGAAACATTCAATTATTCGTTTGGTAAAATTAGCTAATATTTTAGTTAAAGGTTTGATATATTTTAATCACGCAAAAAAGGGATACTGATCATACAAGTGCCATTTATCACAAAGCTGATCCCATTTTTTCTATACTGTATCGTTTAACATTATAATATAACGTTTAAAATGAGCTTATCAATCATATGTCAAATAACATCAGTCATGATTAAACACCAAAATCAGTCTTCAAAGCACAACCAAACTTGGAATTTTCTAATGTTATTTAGTTTATAGCCAATTATTTAAAACAAAATGCCTTATTTCAATTATAATTCTTAATTCAACATTCTGTATTTTTTTATGCCAATCTATAGAAATCACACTCTACTAAAGATTTTTAGATTATTTCACGACACAACGATTTTATTGACTCTTAATACTTAAATTTTATTACAGTGTTATATTTAATAATTGATAACTGGTCAACATTATTTTTATAAAAAAGTTAACTAATAATTCCAAACTCAATATTGGATGGCGGTAAGTTTATACTATTAGTCACTGAATTGGGAATGAAAGTTGGTAAATATTGATTTTTGAAGTTCGTTTGTATAAAAATTGATTCATTTACTTAACAATTTCAACCAACATGACCTAAATTTAAACGATTATCGATAGCGTAAATTATCCTACGCTTAAATTACACCAAAGGTCTGAAACTTTTTAATGTTTCTTTAATCTGTTCGATAATCAATTGGATATCTAATTCAGCAATCGGATCACCTGCCTTTGTAATCTTGTTTTGTTGTGTAAATAAAAGTTTAGCGTTCGTGCCGATAGGTGCCCATACTTTATTCAGATTGAAACCAGCATTAAAACGATTATTATAAACGGCTATCAATGGTTTATTATAAGTTGATGCAACATGCACAACTGATGTATCCACACTAATGACTAAATGACATAGCGAAACAAGCGCTGATGCCACAATAAAAGATGGATTTCTATTGAGATAAATATTCGGTAATTCATCAATAGCACAAATTTGCTTCTGTTCCCCCACAATAATGGTAGTACAATTTTTTTGTTGTGATAGAAAAGCATTAATTCTTTTTATTTGTTCATGTGAAAAACTTTTCGTTTCAGACGATCCAAACGGATTAAAAACAATAATAAATTTATCCGATCCATTACACACTTCGTCAATAAACTTTTTGGCTGTTAATAATTCATCATGATAAATATTGAGATGATATTGAACACAATTATAACTAATTTTCAGAAGATCTAGAATTTTACAGCTTCGTTGAGTGATATGAGCATTCACCTCGTTAAAAACAATTGAAGTATCATATTGTAAGAATTTAGATTGATTAAACCCGATGGTATGCGTCGGGTCAAAAGATGAGATAAGTTCAACTCTTCTAAGACTATTATCACCTTCATCATAAAGATCAATGGCAAGATCTATCTTGATATTTTTTTCGGTTTTGCAAAATTTTTTTATCTCTTTTTTATTAAAAAAGTAAGCATTGTCGACTTCAATAAAACCATTAAATAAAAAGCTTAACCGTTCATCCACAACAACATTCACTTGATAATTTTTCTGTCTTAATTCATTAATAAGAAAAGATGCAACGATTGCATCACCAATACCAAAATCGCACATGACTATTAATAATGAGTGATATTTTTCAGCATCAAAAACGGTTTGATTTAATTTTCGTTTGTTAAGTTGATTTGTTTTAAGATTATTCTTAATCTTTTTAATTAGAAAATTTCTATATCGATTAAGGCGTTTGAAGCATTCAATCATTCTTTATTGTCTCGTCAGTTTTCCATAATAAATAGTTCAACAATTTTGTCTTATAAAACAAATCAATCGTTATTTTTCAATTGGATTTTTTTCAAAATTAATCATCGATTCATACCATAATCCCGTAATTTATTGGCGATTGCCGTATGTGATACGCCTAACCGTTTCGCCAGTTTACGGGAACTTGGATATTTATCGTATAACTGTAATAAAATCTCTTTTTCAAACTGTTTGGTCATTTCATCTAATGTCTTACTTTCGATATTATCAATGCTAGATATTCTTGATGAAGTTTGCACTGGTAACTCAATATCATTGACGGTCAATTTAGTTGATGTCAACTGAGATAGAGCGCAATACAGAATATTTTTTAGTTGTCTTACATTCCCTGGCCATGAGTAGCGGGCTAAATAGTCAAAAACTTCATTATCGACATAAGGAGCAGGTATGCCTTGTTTATCGGCAAATTCATTGACAAACATCATGGTTAGCGGAGCAATGTCTTCTTTGCGTTCGCGTAATGAAGGAAGATGTAATGAAAGCACATTGAGCCGATAATAGAGATCTTTTCTAAATTTTCCTTGTTCGACTAAATCGGCTAAATCAACTTTTGTGGCACAAATAATACGTACATCAACATACACCTCGTTATCATCACCAACCCGACGAAAATAGCCATCATTAATGAAACGTAATAACTTGGTCTGCATTTGAAAAGACATTTCATCAATGCCATCAAGTAGAACCGATCCGCCATTAGCCTGTTCAAAAAAACCTTTTTTACTTTCTATTACCCCCGGGTAAGCCCCAGCAGCATGACCGTAAAGTTCGCTTTCAACCACTTCATCTGGCATTGCAGCACAATTTAACGCTAGAAAAGTTTGCTCCCCTCGAGGACTGTATTGATGACAGGCATAAGCAAGCAGATCTTTACCAGTACCTGTTTCTCCCGAGATTAATAACGGTTCACGTTGCATCGAAAACGCTTTAGCTTGGGCAATTAATTTTTGCATGGCATTACTTTGGGTCGCAAAAATATCAAAAGCCTGACTTGCCACAACATGAATTTTGGATAATCTTTTTTTAAGATATTCTATAGGTTGAATGATAAAAATAGTTTTTGATGTTTCATTAACTTTTTGCAACAGATAATACTGTGCATTAAGTACAATAATAGTATCATCTAGCTCATCAACACCTTGCGTCTTATCCAGATGAAATATTGCCTGATAGTCAAAAGGTTGTTGTAACGTTAACAAAGTCGATGAAAGTAACGCTTTAGCCTTGTCATTATATGCTATCAGTCGTTTATTATGATCAATTTCAAGGATGGCTATTTGCATTATAATCCGCCCATTTTTCGTTTAGTTTCATCAAATTATTATATCGATTTTGCCAATCAGCTGTTTTGATTAAATCGTCATAGCTAATTTTGTTTTTTGTTAACAGCGATTGCGCTTTGGTTGATCTAAGGGAGTGTTGTTTATCTAAACTTTCCAATTGTTCTAAAATCGCAAAAGTTCCTTGACGGTTATTACACGCTAACAACAGATCACAACCTGCTGCTAATGCATTTTTTGCTCGCTCAGCATAATTTCCCATGACAGAAGCACCTTCCATCGATAAATCATCCGAGAAAATGACACCACCAAAATGTAATTGTTGACGAAGCACTGTTTTAAGCCAATAGCTTGAACCGCTCGCTGGTTTATCATCAAACGCTGGATAGATAACATGCGCAGGCATAATTGCATCAAGTTTTTTATCAGCAATTAATCTGGAAAATATCTGCATATCATGTTCAATTAATGATTGATTGCGATGATCAACTGGCGTTTCTTTATGAGAATCAGCAATAACATGACCATGCCCCGGAAAATGTTTACCGGTTGTTTTCATTCCAGCACTATGCATACCATCAATCATTGCTGATGCAATTTGGTATGCGATATCGACATCTTGATGAAACGAACGTGAGCCGATAGCCAAACATTCATGACCTAAATCCAATACGGGCGCATAACTCAAATCAATATCAAAGGCAATTAGTTCCATTGCTAACAACCAACCGGCATCAAAAGCTAAGGATTTTGCTTGTTCAATATCATTCAGCAACGCATACGATTGTGCAGGGGGAATTAATGTAAAACCTTGTCTAAAACGCTGAACTCGTCCCCCTTCATGATCCACTGAAATTAATAATCGTTCTGGGGATACTGAACGAATCTCTTTTATTAATTCTGATAATTGTTCTACATTCTGAAAATTACGGCTAAATAAAATGATGCCCGCAACTAAAGGATTTTGTAACAGCGTTTGATCTTCTTTGGTTAAGGTCGTCCCCTCAAAATCAATTAATAGCGGTCCCATTACTCATTTGCCTCAGTTTGATTATTATTAGTTTGCGTCTTTGGCTGAGCAAAATCTTTTGAAGTTACTCTCTCTAAAATTTCGCCATTTTGGGTAGAAAGTAATTCTATTGAAAGATCAGCATCTGTGCCATTATCATCATTAGGTAATTGATAAAGTGTGGTAAACAATACATATTGCGCATTTATTGATTTAGCTAACCCAATCATTTTTCCTCGAGACACAAATTTATCATCTGAACCAATACCAATTGCTTGTTTAGCTTGATTAATTGATTGCTTATTAACAACTGAAAAAATGGGTTGCTTACTCATTAACTGGTGTAGCGCTTCATCAATTTGATTATTTGCGACAAATTCACCTGTGCGATTTTGTATATCACTGATTAATAATACTCTATTGCCTTCAGGGATTGATGAGGATTGTAGTATTTTAGTAATAAATGGCGATAAAATACTTCGCCAATCTGTTTTTTTAACAATTTGCGGCGGAGTTTCAATAATGCCTATTGGTGAATTGTCAATTGGAGGAGTATCGACTGTTTTTTTAGAATCAAGAAGATGACACCCCACCAATAAACTGACAAATGCAATAAATGCTAATAACCTTATAATTTTTCTCATATTAAATTAACCTATTAATCGCCCCAAATTTTTTCCACCTAATAAATGCATATGAATATGAAAGACTTCTTGTCCCGCATCTTTATTACAATTCATGATTAATCGATAACCACTTTCATCAATTCCTTCTTGTTTAGCAATGTTAGCGGCCACAATCATCATATGTCCAAGTAACTGTTCATCTTGTTCAGTCACATGATTAACGGTTGGAATAAGTTTGTTTGGAATGATTAAAATGTGAGTGGGGGCTTGCGGTGAGATATCTCGAAAAGCGGTCACTTTATCATCTTGAAATACGATATCTGCAGGAATTTCATGTCGGATAATTTTACTAAAAATAGTTTCTTCTGCCATTATATTTTCCTTATATAAAACCCGATAAAAGTTAAATTAGAGAAAGCATAACATATTTTTATTATAAAAGTGTATAGATAACGTTACAATTTACAGAAACAAAAAATCCAAACTAAATTGTTTACCATTTCAAAAAAACAGAGTATAACGCTAAGAGATCATTAATTTTAATGCTAATACCAGTAAGAACATCCCAAACAACTTAATCAGTTTATCCACTGAAATTCTTTGTGCAATTAGTACGCCCACTTTTGCCATAGGAATACTAGCTAGCATAATGGCTAATACAGCAGGAACATAAACAAAACCAACGCAATATTTTGGTAAAGGCATGACATGCCAACCAGAAATGATGTAACCTATCGTGCCAGCTATGGCAACCGGTAGCGTAAAAGCCGCTGATGTGCCGATTGCTTTACGCATACCAATACCGCATTTTTTTAGAAAAGGCACGACTAATACGCCTCCACCTACGCCAACTAAAGCGGCAAAAAGACCAATAACACCGCCCATTGCGATATAAATACTAGTATTCAACTTTACCACTTTAGTAGCGTGATTGTGCGCAACTTGACGGGTTTTAAAAACAAATTGACTACCAACATAAATCATGAAAATGACAAAAATCCATTTTAACCAAACACCCGGTATCAAAGGCGTAATGTAGGATCCTCCGATAGTACCAATAATACAACCTAAAACCATTCTTTTTAAAATAGACCACTCGATATTGTGGTTTTTATTATGCATCCAGCTTGAAGACAAACTCGTCCCAATAATTGTTGCTAAAGATGTGGCTATAGCGATATGGTTTGTCCAAACACTATTAACGGTAAAGTGGTTGAGTGTAAAAATTAGCGCCGGCACAATCAAAGCGCCCCCACCGATACCAAACATGCCGGCTAACAGACCTGCTGCTGCCCCAATGCAAAGAAACAGAATAAATTCTAGTATCATAAAGCATCCTTTTGTTTTAGTAGCTAACATTAAAATCGAGATCATAAATTCAGATTTTAAATAATATTTCAAATAATCATTTGGTTATACATCGAAATTGTACGGTTTTACAGGGTTAATATTTGACAGACCACCTAAGTTTAACATGACAATGTATTTGGTCATGATCAAATAGTGACAGATGACAAAAAATCGCTTATTTTAATAGAAAATCAATGAATAAAATAAATTTCTAAAAATTAAAATGGTAAGGAGTACATCATGAAAGATCGATTAAAATGGGTTGATGAATTTTGTTTTATGGGCGAAACAGCAAGCGGTCATGCCTTAATCATGGATGGCGGCATTGAACACGGCGGTCGCAATCGTGGTGCTCGTCCAATGGAACTATTACTGCATGGTGCTGCTGGTTGCATGGCTTATGATATTGTCGCTATTTTAAAAACAGCTAAAAAAGATATACGGGATCTGTGGATTGAAATCGATAAAACTCAAGCTGATTCTTCCCCTAAAGTTTATACCTCGATTAACTTTCATATTGTCGTCACAGGTAAGAATATTGACAACGAAGCCGTCGAAAAAGCCATAAAACTTGCATCTGAAAAATATTGTAGTGCCTCAATTATGTTAGGTAAAACAGCAAAAATGAGTTACACCTATGAAATAAGAGAGCACCATTAATCGTATAGATCGAAAAGTTATATATAAATAACAAGTTGATCTTAGCTGTATAACCATTCATCCATTAACATATTGAATGTAGGCTTTGATTTTATATGAGAATGGTTATGCCGCAGTTAACAAAGAGTATGCGATTTCGAGATCTGGTCATTCTTGGATTGCTTTTTATTGGACCCGCAGCCCCAGTTGGATTATTTGGGGTATTAGATGCAACGAGTGATGGCGCCACGGCGTTAGTGTATATAGTAGCGACATTAGTTATGGGGTTTACGGCATATTCTTATGCCAGAATGGCAAATTCGTTACCCCATGCCGGATCAGTTTATGCTTACTGTTCAGCGGGAATTCATCCTCATGCTGGTTTTTTAGTCGGTTGGTTATTATTGCTTGATTATTTGTTTATTCCAGCTGTAGCTTATTTATTTAGTGGAATATCCCTTAATGCCCTCATGCCTGATATTCCTGTTTGGCTATGGACGGGTTTAGCGGTTATTGTGACAACAGCACTGAATTTAATAGGGATTAAAAAATCGATTAATATCACTTTAGTTATATTAATTCTGGAAGTCTTAATTTTATTAGCGATTTTAACTGTAGGAATTTGGGTATTATTAACAAGTGATATTGAACGAGACTGGTTAAGCCCATTTACAGGGGGACAATTATTTACTTGGGAAAAATTATTTACAGCGGTATCCATTGCCGTATTATCGTATTTAGGTTTTGACGCCATCGCAACTTTTTCTGAAGAAAATCGTGGTGAACGCAATTTAGTCAGTCAAGCTATCCTAACTTGTTTATTCATAGCAGGGTTACTGTTTGTTATTCAAATTTATGTCGGTTCCTTACTCAGTCCCTACTCTCCCGAATATCTGCAAACGCATACAGAATTACAAGGAAAAGCCTTTTACAATATTGTTAACCAAGAGATAAGTCTATGGCTTGGATGGGCATTAGGTTTAATGAAAGCAATAGGCGCGTCATTTGCTGCCATGGTAGGACAAGCTGCTTCTAGCCGTTTACTATTTAGTATGGGTCGAGATAAACGCTTACCTGCAATGTTTGCAAAGGTCGGTAAGCAAAGCGGTGTACCTACTATCGCAATTTTATTTGCAGCAATTTTTAATTTAGGCTTGGCAGCGATTGCCGCAATCAGTCCAAAAGGATTGCCAACTTTAATTTCATTTGTTGATGTTGGTGCACTCACTGCATTTATTATGTTACATCTTTCAGTGATCGGCTATTTCAAGTTTAAAAAACAGAATTTCAACTATGGGATTTCATCTTTTATATTTGATATATGCTTGCCTATTATCGGTATCTTGGTCTTAATACCGGTATTACTGCATATTGATAATCAAGCCAAAATAGTGGGGATTATCTGGTTAACGATAGGCATTGTTGTTTTGATTTTTAATCAAGGAAAATGCCAATTAACGGCATTCACTAAAGCGAATATATAACCTAATCAACTTTAATTTATATCAACGATGCTATAGTGTATTGAATAATAGAATGGAATATATCAAAATAACAATTAAATACATTTAAAGGATTATTACACTATGTTGGCAGAAATATTACGGGGAGCAATGATCTCCGGTAGTCTTATTATTGCTATAGGCGCACAAAATCTATTTGTACTAAAGCAAGGTTTATTAAAAAATCATATATTCTTTGTATCAGCTATCTGTTTTATATGTGATTTTACCTTAATGTCTATTGGCATCATGGGAGTCGGAACATTTATTAGTGCCAATCCTTTTATTACCAATATTCTTGCCATTTTAGGGGCACTTTTTTTAATATGGTATGGATTTAACGCATTAAAAAGTGCGATTAAAGGCACAAGTAGTATGCAAATTGAATCTCAAGATACAAAAAATAATAGTTTACTTAAAGTCGTACTTGCGACTTTAGCTGTGACGTTACTCAATCCACACGTTTATTTAGATACGGTTGTTATTGTTGGGGGAATTGCAGGCACGTTAACCAGTGAGCAAAAAATAGCATTTCTAATTGGTGCTGTTTGTGTTTCATTTATCTGGTTTTTTGGTATTGGTTACGGCGCCAGACTTTTAACCCCCCTATTCAAACAAAAAAGAATGTGGGTCATTTTAGATTGCTTGGTCGGTTTGGTGATGTTTTATATCGCTTATCGATTAATTATGTATGTTTACCAAGGTATTTAATTGACTTAAACCATTAATATACCATTATTGACCAACAAGATCGTTTCAACACTTGTGATCATTATAATGATTGCAAGTTAAGTTGAAATATTTGCAAATCTCGTCAAATTTTATTAGCCAACCTGATTAATCCAGCCTTTTTAATCTATAGCATAGTGGTCTTTCATTTTAAACAATGACTATGTTTGTATTGAAAACCTGCACTAATGCGTTTTATTACCTAAATATCTGCAAAATTAAAATCTTTAGCTTATTTTGTTGTTTAGATTAGTGGATTGATAATAAATTCAAATGAAATTTACATATTATGCATATCAAATTCGTTCCAGACGAATTTGTCGAACGCTTGCGTTCTCATCGCTTAGATTTACTTAAATTTATCTTGTTAATTATGTTGAAAAACGAAGAAAGAAAGTGGTGGGTCGTGAGCTTGATTATTCGGCACATCGTGTGCCTCACCCCTTCGTGGCCAACACTTCGTGTTGTTCAAATTCGTTCCAGACGAATTTGTCGAACGCTTGCATTCTCATCGCTTAGGTTTACTTAAATTTATCTTGTTAATTATGTTGAAAAACGAAGAAAGAAAGTGGTGGGTCGTGAGCTTGATTATTCGGC